>JAHBZV010000099.1 GCA_019635275.1 Burkholderiaceae bacterium | reverse complement strand
ATCGAGGTGCCGAGGATCGGGATCGGCGTCGGAGGCCAGCGACAGGCCCACGCCGTGCAGCGCCACCGGATGGCGCGAGCGGATCGCGCGAAGCCATGCGGGCCGCGGGCCGCCTGCCGCCATGTAGTTCTCGGGATGGACTTCGAACCACAGCCCGTCCGCGGCGCACCCGAGCGCGTCGTCGAAGTGTTCCGGCTTCAGGCCGAGGCCCGCGGACGGCGTCATGGTCAGCCTTTCAGCGCGGTGAGCGAGCCCATGCCCTTCGGCGTCTTCATCGTCGTGCACGTGCCCTTGGGCACGTACCGCCACGCGTTGCCCTGGTAGTCCACCTTCGCGGTGCCGGCGCAGGTCGTGCCGGGGCCGGCGGCGCAGTCGTTCTTGCCGGCGAGCGAGACGCCGTAGCACTTCTCGAGTGCGACCTTGTCGTCCATGGGTTTCTTGTCCTCGGCGGCCAGCGCGGCGCCGGCCGCGAGCGCGCCGAGCGCGAACATCGTGACGGCGATCGTTTGACGTGACATGAATGCGACTCCTCGATGAGATGGATGGAAGCGTTCGAAACCGACCGCGCCGCGCCGGGCCGCGAGGGCTTGCGAATCGGCGGGTCTGCAGGCAAGTTCGATGCGAACGCGTCGCCGGTTACAGCCGGTCGCGCGATATGCTTCAGGTCGAACGCAGCGCGCTCGCGGCCGGATCCGCGCCGCCGTGCCCCGAACGACCGGGCTGTAACCGAAAGCGGCAATGCAACGAACTGGCATCGGAGGCCCGGCGAACGCGACCGAGGAACGCCTGCGCGAAGCGCTGGTGCGCGGGCTGGGCGGTGATTCCGCCGCCTACCACGCGTTCCTGAAGGCGCTCGGCGCGCACCTGCGGGCCTATTTCCGCAGGCGCCTGAGCAGGCTGCCGGACGAAGTGGAGGATCTGGTGCAGGAAACCCTGCTCGCGGTGCACAACCAGCGGCACACCTACGACCCGGACCAGCCGCTGACCGCGTGGGTCCACGCGATTGCGCGCTACAAGCTCGTCGACCTGCTGCGCCGGCGCGCCCGCGGCGACGCGCAGACCGATTCCCTCGACGACGCCGACGAGGTGCTCGCGGCGAGCGATGCCGAAGCGAGCGAGGCGCGGCGCGACCTCGCGAAGCTGCTGCAGGCGCTCCCCGACCGCCAGCGCCTGCCGATCCTGCACGTGAAGATCGAGGGCCTGTCGGTGCTCGAGACCGCGCGACTGACCGGCCTGTCGGTGTCGGCGGTCAAGATCGGCGTGCATCGGGGGCTGAAGGTGCTCGCGGCGATGATCCGGAGCACGCGATGAGAACCGACGACCTGGTGACGATGCTCGCGACCGGCGCCGGGGACGTCGAGCCCTCCGCGGCGCGGCGCCGCTTCGCGCTGGCGATCGGCTGGGGCGCGCTCGGCGCCTCGCTGCTGATGGCGATCCTGCTCGGCGTGCGCGACGACCTCGCGCACGCGGCGGGCTTGCCGATGTTCTGGATGAAGTTCGGCTTCGTGGCGGCGCTGGCCGTCGCCAGCGTGGTGGCGGCGCTGCGGCTCTCGCAGCCCGGCGTCGCGCTCGGCGGCGCGCCGCTCGGGATGGCGGCGCCGCTGCTGGCGATCTGGGCGCTGGCCGGTGCGGTCCTGCTCGCGGCCGAGCCGGCCGATCGCGCCGGCCTGATCTTCGGCCAGACCTGGTCGACCTGCCCGCTGAACATCACGGTGCTGTCGGTGCCGACCTGGGCCACCTCGATGTGGGCGATGAAGGGCCTGGCGCCCACCCGGCTGCGGCTCGCGGGGGGCGTTGCCGGCCTGCTGGCCGGAGCGGTGGCGGCCGTGGTCTACACGCTGCATTGCCCCGAGATGGCCGCCCCGTTCCTCGCGACCTGGTACGTGCTCGGGATCCTGATCCCGGCCATCCTGGGCGCGCTGCTCGGCCCGAGGTTGCTGCGCTGGTAGTGGATGGATATCCAGCGAATCCTCTAAACTCGCGGGCATGCCCGCCGATGCCATTGCGCCACCCGCCGCCGCTGCCCCGTGCAGCACGACCCGGCGCGCCGTTCCTCGCCCCGATCCGCTCGACGGGTTGAATCCCGAGCAGCGCGCCGCCGCCGGTTTCGGCGAGCGGGGCCCCGATGGCCGCTTCGATTCGCCGCCGCTGCTGATCGTCGCGGGCGCCGGCACCGGCAAGACGGCCACGCTTGCGCATCGCGTCGCGCACCTCGTGATGCAGGGCGTCGACCCGATGCGGATCCTGCTGCTCACCTTCAGCCGGCGCGCCGCGCAGGAGATGACACGTCGCGCCGAGCGGCTGGTGTCCGCGGCGCGCCCCGGCCCGGTTCGCCTGCCGTGGGCCGGCACCTTCCACTCGATCGGCGCGCGCCTGCTGCGCGAGTACGCCGACCGCGTCGGGCTCGACGCGTCGTTCGGCATCCTCGACCGCGGTGACGCGGCCGACCTCGTCGACGTGGTGCGCCACGAGCTCGGCCTGTCGTCGACGCGCCAGCGCTTCCCGCGCAAGGACACCTGCCTGGCGATCTATTCGCAGCGGGTCAACAGCGGCTGGCCGCTCGAACGCGTGCTGCACGAGGCGTTCCCGTGGTGCTCGCAGTGGCGCGACGAGCTGTCGGCGCTGTTCCGGGGCTACGTCGAGCGCAAGCAGGCCAACGGCGTGCTCGACTACGACGACCTGCTGCTGTGGTGGCACGCGGCGATGTCGGATCCGTCGCTGGCCGCCGAGGTCGGCGCGCGCTTCGATCACGTGCTGGTCGACGAGTACCAGGACACCAATGCGCTGCAGGCGCAGATCCTGCTGGCGATGAAGCCCGGCGGCCGGGGCTTGGCGGTGGTCGGCGACGACGCGCAGTCGATCTACGCATTCCGCGCGGCCGACGTCGGCAACATCCTCGACTTCCCCGCAAAGTTCGAGCCGCCGGCGCAGCGCATCACCCTCGAACTGAACTACCGCTCGGTGCAGCCGGTGCTCGACGCCGCCAACGCGCTGATCGCGCAGGCTGCGCGCCAGCACCCGAAGACGCTGCGCGCGAGCCGCGGCGGCGGCGCGCGCCCGCAGCTGGTCAGCGTCGTCGACGATCGCGCGCAGGCCGACTGGGTCGTCGATGCAGTGCTGCGCCACCGCGAGGCGGCGGTGCCGCTGAAGCGGCAGGCGGTGCTGTTTCGCAGTTCGCATCACAGCGCGACGCTGGAGATCGAGCTCGCGCGGCGCAACGTCCCCTTCGTCAAGCACGGCGGGCTGAAGTTCCTCGAGGCCGCGCACATCAAGGACCTGCTGTCGGTGCTGCGCTGGGCCGAGAACCCGCGCAACGCGATCGCCGGCTTTCGCGCGCTGCAGCTGATGAGCGGCGTCGGCCCCGCGACCGCGCAGCGCTGCCTCGACGCGATCGGCGGCGCGCCGTCGCGCCTGCTCGAAGCGTTGCGCGGCTTCGCGGCGCCGGCCGCGGCGCGCGACGAGTGGGACGGCTTCGTCGCGGTGATGGCCGGGCTGCTCGATCCGTCGGCGCGCTGGCCGGCGCAGCTCGAGCCGGTGCGCCGCTGGTACCAGCCGCTGCTCGAGCGCCGGCACGACGATGCCGCGGTGCGCGCCGCCGACCTCGACATGCTGCAGTCGATTGCCGCGCAGTTCGGCACGCGCGAGCGCTTCCTGACCGAGCTCGCCCTCGATCCGCCGCAGGCGAGCGGCGACCTCGCCGGCGATCCGCTTCGCGACGAGGACTACCTGATCCTCTCCACCGTCCATTCGGCCAAGGGTCAGGAGTGGGACGCGGTCTTCGTCATCAACGTCAACGACGGCAACTTCCCGAACGAGTACGCGACCGGCCGCGCCGAGTCGATCGACGAGGAGCGCAGGCTGCTCTACGTCGCCGTGACACGGGCGCGCGACTCGCTCTACCTGCTCGAGCCGCAGCGCTACCACGTCACGCAGCAGCCGCGCTACGGCGACGCCTACGTGCACGGCGCCCGCAGCCGTTTCCTCACCGATGCCCTGCTCGAGCGCTTCGACCGGGTCGGCCCGCCGCCCGAGGCCACCCCGGCCGGGACGGGTGCCGCCTCGGCGGCGCCGAAGGTCGACGTCGCCGCGCGGATCCGGCAGATGTGGTGAGCCCACGTGGCTCGATGGAGCCATGATCCTCCGAGCCATTGTCGGGCGCGCGCCTCCCGAATAGCCTGAGAACCCTCGAACAGGGTCGATTTGCATTGGGGGCGGAGATGAAGCGGGTACTGAAGCTGCTCGGGGCGCTCGTGGCGCTGGCCGTCGTGGCGGCGGCGGCGACGCTGCTGTGGGCCTGGAAGGTCACCGACGAGGCGCTGGCGCGCCGCCACGCGTCGCCGTCCATCGACATTGCGCAGGAGGTGCGCAGCGCGCCGATCGACGCCGGCGAGCGGATCGTGCGCGTGCGCAACGGTTGCCCGGATTGCCATGGCAAGGACCTCGGCGGCGCACGCGTCGTCGACGATCCGGTCGTCGGCAAGGTCTATGCGCCGAACCTCACGCCTGCCGGCCTGGGCAAGTGGAGCGACGCCGAGATCGCGGCCGCGATCCGCACCGGCCTGCGGCCCGATGGGAAGCCGCTGGTGATCATGCCCGCACACGAATACCAGCACCTCGCGCGCGACGATCTCGCCGCCTTGATCGCCTACCTGCGCAGCGTTCCGGCCGTCGAGCGAAGCACGCCGCCGGTCGAGGTCGGCCCGCTGCCGCGCCTGCTCTACGCGCTCGGCAAGTTCCCGACGCTGCTGCCGGCCGAGACGATCGACCCGTCGCGCGGGTTCGACGAAAAGCCGCACGAGGCGCCGACAGCGGCATTCGGACGTTACCTCGCGTCGGCGTCGTGCAGCGGCTGCCACGGCAGCGAGTTTCGCGGCGGGCCGATTCCCGGTGCCCCGCCCGACTGGGCCGCGTCCGCGCCGATCCGCCTGGGCGCCGACGGGCGCTGGAACCTCGACGGATTCGTCCGGACGATGCGCGAAGGCCGCTCGGCGCTCGACGGCCATGCGCTGCGCGCGCCGATGCCGGTCTCGGTGTACCGGAAAATGAACGACGTCGAGCTGGCCGCGCTGTGGAACTTCCTGTCGACGCTGCGCTAGGCTGAAGGGGGCGCGGCCGGCGCCGGCCGGCACGCTAGACTGTCCGCCGCCCCTTACGCGACGGACCGCCCCACGATGATCCCCGAGACCGATTCCCGCCAGGCCTGGTTCCGGCTGTGGGTCAGCCTCGCGCTGTCGACGATCGGCGGCTGCGGAATGTACGTCGTCGTCGTCGTGCTGCCCGCGGTGCAGGCCGACTTCGGCGTCGCCCGCGGCGGCGCA
>JAHBZV010000098.1 GCA_019635275.1 Burkholderiaceae bacterium | reverse complement strand
TCCGAGGATCGTGGCGGCGACGATGCCGAGCGCCGATACCCACAGCGTGTTGAGCAGTCCCACCCACAGTGCGCGGCCGTAGGTGTTCGACGGATCGTAGGCGACGTGCGACTCGGCGATCTCGAAGCCGGCCTCGCGCGACAGGAAGCCGAAGCCGACCTGGATCTGCCGGGTCGACAGGTTGTGCAGCGTATTGGCGACCAGGAACCAGCCGACGCCGACGACGGCTGCGAGCAACAGGACCTGGTACAGGACTGCGCGGAAGCGCTCGTTCGCGAACATGCGCGGTCGGCCGGTGGGCTGCGCGGCCGCGGACGCGGATCGGCGATCGGCCCCGCGTTCAGCGGATCGGCGGCGCGTACATCAGGCCGCCGTCGCGCCACTGCGCATTCAGGCCGCGCGCGATGCCGATCGGGCCGACGTTGCGCTGGTACATCTCGCCGTAGTTGCCCACGGCCTTGAGCGCGCGCACCAGCCAGTCGTTGTCCAGCCCCAGGCCCTTGCCGATGTCGCCCGATGTGCCGACGAGCCGCTGGATCGGGGGGTCCTTGCTCTCGGCCTTGAGCTTGTCGACGTTGGACGACGTGACGCCATACTCCTCGGCCTCGATCAGGCCGGCGAGCACCCACTTGACGATCGTGAAGTACTCCCAGTCACCGCGGCGCACCAGCGGCCCGAGCGGCTCCTTCGAGATCGCCTCCGGCAGGATCACGTAGTCGTCCCTGTTCGGCGCCTTGAGCCGGGTCGCCGCCAGTCCAGAGATGTCGGTCGTGAAGACGTCGCAGCGGCCCGAGAAGAACGCCTGCTCGACCTGCTGCAACTCGTTGACCACCACCGGGCGGAAGTTCATCTTCTTCGTCCGGAAGTAGTCGCTGAGGTTCAGCTCGGTGGTCGTGCCGGGCTGCACGCAGATCGTCGCGCCGTTCAGTTGGCTTGCGCTCTTGACGTTGGCCGACTTCTTCACCATGAAGCCCTGTCCGTCGTAGAAGATCGTGCCGGCGAACACCGCGCCGAGCGTCGAGTCGCGGCTGGCGGTCCACGTCGTGTTGCGCGACAGGATGTCGACCTCGCCCGACTGCAGCACGGTGAACCGGTTCTGCGTGTTGGTCGGCACGAATTGCACCTTGTTCGGGTCGCCAAGGACGGCGGCCGCTACCGCGCGGCAGAAGTCGACGTCGAGGCCGTGCCACTTGCCCTGGGCGTCGGGTGCCGAGAAGCCGATCAGCCCGGTGTTCACGCCGCAACGCAGCGCGCCGCGCTGCTTGATCGAATCGAGCGTCGTGCCGGCCCAGGCGAGCGACGGGGCGAGCAGCGCGGCCGCCGCCAGCAGCGCGGCGAGACGGATTCTGTTCATGTCGGAAGTCCTCGTGGCGGGGGCATGGCGCGAGTCTACGCACAACGCACGAAGCGGGACAAGGCGGGCAACGGCCCGCCGAGGGGAAACCCCGAAGCGCGCGCCGGACGCTCAGCGCTTGTAGCGCTTGGGCACGAACGGCAGCGGCGTGGGCATCACGCCGGGGCGCCGGTCGCGCACGACCGCGCGCAGCGGCGCGCGGGTCGCGTCGTCGAGCGCGCCACGCTCGACGCGCGCCAGCATGACCGGATGGCCGAGCGTGGGCGAGACCGTCCCGCTCGTGACCTCGCCCACCACGCGATCGTCGGGCGCGACGATCGCCGCGTGCGCGCGGATCGGCACCGGCTCGTGCGAGACCAGCCCGACCAGCCTGCGCGGCGCGCCTTCGGCGAGCTGCGCGAGGATCGTGGCCGCGCCGGGAAAGCCGCCCGCCTTCGCGCCGCCTGCGCGGCGCGAGCGCGGGATCGCGAACGCCAGGCCCGACTCCACCGGGGTCGTCGACGCGTCGATGTCGCTACCGTGAAGCGGCAGGCCCGCTTCGAGGCGAAGCGTGTCGCGCGCGCCGAGCCCGGCGAGTTGCACGGCCGGATTCTCGAGCAGCCGGCGCACGATCGCGTCGGCCTGCGCGAGCGGCAGCGAGATCTCGTAGCCGTCCTCGCCGGTGTAGCCCGAGCGGGTGGTGAAGCATTCGGCGCCGAGCAGCCGCAGCGTCGCCGATTGCATGAAGCGCAGCGGTGCGGCGGCCGGGTCGAGCGCCGCGAGCGCGGCCTCGGCGGCCGGTCCCTGCAGCGCGACGAGCGCCGCGTCGACCCATTCGATGACCAGCTTCGGGCAGCGTTCGCGCAGCAGCCGCAGGTCGGCGTCGCGATTGCCTGCGTTCACCACCATGCGGACTTCGGCGCGCGCGCCGTCTACGAGGTGGACCAGCATCAGGTCGTCCTCGATGCCGCCCCGCTCGTTCAGCAGCAGCGAGTAGCGTTGCGTCGCGTGCGGCCAGCCCTCGAAGTCCACGGGCAGCGCCGCCTCGAGTTGCGCGTGCAGCGTGGCCGGCCGGTCGTCGGCCGCGCGGATCCGCAGCTGGCCCATGTGCGAGACGTCGAAGAGGCCCGCGCGCTCGCGGGTGTGCAGGTGCTCGGCCTTCAGGCCTGCCCGATACTGGATCGGCATCTCGTAGCCGGCGAAGGCGCCGAACTTCGCGCCGTGCTCCGCGTGCAGCGCGTGCAGCGGGATGCGCCGCAATGCGCCCTGGTCCGGTTCGCTCATTGCGCGCCTCCGTGGTTCGCGTAGTCCGCCACCGGCGGGCAGGTGCACACGAGGTGCCGATCGCCCGCGGCGTTGTCGATCCTCTTCACGCTCGGCCAGAACTTCGCCTCGCGCACCCAGGGCAGCGGAAAAGCCGCCTCCTCGCGGCTGTAGCCGTGCGTCCACTCGCCGGCGATCTCGGTGGCCGTGTGCGGCGCGCCCTTGAGCGGATTGTCGTCGCGGTCGAATTCGCCCGACGCGATGCGCTGCAGCTCGCCGTGGATCGCGATCATCGCCTCGCAGAAGCGGTCGAGTTCGGCCTGCGATTCGGACTCGGTCGGCTCGACCATCAGCGTGTCGGCGACCGGGAACGACAGCGTCGGCGCGTGGAAGCCGTAGTCCATCAATCGCTTGGCGACGTCCTCGGCGCTCACGCCGTAGTCGGCCTTCAGGTTGCGCATGTCGAGGATGCACTCGTGCGCGACCTCGCCGTTGCGGCCGCGGTAGAGCACCGGGAAGTACGGCGCGAGCCGTTGCGCCACGTAGTTCGCGTTCAGGATCGCGACTTCGGTGGCCTTGCGGATTCCGCTCGCGCCCATCATGCGGATGTACATCCACGAGATCGTCGTGATCAGCGCGCTGCCGAACGGCGCGGCCGACACCGCGGCGTCGCCGGCCGCGGCGCGCGCCGCCTCGCGCGCGCCGGTGCTCGCCGCCGGCAGCGGGAACGGCTCGGCCGGCAGGAACGGCGCGAGATGCGCCGCGACCGCGATCGGGCCCATGCCGGGGCCGCCGCCGCCGTGCGGGATGCAGAAGGTCTTGTGCAGGTTCATGTGGCAGACGTCGGCGCCGATCAGGCCCGGCTTGGCGAGGCCGGCCTGCGCGTTCAGGTTCGCGCCGTCCATGTAGACCTGCCCGCCGGCCGCGTGCACCAAGCGGCAGACTTCGACGATCGACGCCTCGAACACGCCGTGCGTCGACGGATAGGTGACCATCAGCGCGGCGAGCGAGTCCCGATGCTCGTCGATCCGGCGACCCAGGTCGGCGACGTCGATGTTGCCCTGCGCGTCGCAGGCGACGACGACCACGCGCAGCCCCATCATGTGCGCCGACGCGGGGTTCGTGCCGTGCGCCGAGGCCGGGATCAGGCAGACGTCGCGGTGCGCCTGCCCCTGCGCCGCCAGGTAGTGGCGGATCGCCAGCAGGCCCGCGTACTCGCCCTGCGCGCCGGAGTTCGGCTGGAACGACACCGCGGCGAAGCCGGTGATCTCGGCGAGCCACGCGCCGAGTTGCCCGAGCATCGCGGCGTATCCCGCCGCCTGCTCGCGTGGCGCGAACGGGTGAAGGTTCGCGAACTCGGGCCAGGTCACCGGCGCCATCTCCGCGGCGGCGTTGAGCTTCATCGTGCACGAGCCGAGCGGGATCATCGAGTGCACCAGCGAGATGTCGCGGTTCTCCAGCTTCTTCAGGTAGCGGACGAACTCGGTCTCGCTGCGGTGGCGGTTGAACACCGGATGCGTGAGCACCGAGTCGGCGCGGCGCAGAGCGGGGGCGATCGAGTCGGGTTCGAGCCCGAGCGACGCGGCCGCCGCGTCGAGCGCTGACGCGTCGACGCGGCGGCCGCCGAGCACGAAGGCGAGGTCGGCGACGTCGGCAAGCGTCACCGTCTCGTCGAGCGCGACGCCGACGCGCCCCTGCGGGCCGCCTTCGGCCGCGAACTCGCGCAGGTTGATCCGAAGCGCCCGCGCGCGCGCGCGCACCGCTTCGGCGTCGGCGCCGAGGTCGAAGACCAGCGTGTCGAAGTAGCTGTCGTGCAGCGGGCGCGGGCCGCCGTCGGTCCGCGCGAGCAGCCGGGCGAGCAGCCGCGCCATCGCGTTGACGCGCAGCGCGATCCGCGTCAGCCCCTGCGGGCCGTGGTAGACCGCGTAGAACCCCGCCATGTTCGCCAGCAGCGCCTGCGAGGTGCAGATGTTGCTGGTCGCCTTCTCGCGCCGGATGTGCTGCTCGCGCGTCTGCAGTGCCATCCGCAGCGCCGGGTTGCCGGCCGCGTCGTGCGAGACGCCGATGATCCGGCCCGGCATCGTGCGCAGCAGGTCGTCGCGCGCCGACATGAACGCTGCGTGCGGCCCGCCATAGCCCATCGGGACGCCGAAGCGCTGCGCCGAGCCGATCGCGATGTCGGCGCCGATCGCGCCGGGAGATCTCGCGAGCAGCAGCGCCAGCGGGTCGCAGCCGACGGTGACGCGGCCGCCGGCGGCGCGCAGCGCCGCGATCGGGGCCGAGAAGTCGCGCAGCCGGCCGAACGTGTCCGGCGACTGCAGGTGCGCGCCGAAGAATCCGGCCGCGGCGTCGCCGGCGAGCGCACGCAAGGCGTCGTCGACCACGACCTCGATGCCCATCCATTTCGCGCGCGTGCTCACGACCGCCAGCACCTGCGGGTGGGTGGCCGCGTCGACCAGGTAGCGATTCGCCTTCGATTTCGACGCGCGTCGCGCCATCGCCATCGCCTCGGCCGCAGCGGTCGCCTCGTCGAGCAGCGACGCGTTGGCGACCGGAAGGCCGGTCAGGTCGACGACCATCTGCTGGAAGTTCAGCAACGCCTCGAGGCGCCCCTGCGCGACCTCGGCCTGGTATGGGGTGTAGGCGGTGTACCAGCCCGGGTTCTCGAGCAGGTTGCGGCGGATCGGCTCGGGGACGATCGTGCCGTGGTAGCCCGCTCCGATGTAGCTGCGCCAGAGTTCGTTGCGTCCGGCCAACTCGCGCAGTTCGGCGAGCGCCTGCGCCTCGGAGGCCGGCTCGCCGAGCGCGAGCGGGGCGTCGAGCAGCAGGTCC
>JAHBZV010000097.1 GCA_019635275.1 Burkholderiaceae bacterium | reverse complement strand
GTCGAGAAGCCCAAGCCGAAGACGCTCTTCGAGGTCGGCGAGATGGTGCGCGTCCGCGAGGGCCCGTTCACCGACTTCAACGGCAACGTCGAGGAAGTCAACTACGAGAAGAGCCGCCTGCGCGTATCGGTGACGATCTTCGGACGTGCCACGCCGGTCGAGCTCGAATTCGGGCAGGTCGAGAAGGTTTGAAGACTGCGGCGGCATGCCCGCCGCGCAACGAGGAGCTCCAGTAGGCCGCGAGGCCGACCGGGCGTTTGGACTCAAACAGGAGCAAGCCAGCAATGGCCAAGAAGATAGTCGGTTTCGTCAAGTTGCAGGTGCCGGCCGGCAAGGCCAATCCCGCCCCCCCGATCGGCCCGGCGCTGGGCCAGCGCGGCCTGAACATCATGGAGTTCTGCAAGGCGTTCAACGCGCAGACCCAGGGCGTCGAGCCCGGACTGCCGATTCCGGTGGTCATCACCGCGTACGCCGACAAGAGCTTCACCTTCGTGATGAAGACGCCGCCGGCCACGGTGCTGATCAAGAAGGCGGCCAAGGTCGAGAAGGGCTCGGCCAAGCCGCATACCGACAAGGTCGGCTCGATCACGCGCGCGCAGGCCGAGGAGATCGCCAAGGCCAAGATGCCCGACCTCACGGCCGCCGACATGGATGCCGCGGTTCGCACCGTCGCGGGCTCGGCGCGCAGCATGGGCATCACGGTGGAGGGCCTGTAAATGGCGAAGCTCAGCAAACGCACGAAGGCGATCCACGCCAAGGTCGATCGCCAGAAGGCCTACCCGCTGGCCGACGCGCTCACGGTCGTCAAGAGCTGCGCGACCGCGAAGTTCGACGAATCGATCGACGTCGCCGTGCAGCTCGGCGTCGACCCGCGCAAGTCCGACCAGGTCGTTCGCGGCTCGGTGGTGCTCCCGGCGGGCACCGGCCGCACGGTTCGCGTCGCGGTGTTCACGCAGGGCGACAAGGTAGAGGCTGCGAAGGCGGCCGGTGCCGACATCGTCGGCATGGAAGACCTCGCCGAGCAGGTCAAGGCGGGCAACCTGAACTTCGACGTCGTCATCGCCTCGCCCGACGCGATGAAGATCGTCGGCACGCTCGGCCAGATCCTCGGCCCGCGCGGCCTGATGCCGAACCCCAAGGTCGGCACGGTCACGCCCGACGTCGCCAACGCGGTGAAGAACGCGAAGGCCGGCCAGGTGCAGTACCGCGCCGACAAGGGCGGGATCGTGCACGCCTCGATCGGCCGGGCGTCGTTCGGCGTCGAGCAGCTCGAGACCAACCTGAAGGCGCTGGTCGAAGCGCTGAACCGCGCGCGTCCGCAGGGCGCCAAGGGCATCTACCTGCGCAAGGTGGCGCTGTCGAGCACGATGGGCGTCGGCGTGAAAGTCGATCCGGCGGCGTTCTCCGCGGCTGCGACGGCAGCCTGACGCGGGGCGCGAAGCCGCAAGGAAAGGAACTTTGGGCCGCTGGCCGGGCCCGGCGACGGCGAGGGGGACGCCCTTCCCGTCGGCGAATCCGGCCAGCGGGTTGTCAAAGACCGCAGGGCGCCGAGGGCCAGTCCGGCCCGAAGCCTTAATCGGCGGAGTTTTCCGCAACCCTGCGCAGATGGCGGTCCCGAAGCGGGAGTTTTTTCGCAAGTCCAGTTCGTCCCGGACTGTGGTTGCAACGAGACTCGCACTCGGTCGCCGTGTAGAAACGGGCGTCGGAAGCATCGGCGCCCAATACCTGGAGCAAGACCGTGGCTCTCAATCGTGAAGCGAAAGCGGCAGTGGTCTCCGAAGTCTCCGCCGAAGTGGCGAAGGCGCAGGCGATCATCGTCGCAGAGTACCGTGGTCTGGAAGTCGGTGCGATCACCGCGCTGCGCAAGCAGGCGCGGAACCAGGGTGTTTACCTGCGCGTGTTGAAGAACACGCTCGCGCGCCGCGCGGTCGCCGGCACGCCGTTCGAGAAGCTGTCCGACAAGCTGGTCGGCCCGCTGATCTACGGCATGTCGCCCGATCCCGTCTCGGCCGCGAAGGTGCTGAACGCCTTTGCCAAGGACAACGACAAGCTGGTCCTGAAGGCAGGGGCGATGGCCAACAGCGTTCTCGACGAGAACGGCGTGAAGGCCCTCGCCTCGATGCCCAGCCGCGAGGAGTTGCTGGCAAGGCTGCTCGGCACGATGCAGGCGCCGATCGCGCAGTTCGTTCGCACGCTCAACGAGGTGCCGGGCCGTTTCGTCCGCACCGTGGCCGCCGTGCGCGACCAGAAAGAGCAGGCGGGCGCCTGAGCATCGGACCCGATCGACGTATCCATTCCCGGAACACGCAACCCATCCCGAACTGAACGGAGTTATCCCAAATGGCACTCAACAAGACTGAAATCCTCGACGCGATCGCCGGCATGTCGGTGCTCGAGCTGTCGGAACTGATCAAGCTGATGGAAGACAAGTTCGGCGTCTCGGCTGCTGCCGCCGCCGTCGCCGTCGCAGCGCCGGCTGCCGGCGCCGCCGCCCCGGCCGCCGAGGAGCAGACCGAGTTCACCGTCATGCTCAACGCCGCCGGCGAGAAGAAGGTCGAGGTCATCAAGGTCGTTCGCGCGGCCACCGGCCTGGGCCTGAAGGAGGCGAAAGACCTCGTCGACGGCGCGCCGAAGCCCGTCAAGGAAGGCATCAGCAAGGCCGATGCCGAGGCGCTGAAGAAGCAACTCGAAGACGCCGGCGCGAAAGTCGAGCTCAAGTAAGACCCGGGTTGTACACCGAGCGCAAGCGATACCCGGACGCCGCCCTCCCGACGGGGTGGGCGGTTCCGGGTTTTCGCGTCTGCGCGGCGCGATTGCCCGCGGAGGCCGCGGCTTGCCGGTTCACCCCGAGCCGGCAAACCCCGTTCTCCGGAACCCCGTTCCCAGCATCCGTTTCCGCCCCACTTGTCTGAACAAGACACGGAGTGTTCATGGCCACCCCTTCCCAGTACTCGTTCACCGAGAAAAAGCGCATCCGCAAGAGCTTCGCCAAGCGGCGCGTGGTGCTCGACGTGCCCTACCTGCTGACGACCCAGATCGAGTCGTACCAGCAGTTCCTGCAGGCCGACGTCGTGGCGGAGATGCGCAAGCCCGAAGGCCTGCAGGCGGCGTTCGGCTCGATCTTCCCGATCGTCTCGCACAACGAGTTCGCCCGGCTCGAGTTCGTCAACTACGCGCTGGGCAACGCCCCGTTCGACGTCAAGGAGTGCCAGCAGCGCGGCCTCACCTACTGCGCGCCGCTGCGCGCGAAGGTGCGCCTGGTGATCATGGATCGCGAGGCCGCCAAGCCGACGGTCAAGGAGGTCAAGGAGCAGGAGGTCTACATGGGCGAGATCCCGCTCATGACGACCACGGGTTCGTTCATCGTCAACGGCACCGAGCGCGTCATCGTGTCGCAGCTGCACCGCTCGCCGGGCGTGTTCTTCGAGCACGACCGCGGCAAGACGCACAGCTCGGGCAAGCTGCTGTTCTCGGCGCGGATCATCCCCTACCGCGGCTCGTGGCTCGACTTCGAGTTCGACCCGAAGGACATCCTGTACTTCCGCGTCGACCGGCGCCGCAAGATGCCGGTGACGATCCTGCTGAAGTCGATCGGCCTCACGCCCGAGCAGATCCTCGCGCACTTCTTCGTGTTCGACAGCTTCCGGCTGATGGACGAGGGCGCGCAGCTCGAGCTCGTCCCCGAGCGGCTGCGCGGCGAGATCGCGCGCTTCGACCTGACCGACCGCGACGGCAAGGTCATCGTCGCGAAGGACAAGCGGATCAACGCCAAGCACATCCGCGACATGGAAGCGGCCGGCATGAAACACGTGTCGGTGCCCGAGGACTACCTGCTCGGGCGCACGCTCGCGCACAACGTCGTCGACGCCGAGACCGGCGAGGTCGTCGCGAAGGCCAATGACGAGCTGACCGAGGAGTTGCTGAAGAAGCTGCGCGCGGCCAACGTCCGCGAGATCCGCGCGATCTACACGAACGACCTCGACCAGGGCCCGTACATCTCGCAGACGCTGCGCGTCGACGAGACCGCCGACCAGCTGGCCGCGCGGATCGCGATCTACCGCATGATGCGCCCCGGCGAGCCGCCCACCGAAGACGCGGTCGAGGCGCTGTTCAACCGGCTGTTCTACAGCGAGGACGCGTACGACCTGTCGAAGGTCGGCCGCATGAAGTTCAACCGGCGCGTCGGCCGCGAGGAGCTCACCGGCCCGATGACGCTGACCAACGAGGACATCCTCGCGGTCATCAAGATCCTGGTCGACCTGCGCAACGGCAAGGGCGAGATCGACGACATCGACCACCTGGGCAACCGCCGGGTGCGCTGCGTCGGCGAGCTGGCCGAGAACCAGTTCCGCGCCGGCCTCGTGCGGGTCGAGCGCGCGGTCAAGGAGCGCCTCGGCCAGGCCGAGACCGAGAACCTGATGCCGCACGACCTGATCAACAGCAAGCCGATCAGCGCCGCCATCCGCGAGTTCTTCGGCTCGTCGCAGCTCTCGCAGTTCATGGACCAGACCAACCCGCTGTCCGAGATCACGCACAAGCGGCGCGTCTCGGCGCTGGGTCCGGGCGGCCTGACCCGCGAGCGCGCCGGCTTCGAGGTGCGCGACGTGCACCCGACGCACTACGGACGCGTGTGCCCGATCGAGACGCCCGAGGGCCCGAACATCGGCCTGATCAACTCGCTGTCGCTGTACGCGCGCCTGAACGAGTACGGCTTCCTCGAGACGCCGTACCGCAAGGTGGTCGACAACCGCGTCACCGACGAGATCCACTACCTGTCGGCGATCGAGGAAGGCCGCTACGTCATCGCGCAGGCCAACGCCGCGGTCGACGCGAACAACCGGCTCACCGGCGACCTTGTGTCGGTGCGCAAGGCAGGCGAATCCGAACTCACGTCGCCCGAGCACGTGCAGTACATGGACGTGGCGCCGTCGCAGATCGTCTCGGTCGCGGCTTCGCTCATTCCGTTCCTCGAGCACGACGACGCCAACCGCGCGCTGATGGGCTCGAACATGCAGCGCCAGGCCGTTCCCTGCCTGCGTCCCGAGAAGCCCGTCGTCGGCACCGGCATCGAGCGCACCTGCGCGGTCGACTCGGGAACGGTGGTCGCGGCGCTGCGCGGCGGCGTGGTCGACTACGTCGACGCCGAGCGCATCGTGGTGCGCGTGAACGACGCCGAGGCCGCAGCGGGCGAGGTCGGTGTCGACATCTACAACCTGATCAAGTACACGCGCAGCAACCAGAACACGAACATCAACCAGCGACCGATCGTCAAGAAGGGCGACGTGATCGTCAAGGGCGACGTCATCGCCGACGGCGCCTCGACCGACCTCGGCGAGCTGGCGCTCGGCCAGAACATGCTGGTCGCGTTCATGCCCTGGAACGGCTACAACTTCGAGGACTCGATCCTCATCTCCGAGAAGGTCGTCGCCGACGACCGCTACACCTCGATCCACATCGAGGAGCTGTCGGTGCTCGCCCGCGACACCAAGCTGGGCTCCGAGGAGATCACGCGCGACATCTCGAACCTGTCCGAGTCGCAGCTGGGTCGCCTCGACGACTCG
>JAHBZV010000096.1 GCA_019635275.1 Burkholderiaceae bacterium | reverse complement strand
CGCGACGCGCGAGCGATCCATCGGCCTACTTGCCCTTGAACAGGCCCTGCGGCCTGAACGCGAGCACGAGGATCAGCAGCGCGAACGACAGCATGCTCTTGGCCGAGGGCGTGATCAGCAACCCGGCAACCGACTCGGACACGCCGATCAGCACGCCGCCGGCGAGCGCGCCGACCATCGAGCCGAGCCCGCCGATGATCACGATGACGAACGCGAGCAGCGTGTAGGCCGGACCCGAGGTCGGCGTCACGTCGACCAGCAGCGTGAGCAGGCACCCGGCGACGCCGACGCAGGCCGTGCCCAGCCCGAAGGTCAGCGCGTAGAGGTGCCGGACGTTCAGGCCGACCACCTGCGCGCCGAGCAGGTTGTCGGCACAGGCGCGGATCGCCTTGCCGAATGGCGTATAGCGGAAGATCGCGAACAGCACCGCGCAGGCCGCCAGCGCGACCACTGCGCAGATGACGCGCACCTTGTCGACGAGCAGCGGGCCGATCTGGTAGGAATCGAGCGCGTAGTCGACCTGGACGTTGCGCGCGTCGGGGCCGAACGCAACGAGCAGGCCGTTGACAAGCACCAGCGCCAGCGCCAGCAGCAACATGAACTGCGAGTGCTCGGGCCGATCGATGAACGGATTGATCAGCCCGCGCTGCAGCACGTATCCGATGCCGAAGAACGCCAGCGCCACCGGCACCAGCATCCACAACGGGTCGAGCCCGGCCAGCGCGAACGCGAAGACGGCCGCGTACATCGCCAACGTCATCAGCTCGCCGTGGGCGAAGTTGACGATGCGCACGACGCCGTAGATGACCGACAGGCCGAGCGCCATCAGCCCGTAGACCAGTCCGGTCAGCAGGCCGCTGACGACGATGTTGACGATCGCGTCGATGGGCACGCAGGCGACTCCGCCGGGGTGGCCCCGGCGTACTCCGTGATCGCCCTCGCCTAGCCGCGCGCCTGCCAGGCGGGCACCGGATACACCGGCGCCATCTGGGCGGCCGCCTTCGGCAGCACCACCACCGGCTCGCCGTTGCGGTTCTGGATGCAGGCCGACGCGATCTGCGTGTTCTGTCCCTTCGCGTCGAAGCGGATCGGCCCGCCGACCATCATCCGCTCGGCGATGTCGGTCTTGCGGATCGCCTCCGCGAGCGCCGTGCCGTCGGCGCTGCCGGCGCGCTTGAACGCGTCGGCCGCGATCATCATCGCCTCGAACGTGAAGCCGACGTTGAGCGCGTGGAACTTGAGGTTTTCCTTCGGGAACTGCTTGCGGAACGCCGCGTCGACCCGCTGCGTGAGCGCGGCCTTGGGGTTGTACCAGGGCACGTTCGAGATCGCGTAGTCGGAGTACTTGTTGCCGAGCGCCTTGTAGAACTGCGCCTCGTACATTCCCGGCGACCCCGGGCTGATGATCCCCTGCGGCGACCAGCGCTGCTTGACCAGCTCGCGCACCAGCAGGATCGCGTCGTTCAGGCGGCTCACCAGCATGATGAAGTCGGCGTTGGTCGCCTTGGCCTTCGCCACCTCGACCGAGAGGTCGCGCGCGGCCGGGTCGTACGAGATCGTGTCGACGACCTTGAACGGCAGGAAGTCGAGCCGCGGCAGGATCGCCTTGATGCCGTTGGCCATCGACGTGCCGAACGTGTCGTTCACGTGCATGAACACCGCGGTACGCGGCGCCGTGCTGGTGGCCTGGAACAGGTCGCGGGTGAGCGCCAGCCCGTTGCGGATGAGGTCGACCGCGGTCGGGAAGTTGCGAACCGTGTACTTGTAGCCCTGCTCGGTGATCTGCGGCGCGGCCGCGATGTTGATCACGAACGGGACCTTGCGCTGCTCGGCCACCTGCGCGATGGCCCCGGCGGCGCCCGAGTCGAAGGGGCCGACCAGCACCTGCGCACCGTCGTTGATCAGCTTCTCGGCCCGCGAGCGCGCGACCTCGACGTTGGTCTCGGTGTCGGCGTTCATCAGCTCGAGGTCCACGCCGTACATGTCGCGGATCAGCGCCGGCGAGATGTCGGCGCCGAGCTGGCACGACTGGCCGATGAAGGCCTGCACGCCCGAGCGCGGCAGCAGCACGCCGACCTTCAGCTTCTTCGGCTGCGCGCGCACGATCGCCGGCGCAGCGAGCGTGCTGCCGCCGACGATCGCCGAAGCGGCCGCCATCCGGTGAAAGTCTCGACGGGTCACCTTGCTCATGGTCTCCTCCTCGTTTCGTGTGAAGCGGCGCCCCGCTCTCGAGGTTGCCGCAGGTCCGCTGTCTGAATCGTCGGTCAGGCTATCACGGCTTCCCGGCCTGGTCGCGCAACACGCGCTTCAGGATTTTCCCTGTAGGGCTCTTGGGCAATTCGCTCACGATGTCGACCCGCGCCGGCACCTTGTAGGCGGCGATGTTGGCGCGGCAGTACGCGATGACCTCGTCGGCGGTCAGCGGCTGGCCCGGCCTGGGCACGACCGCCGCCACCACCTGTTCGCCCTTTTCGGGATGCGGCAGCCCGTAGACCGCCACCTCCTGCACCTGCGGCAGCTTGTACAGGTACTGCTCGACCTCGGCCGGCCACACCTTGAACCCGGACAGGTTGATCATGTCCTTCACGCGGTCGACGATGAAGACGTAGCCGTCGGCGTCCATGCGGCCGATGTCGCCCGAGTGCAGCCAGCCGCCGCGCAGCGCCTGCGCGCTGTCCTCGGGCCGGTTCCAGTAGCCCTTCATCACGCCGGGGCCGCGGATCACGATCTCGCCCCACTCGCCGCGCGGCAGCTCGCGGTCGGCCTCGTCGAAGATCGCGAGCTCGAAACCCTCCACCGCGCGCCCGACCGAGCCGAAACGGTGCTCGACCAGGTCGTTGTAGCAGGCGAACGGCGAGCACTCGGTCAGGCCGTAGCCCTCGTAGACGCGGCGCCCGAAGCGCTCGGTCCAGCGCCGCGAGATCTCCTCGGGCATCGTCGCCGCCGCCGACATCTCGTAGCGGATCGACGACAGGTCGTATTTCGACAGGTCCATCGACAGCAACGCAATGAAGATCGTCGGCACGCCGAAGAACATCGTGATGCGCTCGCGCCCGATCGCCTCGAGCACCTGGTCGGGCACGAAGCGGCGGAACAGCGCCAGCGTCGCGCCGGCCAGCACGGCGGCGTTCATGATGTAGTTCTGGCCGTAGACGTGGAACAGCGGCAGGAACGCGGCCAGGCGGTCGTCGGGGCGGTAGCCCGAGCACTTCGCGGCCGTGGCGATGTTCGACGCGATGTTCGACTGCGTGAGCGTCACGCCCTTCGGGAAGCCGGTCGTCCCCGACGAATACAGCAACGAAGCGGGCGCGTCGGCGGCGCAATCGACGCCGGGCAGGCTCGCGTCGCGCCCCGCGCACCATTGGCCGAGCGTCGCGGCGCCGGCCGGCGCTTCGCCTTCGCAGATCACGACGTGCTCGAGGCCCGGGCAGCGCTCGCGCGGCACGAACTGGGCGAGCTCGCCGACAGTGAACACCACTTTCGAGCCCGAATCGCCGACCAGGTACTCGACCTCGGCCGTCCGGAAGATCGCGTTGATCGAGACCGTGATCGCGCCGATCTTCTGCGCCGCGTAGTACGCGACCAGGTACTCGGGGATGTTCGGCAGGAACAACGCAACGCGATCGCCCGCGGCGACCCCGTGCGCGCGCAGCGCGTGCGCCAGGCGCGACGCGGCCGCGTCGAGCTCGCCATAGCCGATGCGGCGCCCCTCGAACAGGACAGCCGGATGGGACGGCTTCGCAGCGGCCCAGCGCTCCAGGTTCGATGCGAGATTCATTTGCCCTCCCGGATTGCTATGCGTTATAACAATCATCATGTCTACGCGCAATGCTCGGCAACCCGAAGGCCCGGGGGGCGCCGTCGCCTATGGCGCGCTGCAACATGCGATCGGCTACCTGATCCACCTCGCCGATCTCGCGAACATGCAGGGATTCTCGCGCGCTTTCGCGGGCACCGGCGTGACGCCGGCGCGCTTCACCGCGCTCGAACTCGTCGCCTGCAATCCGGGCATCCGGCCCAGCGCGCTCGCCACCGCGATGGCGGTCGAGCGCTCGAACCTGGTCGCGATCATCCGGCACCTGGCCGCGCGCGGCTGGATCGCCGCCGGCGCAGGATCGAACCGCCGCGAGAAGTCGTTGACGTTGACCGCCGACGGCGCGACGGCGCTCGCCGACCTGAGGGCGCGACTGCGCGCGCACGACGAGGCGCTCGCCGACGGCTGCACGCCGCAGGAGCGTCGCCAACTGGCGCGACTGCTGGCGAGGATCGTCGGGGCGAAGCCGCCAGCGCGGCCGCCAGCGCAGCCGTGAGCGCAGCGATGCGCCGGGCGGCGCAGCGTGGCCGCCGGGATGGCTCCCGCGCTAGGACGCCGGGGGCCGGTTCGACGCGATGCGCTCGGCCGGAGCACGCTCGGCCGGCCTGACCTCCCAGCGCTTCCAGGCGCGCAGCACCGCGTTCGGGTACTCGGGGCGGCCGAGGCTGCCGTTGTAGCGGCCGAGCGCGCGGAACAGGTCGCCACGCTCGATGTCGAGGTAGTGCCGAAGAATCGTGCAGCCGTAGCGCAGGTTGGTGCGCATGTCGAACAGCTTCGACGGATCGCCGTCGCCGATCACGCCGGTCCAGAACGGCATCACCTGCATGTAGCCGCGCGCGCCTGCCTGCGAGATCGCGTAGCGGCGAAAGTAGCTCTCGACCTCGATCAGGCCCAGCACGAGCTGCGGATCCAGGCCTGCACGCTGCGCCTCGTAGCGCACCGTATTCAGGAACTCGATGCGCTGCTGGAAGTCGGGCTTCCAGCGCCGCGGCAGCCGGCTCGACATCGCGGTGAGCCAGTCGAGCTTCTCGTCGAGCGAGACGAACTGAGGCCGCGGCGGCTCGTCGTCGCCACTGACCGCGGCGGCGAGCGCGGTGCGCACCGACGCGCTGAGCGGCTCGTACTGCTGCGCGCCGGCATGCGCCGGGTCGGCCAGCACCAGGCCCGCCAGCGCGGCGCAAACCACCAGGACCAGGAGCAGGATGTTCCTCATCGCCCGATGAGACCGCGTCCGTCGTCAGCCTGCAAGCAGGCGCCGGACAGCCGGCGCCGCATCCCCGACAGGCACCGCCTCCGACTGCATGCCCCGCCGCACCAGCAGCTCGACTCGCCCCTCCTTCAGGCTGCGCTCGCCGACCGTGACCCTCACCGGCACGCCGATCAGCTCCCAGTCGGCGAACATCGCGCCCGGCCGCTCGTCGCGGTCGTCGAGCACGACGTCGACGCCGTCGGCCAGCAACTGCTCGTACAGCGCGTCGGCGGCGGCGCGCACCGCGTCGGACTTCGCGTAGCCGAGCGGCACGACCGCGACCTCGAACGGCGCGATCGCGCGCGGCCAGACGATGCCGCGCTCGTCGTGGTTCTGCTCGATCGCTGCGCCGACCAGACGCGTGACGCCGATCCCGTAGCAGCCCATCTCGAACGGCTTCGACTTGCCGTCGACGTCGACGAACTCGGCCCGCATCGCCGCCGAGTACTTCGTGCCGAGGTAGAACACGTGGCCGACCTCGATGCCGCGCTGGATCGCCAG
>JAHBZV010000095.1 GCA_019635275.1 Burkholderiaceae bacterium | reverse complement strand
CTCGCTCGAGGAGCTGCGCTCGCTGTGCCTCGAGGCCGACGTCAAGTTCATCGCGTGCCAGATGACCGTCGACCTGTTCGAGTTCAAGCCGTCCGACTTCATCGACGGCATCGAGTTCGGCGGCGCGACGACCTTCCTCGATTTCGCCGGCTCGGCCGACATCCAGCTCTACATCTGAGTCGGCGTTGGGCGCGCAGGGATCCGACGGCTCGAAGCGGGTCTTTCCGATCCGCGTCGAGGCGCTCGGCCCGGGCGGCGCCGACGTGCCCGCCGACGGGCACGACGCGGGCGGCTGTTCGTCGGGCGAGTCGTTCGCGCTGATGGTGCTCGGCGACTCGATGCTTCCCGAGTTCGCCGAGGGCGAGATCATCGTGATCGAGCCCGACGGGCTCGTCAGCGAAGGCTCGTTCGTGTTCGCGCGCTGCAACGACGAATGGATCTTCCGGCAACTCGCGCGCGATGCCGCCGGCCACTGGCTGCTGCGCCCGCTCAATCCCGCCTATCCCGACATCCCGATCGCCGACCTGTCGGCGGTCCGCGGCGTGATCATCCAGAAGTCCAAGCCGGGTCGCCGCCGCGCCAGCAAGCGATACGTCGCCTAGGCAGGCGCTCATGCCCGGCATCGAGGGACTGGCCGCGGCCGTGCAGCGCAACTGCGACCTCGCCGATGCGGTGCACGCGCAGGATCTCTCGCTGTGCACCTACCTGCTGCAGATGCGCGAGTTCTTCCGCTGGGAGCGCGACCTGCCGCTCGACCTCGCGCCGGACCGCGGCGAGGTCGGTCGCTGGATCGCGACGCGCGAGGCGCACTGGGAAGCGCTCGCGGAGCAGGCCGATCCGGCCTTCGCTGCGCTGCCGATCGGCGAAGGCGTCGACGCGTTCGACGAGGCGGCGGCCAACGAGCGCCTCGGCTCGCTGGGGCTCGTCTACGCGGCAGGCCTGGCGCGCTTTCGCCGACCCGAGTTCGTGCTCGCCGAGCGCGTGCAGTCTCAGGTGCGCGAGGGCGCGACCGTCATCGTCACCGGGCGAGAGCACGCGCGCGGCCTGAATCCGCCGATGGCCACGAGCCGCGGCGACCAGGTGCTGGTGCGTCGCGACGTGCTGCGGCGCTGGCTGGGCACCCGCCTCGAGTTGTCGCGACAGCGCCCGTCCGCCGAGGGACTGTGCGCCGCCGTCGACGCCTGGCAGGCCGGCGACGACCGCGAAGCGGCGCTCGAGCGCATCACGACCGCCGAGACCGAGACGCTGATCCTGCACGAACTGGGCGAGCGACGCGCGGCCGCGCTGCTCGGTGCGCAGTGGGAAGAGATGCTCGCGGCGCTCGACGACCATCGCAGCGAGATCGTCGCCCGCGCGATCCGCGACCTGCTGGCCGATTGCGAGTCCACGCTGCCGACGCTGCTCGAGCGCGACGAGCGGGCGTCGATTCACTTCTGGTTCGCCAATCTCGAGGGCATGCGTGGCCTGCTCGCGCCCGACCTGCGCGCCGGCTATCTGCGCTGGCGCGGCGCCGGACAGGGCGTGCCGGGCGCCTCGTCGGCGCTGGCCGATGCGATCTCGGCACAGCGCGGGCACTGGCTCGCCCAGGCCCGTCGCATGCTCGATGCGTGGCGCGAGGGCGCGACGGCCGGCGCAATGGCGTTCAGCGAGGCGCTCGTCGACGCGGCTCGTGGCGAATCACCGCACGGATGACGCGCGAGTAGGGCAGCGCCTCCACGCTGCCCCAGCGCGCTAGCGCGCGCTGCAGCACCGCGTCGGCGTCGTCGACCGGCGCGGCGGGATCGGCCGAGCCGGACTCGGTGTCACCGCCGCCCTCGCCCTGCGCGCCGTCAGCGCGCTCGCCGCTGCCGCCGGCTTCGTCGAGGGCCTGTCGCAGGCCGATCAGGCCCCCGCACTGCAGGCGGATCTCCTTCGAGAACGGCCACGGCGCGGACGCATCGGCGCGAAGCGCGAATCGCGAGGCGGCGCGCAGTTCGTCGTGGTACGCGTGGCAACGTTCGCTCGCCGCCTGCGACTGGCAGCCGATCGCCTCGCGCTCGGCCAGCAACACCGATCGCGCCAGGCCGCAGGCCGCGCATCGGGCCAACAGCGCCCGCTCGAACGGGCAGGCGTGGCCGATCGCGGCCTCGCGGCGGCGGCGGAATGCGTCCTCGTCGGGCGGGGGCATGCGAGAACCGGGGCCGCGAATCGAGGCAGGGCCAGGCGCCGGTGCGGGCGGCCTCAGTCGTCCGCGCCGTACAGCGACGGATCGGGCTCGCGCGGCTGCGTGAGCAGGTCGGCGGCCTCGATCTCGTTGGCGGCGAACACCATCCGGATCGGGGCCGCGTCGCCGCTCTCGCGCGCGCGCAACTCGCGCAGGATCGCCTTGGCTTCGCGATAGCTGGGTGCCTCGGCGAGGCGCTCGGGCAGGCCGACGATGCCTGCGATCCGGAACACGAAATACGGCATCGGAATCTCCGTTGGCCGGTGATCACCAGTATGCGAGCAAGCGGCCGTTCTCGACCCGCGTCTCGAAACGGGTCAGCGGCGTCGTGCCGTTCTTCACGCAATCGCCGCTCGCCACGTCGAACGCCCAGCCGTGCTTCGGGCAGGTGAGCGTGCCGCCCTCGAGCGCGAGTTCGGGGATGTCGGTGCCCTGGTGCGGGCAGCGGCTGTCGTAGGCCTTCACGCCCGACGCGGTGCGCGCGACGAACAGCGTGCGCCCGTCGCACTGGATCCGGACCGCGCCCGAGGCCGGCAGGTCTCGTTCGGCCATCACGTCGTGCCAGCGGGCGGCCTCGTCGCCGAGCGCCGCGGGGTCGAAACCCGGCAGGTTCATCGACAGGATGATGTCGACGGCCCAGTTGATCTTCGTCAGCCCGAGCGCCGGGAACGCCATCAGCAGCGCGTCGATCACCTCGACCGGCGTCGCGCCCTCGCGCAGTGCCCGCCTCAGGTACTGCTTCAGGCCGCGCTCGGTCTGCGAATGCACCTTGGTGATCACCGAGATCAGGTTGCGGGTCTTGGGGTCGAGGTGCTTGCCCGCGTCCTTCAGGAACGCGAAGTAGTGGCCCATGGCTTCGGGCCGGGCCTTGACCAGGAAATTCAGTGCGTCGCTCATGGGGTGGCTTCCGGGACGGAAATCAGCAGACTGCGGCACGCAGCGCCTGCGCGGGCACGCCGGCGTCGCGCAGCCGGCGCATCGCGCCGTCGACGAATGCCTGCGGGCCGGCGACGAAGTACCGGCTCGCTGCGGGGTCGCCGTCGTCGAGCGCGCGCTTCGCGACGAGCGCGGCGCCGCGTGCCGGGTCGTCGTCGGAGGCCGCGAAGTAGCCGAACTCGTCGAACGCATCGGCCCAGGCCTCGCACTGGTTCGCGAGATAGTGGCCGTCCTCGCGCGAAGCGAGCCAGTAGAGTGCGAAGCGCTCGACGGTCTCGGCCGCCATCGCGTGCTCGATCAGGCTCTTGACCGGGCCGAAGCCGGTGTCGCAGGCGAGGAACGCGACTCTCGGCGGCACCTCGGTGCCGAGCACGAAGTCGCCGCTGGGCCCGCGCACGTTCAGCGACTCGCCGACGCGGACCGCGCCCGAGAACAGGTGCTCGGCGAGCGCGTCGCCAGGGTCGCGCGCAACGTGGAAGTGGAGGTTGCGGTCGTCGCAGGGACAGCTCGCGATCGGCCAGGTGGCCTGCAGGTCGCCGCCGTTGTGCGCCATTCCGAGCGTGGCGCCCTGGCCGGCCAGGAAGCGCAGCCGCGCGCTGCGCGGTGCCTGCAGGTGAAGCAGCAGCGTGTTCGGCCCGAGCGGGCGGATCGCGCGCACCCTGGCGACCAGTTCCTGTTGCGGGATGTCCGCCGGGCTGCCGGCCTCGAGCGTCTCGATGACGAGGTCGCCGAGCGCCGTGTGTGCGCACAGCAGCACGTAGCCTTGCGCGCGCTCGGCCTCCGACAGGCTGTAGTCGGCGTGCAGCACGCGGCGCGTCTCGCCGGAGACGACCCGCGCCTTGCACAGCCCGCAGTTGCCGCCCGCGCAGCCGTAGTTCAGCCCGAGCCCGGCTTTCAACCCGGCCTGCAGGATGCTGTCGTTGCCCTGGACGAGGAACTCGTGTCCGCTGGGCCGGACCACCACGTTTGCGTACACCAGCTTCAGCATGTCGGTCATGGCGTCGAGTCGGTTGTCGGATTCGCTGCCCAGCACTCGCGCGAGCCCCCGCTCGAGCATGTTGCGCGCCTCGTCGGCCAGGCCCGCAGGGGCCGGACGAACGTTCAGCCGCTCGATGGTCGCGGCCACGAGCGAGTGATACGCCTGCAGGTGCCGGCGCACCTCGGCGAGCTCCTGGCTCTGCGCGAACAGGCGCTGCGACAGGATCTCGGGCGAGGGCAGGACGTGCTCGCGCACCCGGCGGCCGAACGACTCCTCGCGGATCCGGGCAACCTTCTCGAGCAGGCCGGAGTCCTCGACATTCGCCAGCGGAAACGCGCGCAGCAGCTCGTCGATCTCGACCAGCCCGTCGAACTGGGCCAGCTCGCCGGCACGGATCATCCGCTGCAGGACCGCCCTGGAAACGCCCACCAGCTGCGCCGCTCTGGAAACCGTCAGTGCCC
Source organism: Burkholderiaceae bacterium (assembly GCA_019635275.1). GTDB lineage: Bacteria > Pseudomonadota > Gammaproteobacteria > Burkholderiales > Burkholderiaceae_E > Zeimonas. The sequence continues at coordinate 1,023 of JAHBZV010000095.1, read as the reverse complement.
GTGACATCTTGGGTGTTGCGTTGCTGCCTGGCCCTGCCGGCCCGGTGCGACCCGGCCGTCGCGCGAATCGGGCCTGCGCGACAACCGATAGAATGGAGTCGCTTCCCATGGACAATCTATCATCGAATCGGAACCGAGGTGTCGTGAAGATCTGCATCGTCTCGGACAGCCACGATCGCGCGCCGATGCTCGCGGCGGCCGTGTCGGCTGCAAAACAGGACGGCGCGCAGGCGGTCGTCCACTGCGGCGACGTGATCGGCGCAGGCACGCTCAAGCCGCTGCTCGCACTGGGGCTGCCGGTGCACGCGGTACACGGCAACAACCTCGGCGACCCGATGGCGCTGCACCGGATGTGCGCGGATTCCGGCGGGCTGCTCGTTTATCACGGCGCCGACGCCGAACTCGAACTCGGCGGCCGGCGCATTTTCGCGACCCATTATCCGCACTACGCGCGGGGAATCGCCTGCACCGGCGACTACGACATCGTCTGCTGCGGGCACTCGCACCGCGCGTCGGTGACGCGACAGGCGACGGTCTCGGGCGGCACGGCCTGGCTGGTCAATCCAGGCACGATCGCGGGTCTGCACGCGCCGCCGACCTGGATCCTCGCCGATCTCGACGCCTGCGAGTTCGAGATCAGAACGCTCGAGTGAAATCTCGGCCGTGGACAATCCGCCGTTCTTTCCGCCGCAGCGCTACGACGACCCGGCCGCGGCGCTGGCGCAGGTCGTCGCGATCTACGAGGCCGGCGTGGCCTGGCTGCGCGAGGCCGTGCAGCGGTTCGTGGCGGGGCAAGACCCTTCGCATCGCGTGCACGCGTTCTACCCGTTCGTGCGCGTCCGGACCGAGACGGTGGCACGCGCCGACTCGCGGCTCAGCTACGGGTTCGTCGCCGGACCGGGCACCTACGAGACGACGCTGACGCGCCCCGACCTGTTCGGGCGCTACTACCTCGAACAGTTCCGGTTGCTGCTGGCGAACCACCAGGTGCCGATCGAGGTCGGCACCGGGAAGACGCCGATC
>JAHBZV010000094.1 GCA_019635275.1 Burkholderiaceae bacterium | reverse complement strand
CGGTTCATCCGGTCGCTCAGGACGCCGAACGACGCGGCGGCGGGACCCGGCGTCGTGGCCGAGGCGGCGTCGGCCCGCGCGGACGCTTCGGCGCCTCGGGCATCGAGGGTCGCGGCGATCGGGTCGCGGAGCCATGCCTGCTCGAAGGCGTTTGCGAGGGTCTGCGCCCGGGCGCCGAACGCGGCGAGCCAGATTGCGCATCCGATGTACAGGCCAGGTCGCCGTGCGATTCCCATGGCGGGCAAGATAGGATCGCGACCCCGGCGCCGACATGACCCGTCGGTTACAACCTTGTCATGATTGCCCGGCGCACTCGCCGGAGGACGCCCATGTCGCGCCGACGTTGCTCGTCAGTCGGTTCGCGTCGCTTCGAATGCGGCGCCGACGCGGCGATCGATCGAGGCCGGACCGGGCAGAACGATCTCGAAGCATGTCCGGCCGTCGGCCGAGGAGACGCCGATCTTCCCTCGATGGGCCTCGACGATCGTCTTCGTGATCGCGAGCCCCAGACCGGAGCCGTCGCCTTCCTTGACGCGCGACGCATCGACTCGATAGAAGCGGTCGAACAGCCTCGGAAGATGTTCGGCAGCGATCGTCGGCCCCGGGTTCGCGACGCGCAGGCGAACCGAGCCATCGACGCCGGTGTCGATCGACACCTGGATGTCGCCTCCGGGGGGCGTGTGTCGCATGGCGTTGGAGAGCAGGTTGCTCAGTGCGCGCCGCATCATCAGGCGGTCGCCGTCGACGATGCCCTCGCCCGAAAGCGAGAGTCCGACGTGGCGCTCGTCGGCCAGCGCGTCGTAGAAGGCGAACAACTCGCGGACCTCGAGCGACAGGTCGATCCGTCCCGGCTCGGGCACGAGCAGGCCGTGATCGGCATGCGCCAGGTACAGCATGTCGGTGATGGTGCGCGCGAGTCGTTCGTGCTCCTCGAGGTTGGAGTACAGGACCTCCCGGTATTCGTCCGCCGAGCGCATCCTGGACAGCGCGACCTGCGTCTCGGTCATCAGGTTGCTGATCGGCGTGCGAAATTCGTGCGCGAGATCCGACGAGAACTCGGACAGGCGGCGGAACGAGTCTTCCAGGCGGGCGAGCATGTCGTTGAATGCGGCGGCGAGGTCGACGAGCTCGTCAGGGAACGATTTCGCCTGCAGGCGGTTGCCGAGGTGCGTCGCCGAAACGCTCTTGGCCACGCGCGCCATCTCGCGCAGCGGCTCCAGGCCACGCCGCGCCGCGAACCATCCGAAGAGCGCAGCCAGGCCGACCCCTGCAGCAATCGCGAGCCACAACCGGATGCGGAATTGCGCGATGAAGTCGCGATGGTGGCTGACGTCCAGCGCGACCCCGACGAATGTGCGCCCCTGACCCTGCGCCCGGACATCGGCCGGCGCGACGATTCCCCGGAACACGCGCCCGGCGCGCTCGATGGTCCGTACGACCGGCGTCGCCGGGGGCGGGTCTGCGGCGGCCGATTCGATCAGTGCCGCGCCGACGCCCGCGTCCCCGTAATCGAACAGCGGAGGCGCTCCGGGCGCCGAAACGACCACCGACAGGCCGCGGTGGCCGACCAGCGCATCGGCCAGCTCGCTTCGCATCGGCGCGAGGTCGCCGTTCGCGGGGGCCTTCTCGATCACGTGACGGACGAGCTGGAGCTTGCCGTCGAGCTCGTCGCGATCGAGCATCTCGAAGTGCGTCACGACGAGCGTGCCGACGATATGGCCGAAGGCGAGCAGCACGAGGGCCGATGCGACCGCGAAGAGCAGCGTCAGGCGGGCGGTGATCGAGCGGAGCCGCATCACGAGCCGTCGGGCGCCTCGAGGACGTAGCCCATGCCGCGCACGGTGCGGATCAGCTTGGGCTCGAAGTCGTCGTCGATCTTCGCGCGCAGGCGTCGGACCGCGACCTCGACGACGTTGGTGTCGCTGTCGAAGTTCATGTCCCAGACCTGCGAGGCGATCAGCGACCGCGGCAGGATCTCGCCGTGCCGACGCAGCAGCAGCTCGAGCAGCGCGAACTCCTTGGCGGTCAGGTCGATGCGGCGGCCGTCGCGCGTCGCGCGGCGACGGATCAGGTCGAGCTCGAGGTTCGCAACGCGCAGATGGTTCGATACCCGCGTCTTGCCGCGTCGGAGCAGCGTGCGGACGCGCGCGAGCAGTTCGGAGAAAGCGAACGGCTTCACGAGATAGTCGTCCGCCCCTTCCTCGAGCCCCTTCACGCGGTCCTCGACCTGGTCGCGCGCGGTGAGAAACAGGACCGGCACCTGCTTGCCGGCCGCACGAATCCCGCGCAACACCTGCCAGCCGTCGAGGCCGGGAAGCATCACGTCGAGCACCACGAGATCGTAGTCGTCGTGCAGCGCGGCATGCCGTCCCTCGATGCCGTCGCGCACGAGATCGGCGACGAAGCCGGCCTCCGAGAGACCCTGCCTGAGGTAGTCGCCGGTCTTGCGCTCGTCCTCGACGATGAGAATCTTCATGCCTGTGCCGGACTCGCGTGCGTCGTGACGATATTGTGCCCGTCGAGCCGCGTCGGTTGCCGCGGATTACCGAGATGTAACCTTGCGGCAAGCCCGTCGTCGGAAACGAGGCGAATAATCGTCGAAGTGGAAATGCGCCCGACTCCCGGGTCGCTTCGAACGCAAGGAGATCGCAGTGAAACGCTTGCTCGTCGGGTCGATCGTGCCGACCTTGTTGCTGGCTTCCGGATTCGCGCTGGCCCAGCCGGCCGCGGCGCCCGCACAGCCGCCCGCCTGGGGTCCCGCGATGATGGGTCCGGGCGGGCCGATGATGGGCGGGCCCGGCGCCGGTCCTCGTGGCGGCTACGGCCCCTGGCAGGGCATGGGCGGGGGCATGATGGGCGGCTGCGGTTACGGACCCGGGATGGGCTTCGGCGGCATGATGGGCCCCGGCATGATGGGCGGCGGCATGATGGGCGTGGCCGGCCCCGCGCTCGCGGCGCTCGGACTCGACGAGGCCCAGCGCAACGAGGTCGTGAAGATCGGCGACGAGCTGCGCAAGAAGCGCTGGGCCGTGGCCGGCCAGATGCAGGACGAGATGGCAAGGATCCGAGACGCCGCCTGGTCCGGCAAGCGCGATCGCGCCGCGATCCTGGCGGCGCACAAGCGCATGTCCGAGCTCGGCCAGCAGCAGCTCGAGAGCTCGCTCGATGCAGCGGAGCGGATCGACAAGGTCCTGACGCCGGAGCAGCGCCAGCAGCTCGGGCGCATCGGCCCGTGGTGGATGATGGGCGGGGCGCAGTAGCCGGGGTCGGCATCACGGATGCGCGGCGCGTACGTGCCCGGTGGGGTCGCGTCGCGCCTGCGTGAACGGGTCGGGAGGTCTCGATGATGTGGGGCGGATACGATGGTTGGGGTTGGGGCTGGGGCCTCGGGATGATCCACGGGCTCCTCTGGTGGGTGCTGGTCATCCTCGGCATCATCGTGCTCGTGCGCCTGCTCGGTCGCAGTTCCGCGAGCGCGCCGATGCAGCCGGGCGCCGCCCCGGAGACGGCGCTCGAGATCCTGAAGCGGCGCTACGCGAGCGGCGAGATCGGCAAGGCCGAGTTCGAGGAGAAGAAGCGTGACCTCACCTGAGCGCGCGGCCGGGCGCCGGGTCTTCGTGCTCGGCGCGCTGGCCATCGGCCTGCCGCGTTGGGCAGGCGCGCAGCGCGCGCAGGCGTCGCTGATCGAGGTCTGGAAGAGCCCGACCTGCGGCTGCTGCAAGGACTGGATCGCGCACGTCCAGGCCAGCGGGTTCGGGGTCAAGGTCAACGAAACCGGTAACACCGCCGCGCGCGCCCGCCTCGGCATCGCCGAGCGGTTCGGCTCCTGCCACACGGCGGTGGTCGGCGGCTACGCGATCGAGGGCCACGTTCCGGCCGCCGACATCCGTCGTTTGCTCGCCGAGCGACCGGCGGCGATCGGCCTGGCCGTGCCCGGCATGCCGATCGGCTCGCCGGGGATGGACGGGCCGGAGTACCGGGGCCGTCGCGACGCCTACGACGTGCTGCTGCTGCGGGCCGACGGGACGGCCGCCGTCTTTCGGCGCTACGGCTGAACCGCGCCGCGCCGGGTTTCGTTCCGGCACGGGACGGTCGCGGTGCCGTCGTGCGCGGCTGGCGGCGGTGCACGTTGACTTCGGGGGAAGCGGGCGGCTAGACTAGAACGAGCGTTCGTTCTAGGAGCTTGAGTGGGGACCGAAAGACGCAGGCCGGCACCGCGCCAGGCACGGGACGAGGTGCTCGCCGCGGCCATGACGCTGTTCGTCGAGCGCGGCTACTTCGGCACTTCGGTGCACGACATCGTCGGGGCGTCGAACGTGAGCATCGGGTCGATCTACCACCACTTCGGCGACAAGGCAGGCATCGCGCGCGCGCTCTACGCAGAGCAGACCGCCCGGATGGACGCGCTGATCGCAGGCATTGCGGCCCGGCACCGGGGCGCCGCAGAGCGCTGCCGGGCGATCGTCGCCGCGCTGTTCGACCTCACCGAAGACGACCCGGTCTCGATGGCGTTCATGCTGCACGTCAAGCACCGCGAGTTCATTCCCGACGAGAAACCCGTCTGCTCGTCGAAACCCTTCGAATCCATGCGGCGGATCGTCCTCGAGGGCATCGCCCGCGGCGAGATCCGCTCGATCGACGTGATGGTGGCCTCGACCTGCCTGTTCGGCGGCGCGCTGCGGATGATCACGGCGCGGCTCGACGGCGTCCTGCCCAGGCCCTTGCCCGACTACCTCGACGAGGTCTGGGACAGCTCGTGGCGCGCAGTGGCGGCCTGAAGTCCGGTTACTCGAACGTTCGCGACCGCGAACACCACAACCGAAGGGGAAGCAGATGAAGAGCATGGCCATCGTCGTCCGCGACGACGCGTACGACAAGATCCTCACGCCGCTGGCGTTCGCCTACCTCGCCGCTGCAGAGGGCACGAAGGTCGACATGCTGTTCGTGAACTGGGCCGTGAAGGCGCTCACGAAGGAAGGCGCCGAGTCGCTGAAAGTGGACGGCCGCCACGCGGAGCAGGACGCGTGGGTGCGCGAGCGCGTGGCCAAGGCCGGATTGCCGCCCGACGTCTACGACATCATCAAGGCGCTCAAGGACACGGGCAACGTGAATTTCTACGCCTGCAGCCTGGCCGGCGCCATCTTCGGCGTCGACGACAAGAACCTGGTGCCCGAGGCCGAAGGCATCGTCGGCGCGTCGTGGTTCCTCAACGAGAAAGCGGCGAAGGCCGAGCACTACCAGTACTTCTGAGGATATCCCCGATGGCCGAGATCAAGGCAACGACGACGCTGGACACGTCGGGCAAGTGCTGCCCGATGCCGATGGTCGAGACGACGAAGGCGATCAAGGCGCTCGCGCCCGGAGACATCCTCGAAATCGTCGCGACCGATGTCGGGACGCGCCGGGACATTCCGTCCTGGTGCGAACGCTCGGGTCACACGCTGCTGTCGATGACCGAGCAGGACAAGGTGCTGCGGTACTTCGTGCGCAAGGCCTGAGGACCGGTTCGAGGGGCGGCCGGCCCCCGTCGTCCGGGGCCCGGCCGCGCTACAATGCGCGCTTCGCGCCCGTAGCTCAACGGATAGAGTACTGCCCTCCGAAGGCAGGGGTTGCAGGTTCGATTCCTGCCGGGCGCGCCATCTTCCTCGCCCGATGAAGCCTGCCGGCATCGATCCCCGGCACCCCCGGAGCGTACTATCGCTGCCCGAGCACCCGGTCCAGCTGCCCGAGCAGCTGACGCAGGTTGTCCCGGACGGACATCGCCTGAAGCTGTCGCATCCGTTCCTGTCCGGCAAAGACGTCCC
>JAHBZV010000093.1 GCA_019635275.1 Burkholderiaceae bacterium | reverse complement strand
TTCGCGCGTGAGGTCGCGCGCGCCGACGAGCTTCGGGGCGATTTTCCCGGCCAGCGTGAAGTAGCGCCGGTACACGCTGCGCATCAGGTCCTGGCGCGCCACCGGCATGTTCTTCGGGTCGCCGGTGCCGAGGAAGTAATGGCACTTGTCGGTGCACGAGCCGCAGTGCACGCAGGCGTCGAGGTAGACCTTGAGCGACCGGTAGCGCTTGAGCAGCGAGCCCATGTGCGCGATCGCCTTGTCGTGCACGACCTGCCAGTCGTCGCCGACCTTGCCGGGGAAGCCGATCGCCTCGTTCATCTTCTCGGACGCGACGTACGGGCGGCTCTCGGCCATCGCGCCCGGCCGGATCGCCGGGGGCACGTCGGGGAGCTCGCGCAGCGCGGGCGCCTTGATCTCGGCAGCCATCGCTCAGCGCTCCTCGAGGCGGGCGGCCCACGGCGCCAGATGCCGGGACTCGCGCGGATTGTCGACCTGGTTGCGCGACGGCGAGAAGAACAGACCCGGCGCGTGCAGCAGCTTGGAGAACGGGAAGATGATCATCAGCGACGCCACCAGCAGCAGGTGGACGTACAGCGGCCCGCTGGCGGGCAGCGGCTGCCAGTCGAACACCATCAGCCCGAGGAAGAAGGCCTTCACCCCGACGATGTCGGTGTGGAACAGGTACTTCATCGACAGGCCCGAGGCGCCGATCGCGAGCAGCAGCGCGAGCATCAGGTGGTCCGACGGCGTCGAGATGTAGCGCACCCGCTCGACCAGGAAGCGGCGCGCCCACAGGCCGGCCAGCCCGATCACCATCGCGAACCCGGCGTACATGCCGAACGGCTGGATGAACGCGACCCAGCCCCAGACCGGCTCGGTGAAGTAGCGCAGGTGGCGGGCCAGGACCAGCGCCAGGCTGGCGTGGAAGATCCAGCCGAGCGCCCAGGTCCAGAGGTTGCCCTTGAACAGGCTCTCGAAGAACACCACCTCGCGCACCATGCGCAAGGCCACGCCGGTGCCGGTGGTCGGCGCCGGAGTGGTGGGAATCTTCAGCGGCGCCGGCGTGCGCGCGTAGTCGGCGATGCGCACCACCAGCCCGACCGCGCAAACCGCGGCCGCGAAGTAGAACAGCACCGCAAAGAACACCGTCGAAGCCGGCATTGTCTCCTCCTGGCAGCGGTCACCGGCCAGCGTGGCGCGCGACGCGGCAGCCTGGCCGCGCGCGTCGCCCGCGGGCTCTCAGACGCAGCCGGTGGGCTTCGGCAGGCCGGCGATCTTGCACGCCTGCTTGGCGGGGCCGTACGGGAACAGCTCGTACAGGTACTGGCTGTTGCCCTTGTCCGGCCCGAGCTTCTTGCCGATGGCCTTGGTGAGCACGCGCACCGCCGGAGCGATCTGGAACTCGTCGTAGTACTCGCGCAGGAAGTTCACGACTTCCCAGTGCGACTCGCTCATGTCGATGTTTTCGGCCTTGGCGATCTCGCCGGCGACGTTCTCGTCCCAGTCGGACAGGTTGACGAGGTAGCCTTCCTCGTCGGTTTCGACGCTCTTGCCTTGGACTTCGAGAGTGGGCATTTCAGTCTCCCCTGGATATGCCTGGATGAAGAATGGGCCAGCGTGCTAGAGCCACGACTGGCAGTTCGGATGTTCGGCGACCAGGTCGACGAAACCGCCGTAGTCGACCGCGGTCACGCCCTCGGTCAGGCGATCGGCCATGCCGCGCGCCTCGAGATCGGGCGCGAGCACGTAGATCTTGAGCCGCTCGAGCGCGGCGCGCACGCGCGCCTCGGCGGGGTTTCCGCGCGCGGCGCCGTACACCGCGTCCTCGATCAGCAGCAGGGCGCCCGAGCCGGAGAGCCGCAGCGCGCTGTCGAACGCGCTGCCGTCGGTGGGCGACTTGTTGACGATGTGAAGCATTCGATCGGGCCCCGGTCCTAGAAGCTCAGCACCACGTCCTGCTCCTGCATCAGGGCGGACATCTCGTCGCGGTCGAGGACGGTCACGTCGACCAGCAGGTCTTCCTCGGTCAGTCCGCGCGCCTGCAGCGACTCGCGCTCGACGTACAGCTTCTCGACGTCGTAGCCGTCGAGCGCACGATAGGTCGGCGAGAAATTCTTGGTCTCGATTCCCTTGGTCTGCATCCCGCGCTTCAACTGGTAGACGCCGTCGTCGATGAACACCAGCGAGACGTCCTGGTCGAACGCGGCGGTGATCAGCACCACCTCGAGCGACTCGAGCGCATAGATCGTCCCGTAGGGCGCCTTGCGGTTGACGAACATGAACTTCTTCTGCTCGGACATCGCGCGCCTCAGTCGCCGAAAGTGACGAGGCGATCGGCCTCGATGCCGGCCTCGACCAGCTGGCCGAGCCCGGAGATCCGGAAGCCCGGCGCCAGCACCTCGTCCTTGATGCCGCGACGCAGCGCCGCCGCCACGCAGACGACGAGGTCGACGCCGTGCTCCTCGGCGAGCTTCGACCAGCGGGCGACCACGTTGCGGTCGTCCTGCGGCGGCTCGGTGAGCCGCGTCGCGTTGTTCACGCCGTCGTGATAGAAGAACACGCGGCTGACCTGATGGCCCTTCGCGATGGCGGCCTTGCAGAACAGGTAGGCCGAGTCGCTGGCCTGGTGCTGGTACGGTCCTTCGTTGACCAGGATGCCGAACTTCATTCGCGCGCTGCGCCTCAGAAACGGATGTGCGCCGACGCGTTCAGGCTCGAACGCGAGCCGCGCCAGTCATCGATCAGGTACTTGGTGAACGGCAACCCGGTCTTCTCGAAGAAGCGCGGCCAGCCGATCCGGTCGATCCAGTCGGCCATCCGCTCCCAGGGGCGCGCGTCTTCCTTGTACGTGTACAGGATCTTGCGCACCACCTCGCCGACCTCGGGCCAGCGCGGCGGGTTGTTGGGCAGCCCGCTGGCGACCATCTTCATGAACGTGGGCTTGTCGCGCGCGTTCGAGTTCTTGCCGCCGACCCAGATCGCCAGCTTCGAGTGCTCGGGGTCGTTGATCTGCATCGGCGGGCACGGCGGATAGCACGCACCGCAGCACACGCACTTCTTCTCGTCGACTTCGAGCGAGGGCTTGCCGTTGACCAGCGCCGGGCGGATCGCCGCGACCGGGCAGCGCGCGACGACGGCCGGGCGCTCGCAGACGTTGGCCACGAGATCGTGGTTGATCTTCGGCGGCTTGGTGTGCTGCATGATGATCGCGATGTCGGCCTGGCCGCCGCAATTGATCTCGCAGCAGGAGGTGGACATGTGCACGCGGTTGGGCATCTCCTCGCGCTTGAACTCGTCATAGAGTTCGTCCATCAGCGCCTTGACGACGCCCGACGCGTCGGTGCCGGGGATGTCGCAGTGCAGGAAGCCCTGCGTGTGCGAGATCATCGTCACCGAGTTGCCGGTGCCGCCGACCGGGAAGCCGGCCGACTCGAGCGCCTCGATCAGCGGGGCCACCTTCTTCGGGTCGGCGACCATGAACTCGATGTTCGAGCGGATCGTGAAGCGCACGTGGCCTTCGGCGTACTTGTCGGCGATGTCGCAGAGCTTGCGGATCGTGTAGACGTCCATCTGCCGCTGGGTGCCGGCGCGCACCGACCAGACCTCTTCGCCGCTGTGCGAGACGTGGTGTAGCACGCCGGGCCGCGGGCGATCGTGGTACTTCCAGTTGCCGTAGTTGCGCAGCAACGTGGGGTGCATGAACTGCTTGTTGTCGGGGACGCCGGTCTCTTTGGCGCGCCGCGGCGTCGCGGGCGCCGCCTTGGTAGCAACTGCCTGATCCATCTGTGTCGTTCCTCGATTGGCTCGTTCGGGGTCGGTGGCCGGGAGGCTCGATCAGGCCGCGCTCTTGCGGGCGTTGATCTTCGCGACTTCCTCTTCCCAGCCGTCGGTGCGCACGAAGGGGTTCGTGCGCGGCGTGGACACCATGTTCGGGTCCACCTCCAGGCCGATGCCTTCGAGGAAGTTGACCAGGCCGATGCGCTCGATCATCTCGCCGGTGCGCTCGTGCTCGAGCGCGTTGTCGGCGAAGAACTCGATCGTGCGCTGTCCGAGGTCGACCAGCTTCTCGAAATCCTCGTCGCTTTCGAGCTTCATGAACGGCACGATGACGGTGCCCATCAGGTCGCCGATCTTCAGCGTGCGCTTGCCGCCGACCAGGACCGTTGCGCCCTTGTCCTTGCCCGGGGCGAGTGCGCCGGTCATCACGTTGATGCAGTGCATGCAGCGCACGCAGTCGCGGTTCTCGATCTCGAGCGCGTTCTGGTCGTCGAGCTTGACGCTGGAGATCGTCGGGCCGGACTTGACCTGGTCGATCGGCTTGATCTGGATCGTCTTGGTCGGGCAGCGCGAGATGACGTCGCTCACCAGCTCGTGCATGCCGTGCTTGGCGAACCACTTGCGCGCCAGCTCTTCGTCGGTGCGCATGTTGTCGCGCCAGGTGCCGATGATCGCCATGTCGGCGCGCTGCACCGAGTTCATGCAGTCGTTCGGGCAGCCCGAGAACTTGAACTTGAACTTGTACGGCAGCGCCGGACGATGGATGTCGTCGAGGAAGTTGTTGATCACCGTGCGGTGTGCGCGGCCCTCGTCGTAGCACGACTGCTCGCAGCGGGCTGCGCCGACGCAGGACATCGACGTGCGCACGGCCGGACCGGCGCCGCCGAGGTCGAAGCCGAGCTCGTTGATCTCGTCCCACGCGGGCTGGACGTTCGCCGACGTCGCGCCCTGGAACATGATGTCGCCCGACTGGCCGTGGAAGGCGATCAGGCCCGAACCGTGGCGCTCCCAGATGTCGGCCATCTTGCGCAGCACGTCGGTGTTGTAGTGCATGCCGGGGGGCGGCATCACGCGCAGCGTATGGAACTCGGCTGCGTCGGGGAACTTCGGCTGGCCGTTTTCGTCCTTCAGCTCGGTGAAGCGCGGGATCACGCCGCCGCCATAGCCGAACACGCTGATCGTGCCGCCTTTCCAGTAGCCTTTGCGGTCCTTGTAGCTCGTCTCGAGTTGGCCGAGCACGTCGACCATGTAGTCCTTCTCTCTGGCGACTTGCTTCAGGCCGGTGATGAAGCTGGGCCAGGGGCCGGTCTCGAGCTCGTCGAGCATCGGCGTCTCATGCATCTTCTTTGCCATGGGCATCTCCTCCAGGCGCGCCGGAAGTGGCGCGCGACCGCCTAACATGAGGGCAGGCGATGCGGCGATGCTACGGAGCGCATGCGCCTGCGGCCATCCCCCTGCGCGGCTATTCTTGTCGACCCGAGGGGGGAGGGGAGCTACCCGTTTGGGGTAGGGGCGCTCCCCGGCACTGGTTATGGACGCCGCGCGCGCCAGAATGCCCAATCGACACACATCATGGACAAGTTCACCATCACCCCGCTCGAGCAGTGGCACGTGCCGCTCGGCGGCCAGGAAATCGAACTGCAGCAGATCGATTTCGCGGCCGGCGGCATGAGCATGCTGCGCGTCCGGATCCGCGAGGGCCGGCGCTTCACCATCTTCGACCTCGACCCGGTCACGGCCCAGGCCTGGGGCGACGCGATGTGCCGCTGGGCGCAGGCGCAGCCGGGCAAGGAGCCCGCATGATCCGCCCGATCTACGCGACGCGGGGACCGGACGCCGGCGCGGCCAGCGAGCACGCCGTCGACCTGGTGTTCGCGATTTCCGGCACCCGGTTGCCGGCCGACTACGCGCTGGCCCTCTGGGAGGCGCTGGTCGCGCGGCTGCCGTGGCTCGCCGGAGAGACGGGGGTGGGCGTGCACGCGATCCGGGCATCTGCCGGCGAGGGCGGCCTGCTGCTGTCGCGCCGCGCGCGGCTGGCGCTGCGGCTGCCGCGGCACCGACAGGCCGACGCGATGCGCCTGACCGGCCAGGCACTCGAGGTCGGCGGCGAGCGGCTCGACGTGGGCGAGGCCAGCCCGCGGCCCCTCGAACCCTATCCGACGTTGTCGGCGCGCTTCGTGGCGACCGGCGCGGCCGATGCGCTGGCCCACCAGGAGGCGGTCGAGGCGATGCTGGGCGAACTCGGCATGCCGCTGCGCTTCATCTGCGGGCGCATGCGCACCATGCGCTGCGGCGACACCACCGTCGCGGGGGCCGAGGTGGTGCTGCACCAGCTTCGGCCCGAGCAGTCGCTGGCGATGCAGGAGCGCGGCCTGGGCGCCGAGCGGCACCTCGGCCACGGGCTGTTCCTGCCCCACAAGACCATCAGCGACATAGACTGACGCCGTGTGCTCGGTCAACTGCTGGATCTCGCGAGGCTTCGTCATGAGCGATTCGTTCACTCCCCGTCCCGGCGTCACCCTCGACCTGTCGGGCGTCAGCTGCCCCGGCCCGATCATCGGTGCGAAGAAGATCGTCATGGAGCTCGCCGAAGGCGAGGTCATGCTGCTGATTTCCGACTGCCCA
>JAHBZV010000092.1 GCA_019635275.1 Burkholderiaceae bacterium | reverse complement strand
AATGCGCCCCGCCGACTCGAGCTCGCGGCGGATCGCGCCGATGCGACCGTCCATCATGTCGGACGGCGCGACGATGTCCACGCCGGCTTCGGCCTGCACCAGCGCCTGGCGCGCGAGGATCTCCACGGTCGGGTCATTGAGCACGTAGCCGTTCTCGTCGATGACGCCGTCCTGCCCGTGGCTGGTGTAGGGGTCGAGTGCCACGTCGGTGAGCACGCCCAGTTCCGGGAAGCGCTGCTTGAGCGCCGCGACCGCTCGCGGCACGAGGCCGGCCGGATCGAGGGCCGCCCGGCCGTCGGGCGTCTTCAACGACGGCTCGATGACCGGAAACAGCGCGATCACCGGAATGCCCAGCTTCAGGCAGTCCTCGGCGACGGGCAGCAGCCGGTCGACGGTCATCCGCTCGACGCCCGGCATCGACGGCACCGCCTGGGTCTGCGCGGCGCCGTCGAGGACGAACACCGGATAGATGAGGTCGTCGGCGTGCAGCACGTGTTCGCGCACCAGCCGGCGCGAGAAGTCGTCGCGGCGCAGCCTCCGCATGCGCACCGACGGGTAGTCCTGGAAGAAGTGCTCGTCTGAAGCCATGTCCGTGGGTTCCTCCGATGCGGCGGGCGTCGCCGCGCGTGCTCACTCGGTCCCGGCGCCGGTCCCGGAGGCGTCGCCGGCGCGGCCCGGGTCGGCGTCGGCGACTCGCCCGGCAAGCCATTCGCCGATGAACTCGCGCGCTTCCTCGAGCCCGATCTGGCGCGTCGCCGAGAACGATAGCAGAGCGAGCGGATTCGGCATCTGCAGCGCCCGAAGGTCGGCCTCGGCTTCGCGCATCGCCGCGGCCCGCTGCGCCTGCCCGAGCTTGTCCGACTTGGTAAGCAGCACCAGCAGCGGCACGTCGGGCTGCATCCACGCGAGCAGCGTGCGGTCCAGATCGGTGAGGCCGCGGCGGATGTCGAGCACCAGCACGACGCCGGCCAGCGCCCGCCGCTGCGACAGGTACCGTCCCGCGAGCTGGTCCCAGGCGCGCTTGACCTCGATCGGCGCGGTCGCGAAGCCGTAGCCGGGCGTGTCGACGATGAACGCGCGGGGCGGCAGCTGGCCGGGGCCGAGCGCGAAGTAGTTCAGCGCCTGGGTGCGCCCGGGCGTCTTGCTGGCGAAGGCGAGGCGCCGCTGCTGGCACAGGGCATTGATCGCCGAGGACTTGCCGGCGTTCGAGCGGCCGACGAACGCGATTTCGGGAGCCGCGCCGTCTTCGGGCAGCTGCGCCAGCTTCGCGACGGTGGTGGCGAACCGGGCGGTCAGGAGGACAGAGGCCACGGCAGCGAAGCTCGATCCGATGCGACGATCGGAATGACCGCGCCTGGGAGCCTATTGTACAATCCGTGGTTTGTACCGGGCGCGTCCCGCGGCCCGCCGTTTCCTGGGTTTGCCCCATGCTCCGAGCCAGACCGTTTGCCGCAGTCGTCGCCTCCACCTTCGTGCTTGTCGGCAGTGCCTTCGCGCAGGCGCCGGCAGCCGGTGGCGAACCCGCCCGCCCCGACCTCAAGCGCGGCGCGCAGATCGCGCAGGAAGTCTGCGCGGCCTGTCACGCGGCCGACGGCAACAGCACCACGCCGGTCAATCCGAAGCTGGCAGCGCAGCACGCCGACTATCTCGCCAAGCAGCTGTCGAACTTCAAGGTGAAGGCAGGCGCGAAGGAAGCCGAACGCGCCAATGCCGTCATGGCGGGCTTCGCCGCGATGCTCTCCGACGCCGACATCCGCAGCGTGGCGGCATGGTTCGAGTCGCAGAAGCTCAAGCCCTCGGCCGCCAAGAACAAGGACATGGTCGAGCTCGGGCAGCGCATCTATCGCGGCGGCGTCGCCTCGAAGGGCGTGCCTGCCTGCGCCGGTTGCCACGGCCCGAGCGGCGCGGGCATCCCTGCGCAGTATCCGCGACTGCAGGGCCAGTTCGCCGAGTACACCGAGGCGCAACTGGTCGCGTTCCGCCAGGGCGAGCGCCGCAACAGCGCCGTGATGACCGCGGTCGCCGACCGGCTCTCCGATCGCGAGATCAAGGCCGTCTCCGACTACATCGCCGGCCTGCGCTGACGCGCCGATCGACGCGCGCGCCCGGGAGACGATCGACGCACGCGTCGGGGACAGCGCCGACGTGGCGCGCGGCGCCGGCCGCGGGTAAGGTGCGCATACGGTCCGGCGACCCACGGGCCGAAAGGAGCCTGCCATGCTGGTTCGCATCCGGTCCGCAGCCGATCCGCAGCCGTCGGACATCACCCCTCGCATCCTCCACGAGAATCGCCGCTCGGTGCTGAAGGCCGCAGCCGCCGGCCTCGCCACCTGGTCTGCGTCGGGCCTCGTCCATGGTGCCGCACCCGCGGACGACCCGGCGCGGCCGTCCGGCGCGGCGCGCCTGCAGGGGCGACCGAGCACGCTGTCGACGATGGAGCGGCCGACGCCTTACAAGGACGTCACCGGCTACAACAATTTCTACGAGTTCGGCACCGACAAGGACGACCCGGCCAGCTACGCGGGCTCGCTGCGGCTGCGCCCGTGGACGGTGGCCGTCGAAGGCGAGGTCGCGCGACCGCGCGTGTTCGACGTCGACGAGTTGCTCAAGCTCGCGCCGCTCGAGGAGCGGGTCTACCGGATGCGCTGCGTCGAGGGCTGGTCGATGGTGATCCCCTGGGTCGGTTACCCGTTCGCCGAGCTGATGAAGCGCGTCGAGCCGACGGCCAAGGCGAAGTACGTCGAATTCGTCACGCTTGCCGACGCCGGGCAGATGCCGGGGCTGCGATCGTCGGTGCTGGCCTGGCCCTACGTCGAGGGACTGCGGATCGACGAGGCCGCGCATGCGCTGACGCTGCTCACGCTGGGGCTCTACGGCGAGGTGCTTCCGAAGCAGAACGGCGCGCCGGTGCGCATCGTCGTGCCCTGGAAGTACGGCTTCAAGAGCGGCAAGTCGCTGGTCCGGATCCGCTTCGTCGAGAAGCAGCCGCAGACGAGCTGGAACCTCGCTGCGCCGCAGGAGTACGGCTTCTACTCCAACGTCAATCCGCAGGTGAGCCACCCGCGATGGTCGCAGGCAACCGAGCGCCGCATCGGCGAGGACGGTTTCCTGCAGCGCAAGCGCCCGACGCTGATGTTCAACGGCTACGCCGAGCAGGTGGCGTCGTTGTATGCCGGCATGGACCTCCGCAAGGCCTATTGAGGCGCGCTCGCGCGTGGCCGTCGCATCCACGCGTCCGCCCGCGGCGTCGTCGTTGGCACAGCCCTCGCGGCGCGCGGTCGCCGTCGTGCGCGCGCTGGTCTTCGCCGCGGCGCTCTTGCCGCTGCTGCGCCTGGTCGCGCTCGGCTATGCCGACGCGCTGAGCGCCAATCCGGTCGAGTTCGTCACGCGTTCCACCGGCACCTGGACGCTGGTGATGCTGTGCCTCACGCTGTCGGTCACCCCGCTGCGTCGCCTGCTGGGCTGGCCGTGGCTGCTGCGGTTGCGGCGCATGCTCGGGCTCTACGCGTTCTTCTACGGCACGCTGCACTTCACCACCTGGTTGTGGCTCGACCAGTGGTTCGACCTCTCGTCGATGATCTCCGACGTGGTCGAGCGTCCGTTCGTCACGGTGGGCTTCACCGCATTCGTGCTGATGCTGCCGCTCGCGGCGACGTCGACGCAATCGATGATGCGGCGACTCGGCCGTCGCTGGCAGGAGCTGCACCGGCTCGTCTATGCGATCGCGGTGCTCGGAGTGCTGCACTTCTGGTGGCACAAGGCCGGCAAGAACGACCTGTCCGAGCCGATTGTGTACGCGGGCGTCGTGGCCGTGCTGCTCGGGTTCCGGGCGCTGTGGCCCCTCACGCGCCGCGCGCCCACCAGCGGGTCAGCGCGGCAGGCGCCTCTCGAGCGCGAATAGCGATTCGATCGATTCGCGCTCGCGCACCAGGTGCGCGTCGTTGCCGTCGACGATCACTTCGGCGGCGCGCGGCCGGGTGTTGTAGTTCGACGCCATCGCCATGCCGTAGGCACCGGCCGACGCGATCGCCAGCAGGTCGCCCTCGGCGAGCGCGAGTTGCCGGCCGCGGGCGAGCCAGTCGCCGGATTCGCAGACCGGGCCGACGATGTCGTAGGCCTCGGCCTGCTCCGCGTCGCGCCGCTGCACCGGCAGCACGCCGTGGTACGCGTCGTAGAGCGCCGGGCGCATCAGGTCGTTCATCGCCGCATCGACGATCGCGAAGCGACGATCGGCGTTGCGCTTGAGGTACTCGACGCGGGTCAGCAGCACGCCGGCATTGCCGACGATCGAGCGGCCGAACTCGAACACCAGCTCGTACGCGGCACCGCGCGGGTGCCTGTCGATGCGCTCGAAGATCGCGCCGAACAGCGCCTCGCGCGACGGCGGTTGCTCGTCGGCGTACCGGATGCCGAGGCCGCCTCCGAGGTCGAGATGCCGCAGCACGATGCCTTCGGCGTGAAGCGCGTCGACCAGCTCGAGCAACTTGTCCAGCGCGGCCAGGAACGGGTCGATCGCCGTGATCTGCGAACCGATGTGGCAGTCGATGCCGACCACCTCGACGTGGGGCAGGCGCGCCGCCGTCCGGTACGCCGCCAGCGCGGCGTCGTGCGCGATGCCGAACTTGTTCTCGCGCAACCCGGTCGAGATGTACGGGTGCGTGCCGGCGTCGACGTCCGGATTCACGCGCAGCGAGACCGGCGCGCGCTTGCCGAGCGCGCCCGCCACCCGGTCGAGCCGCAGCAGCTCGCTCTCGGACTCGACGTTGAAGCAGCGCACGCCCGCCTCGAGCGCCATGCGCATCTCGGACCCGCTCTTGCCGACGCCCGAGAACACGACTCGCGACGGATCGCCGCCCGCGGCGAGCACGCGCGCGAGCTCGCCGCCCGAGACGATGTCGAACCCGGCACCCTCGCGAGCCAGCAGGTCGATCACCGCGAGGTTCGAGTTCGCCTTCAGCGCATAGCAGACCAGCACGTCGCGCGCGCCGGCCGCGCGCCTGAACTCGGTGAACGCGTCGACGATCGCGCGCCTGGAGTACACGTAGGTGGGCGTGCCGAAGCGCTCGGCGATCGCCGACAGCGACAGGCCCTCGACCTGCAGCGTGTCTCCGCGATAGTGGAAGGCGTCCATTGGCAGCGCGTCGCTCGAGGGGATCAGCCGTGCGAGGCCGGTGTCGCCGGCTGCGCGGGAGGGCGCTGCGGATCCGCAGCGAGCTTCTTCTTCGGTTGGGAGTCGGGCAGGTACAGCGGGCCGCGCTGGCCGCAGCCGGCCAGCAGCGCCGCCGCCGTGGCGACGGCCGCGACGAACAGCCCCGCGGGGCGAGCGCGTCCGGCCGCCCGTTCGATGCGCCCGCCGGTCGCTCGCACTCAGAACACCTGGTTGCGGATCAGGTCGGCGTCGGCGCCTGCAGCGACACCGTCTTCGGCGACGCCGAGCGAGGCGATCCCCTGGCCCGGGCGGGTCTCGGTGTAGTAGTACTCGCCGTCGATGCGCACGATGCCTGCCGGGGGCTGGGGCTCCTGCTCGGGCAGGCCCTTGAGCGCGGTCGCCATGTAGTCGATCCAGATCGGTAGCGCCAGGCCACCGCCGGTCTCGCGGTCGCCGAGCTTGTGCGGCTGGTCGAAGCCGACCCATGCGACGGCCGCGATGCGCGGGTTGTAGCCCGCGAACCAGGCGTCGATCGAGTCGTTGGTCGTCCCGGTCTTGCCGGCCAGGTCGTTGCGCTTGAGCACCCGCGCGCGGGTCGCGGTACCCATCCGCACGACGTCGCGCAGCATGCTGTCCATCAGGAACGCGTTGCGCGCGTCGATCGCGCGCAGCGACTCGTCGCCAGCCTGCCCCGGATGCGCGCTCGCCAGAAGGCGGCCGTTGATGTCGGTGATCCGGGCGACGATGTAGGGCTCGATGCGGTAGCCGCCGTTGGCGAACACCGTGATCGCGCGCGCCATCTGCCACGGCGTGACCGACCCGGCGCCAAGCGCCATCGTGAGGAACGGCGGGATGCGCTCGGCATCGAAGCCGAAGCGCGACACGTAGTCCTGCGCGTATTGCGGTCCGATCGCGTCGAGAAGGCGGATCGAGACCATGTTCTTCGACTTCGCGAGCGCGGTGCGCATCCGCATCGGGCCCTCGAACTTCCCGTCGTAGTTCTTCGGGTCCCACAGCTGCCCGCCGGTGCGCGCGGGGTCGATCAGCACCGGTGCGTCGTTGATCACGGTGCTGGTCATGAAGCCCTTTTCGAGCGACGCCGAGTAGATGAACGGCTTGAAGCTCGATCCCGGCTGGCGCCAGGCCTGCGTCACGCGGTTGAACTTGTTGCGCTCGAAATCGAACCCGCCCACCAGCGCGCGCACCGAGCCGTCGTTGGTGTTCAGGCCGACCAGCGCGGCCTGTACCTCGGGCAACTGGCTGATCGCGTAGCCGCCCTTGCCGGCCTCGACGATGCGCACCACCGCCCCGCGCCGCAGGCGGCGTGCGGCCGGCGCGCGTTCGCTGAGGGCGGGTGCGACGAACTTCAGGCCCTCGCCGGTGATCTCGATCGAGCTGCCCCGGCCGCGCGACACCACCACGCGCTTGGGGTCGGCCTCGAGCACGACCGCGGCGAGGAAACGGCCGATGTCGTCGTTGTCGCCGATCGACGTCTCGACGACGTCTTCGGCGGCAGCGGCGTCGGCAGGAAGGTCGAGCATCCGCTCGGGCCCGCGGAAGCCGTGGCGCCGGTCGTAGTCGACGATGCCCTGCTCGAGCGCTTCGTTGGCGGCGCGCTGGTCGTCGGCGACGATCGTCGTGTAGATCTTCATCCCGGCGGAATAGATCTCCTCTCGGTACAGCTCGAAGGCCAGCTGTCGCGCCAGTTCGGCGACGTAGGGCGCATGCACCGGGTAGTCGGCGTGCGCGGGCGTGAAGACGAGCTTCTGCTCGAGCGCCGCCTTGTAGTCGGTGTCGGACAAGACGCCGGTGTCGTGCATCCGGCCGAGGATGTAGCGCTGGCGCTCGATCGCCCGCTTCGGGTTCACCATCGGGTTGAAGCGCGACGGCGCCTTCGGCAGCCCGGCGAGCACCGCCGCCTCGGCCGCCGTGAGCTTGGCGATCGGCTTGCCGAAATAGGTCTGCGACGCGGCCGCGAATCCGTACGAGCGCTTT
>JAHBZV010000091.1 GCA_019635275.1 Burkholderiaceae bacterium | reverse complement strand
TAGGCGAACAGCATCGTCGCCGCGAGCCAGTCGCCGCGCGGCGGTGCATCGCTGCCCGCGCGCATCCGCACGATCAGCGCGAGAACGAGTGCGCCAGAGACCAGCCGGATCGACCCGAAGCTGCCCGGGTCGATGCGCGGCTGCGCCAGCGCGAGCCGGCACAGCAGCGAGTTCGCCGCGAAGGCGACCATCGCCACGCCAGTGAGCAGGAGGGTTCGGAGCGTCGACACGGTATTTGACGGATCTTCGCACCGCAGCGGCGCGCCTGTCACCCGTCGCCACGCCGGCCTGGGCCGCGAGCGAGCGCCTGCGGGAAACGCCTACAATGCAGCGCGCAGCGATGCACGCCGACCCGATGAGCGACACCCCGAACCGATCCCCCGACCACGACGCCGAGTCCGCGCGCGAGGGCTACCTCGAGGAGGCCCGCTCATCACGCCTGTACGTCGAGCTGTCGGCGATCGAGACCGACGCGCGCATCGCGCGGATGTACGGCGACCTGTCGAAAGTCGCCGCGCAGCAGGCCGGGCTCTGGGCCGACAAGCTTCGCGCGGCCGGCCAGCCGGTGCCTGGCCACGCGCCGCTCGGTTTTCGTGCCAGGGCTGCGCTGGCGCTGGCGCGGCGCATCGGCATCCGGCCGATGCGCAGCGTCTTCTCCGCCCTGAAGGTCCGCGGCCTGTCCGTGTACTCGGCCGCGCCGTCGCCGGGCCACCCCAGCGTCACTCGCGTCGACCAGATCGGCCGGCGGCACCGCACCGGCGGAGGCAACCTGCGTGCCGCGGTGTTCGGCGTCAACGACGGGCTGGTATCGAACGCGAGCCTGATCATGGGCATGGCCGGCGCCGCGGCCGAGCCGCGAACGCTGCTGCTGACCGGCGTCGCCGGCTTGCTGGCCGGCGCGTTCTCGATGGCCGCCGGCGAGTACGTGTCGGTGCGCTCGCAGCGCGAAGTGTTCGAGTACCAGATCGGCCTGGAGCGCGAGGAACTCGACGAGTACCCGCAGGCCGAGGCCGACGAGCTGGCGCTGATCTACGAGACCAAGGGGATGGAGCGCGACGACGCGCAACGGCTCGCGCAGACGCTGATCGCCGATCCCGAGCGCGCACTCGACACGCTCGCACGCGAAGAGCTCGGCTTGAACCCGGACGAGCTCGGATCGCCGTGGGGCGCGGCCACCTCGTCGTTTCTCGCGTTCGCGGCGGGCGCGATCGTCCCGCTGCTGCCGTTCCTGATCGGCGAAGGCCAGCGTGCGTTCTTCGTGTCGATGGCGCTGGCCGCCGCGTCGCTGTTCGGCGTCGGCGCGACGCTGTCGTTCTTCACCGGACGCAGCGCCCTCGCCTCGGGCCTGCGGATGCTCGCGATCGGCGCCACCGCGGGCGCGGCCACCTACGGGATCGGCAGCCTGATCGGCGTCAGCGTGGCCTGAGCGCGCCGTCAGCGCTTTTCGGTCAGCATCGCGAAGTAGGTCTCGCGCGAGCTCGCGTACAACGCGTGCCGCATCTCGACCCAGCCCACGACGTCGGCCTCGCGCATCGGCTTGGACAGGTAATAGCCCTGCACCTCGTCGCAGCCCAGCCTGGCGAGGCAGCGCAGCTCCTCGACCGTCTCCACGCCCTCGGCGACCACCTTCAGGCCGAGTTGCTTGCCCAACTCGATCGTCGAGCGGACGATGGTCAGGTTGCCGCGGTTGCGGTGGATGCCGGTCACGAACGACCGGTCGATCTTCAGTTCGTTGACCGGCAGCTGCTGCAGCTGCTTCAGCGTCGCGTAGCCGGTGCCGAAGTCGTCCACCGACAGCCTCATGCCGAGCCGCGCGATCGCGCGCAGGTTCTTCATCGCCGCTTCCGACTCGCTGACCACGCCGCTCTCGGTGATCTCCAGGCACAGGCGCTTCGGGTCGATCGGCGCCGCGCGCAGCAGGTCGAGCACTTCGCGGGCGAAGTCGGGGTTCTGGATGTCGAGCGCCGACACGTTCACCGACACGGTCAGGTCGAGCCCGGCCGCGGCGAGGGTGCGCGAGAAGCGCGCGCCGCGCTCGACGACCCAGCGGGTGATTTCGCGCATGAAGCCGGTCTGCTCGGCGAACGGAATGAATTCGCTGGGCGGCACGCGCCCGCGCGCCGGGTGGTTCCAGCGCACCAGCCCCTCGAGGCCGGCGATCAGCCCGGTGCGCAGCGCGAGCTTGGGCTGGTAATCGAGCTCGAACTGGCCGCCCTCGAGCGCCGCGCGCATCTCGCCGAGCAGCGACAGGTAGCTGCGCTGCACCTCGCCGCCGTCGCCGTCGCCGTCGAAGACGCGCTCGCCCGAGCGCGAGCGCTTGGCGCGGTACATCGCCGAGTCGGCGTGGCGCAGCAGTGTCACGTCGTCCTGGCCGTGGTCGGGAAACAGCGCGATGCCGATGCTGATGCCGATGTCGATCAGCTGGTCGCCGTGACGCAGCGGCACCTTCATCGTCTCG
Source organism: Burkholderiaceae bacterium (assembly GCA_019635275.1). Classification (GTDB taxonomy): domain Bacteria; phylum Pseudomonadota; class Gammaproteobacteria; order Burkholderiales; family Burkholderiaceae_E; genus Zeimonas. The sequence goes on along the minus strand of JAHBZV010000091.1, from coordinate 4,728 downwards.
ATGACGCGCCGGGTGACCTCGCGCGCCGCCTCGACGCCGCCCGCCATCAGCAGCACGAACTCGTCGCCGCCCAGCCGGGCGACGGTGTCGCTGTCGCGGACGGTCGTGTGCAGGCGACGCGCCACCTCCTTGAGCAGCATGTCCCCGGTGGCATGCCCGAGCGTGTCGTTGACCACCTTGAACCGGTCGAGGTCGAGCAGCGCGATCGAGAACGCCGTGTGGGCGCGCTGCGACACCGTCACCATGTGGCGGATCCGGTCGGCCAGCAGCGCGCGGTTCGGCAGCCCGGTCAACGGATCGGACAGGGCCGACTCCATGATGCGTCGTTCGCGCGTCGCGGCCGACTCGACCAGCGCGTTGACGGACTCGACGACCGCGCCGATCTCGTCGCGGGCGCCGGCCTTCAACCGTTCATGGTAGTCGGCATGCTGGACGCGCTCGATCGTCCGCCGCACCCGCTCGAGGCGGCGCGCGGCGCGCCGGCCCAGCCACCAGGCCAGCAGCCCCGACGCCGCCGTATTGACCGCGCACACCGAAAGGAGCATCGCCTGCGTGCGCCAGCCGAACGGGCCGATCGCCTGGGTGGCGAGCAGGTACCAGATGCCCTGCACCGACAGCATCGCGAGCACGGCCGCCGTCGCGGCCCGCGCGCCCAGCCCTGCGCCGCGGCGAGGAGCCGCGAACGACGGTTCCGCTGGGCGGTCTGCGCGCATGCTGCCCAGTCTGGGCAGCCGGCGGCAAGCCCGGCTCGCGCGCGCGCCGGACGGCGCGGCGCCGCCGACGAAAGCGCGTTGCGCTAGAGCAACCCCATCTCGAGCTGCGCCGACTCGCTCATCATGTCGCGGCTCCACGGGGGATCCCAGACCAGGTCGACGTCGACCTCGGCGACATTGGGAATGCCCAGCAGCTTGTTGCGCGCCTCGTCGGCCAGCAGCGTGCCCATCCCGCAGCCGGCGGCGGTGAGCGTCATCCGCACGTCGATGCGGAACTTGCCGTCCTCGAGCGGCTTGACCTGGCAACCGTAGACGAGGCCCAGGTTGACGATGTCCACGGGAATCTCGGGGTCGTAGCAGGTGCCGAGCTGGCGCCACGCAGCCCGCTCGACCGCCTCGACGGTGGTCGGCGGCCCGGCATCGACGCCCATGCCGAGCTCCTCGGACGGATCGAGCTCGAGCCCCAGCGCGTCGGCATGCCGGCCGTCGATGCGGTACAGGTTCCCGTCGACCATCACCGTGAAGGTTCCGCCGAGCTGCTGGCTGATGTAGCCGACGCGCCCTGCCTCGAGCGTCGTCGCGGTGCCCCACGGCACCGCCACCGCCGGGCAATCGCGGGTCAGCGTGACTTCCTGGATGTCGCCGTGCCGGTAACCCATCGCTTCGTCCTCATTCGGTCTTCGCCGGCGCGCCTTCGCCGGTCAATGCGTTGTGCAGCGTGTGCCAGGCGAGCGTGGCGCACTTGACCCGCACCGGGAACTCGCGCACGCCAGCGAGCACTTCGAGTTTGCCGAAATCGCGGCCCTCGGGCGGTACGCCCGTGAGCAGCGCATGGAAATCGCGGAACAGCGACTCGACCTCGTCGATCGTGCGTCCCTTGACCGCCTCGGTCATCAGCGACGCCGACGCGGTGGAGATCGCGCACCCGTGGCCGACGAAGCTCACTTCGTCGATCAGGCCGTCCTTCAGGCGCACGTACAGCGTGAGCTGGTCGCCGCACAGCGGGTTGTGGCCCTCGGCGACGCGGTCGGCGTCGTCCATCTTGTGGAAATTGCGCGGGCTGCGGTTGTGATCGAAGATCACCTCCTGGTAGAGCTCGCGCAGGTCACCGTGTCCGAGGCTCATCTGCGCGCCCCTCCGAACATCTGCTGCGCCTTCCCGATCGCGGCCACCAGCGCGGCCACGTCGGCCTCGTCGTTGTAGAGCGCGAACGACGCGCGCGCGGTGCCGGGAATGCCGAACCGGGTCATCACCGGCATTGCGCAGTGATGGCCCGCGCGGATCGCCACGCCCTCGGCGTCGAGGATCGTGCCCAGGTCGTGCGGATGGATGCCGTCGACCACGAACGACAGGATGCCGGCCTTCTCGGCAGCGGTGCCGATCAGCCGCAGGCCGGGGATGCGCTGCGCCGCCTCGGTGGCGTGCGCGAGCAGCCGGTGCTCGTGCTCGGCGATGCGGTCGAGGCCGATCGCCATCACGTAGTCGATCGCCGCCCCGAGCGCCACCGCGCCGGCGATGTTGGGGGTGCCGGCCTCGAAGCGCTGTGGCGCGTCGGCCCAGGTGCTGCCCTCGAAGCTCACCGTGCGGATCATGTCGCCGCCACCCTGCCACGGCGGCATCGCCGCCAGCAGCTCGCGGCGCCCGTACAGCGCACCGATGCCGGTGGGCCCGTACAGCTTGTGGCCGGACAACGCGTAGAAGTCGCAGCCGAGCGCCTGCACGTCCACCGGCTGGTGCGCGACGGCCTGGGCGCCGTCGACCAGCACCTTCGCGCCCGCCGCGTGCGCGAGCTCGACCATCCGCGCCACCGGGTTCACCGTGCCCAGCGCGTTCGACACGTGCACCACCGACACCAGCCGCGTGCGCGGCCCGAGCAGCGACTCGTAGGCGTCGAGCCGCAGCTCGCCGCGATCGGTGATCGGCACGACCTTGAGCACCGCACCGGTCTGTTCGCAGACGAGCTGCCACGGCACGATGTTCGAGTGGTGCTCCATTCCGGTGAGCACGACTTCGTCGCCCGCCTTCAGGTTCGCGCGCCCCCAGCTGTACGCGACCAGGTTGATCGCCTCGGTGGTACCGCGCGTGAAGACGATCTCGTCGGCGCTCGCCGCGTTGAGCAGCCGCCGGACCCGCTCGCGGGCCTGCTCATACAGGTCGGTCGCGTGCTGCGACAGCCAGTGCACGCCGCGGTGGATGTTGGCGTTCGACTCGCGGTAGAAGCGGCGCTCGGCCTCGATCACCGCCTCGGGCTTCTGCGTCGTGGCGCCGTTGTCGAGGTAGACCAGCCGCCGGCCGCGCACCGGCCGCGACAGGATCGGGAAGTCGCGGGCCAGGTCGGCCGCGACCAGCGCGCCCTTCGCTGCGGCCGCGGCGGAGCCGGAGGCTGCGGGGGGAGTCGGGACGACAGTGGCCAGCGCGTTCATGACAACTCCTCGAGCAGCGCGCCGCCCGGCAGGCGCGCGCGGATCGACGCCGCCGCGCGCTGGCGCAGCGGCGCGAGCCGGATGCGCGCCAGCGCCTCGGCGGCGAAGGCATAGGTGAGCAGGTTGCGCGCGTGGGCCTCGTCGAGGCCGCGCGAGCGCAGGTAGAACAGGCTCGCCTCGTCGATCTGGCCGACGGTGGCGCCGTGCGCGCACTTGACGTCGTCGGCGTAGATCTCGAGCTCGGGTCGGGCGTCGGCCTCGGCCTGCGCCGACAGCAGCAGGTTGTCGGTGCGCTGCTCGGCGTCGGTGCGCATCGCGCCAGGCGCGACGATGATCCGGCCCGCGAACACGCCCCGCGACGCGCCGTCGAGGATGCCGCGGTAGAACTCGCGGCTCGTGCCCCGCGGCTTCGCGTGCTCGATGCGGGTGTGGTGATCGACGTGGCGCCGCCCGTCGACGTGGAACAAGCCGTTGAGCAACGTCTCGCAGCCTTCGCCATCGAAGCGCGTGACGATGTCGTTGCGCGCCAGGCGCGCGCCGAACGACAGCGAGTGCGACTCGAACGCCGCGCCGCGAGCCTGCACCGCCTCGATGCGGGCGAGGTGGATCGCCTGCGCGGATTCCTGCTGCAGCTTCAGGTGCGTGATGCGCGCGTCGGGGCCGGCGTCGATGCGGGTGACCGCGTTGGTCAGCGAAGACGGATCCTGCGCGTTCGCGGGCGCGCCCACGTAGTGCTCGACCACGGTGGCCTGGGCGCCGGACTCGGCGACGATCAGGTTGCGCGGGTGGCAGGCGCCGCCGGCGGTGGCCGCGACGAACACCAGGTGGATCGGCGCCTCGACGGCGACGCCGCGCTCCAGGCGCACGAAGGCGCCGTCGGTCGCCAGCGCGGCATTCAGCGCCGCCGGGCTCGCGCCGCCGTCGGCGCTTCCGAAGGCCGCCTCGACGCGCTCGGGCGCGCTGGCCAGCGCCGCCGACAGCGCGTCGACCCTTGCGCCCGCCGGCAGCGCGCCGATCGCCGACAGCGCCGGCGCGAAGACGCCGTCGACGAACACCAGCCAGTGCCCGCCCGTCGCGTCAGCGCCCGCCTTGCCGGCCTCCTCGCGCCGCAATTGCGCCACCGCTGCCTGCGCAGACCCGGCCGCGCTCGCGGCGGGCTGCGCGGCGGTGACGAAGCGCTGCTGGGCGAGGAACGCCAGCGACGTGTGCCGGAAGCCCTCCATCCGGTTGGTCGGCCACCCCTCGTCGGCGAAGCGCTCGATCGCGCGCTGCCGGATCGCGGCGAGCCACGGCAACCCGGCGCCGGAAAGCGTGGCGGCCTGCGTGCGAAACGCGGCCAGCCAGGTGTCGATGTCGCTCATCGTGCCGCCTCGCCCGCCGCTGCGCCGGCCTGCGCCGCGGGGGCGCCGGCGATCCAGGCGTAGCCGCGCTGCTCGAGCTCGAGCGCGAGCTCGGGGCCGCCCGAGTGCACGATGCGGCCGCCCGACAGCACGTGGACCTTGTCGGGCACGATGTAGTCGAGCAGGCGCTGGTAGTGGGTGATGACGATCATCGAGCGCTCCGGGCTGCGCAGCCTGTTCACGCCGTCGGCG
>JAHBZV010000090.1 GCA_019635275.1 Burkholderiaceae bacterium | reverse complement strand
CACGGCCGCGGCCAGCGTCGTCAGCATCGGGGAGGCTCTCATCGCGGACGCTCCGGTATCAGTAGGTGGCCATCGAGCGATCGACTTCCTTCGCCCACGCGTCGATGCCGCCGGAAAGGTTGAACACCGATTCGAAGCCCCGGTGCTCGAGGAACATCGCGACCTGCAGGCTGCGTACGCCGTGATGGCAGATGCAGACGACCGGCCGCGACGGGTCGAGCTCCCGCAGGCGGGCCGGAATCTCGCGCATGGGAACATGGACGCTGCCCGGCAGCGAGCACAACGCGTACTCCCAGTGCTCGCGCACGTCGAGCAGCACCGGCGCGCCTTCCGCGCCGCCGGGCGATTCGCCGGCGGCCGGCGCGAGCCATTCGGCCAGCTGTTCGGGATGGAGGTTCTGCATCGGGTTCAGAAGACGAACTTCTCTTTCCTGGGGAAGTCGACCAGCGGCAGAGCCACCGTGTCGAACAGGTTCTCGGCCGAGAACTGGCGGTCGGCGACGCGCGTGATCAGCTGCGCGGTCATCATCGGCAATTCGCCGACGATCGCGACCAGCCGCCCGCCGACGGTCAGGCGGTCGAGCAGGGCCTCGGGAACGAAGGGCACCGACCCCGACAGTACGATCGCCTCGAAACTCGCCCCCGGCGCGGCGCGCAGGCCGTGACGGTGCTCGACCGCGGCGTTGGAGATGCCGGCACGTTGCAGGTTCGCGCCGGCGAAGCGGGCGAGGTCTTCGCGGATCTCCGCGGTGACGACCCGGCGTGCGAAGTGCGCGAGGAGCGCCGCCATGTAGCCCGAGCCCGCGCCGATCTCCAGCACGGTTTCGTGCTTCTTCGGTGCGATCGCCTGCAGCATCCGCGCCTCGACCTTCGGCGCCAGCATGACCTCGCCGGTGTCGCGGCCGTCGACGACGAGCGGGATCTCCATGTCGGCGAACGCCATCGCGCGGTATGCCGGGGGAACGAATTCGTCCCGGCGCATGCCGAGCAGCAGGTCGAGCACATCCTGGTCGAGCACGTCCCAGGGGCGGATCTGCTGCTCGACCATGTTGTAGCGGGCGCGTTCGAAGTCCATGGGTTCGTCGTCTCGGCGCTGAAAACCGTAGATTTTAGCAACCCGCCCCTTTTTCAAGGGTGGGGGGCTGCCGGGGGTGCCTGCGCGGGCTCCGGGGCGGGTTGCGGAGATTCGCCGCCGGCGGCGGCCCGGGCTCGCCCGGTGATGCGCGCGCCGAGGTCGTCGAGGAACGTGTAGAGCACGGGCACGACCAGCAGCGTCAGCAGCGTCGACGCGAGCACGCCGCCGATCACCGCGTGCGCCAGCGGTGCGCGCTGCTCGGCACCTTCGCCGGTGCCGATCGCGAGCGGCATCATGCCGAACACCATCGCCAGCGTCGTCATCAGGATCGGCCGCAGCCGGATCTCGGCCGCCTGCAGCAGCGCCTGTGAGCGGGCCACGCCGCGGGCGCGCGCCTGGTTGGCGAAGTCGACCAGCAGGATCGCGTTCTTGGTGACGAGCCCCATCAGCATGATGAAGCCGATCATCGAGAACATGTTCAGCGTCGAGCGCCACGCGAGCAGCGCCAGCACGACGCCGATCAGCGAAAGCGGCAGCGAGGCCATGATCGCCACCGGCTGCAGGAAGCTGCCGAACTGCGACGCGAGGATCATGTAGATGAACAGCACCGCGAGGATCAGCGCCTGCAGCGCGTAGCCGAAGCTCTCGGCCATGTCGCGGTTCGAGCCTCCGGTCTCGAAGCGGTAGCCGGGCGGAAGCTCGATCTTCGCGAGCTCCTTCTGAAGCAGGCTGCCGGCGGTGCCGGCGGCGATGCCCTCGACGTTGGCCGAGATGAGGATCTCGCGCGCGAGCGCCTTGCGGTTGATCTGCGTCGGGCCCAGCCCCTGGCGGAACGCGGCGATCTGGCGCAGCGATACCATCCGCGGGCTGCCGTCGGCGTCGGCGCGCGCCGAGGTGAGCGTCAGGCGCCCCAGGTCTGCCACCGAACTGCGCTCGCTGCGCGGCAGGCGCACGCGCACGTCGTAGTTCTCGTCGTCGGGCGCGCGCCAGGTGGTCGTCGCGTCGCCGGCCAGCAGCGGGCGCAGCACCGCGCTCACCTGCGCGACGCCGACGCCGAGATCGGAGGCGAGCGCCCGGTCGATCTCGGCCGACACGGTCGGCTTGGCCGGCTTGGAGCTGGTGTCGACCTCGACGATGCCGTTGCGGCCGAGCTGCGCGTTCACCGACGCGATCGCCTGCGTGACACGCGCCGCGAGCCGGTCGAGCACCGCGGTGTCCTGGCCCTGGATGCTCAGCTGGATCGGCTTGCCCGAACTGACCGCGTTCAGGTTGCCCAGGTCGGTGAGCGTCACGCCGGCGATCCGCGACAGGCGCTCTCGAACCGGCGAGCGCATCTTCTGCACCGACAGCGGCCGCTCGGCGCGATCGACCAGCACCGCGAAGGCCATCGCGTAGTTGCGGCCCTGCGCGATCCCGGTGTTGATCGTGCCGTAGGTCATCGTGACGCCCTCGAACTCGCGCAGCGCCGCCTCGACCTGGCGCAGCTTGTCCTCGGTGAACTGCAGCGACGAGCCGACCGGCGTGTAGAACTGCACGTAGAACTCGTTGTTGTCGGCTTCCGGGACGAACTCGGTGCCCACCAGCTTCATCATCGGGAACGCGCCGGCGAAGATCGCGACCGCCACGGCCATCGTCACCGCGCGATGGCGCAGCCCCCAGCGAAGCAGCGCGACGTAGCCGCCCTCCAGGCGCAGCATCGTCGCCTGGAACACCCGCAGCAGCCGGGCGACGGGCCCGTTGCCGCGCGGCCCGTGCGCGTCCGGGTCGCGCCAGACCGAGGACAGCATCGGGTCGAGCGTGAACGCGATCAGCATCGACAGCATGACCGCGAACGCGACGGTGACGCCGAACTGCTTGAAGAAGCGCCCGATGATGCCGCCCATGAAGCCGATCGGCATGAACACCGCGACGATCGTGAACGTGGTCGCCGCGACCGCCAGGCCGATCTCCTTCGTGCCGTCGAACGCGGCGTCGCGGTGGTGCTTGCCCATCGCCTGGTGGCGCACGATGTTCTCGCGCACGACGATCGCGTCGTCGATCAGCAAGCCCACGCAGATCGACAGCGCGAGCAGCGTCACCAGGTTGATCGAGAAGCCCATCGCGAACATCACCAGGAACGTGCCGATCAACGAGATCGGGAGCGTAAGCCCGGTGATCACCGTCGAGCGCCACGACGACAGGAACAGGAACACGATGACTACCGTCAGCAGTGCGCCTTCGACGATGTTGCGCTGGACGCTGGCGACCGAATTGCGGATCGCGGTCGACGCGTCGCGCACCACCGACACGGTGACGTCGGGCGGCAGTTCGCCGGCCAGCCCCGCCACCGTGCGGCGCACGCTGTCGACCACCGCGATCGTGTTCTCGCCCTGCGCGCGCACGACGTCGAGCGCGACCGCGCGCTTGCCGTCGACCAGCGCGCTGGTCTCGGGCTCTTCCTCGCCGTCGATCACGTCGGCGACCTGCGACAGGAAGACCGGCTGGCCGCCGCGGCGCGCGACGATGATCCGGCCGAAGTCGGCGACGCTGGCCATCTTCGCGCGGATCTGAACCACCTGCTCGCGGTCGCGCGACACCAGCGTGCCGGCGGGCAGTTCCTGGTTCTCGTTGGCGAGCGCCTGCATCACCTGGTCGACGCCGACCTTCAGCGCCTCGAGGTCGGCGGGACGCAGCGCGATCTGCACCTCGCGGCGCACGCCGCCCACCAGCGTCACGCGGCCCACGCCGCGCACGTTCTCGAGGCGGCGCTTGACGACCTGGTCGGCCAGCGTCGTCAGCTCGCGCGCGTCGCGCTTGGGCGAGCGGATGGCCAGCGAGATCACCGGCACCTCGTCGGGGTTGTAGCGCGTGACCAGCGGCTCCTTGACGTCCTCGCGGAACAGCGGCCGCACCAGCGCGATCTTCTCGCGCACGTCCTGCGCGGCCTGCGCCGCGTCGACCGTCAGGTCGAAGCGGATGATGACGACCGAGCTGCCCTCGTACGAGCGCGACGAGAGCTCGTAGACGCCGCTGATCGTGTTGACCTGTTCCTCGATGCGGCGCGTGATGTCGGACTCGACGACCTCGGGCGAGGCGCCGGGCCACGCGGTCGAGACGACGACGACGGGGAACTCGACGTTCGGGAACTGTTCGACCGGCAGCCGGTGGTACGAGAAGATCCCGAGCACCAGGAACGCCGCCATCATCATGGTCGCGAAGACCGGATGATTGATCGAGACGCGCGTGAACCACATCGCGCTACGGGCTCCTGCGCGGTGCGGCGGACGAAGAGGGAGCGGGGGCGGGGGCGGGGGCAGGCGGGGCGGGGGCGACCGGCGCGATCGCGACGCGGCTGCCGGCGCGCAGCGTGCCGAGGTTCACGCCGACGACGTGATCGCCGGCCTTCAGGCCGTCGAGCACCTCGGCCAGGCCCACCGCGCCCTGGCCGGCCGGGGCCGACTCGTCGCGCAGGCCGATGCGCACGTCGCGCTCGGCGAGCTTGCCGTCGTCGATCAGGTAGACGAACTGGCGGCCGCCCGCGTCGCGGATCGCCGCCAGCGGAACGACGAGCACGTCGCGGCGCTCCTCGAGCGCGAGCCGGCCCTGCGCGAACATGCCGGCGCGCACCCGCGAGCCTTCCGGGAACGCGAGCGAGATGTAGACCGGCACCGAGCGCGTGCCGGCCTGCGTGCCCGGGTTGATCCGCACGACTCGCCCCACCTGCTCGCCGGCGATGCCCTCGATCGACATCGACACCGGCTGGCCGATGCGTACCGCGGCGATCTCGCTGGCCGGCACCGGCGCCTCGATCTCCATCCGCGACAGGTCGACGATCGACAGGATGCGTCCGTCGACGGGCAGCTTCTCGCCGACCTGCGCGAAGCGCTCGGCAACGACCCCCGACATCGGCGCGACCACCCGCGTGTCGGCGAGCGCCTTGCGCGCCTGGTTCAGCTGCGCGGCGGCCGCGTCGCGCGCCGCGACGGCCACGTCGACCGCCGAGGCCGCATTGTCGAACGCGTTCTGCGAAATGAACTGCTTCTCGAGCAGCCGGCGGTTGTTCTCCAGCGTGCGCTGCGCCTGCGCGAGCTGCGCCTGCGCCGAGCGAAGCTGCGCCTCGCGCTCGCGCACGCGCAGCTCGAAGTCGACCGGGTCGAGCCTGGCGAGCAGCTTGCCCTCGCGCACCGCGTCGCCCTCGCGCACGGCGAGCTCGACGATCTCGCCCGCGACCTTCGCCTTCACCGTCGTGCGTTCGACCGGCGTCAGCGTGCCGGTCACCGGAATCGTGCGCGCGATCGTGCCGGGGCCGACGGTGTAGAGGTCGGTGCTGGCGAACTCGATCGCCGCCGCCGACGCGTCGGCCGCGCCTGCCGGCGCCGGGCCGCCGGTGGCCGACGGAGACGGCGCGGGAGCCAGGCGGTTCGTCGAGCGCAGCGCCAGCACCGCGGCGCCCGCCGCGACCGCCAGCACGATTGCGATCGCCAGCCAGCGCTTCACGACACGCGCCCCGACTGTCCGGGCTGCGCCCGTGGCGCGAGCGCACCCAGCACGAAATCGAGATGAGTGGCGAGGAAGCGCTCGATAGGCACCTCGAGCCCCGGCGGGCAGCAGGGCAGGATCGAGTGCTCCCACAGCGCGCGCATCACCATCGGCGAGATCCACAGGTGCAGGCAGGCGTCGATGTCGACCGGCCGGAATTCGCCCTGGCGAATGCCGCGCTCGATGATCGACCGCAGCAGCATCGCGTTGCGCAGCACGACTTCCTGCTGGAAGAACCGGGCGAGCTCGGGGAAGTTGCCCGCCTCGCCGACCACGAGCTTGGCGATCCCCGGTAGCCGCGTCGCGCCGAACGACGACCACCACTGGCGGAAGAACTCGCCGAGCAGCTCGGCGCTCGTCGCGTTCGACTGCGCCACGTCGCGCTCGAACGCTTCGATCAGCGGCACGATGTTCTGGCGCACCACCGCCTTGAACAGGTCTTCCTTGCTCGCGTAGTACAGGTACAGCGTCCCCTTGCTGACGCCGGCGCGCGCGGCGACGTCGTCGAGCCGCGTCGCCGCGTAGCCCTTCTCGACGAACAGGTCGAGCGCCGCGTCGAGCAGCTCGCCGGGGCGGGCGCCCTTGCGGCGTTCCCAGCGCGGCGAGCGCGGGCGGCCGGCGGGCGAGGAGGCAGGGGATGGCACTTTAATGACCCAAAAGTCATTAATTGTAGGGGGGAAATCGGGCCGACGTCAAAGCGGCGCCCGCGGGGCCTCGCCGGGGCGTCGCGCCGGCCGGTTTCGCGCGGTCCGACCGTCCTCGCACGTCCCGACTTGCTTCGCGCCCTCCGTCGTACTACCTTGCAGGCTCGCTAGGGGTCCTGGGCGGCCGCGCGGAGGGCGCGCGGCGGTGCCGGGTGAGAGAGTCCCTCCGAACCTGATGCGGGTAATGCCGCCGAAGGGAAGCCGAAATGAACGCCAATCCGCAGTTCCTGGCCGCCACTGCCGCGGTCGACGACGCGGCGATCCAGCCGCTGCCCAGTTCCCGCAAGGTCTACGTCGAAGGCTCGCGCGCCGACATCCGGGTGCCGATGCGCGAGATCGCGCAGTCGGACACGCCGGCGATGGCCGGTGCGAGCGAGCGCAATCCGCCGGTGTGGGTCTACGACACCAGCGGCCCGTACACCGACCCCGGCGCGCGCATCGACATCCGGCGCGGGCTGGCGCCGCTGCGCGCGGCGTGGATCAGCGAGCGCGGTGATACCGAGCCGCTCGACGGCCCGAGCTCGCGCTACGGCCGCGAGCGCCTCGAAGACCCGAAGCTCGCTGCGCTGCGCTTCGACCTCGGGCGCTCGCCGCGCCGCGCGCGCGCCGGCGCCAACGTCACGCAGATGCACTACGCGCGCCGCGGCGTCGTCACGCCCGAGATGGAGTTCGTCGCGATCCGCGAGAACCTGCGCCGCGCCGAGTACGTCGAGGCGCTGAAGGCCTCGGGCCCGCAGGGCGCGCGCATGGCCGAGGTGCTGCTTCGCCAGCACCGCGGCGAATCGTTCGGCGCCTCGATCCCGGCGCAGATCACGCCCGAGTTCGTGCGCAGCGAAGTCGCGCGCGGCCGCGCGATCATTCCGGCCAACGTCAACCACCCGGAAAGCGAGCCGATGATCATCGGGCGCAACTTCCTGGTAAAGGTGAACGCGAACATCGGCAACTCGGCCGTGACCTCGTCGATCGGCGAGGAAGTCGAGAAGATGACCTGGGCAATCCGCTGGGGCGGCGACACG
>JAHBZV010000009.1 GCA_019635275.1 Burkholderiaceae bacterium | reverse complement strand
CGCCATTTCGAGCATCCGGCCGAATTCCGTCCCGAGCGCTGGCTCGACGCCGAAGGCGCGGCCCACGACCGCAAGTCGGCGCGGCGCGCGACGATGCCCTTCGGCGCGGGGCCCCGGCTGTGTCCCGGCCGCTACCTGGCACTGGGCGAGATGAAGATGGTCCTGGCCATGGTCGCGAGGAACTTCAGTCTCGCGCGCGTCGGTACCGAAGGCGGGCACGAGCCGCCCGAACGGATGGCCTTCACGATGGCGCCCGTCGGCCTGCGCATGAGCCTGGGCCTGCGCTAGGGCGCCGCGCGACCCGGACGACGGGCCCGGATCCGGTACACTCGCTTGCCGCGCGCCAGCCTCCCGAGGGGCGGCGCGCCTCCGCTGGGGGTGCCGCGCCGCAGATCCGTCTGCGGCGCAGCTGAGACCAAACCCTTCGAACCTGATCGGGGTAATGCCCGCGCAGGGAAGCAATCATGTCGACGATCGCCCGCAACACCGCCCTCATTCCCCTCCCGGCCGCCGACCGCCTGTTCGGCTGGCGCGACCACGCTGCGCTCTGGCTCAGCCTCGGCGTCGGGTTGCTCGTCATGCAGGTGGGTGCCTACCTCGTGCCGGCGCTCGGCACGCAGGCGGCGCTCGCCGCGATCCTCGGCGGCTCGGTGATCGGCGCCGGCCTGCTCGGCTGGACCGCGAAGATCGGCTGCGACAGCGGGCTGTCGAGCGCCGGGCTGATGCACGCGACTTACGGCAGCAGCTTCGCGCGACTGCCGGTGGTCTTGAACATCGTGCAGCTGATCGGCTGGACCACCTTCGAGCTGGTCGTGATGCGCGACGGCGTGCTGGCGATTGCGCGGCAGGCGGGGCTGATGGGTCCGGCGGCGGGCTCGACCGCAGGTTCGGCGGCAACCGCGCCGGCGGTCGGCGCGGCCGCCGGGGCGGCCGAGGCGGCTTCCTCGCTGCCGCTGCCGACGGTGGTGGTCACGCTCGTCTTCGGCGCGCTGCTGGTCGCGCTGCTCGCCGGGTCGATGGTGGGGCTGGTGCGGCGGTTCATCGGCCGCTTCGGCCTGCCGCTGGTCGTCCTGTCGCTCGCCTGGCTGTCGTGGCAGTTCCTCGGCAAGGCACAGGCGACAGGCTGGGCGGACCTGTGGAATCGCGCCGGCGAGGGCGGGATGAGCACGCTGTCGGCGCTCGACCTGGTAATCGCGATGCCGATCTCGTGGCTGCCGCTGGTGGCCGACTTCTCCCGGCACGGTCACGACGGACGCAGCGCGCTGCGCGGCACCTGGCTCGGCTACGCGGTGGCCAACGCCTGGTGCTATGCGCTGGGGGTGCTGGTCGCGCTGACGACGCCGTCGCCCGACCTGGTATCGGCGCTGCTGCTCGCGCAGGGCGGGCTGGTCGCGCTCGGGCTGATCCTGATCGACGAGGTCGACAACGCCTACGGCGACCTGTATTCGGGCTCGGTGGCGGGGCACAGCCTCGCGCCCGGCTGGAGCACGCGGCAGTGGGGCGTGCAGCTCGCGGTGCTGTGCACCGCGCTGGCGCTGGTGCTGCCGATGCACAGCCTCGAACCGTTCCTGCTGATGCTCAGCTCGGTCTTCGTGCCGCTGTACGGGGTCATCCTCGGGCGGCTGGGCGGGCGCACGGACGTGCCTTCGCTGGTCGGCGCGAAGCGGGTCGACCTGGGCGCGGTCGCGGTCTGGGTGCTCGGCGTGGCGGTCTTCCATCTGCTGCCGCAATGGACGACCGAGCTTGGATCGGCGCTTCCGACGCTTGCACTCACTTACGTGCTTGCCCGCATCGGTCGGTAGGGGCGCCCGCGCGGCAGGGTGCCGAGCGAGGACGCAGCTACACTTGCTCCCATGATCCCGCTCTCCGTCCTCGACCTGGCCCCGGTGCGCGAAGGCGACACGCCCGCCGACGCGCTGCGCAACACGCTCGACCTCGCCCGGCACTGCGAGCGCTGGGGCTACCGGCGCTACTGGCTCGCCGAGCACCACAACATGACCGGCATCGCCAGCGCGGCAACCTCGGTCGTGATCGGCCACGTGGCCGGCGGCACACGGACGATCCGCGTCGGGGCGGGCGGCATCATGCTGCCCAACCATTCGCCGCTGGTGATCGCCGAGCAGTTCGGCACGCTCGAGTCGCTGTACCCCGGCCGCATCGATCTCGGGCTGGGCCGGGCGCCGGGCACCGACATGGTCACCGCGCGCGCGCTGCGCCGCGACCCGCGCGCTGCCGACACCTTTCCCGACGACGTGCTCGAGCTGCAGGCGCTGCTCGGTCCGGTGCAGCCGGGCCAGCCGTACCGCGCGGTGCCGGGTGCCGGAACGAACGTGCCGCTGTGGATCCTCGGCTCGAGCCTGTACGGCGCGCAACTCGCCGCGGCGCTGGGGTTGCCGTACGCGTTCGCTTCGCACTTCGCGCCCGAAGCGCTGATGCAGGCGCTGCAGGTCTACCGCGACCACTTCCGGCCGTCGGCGCAGCTCGATCGCCCCCATGCGATGCCCGGCGTCAGCGTCTTCGCGGCCGACACCGACGAGGAGGCGCGTCGCCTGTTCACGACGGCGCAGCAGTCGTTCACGCGGATGATCCGCAATACGCGCGGCCAGTTGCCGCCGCCGATCGACGACATCGAGGGGTTCTGGACGCCGGCCGAGAAGGCGCAGGTGTCGCGGATGCTGTCGTGCGCGTTCGTCGGCTCGCCGGCGACGGTGAAGCGCGAGCTGCAGAAGTTCGTCGACGCGACGCGTGCCGACGAGCTGATGGTCGCGTCGGCGATCTATGACCACGCGGCGCGGCTGCGCTCGTACGAGCTGCTGGCCGAGCTCGGTCGTGACCTGGCGCCAGCGTCCGCGCGCGCGCCGGGGGCGCGCGAAGCCGGGCCGATTTGACAGCGAACGGGCGCGGGCTTACCTTTGCCCCCGCCTCATCGCGCCGATTTGAGGATCAGCTTGCGGGCGCGTAACAAATACGGCTAAAGCGGCCCGGTGCACGCCCGAACGCGCCCGACCCGCCAGCAAGCCGGTCGGGCTTTTCGTTTCCGGCGGCCGCGTGCCGCCCGCGGCCTTGAACCCACCCGTCCAGCCAAAGCTCCTGTCGACGCCGGCGCCCGGCTCGGTGGGCGTCGTCGTGCCGCAGCGGATGCGCTTCGACGCGCCGCTGGCGCTGCGCAGCGGCGCGTCGATCGCCGGCTACGAGCTCGTCTACGAAACCTACGGCACGCTGAACGCCGAGCGTTCGAACGCGGTGCTGGTCTGCCATGCGCTGAACGCCGGCCACCACGTCGCGGGCACCTACGCCGACGCGCCGAACGACGTCGGCTGGTGGGACAACATGGTCGGGCCCGGCAAGCCGGTCGACACCGACCGCTTCTTCGT
Source organism: Burkholderiaceae bacterium (assembly GCA_019635275.1). GTDB lineage: Bacteria > Pseudomonadota > Gammaproteobacteria > Burkholderiales > Burkholderiaceae_E > Zeimonas. The sequence continues at coordinate 71,303 of JAHBZV010000009.1, read as the reverse complement.
CATCGGCGTGAACAACCTCGGCAGCTGCTTCGGCTCGACCGGGCCGATGAGCCCGGACCCGGCCACCGGCAAGCCCTACGGCCCCGACTTCCCGGTGGTCACCGTCGAGGACTGGGTGCACGCGCAGGCGCGCCTGGCCGACGCGCTGGGCATCGAGCGTTTCGCGGCGGTGATGGGCGGCAGCCTGGGCGGGATGCAGGCGATCGCGTGGACCACGCTGTACCCGTCGCGCGTCGCGCACTGCGTGGCGGTGGCCGCCGCGCCGAAGCTGTCGGCGCAGAACATCGCGTTCAACGAAGTGGCGCGCCGCGCGATCATCACCGACCCCGACTTCCACGGCGGGCGCTTCTACGACCACGGCGTGGTGCCCGCGCGCGGCCTGCAGGTGGCGCGGATGATCGGCCACATCACCTACCTGTCCGACGACGTGATGGGCGAGAAGTTCGGCCGGGCGCTGCGCCGGCACGTGACCGACACCGTGCTGCGCAACGACTACCGGTTCACCTTCGACGTCGAGTTCGAGATCGAGTCGTACCTGCGCTACCAGGGCGAGAAGTTCTCCAGCTACTTCGACGCGAATACGTACCTGCTGATCACCCGCGCGCTCGACTACTTCGATCCGGCGCTCGCGTTCGACGGCGACCTCGGGCGCGCGCTCGCGCCGGCGCAGGCCGATTTCCTGGTCGTGTCGTTCACCACCGACTGGCGTTTCGCCCCCGAGCGCAGCCGCGAGATCGTCGAGGCGCTGCTCGCCAACGGCCGGCGCGTCACCTATGCCGAGGTCGACGCGCCGCACGGCCACGACGCGTTCCTGCTCGACGACCCGCAGTACATGGCGGTGATGCGCGGCTGGTTCGACCGCGTCGACCAGTGGGTGCGCCGCGCGGGGGCCGGGCGATGAACGGGCTGCGGCCGGACCTCGCGCTGATCGCCGACTGGGTCGCGCCCGGCTCGCGCGTGCTCGACCTGGGCTGCGGCGACGGCGCGCTGGTCGCGCACCTGCAGTCCGCCAAGGGCTGCCGCGGCTACGGCGTGGAGATCAACGACGCGCAGGTGCTCGCCTGCCTGCGCGCCGGCGTCGACGTGATCCAGCAGGACATCGAGGCGGGGCTCGGGATGTTCCACGCGCCGTCGTTCGACGTCGTCGTGCTGTCGATGGCGATCCAGATGACGCACCAGACCGAGCGGGTCTTGCGCGAGATGAGCGAGGTCGGCCGCGAGGGCATCGTCTCGCTGCCGAACTTCGGGCACTGGTCGCACGCGTGGTCGATCCTGCGCGGGCGCATGCCGGTGTCGCGCGAATTGCCCTACGAGTGGTACGACACGCCGAACCTGCACATGTCGACGGTGCGCGACTTCGAGGACTTCCTGCGCCGGCTCGGGCTCACGATCACCGGGCGCGCGTTCCTGGCCGACGGCCGGCCGGTGAACTGGCTGCCGGCGCTGCGCTCGACGCAGGCGATCTTCCGGTTCAGGCGCGGCTGAGCGCCGCCGCGACGCTCAGCGTACGTCGGCGTACGAAGGCGTGCGGTCGAAGACGAGCCGCACGTACGAGCACGCGGGCACCAGCTTCACGCGCTCGGCGCGCGCCCACTGCACCACCGCGTCGACGAGCCGACGCGCCGCCTTGCCGCCGCGCATCTGCGGATCGACCCAGGTGTGGTCGACGATCGTCGCTTCGTCGCCGCGCGAGTAGGTGAGCTCGGCGACGCGCCGGCCGTCGCGTTCGATGTAGAACACGCCGCGCCGGCCGAGGGTCTCGTGCAGGATCGGGTCTTCGGTGTCGGCTTCGCTCATCGGGAGTCCGGTTCGATCAGGCCTGTGGCTCGAGCCGCAGCAGGCGGCCGTCGGCCTCGTCGGTCAGAAGATACAACAGGCCGTCCGGACCCTGGCGCACGTCGCGCACGCGTTCGCCGAGGTCGGGCAGCAGGCGCTCCTCGCGCACGACGCGCTCGCCGTCGAGTTCGAGCCGCGCGAGCATGCGAAACTTCAACGAGCCGACGAACAGGCTGCCGCGCCAGGCCGGATAGCGATCGCCGGTGCAGAACGCCATGCCCGAGGGCGCAATCGACGGCGTCCATTGCCACAGCGGCGGGGTCACGTCGGCGCGCTCGGTGCCCTCGCCGATCTTCGCGCCGGTGACGTACTCGCGACCGTATGTGACGACCGGCCAGCCGTAGTTGGCGCCGGCGCGCTCGAGGTTGACCTCGTCGCCGCCCTGCGGCCCGTGCTCGTGCGTCCACAGGCGGCCCGTGGCGGGGTGCAGCGCAGCGCCCTGCACGTTGCGATGGCCGTACGATTGGATCTCGGGCAGCGCGCCGGGCTTGTCCACGAACGGGTTGTCGGGCGGCACGCTGCCGTCGGCGCGGATGCGCACGATCTTGCCCAGGTGGTTGTCGAGCGTCTGCGCCCGGTCGCGCTGCGTGAAGCGGTCGCCGAGCGTGACGAACAGCGTGCCGTCGCGCGCGAAGACCAGTCGCGAACCGAAGTGGTTGCCGCCGGACACCGCGGGCCGTTGGGCGAAGATCGTGCGCGCGTCGCGCAGCGCCGGCGCGGCACCGTCGACGAACTCGGCGCGCGCGACCGCGGTGCGCGCGCCGTCGTCGGTGCGCTCGGCGTAGGACAGGAACACCGAGCGGTCGCTGGCGAAAGCGGGCCCGAGCGCGACGTCGAGCAGGCCGCCCTGGCCGCGTGCGAACACCTGCGGCACGCCGGCCAGCGGCGCCGACGTGCGGCCATCGGGTTCCACGACGCGCAGCGGCCCGCGGCGCTCGGTGACCAGCATGCGGCCGTCGGGCAGGAACGCGAGCGACCACGGGTGGTCGAGGCCACGGGCGATGACCGTGATGCGCGGTTGCGGGGCCTGCGCGCCGGCGCTGCGCGCGGCGAGCGCGACCGCCGCGCCGGCTGCCGGGATGGCCCGGAGCAGCGCGCGGCGCACCGGATCGGGACGCTGGCTCGAGGGTGGCGTGGGCTGGCGCATGGGACCTCCGCGACTACTTCGGCCGCTGCCGCTCTTCGAGCAGCCGCGCGAGCCGCTCGTGCAACTCGTCCGAGGCGAGGCTCTCGCGGTAGGCGGCGGCCATGGCCGCCATCGTGGCGCGGCCGTCCGGACTGTCGAGCCCGGCCTGCGCCATCGCGTGCAGGTGGCGCTTCATCTGCGCGACCACCTTCGGCGCGGTGCGCGAGACGTGGTCGAGATACGCGTCGACCCGCGCGCCGAGCGCCTCGCGCGGCACCATCTCGGTCAGGAAGCCGATGCGCAGCATCTCGTCGGACTCGATCGTCATTGCGGTCAGCATCAGCTTGCTGGCCGCGGGCAGGCCGAGGCGCGTCAGGTAGCGGCGCAGGCCGCCGGGGTAGTAGTGCAGGCCGAACTTCGCCGCGGGCATGAACATCTTCAGGCCGGGCGAGCCGATGCGGAAGTCGCAGCACAGCGCGAGGTCGGTCGCGCCGCCGTAGACGCTGCCGTTCAGGGCGGCGATGGTGACGAACGGCAGCGATTCGAGCGCGTCGAGCATGCGCTCGAAGCGCGCATCGAGCTCGTCGACGATCGCATCGAGCGTGTAGCCCGAGCTGAAGGTCTTCTCGCCCGCGCCGGTGACGACCAGTGCGCGCGTGCCGCCGTCGGTCGCCAGCCGCTCGAAGAGGGCGAGCAGCGCGTCGACGTCGGCAGGGTCGAGGCGGTTGTGCTCGGCGGGCCGGTTCAGCGTGATGCGCAGCAGGTCGCCGGCGCGCTGCGCGAGCGGCGCACCCTGGTGCGCCGCGAGCGGTTCGGCGGCGATGCCCGCAAAACGGTCAGGCATCGCGGTCGTCGCCGACGCGGACGAACGCGGCGACCTCGGGCGAGCGCCGCAACTCGGCGAGCTGCGCGGCGTCGGGCAACTGCGGCCGGTCGCGCTCCTTGTCGACGAGGCACAGGAAGCCGAGCGGCGCGTCGGCATCGGCACGGAACTGGTGCCACGCGAGCGGCGGCACCGAGACCAGGTCGCGCTCGGCGACCGCGTGGACGCGATCGCCGACCAGGCAGCGGCCGCGCCCGCGCAGGATCATCACCGCGTGCGCGTGCTCGTGCCGCTCGAGCGACGAGTAGCCGCCCGGCGCGATCTCGAAGTAGCGCCATTCGCAGCGCAGGCCGTCCTCGCGGAACAGCACCTGACGCGTGATGTCGCGAAACGGCGCGCTGCCCTCGTCCTTGTAGCGCATCGTCTCGACGCGCTCCCAGCGATGGCCGGGCAGCGCCTTGCGGATCGGTGAGTCGGCCATGGTCAGGGCTCGTGGGGGACGAAGGCGCGCGCCACGCGCGCGGCGAACTCGGCGGCGCGCGCGGGCATCTCGCTGCCGGCGGCGAGCAGGTTGCCGCCGATCAGCAGCATCGTGTCGGCACCGTAGTCGTCGAGCATCTCGTCGACGCGCTCGACGCTCATCCCGCCGGCCGGCACCGGCAGCGCCGGTCGGTGCGCACCGAGCGGTGCCCGCGCCGCGTCGGCGATCGCGAGGCAGTCGTCGCGCGGATGGCTGAAGCGCCCGCCCCAGTTCGGAAAGATCGTCGCGTCGGCGCCGAACAGCCGGAACAGGCGCCCGAGCAGCAGCGGCGCGGCGATCCGCGCGTGGCCGGCGAGCGCCGGGTGCGCGAGCAGCGGCACGCCGGCCTCGGCGCGCAGCAGCTCGACGAAGGTCGGCACGCCGACGATCATCGGGCACGCGAGCAAGGCGCCCACGCCCTCGTCGCGCGCGACGCGCAACTGCGCGCCGAGTCGCCGCGGGCCGCCCGAGAGGCTGGGCGCATAGACGCTGCGATGCCCGGCGAGCGCGCCGTCCGCGCCCGCCTTCTCGCGGTTGGCGCGCTCGACCGCCGCCTGCACCACGGGCACGCGCTGCGCGAACGGCGCGGCGACCTGGTCGGCGATCCCGTGGTCGTCCTTGATCACGTCGATGCCGGCGCGCGCGAACGCGTAGGCGAGCTCGCCGAGCGCATCGGGGGCGAGCCCCTGGGGCTTGAGCGCGGTGCAGCTCAGCGGCCGCTGCGTGCCGGCGGCGCCGACCGCGACGCGCCAGCCGTCGATGCCGAAGCGCGGGCCGGGCAGCGACTCGAGCATCGGGGGCGGCAGCTGCACGTCGACCAGTTCGACGTCGGGCTGCAGCGAGCAGTTGCCGAACAGCATGTTCATCAGCTGGCCGGGCTCGTCGCCGACCGTCTCCGCGGCCAGCGCGAGCACGACGTCGAAGTGCCCGGGCGCGTCGCGCGAAGGCTCGATCGACTGCACCCGTCCGACCACCTCGCCGCGCACCCGCGCATCGCGGACCGCGTCGAGCGGCATCTCGATCGACTGCTCGATCGCGAGCGATTGCGCGCGCGCGTCGATCGACCCGTCAGGGCAGCGGACGCGATAGCGGGCCGACAGGCGCGTGGACATCCGCCAAGGATAGCGCGAGGGCCGACCGGACTAGGACGTCGGGTGAATTGTCTCGGGACGGGGGCGTCGATAGCTTGGGCGCATGCTCACCGAATCGTTCCGTTGCCGCCGTGCGGCGCCGCGCGTGCTCGCGGCAATCGCCTCGTCCACCCGGCTCGCGGCAATCGCTGCGTTCACCGCAATGGCCGCCTTCATCACGCTCGCCGCGCCGCCCGCGTCCGCGGCCGCGATGTGCTCGCCGGCCGGTGGCGCGCCCGGCGGGTCGTCGTCGGCCGGGGTGCCGATCGGCGGGGCCATCGGCCCCGGCGTCGGCGGTACCGGCGTCGACGCGTTCTCGTCGGTGCTGGCCGGCGAGTCGCTCGCCCCGCCGGCGTCGGCGTGCGCGGCGCCGCCGCCCGTGGCCGACCCGTTCGCGCCGGCCGCGGCCTCCGGCGAACCCGCCAGCATCGACGCGGCCGGGTTCGACCGCAGGGCGGGCAATCCCGTCGACGTCGTCACCGGCAACAAGTACCACCGCCAGGCCGACGTCGTGCTGCCGCATCCCGAGTCGAGTGCGCTGTCGCCCGACGGGCCGGCCGCCGCGTTCGGCCTCGCGCGGCACGACTCGCTGCTGCTGCAGTTCGCGCGGCACTACAACAGCCGCAGCGATTTCGCACTGTCGCTCGGCCGCGGCTGGAGCCACAGCTTCGACACGCGGCTCGCCCGCATCGTCCGCAACGGGCGCGTCGAGTTGCAGATCGTGCAGGCCGACGGCCGAAGGCTGGTATTCGCCCGCACCGCAGCCGGGCCGTACGGCAGCGGGCGCATCGCCGATGGGCTCGTCGAAGAGCAGCTCGCCGACGCCGAGGCGAGCTTCGTCTGGCGCTGGCCGGGGGGCCGGCGCGTGGTCTTCGACGCCGACGGCCGCCTGGCGTCGATCGTCGCCGCCGACCTCGACGCGATCCGGCTTCGGCGCGACGCCAGTGGCCGCCTGCTCGAGGCCGCCGACAACGTGGGCCGTGCGCTCGGCTTCGAGTACGCCGGTGCACGGCTGGCCGCGCTGCGCCTGCCCGACGGCCAGCGCATCGCCTACGACTACGACGCGCACGGCCAGCTCGCCATGGTGCGGTATCCGGACGGCCGCACGCAGCGCTACCACTACGAGGACCCGCGCGCGTTCCACCTGCTCACCGGCATCACCGACACGGACGGCCGCCGCAGCCGGTATGCCTACGACGACGCGGCCAGGGTCTCGCTGTCCCGAGGCATCGGCGTGGGCGACGCGCAGGCGTTGCGCTTCGCCTACCGGCTGCCGCGCCGCGCGGGCGAGCGGGGCACGACGACCGTCTCGGCCGAGGGGCGCGTCAGTCGCTTCCGCTGGGTCGAGCGGCGCGACAGCGGGCCGATGTTGACGGGCAGCGACGGCGACGGCTGCGCGCAGTGCCCGCCGATGGGCTTGCGCGTCGCGCTCGGGCGCGATGGGCGACCCGCGTCGGTCGGCCCGGCGACGATCCGCCGCGACTCGCTCGGCCGCGTCGTCGAGCGGCGCATCGGACGCGCCGGGCCGGCGGCCGGCTGGGTCGAGCGGTTCAGCTACGCCGACGCCGACCCGCTGTCGGGCCCGACGCGCATCGAGCGCCCGAGCGTGGTCGCGGGCCGCACGATCCACTGGACGCTCGCCTACACCGCGCGCGGCCAGGTCGCCGCAATCGACGTCGCCGGCTTCGCGCCGGGCCGCGACGCGCCCGAACCGGTCGCCGCGTCGCTTCGATTCCAGTACGCGCAGGCGGGGCCTGCGATCGGCAAGCTGGTGTCGATCGCGCGGGAGGGCGGCCGCGCAGGCGTCGCGCGCACGGTGTTCGTTCACGATGCGCAGCGCCGCCTGGTGCGGGTCGGCCACGCGGCGGTGCTGGCGCACACGATCGAGCGCGACGCGATCGGGCGCGCGGTCTCCGAGCACCTGCCCGACGGCAGCCGGCGCACGCGGGCGTTCGACCCCGCTTGGCGACTCGCGTCGAGCAGTGCGCGTGGCGTCGGCGTGAGCTTCGACTACGACGACGCGGGCAGGCCGAGCGGCGTCGAGTGGTCGACCGGACAGCGCTGGACGCTGCGGCTGCGTGCCGACGGCGTCGAGGTCGAGTCGAATCACGGTTGGCGGCGGGTGTTCGCGTCGGCCGCCGGGCGCGCGGCGCAGGCGCCGGGCACGGTCCCGGTCGGCGCCGAAGGACGGGCACTTCCGGTCGCCTTGGCGCGCGCCGAACCGGGTCGCCAGACACTGGTCGACGCCGCCGGTCGGAGCACCGAGTTTCTCTACGACGATCTCGGCCGCCTGGTGGAGTCGCGCTCGGCGCACGCCGGCTCGCGCCGACAGCGCTACGACGCGCTCGGGCGGCTCGCACGGATCGACCACGGCGACGGCAGCGTCGACGTCCGCGACCACGACCTCGCCGGGCGCATCGTGCGCCGCGAGCAGGCGGCGGGCGAGGAGCGCGTGGTGACCCGCTTCGGCTACGAGGGCGCGCGCCCGGTGACCATCGACCACCCGGTGCAGCGCTCGCTCGCGCGCCACGACGCGCTGGGCCGGCTCGTCGAACTGGTCCACCAGCGCGACGGTGCGACGTACCGCCAGGCGTTCTCGTACGACCCGCTGGGCCGCCTCGCCGAGCAGGGCCTGCCCGACGGATCGCGGCTGGTGCATCGCTACGACGTGCAGGGCCGCGCCGATGCGTTCGGCCTGTCGATGGCCGGCGACGCCGCGGTCAGGTGGCTCGCGCGGTTCGCGCACCGCGACGCCGGCGCGACCGCGATGGCGCTCGGCAACGGCCTGCGCTTCGAGCAGCAGGTCGACGCATCGGGGCGGCCGAGCTCGCTCCGATGGCTGCGAGGCGGCGCCGACAGCGAGGCCGAGGGACCGGTTCGCGCGCCGCGCGACTGGGACTCGCTCGGGCCGTCCGACCTGCCGTTTCGTCGGCTGCAGTGGCATCCGCGCGGGCTGCCGGTCGTGATCGCGCACGAGTTTGGCGAGGACCGCTACGGCTACGACCGCTTCGGGCGCCTGATCGTGCGCGAGCGCCACGCGGGCGGCGCGGCGCCCGTTCACGTCGAGTACTTCCTGCACGGCGCGGTCGGCGACCGCCTCGCGGCCCGCCGTCGCGACGGCACCGACTGGCGCGACCCCGACGCGCCACCCGATGCGTCCGGACGGCCGACGCGGCACCGCGGGCACGCATTGCGCTACGGTGCGCAGCGACGCATCGTCGAGGCGGACGGCGAGCGGGGCGCGACCCGCTACCGGTACGACGCATTCGGCGTTCGCGCCGCGCGCAGCGGCGCCGCGGGCGACCGGGGCTTCCTGCACCAGGCCGGCGCGCTCGTCGCCGAGACCGGCGCCGATGGGCGCCTGCTGCGCCAGTACCTGCGCTGGCACGGTCGGCTGGTCGCGGTGCTCGACCACGAACCGGCGCCCGGCGGTGGGCGCGCCGGACGCTCCTCGCTGCACTGGATTCACGCCGACCATCTCGGCACGCCGATCGCCGCCACCGACGAGCGCGGCCGCGTCGCGTGGCGCGGCGACTGGGACGCGTTCGGAGGGCTCGCTCGCGCGCAGGGCAGTTTCGCGCAGCCGCTGCGACTGGACGGACAGTATTTCGACTCCGAGACCGGGCTGCACGACAACGTGCTGCGCACCTACGACCCCGACGCGGGCCGCTACCTCGAACCCGATCCGCTCGGGCTCGCCGCGGGGCTCGACCCGTTCGGCTATGCCGACGGCAACCCGCTCGTCGCGACCGACCCGCTCGGCCTGATCCTGTTCGCGTTCGACGGCACCGGCAACGGCGCCACCGGCCTGAACGGCGACGACGTCTCCAACGTGCGCAAGTTCTTCGAGCAGTACGAAGATCCGGCCAAGTGGTACATGGCCGGCGTCGGCCGCGACGACCTCGACAGCGGCATCGCCGGCGGCGCGCTCGACTGGGTCCAGGCGAGCACCGCGCGGGCGCGCGTCGACTGGATGCTGGGCACCCTGGACGGCTTCCTCGGCGACGCCTGGATCGGCAAGACCGCTCCGGTCGACGTGATCGGGTTCTCGCGTGGCGCCGCGATGGCGCGCGACTTCGTCAATCGCGTCTCCACGCTGATCGACGAGCGGCATTTCTGGGCGCGGGGCATCTGCGTCGACCTGCGCTTTCTCGGGCTGTGGGACACGGTCGCGCAGTTCGGGCTGCTTGGTGCCGACAACGCGAGCTGGCAACTCGCGATTCCGTCGGCGGTGCGCGCCACGTTCCACGCGGTGGCGCTCAACGAGCACCGCGCGCTGTTCCCGCTCGAGTCGGCGCTGGGCAGCAGCGCCTGGGTGGTCGAGCGCGGGTTCATCGGCGACCACTCCGACGTCGGCGGTGGCAACCCCGAGGGCGATCTCTCCGACGCGTCGCTGGTCTGGATGACGCAGATGGCGAAGGCGATGGGCCTGCCGATGCGCGACCTGCATCCGCGCGACCGCTACGTCACCGACCCCAGGATCCACGGCCGCAACTACAGCGCCCTCGGCGACCGATACGTCACTCAGCGCGACGCCAGTGGCCGCGTCGTCCGTCGCAGTACGCAGCGCGGGGCCTCGATCGGCGGCATGAGCTGGCGCGACACCGCGGCGTTCCTGGTGCCGTATGCGCGCCGCGGCATCGACGGGCGCGGCCAACCGTCGATCGTCGGCACCGTCGACCTGCGCGCCTACACCGCCTGGCTCAAGGCCTCGTATGGCATCGAGATCGGACACTGACGCCCCGGTGCGCATTGCGCGGCTCCCGGTTTCGCGTCGCGATGCCCTCGAGGATGCGCGCGCTCAGTCCTTCACGGGGCCCACGCCGCAGTAGCGTCCGCCCACGTAGACGAGCGGCGGCCGGCCGGCGGTGTGAACCCGTTCGACGCGCCCGATGAACAGCAGGTGGTCGCCCGCGACCTGCGTCGAATGCGTGCGGCACTCGATGTACGCCGCGCAGCCGTCGATCAGCGGCGCGCCGGCCAGGCCAGCGTGCGTTGCGACCCCGTGGAACTTGTTGCGCGCCGGCGAAGCGAAGCGCCGCGAGATCGCAGCCTGGTCTTCGGCCAGGATGTTCACCGCGAAATGCCCGGAGGCCTCGAACGCGCGCCGGTTCGAGCTTCGCGTGCCGAGCGACCACAGGATGAGCGGCGGGTCGAGCGACAGCGAGTTGAACGAGTTCACCGTCAGCCCGACGAGCGCCCCGTCGGGGTCCAGGGTCGTGATCACCGTCACGCCGGTGGGAAAAGAACCGAGCGCCCGGCGCAGCTCGGCGTGGTCGATCGTGGGGTGGATTCGCATCGTCGGAGGGATTTGCGGCCGATCCTATCCGAATCGCGGCGCGGATCGGCCCTGCGACCGCCCGGCGGAGCCGGCGAAGGCCGGTAATTGACGTTTACGTTAACGTCAATTAACGTCGCAGGTTCGCCCGCCTCGCATCGCCCGCTGCTGCGGGCGATACTGGCGACGAGAGGCCTCCAGCACAGGATCACCGCCATGACCGACCTGTCCGACCAGAAGAAGCTGGCCGAGTACCGGATGAAGAACAAGGTCCGCTTCGTGACCGCCGCGTCGCTGTTCGACGGCCACGACGCGTCGATCAACATCATGCGGCGCATCCTGCAGAGCCTCGGCGCGGAGGTGATCCACCTGGGCCACAACCGCTCGGTGCGCGAGATCGTCGACTGCGCGCTGCAGGAAGACGCGCACGGCATCGCGATCTCGTCGTACCAGGGCGGACACGTCGAGTTCTTCAGGTACATGATCGACCTGCTGCGCGAGGCGGGCGCCGGCCACGTCAAGGTGTTCGGCGGCGGCGGAGGCGTGATCGTGCCCTCGGAGATCCGCGAGCTGCACGACTACGGCGTGGCGCGCATCTACAGCCCCGAGGACGGCCAGCGCATGGGGCTGCAGGGGATGATCGCCGACATGATCAGCCGCTGCGACGTCGACCTGTCGCAGTACGCGCCGGTGGACCTCGACGCGATCGTCGCGCCGCCGGCGGCCCGCGCGAAGCTCGCCGCCTCGCGCCGTGCGCTGGCGCAGGCGATCACCGCGCTCGAGCTGGGCCACGTCGCCGGCCGCCTCGACGAGGCCGGTTTCGCCGCCTGGCGCAGGACGCTGCACGAACGCGCCGACGCGATCACGACACCGACGCTGGGCATCACCGGCACCGGCGGCGCCGGCAAGAGCTCGCTGACTGACGAACTGGTGCGCCGCTTCCGGCTCGACCAGCAAGACCGCTTGCGCCTGGCGATCGTCTCGGTCGACCCGACGCGCCGCAAGAGCGGGGGTGCGCTGCTCGGCGACCGCATCCGGATGAACGCGATCGACCATCCGAACGTCTTCATGCGTTCGCTCGCCACGCGCGACGCCGGCAGCGAGATCAGCCAGGCGCTGCCCGACGTGATCGCCGCGTGCAAGGTGGCGGGTTTCGACCTGATCGTCGTCGAGACCTCGGGCATCGGCCAGGGCGACGCGGCGATCGTGCCGCTGGTCGACGCCACGCTGTACGTGATGACGCCGGAGTTCGGCGCGGCGAGCCAGCTCGAGAAGATCGACATGCTCGACTTCGCCGACTTCGTCGCGATCAACAAGTTCGACCGCAAGGGCGCGATGGACGCGCTGCGCGACGTCGCCAAGCAGTACCAGCGCAATCGCGAGGCGTTCGCGAAGCGCCCCGAGCAGATGCCGGTCTACGGCACGCAGGCCTCGCGCTTCAACGACGACGGCGTGACGGCGCTCTACCAGGGGATGCTGCCGAGGCTGGTCGAGCTTGGGCTGAAGATCCCGCTGGGCGCCGACGGCGCGCCGGTGGGCCGCCTGCCCAGGGCGAACGTGCGCCATTCGTCCAGCCAGGTCGTGATCGTGCCGCCGCAGCGGGTGCGCTACCTGGCCGACATCGCCGAGACCGTGCGCGGCTACAAGCGGCACGCGCGCGCGCAGGCGCGCGTCGCACGCGAGGTGCAGCAGCTGCGCGAGTCGGCGCGGATGCTGCTCGAGGACGACAGCGAGAAGAGCGGTGCGCGCAAGACCGTCGAGGCGCTGGCCGAAAAGCGCGAGGCGGGCCTCGACGCCGCGTCGACGAAGCTGCTCGCGATGTGGCCGGCGATGCAGAAGGCCTACGCCGGCGACGAGTACGTGGTGAAGATCCGCGACCGCGAGATCCGCACGAAGCTCACCTACACCTCGCTGTCCGGCAACAAGATCCGCAAGGTCGTGCTGCCTTCGTACGAGGACCACGGCGAGCTGCTCAAGTGGTTGCTGCTCGAGAACGTGCCGGGATCGTTCCCGTATACCGCGGGCGTGTTCGCGTTCAAGCGCGAGAACGAGGACCCGACCCGGATGTTCGCCGGCGAGGGCGACCCGTTCCGCACCAACCGCCGCTTCAAGCTGCTCTCCGAGGGCATGCCGGCCAAGCGGCTCTCCACCGCGTTCGACTCGGTCACGCTGTACGGCCACGACCCGGACCTGCGCCCCGACATCTACGGCAAGGTCGGCAACTCGGGCGTGAGCATCGCCACGCTCGACGACATGAAGGTGCTGTACTCGGGCTTCGACCTGTGCGATGCGGCGACCAGCGTCAGCATGACGATCAACGGCCCGGCGCCGACGATGCTGGCGATGTTCATGAACACCGCGATCGACCAGCAGATCGAGAAGTTCGAGCGCGAGAACGGCCGTCCGCCGACCGACGACGAGACGCAGAAGATCCGCGAGTGGACGGTGTCGACGGTGCGCGGCACGGTGCAGGCCGACATCCTGAAGGAAGACCAGGGCCAGAACACCTGCATCTTCTCCACCGAGTTCAGCCTGAAGGTGATGGGCGACATCGCCGAGTACTTCGTGCACCACGACGTGCGCAACTTCTACTCGGTGTCGATCAGCGGCTACCACATCGCCGAGGCGGGTGCGAACCCGATCAGCCAGCTGGCGTTCACGCTCTCCAACGGGTTCACCTTCGTCGAGGCCTACCTCGCGCGCGGCATGCACGTCGACGACTTCGCACCGAACCTGTCCTTCTTCTTCAGCAACGGCATGGACCCGGAGTACACGGTGATGGGCCGCGTTGCGCGCCGGATCTGGGCGGTGGCGATGAAGGAGCGCTACGGCGCCAACGAGCGCAGCCAGAAGCTGAAGTACCACTGCCAGACCAGCGGCCGCAGCCTGCACGCGCAGGAGATCGCGTTCAACGACATCCGCACGACGCTGCAGGCGCTGATCGCCACCTACGACAACGCCAACAGCCTGCACACCAACGCCTACGACGAGGCGATCACCACGCCCACCGAAGAGAGCGTGCGCCGCGCGATGGCGATCCAGCTGATCATCAACCGCGAATGGGGGCTGGCGAAGAACGAGAACCCGAACCAGGGCAGTTTCGTCATCGACGAGCTGACCGAGCTGGTCGAGGAAGCGGTGCTCGCCGAGTTCGAGCGCATCGCCGAGCGCGGCGGTGTGCTTGGCGCAATGGAGACCGGCTACCAGCGCGGCCGCATCCAGGACGAGAGCCTGCACTACGAGATGCTCAAGCACACCGGCGAGCACCCGATCGTCGGCGTGAACACGTTCCGCAACCCGCACGGCGACCCGATTCCGCAGACGCTGGAGCTGGCGCGATCGACCGAGGAAGAGAAGCAGTCGCAGCTGAAGCGGCTGGCCGACTTCCACGCGCGCCACGCCGCCGAGGCGCCGGCGATGCTGCAGCGGCTGCGGGACACCGTGATCGCCAACGGCAACGTGTTCGAGGTGCTGATGGACGCGGTGCGGGTCTGCTCGCTCGGGCAGATCACGAGCGCGCTGTTCGAGGTGGGCGGGCAGTACCGGCGCAACATGTAGCGCACGCCACCCGGCGCGGTGCCGGGGGGCCGCCGCTACCAGAGGCCGTCGAGCCGGCGCATCGCGGCGCGCATCGGCGACTCCGCCCGATCGGCGCGAGCGGCATCGATCATCGATTGCGGGGCCCCGATGTCCCGGAGCAGCCACTCGTCGGCATCGATCGGCAGCCGTGTCGCACGTCGCCGCTGCCACGCCCTGCCGGCGCCCGCCAGGCGCCGGACGAGCCTGCTCAGCTGCCGGCCCATGACAGTCTCCCGGCCAGGCGCGCGAGCGCGCTGGTCGAATGCGAAGGCAGCGGATCGGGCGCGACCAGCCTCAGCAGCGTGCTGCGGTCGGTGCTGTCGCCGCTGACCAGCACTTCGCTGCCGGCGCTCAGCGCGACGCGCTCGCCCCGCGACGGGAAGCGGTCTTCCGGCTCGCCGCAGACCGTGACCCAGGCCCGGCCGCGCAGCACCTCGAGTTGCTTCGGAGCGAGCAGCTGCAGTCGCCGGTGCTCGTGCGGCGCCAGCCGAAGCAGCAGGTCGTCGGCGCCGACGCGCAGCGGCGCGCGGCGGCTGCGGGCAGTGGGTGGGATCGGGAGGTCCATCGAATGCTCCGTCGCAGGCCAGTCGTCCTGTGGCCATGGTCGCCGGTTGCGTGTACCGCGCCCAGACGCAGCGGGATGCCGGGTACGCGAGCACAGCGGCCACCGCGAAGCGGCTGTACAGGTCGGTTCCGTGGCCATCTGTCATTGGCGGCGTTCGCCCGACCAGTACAGAATGACGTGTCCGCAGAGGTGACAGACATGGACACCACGCTCGATGACGCCCGACTCGCCGGTGGCGAGCCGCTGCCGGACGCACCGGCCGGCCCGATCCGCCATGGCGGCGTGCTGTACCTGCAGATCGCCGAGACGCTCGCCCGCTCGATCCGGGCCGGCGCGATGCGCCGCGGCGAGCGCGTGCCGTCGGTGCGCCAGTTGGCCCGCCAGCACGGCGTGTCGCTGTCGACCGCCACACAGGCCTACCGCTCGCTCGAGGACGCCCGCCTGATCGAGGCGCGGCCGCGCTCGGGCTACTTCGTCGCGGCCCGCCCTCGGGCGCTGCCCGAGCCCGAGACCTCGCATCCGCCGACGGTGTCGCGGCTGGTCGATCGCTCGTCGCTGAGCGCCGAGGTGATGCGCATCATCGACGACCCGGCCTTCGTCTCGTTCGGCGCCGCCTGCCCGGACGCTTCGCTGTTCGACGAGACTCGCCTGCGGCGCGCGCTCACCCGCGCGGCGCAGCGGCATCGCCAGACGCTCGCGCAGTACCGGGTCGGGCCCGGCCACGAGACGCTGCGCCGCGCGATCGCGCGGCACGCGCTGCGGCTGGGCTCGGTGATCGAGCCGCAGCAGCTGCTGGTCACCAACGGCTGCCTGGAGGCGATCGTGCTCGCGCTGCGCGCGGTCACGCAGCCGGGCGACGTGGTGGCGCTCGAGTCGCCCACGTACTTCGGCTTCTTCGAGATCCTCGAGCAGCTGCACCTGCGCGCGCTGGAGATTCCGACCCATCCGCGCACCGGCATGGCGCTCGACGCGCTGCAACTCGCCTTCGACACGCAGCCGGTCAAGGCGGTGCTGGTCGTGCCGACGCTGTCGAACCCGCTCGGCTCCAGCATGCCGCTGGCCGAGCGCAGGCGGCTGGCGCAGATGGCCGGCCAGCGCGGGATTCCCGTCATCGAGGACGTGATCTACAACGACCTGTGCGAGCAGGACGACCGCCGGCGCAGCGTTCATTCGTTCGACACCACCGGCACGGTGATGCTGTGCGGCTCGTTCACCAAGACGCTCGCACCGGGGATCCGCATCGGCTGGCTCGCCGCCGGCCGCTGGCAGGCGAGCGTGCAGCGGATGAAGGCGACCACCAGCGGTGGGCAGTCCACGGTGCTCGAGCTGGCGATGGCCGACCTGCTCGGCCACACCGGCATCGAGTCGGGCTATCGGCGACTGCGCGCGACGATCGCTGCGCGCGTCGACGAGGCGCGCGGCATCATCGCCCGGCACTTCCCGCGGGGCTCGAGGGTCACCGATCCGCCGGGCGGGTTCATCCTGTGGGTCGAGTTCCCCGGCGAGGTGGACACGATGGCGCTGTTTCGCGCCTGCCTGGACGAGCGGATCTGCTTCGCGCCAGGCAACATGTTCAGCGCCGGCGAGCGCTTCCGCAGCTCGGCGCGCCTGGGCGTCGGCGGTCGCTGGGGCGACGCGGAGCGACGGGCGCTGCGGCGCATCGGCGAGCTGGCTTCCCGGATGATCGAGGCCGGCCCGGATCGACGCGGCGCGGGCGCGTCGGGCGCCGGCCTGCGCTGATCCGGTCGATCAGCACGAGACCGGACGCCGATTCGCCGCGACCCGTCGCGCATCGAGCCGCCGCGCCGCACGCCGCTCAGCTGCGCCAGGGCAGGTCGAGCTCGGTGCCGTCGGGCAGGCGCGTCACGACCGGGGTCGCGCCCAGGATGCCGATCGTCTCCATCGGGATCTCGCCGACGTTGAAGAACTGATGGGTGCGGTGGCGCGGCAGCACCAGCGTGCAGTCGGCGCCGAAGCGGTGCACCTCGCCGTCGACGTGCAGTTCGCCGTGGCCGGCCAGGCACAGCACGACCTCGTCGCAGTCGTGGCTGTGCGGCGGCGTTCCCGTCCCCGGCGCCATTGACTGGCGCCAGATCGAAAGCTGCTGCAGGCCGTCGTCATGGCCGACCCAGGTCGCGTGCTCGATGCCGGGCAGCGACATCGCGACGGGGCGGGCTTGTTCGATCACGTACATGGCAATGCTCCTGAAGATGCGATTGAAAGGGTGGATGCATGTGCCCGCGGCGCCACGAGCGTCGCCAGTATTCCGCGGCGGGGATCGATTGAGAATGTGCGGTAATGGATTAACATTGGCGAAATAATTTCGGCAATCGGCGCCCGGTGCGGCCGCCCCACGCCGATCGACTCCGACCGGAGACACCGTGCAAGGCCTTCAGACGCTGCTCGCCTTCTCGGAAACCGCCAAGCGCGGCGGATTCGCCGCTGCCGCGCGGGAACTGAGCACGACTGCGTCGACCGTCGCGAAGGCGGTCGGCCGGCTCGAGGCTTCGCTCGGCCTGCGGCTGTTCCACCGGACGACGCGCCAGGTGAGCCTCACCGTCGACGGCGAGCGGCTGTTCCGGCGATGCCAGCGCGTGCTGTCCGAGCTCGAGGAGCTGCAGTCCGAGGCCGCCGGCGCGCGCGCCGCCGCGAGCGGCACGCTGCGCCTCGACATGCCGATCGTCTATGGCCGCAAGGTGATCCTGCCGCTGCTTGCACGGCTCAAGCGCGAGCATCCGGCACTCGAACTCGACGTGCGCCTGTCCGACGCCTACGTCGACCTGGTGAAGGACGGCGTCGACGTCGCGATCCGGGCCGGCGAGCTCGACGATTCGTCGCTGGTGGCGCGGCGCTTCGCGAGCCAGCAGTTGATCCTGGTCGCTGCGCCGGCGTACCTGCGCGAGCACGGCACGCCGCGCTCGCTCGACGCGCTGGCCGGACACCGGCACGTCCTGTTCCGGTTGCCCGGTCGCGGGCGCGACCGCCCGCAGCAGTTCGCCCTCGACGGACGCACCGTCACGCTGCGGCCCGCCGAAGGCTCGCGCTTCAACGACGGCGAGGCGATGGTCCAGGCCGCGGTGCTCGGCATGGGCCTGACGCAGGTTCCCGACTACATGGCGGCCGACGAGATCGCCGCCGGGCGCCTGGTCGAGGTGCTGCCGCGGCACCGGCCGCCGGCGATGCCGATCCACGCGGTGATGCCGGGCAACCGGATGGTGCCGATGCGGGTGCGCGTGCTGCTCGATGCGCTCTCCGCGCTGTCCACCGGCTCGCGCCGCGCGCGAGGCGACGCGACGCGGGCCTAGGCACCACGGTCGCTCGCAAGGAAGCGGGCGACCGTGGCGCCTACCCGCCGCGCGTGCGCCGCGAGCGCGGCGAGAGCTGCCCGACGAAAGCGGCGACACTGGCCGCGTGTGCACCCGAGTCGATCTCGCGATCGGTCAGCACCAGCGAGGCGACCGCCTCGCCGCAGAGCGCCTCGAACTCCGCGAGCGCGCGTTGTCCTCCGGAACTGCCGCAGGTGCAGAAGAACGCGACCTTGCGCAGGTCGTCGCGATGGCGGCGCACCCAGGTACGCACCGGGCTCGACAGGCTCCAGAACCAGATCGGCGTGCCGATGACGACCAGGTCGTAGTCGGCCGGATCGTGCCGCGTCGGCGCGAGCAGCGTGTCGAACCGTGCGATCGCTTCGAGCGACGAGCGCGCGTAGCCGAGCGGGCCGCCGCGGCCCACCCTGTCGCGGATCTCTTCCACGTCGCAGTCGAGGGCCGACGCAATGTCCATCGCGACCTTGCGCGTGTGCCCGGTGCGGGACGAGTAGGCCAGCAGGATCCGGTTCGCCATCGCGACCTCCACGTGCATCGAAGCGGCCTGCGCCGCCGAGCCCAGCATGGACCGCGGCGGCCGATTGCGGGTTGATTACCGTCATTCGATGATCGATCGCGGTGCGCCCGTACACGCACAACGACCACTACTGGCAGGTCTGGTTCGATCCAACGAGGCGATCGCCCGGGTCGGTGCCGACGCGGGCTGGCCCGCGCCCGCGGCTTCGCATCGCGTGCAGCAGGTCGGCGGGTAACCGACGATCGGGGCGCGGCTCGCCACCGCGACATTCGTCCCGGTCTCGGCCCGGCGCCAGACTTGCATCGACCAGGCGGAAGTCGAATACTCTCCTTCTCGGCGCTCCAACCGGAGGCCGGTCGACGCCGGGGGCATCGTTCATGGCAGCCAGGCAGATCAGCATCATCGTCGTCTCGGGTTCGCGCGAGCGCTTGCAGATGGCCGCGATGGTGGCCGCGGTCGGCGCGGTCAGCGGCGACGCCGTCACGGTCTTCCTGTCGATGAACGCGCTGCAGTACTTCGTCAAGGGCAACCAGGACGCGGCGCCTGCGGAGGGCCCGTTCGGCAAGCTCCTCGACGAGAAGAAGGCGCCGCCGTTCAGGACGATGTTCGAGCAGGCGGTCTCGCTGGGCGACGCGAAGATCCATCCATGCTCGATGGCGATGGACGTGCTGGGCCTCGCCCCCGACGCGCTCGAGCCGTGGCTCTCCGAGCCGCTGGGCCTCACCAGATTCCTCGACGACGCGGCCGCCGCGCAGGTCTGGTCGTTCTGAAACGCAGTCAACGCACAGCGCGGGAGGCGCCATGGCCGAGAAGAAGGTGATCGATGCACGGGGCAGCTTCTGTCCCGGCCCCCTGATGGAGCTCATCGCCGGGATGAAGATGGCGCAGGTCGGCGACGAACTCGAGGTGCTCTCGAGCGACAAGGGTTCGGCCAACGACATCCCGGAGTGGATCCGCAAGGTCGGGCACGAATTGCTCGGCACGCGCGAGGAGGCGGGCGTCTGGCACATCTCGGTGAGAAAGGCGAAGTGACGATTCACTGAAGCAGCGGTTCGACTACCAACGAAAGGGGAGAACGGCGATGCGGATCCTGATCATCGGCGGCGGGATGGGCGGCACGATCCTGGCCAACAACCTCGCGCGGCGGCTGGCGCCCGAGCTCAAGACGGGCAAGGCGAGGATCACGATGCTGTCGGCGTCGGAGCGACACTTCTACCAGCCCGGGCTCCTCTACCTCGCGTTCGGGCGCGTGACGCCCGACGAGCTGTACCGCGACCAGGCGAGCCTGCTCGAGCCCGGTATCGAGTTCTTCGTCGACCCTGCCGAGCAGTTCCTGCTGGACCAGAACCAGGTGAAGGCGAAGAGCGGTCGCACCTTCGACTACGACATCCTGGCAATCGCCACCGGCTCGCGCCCGGTGCCCGAGCTGATTCCGGGCCTCGTCGAGAACTCGGAGACCTTCTACACCGAGGAGACCGCACTGAAGATGTTCAGGCGGCTGCGCGAATTCGAAGGCGGCCGCGTCGTGATCGCAGTGGGCGTTCCGCACAAGTGCCCGATGGCGCCGCTCGAGATCACCTTCATGCTGCACGACTACTTCAAGGACCGCGGCCTCCTCGACAAGGTGAAGCTGCACTACACGTATCCGATCGGCCGCGTGCACAGCCTCGAGAACGTCGCGAAGTGGGCGGCGCCCGAGATGACGCGGCTGGGCATCACCTACGAGACGCTGTTCAACATCAAGGAAGTCGACGGCAGCGCGAAGGTCGTGCGCAGCGAGGAGGGCACCGAGGCGCCGTTCGACCTGCTGATCTCGATTCCCGCCCATCGCGGCATGGAGGTCATCGAGAAGAACAACCTCGGCACCGGCGGCTTCATCCCGACGCACCGGCACCAGCTGAACATGGAGGGCCGCAAGAACGTCTACGTGCTGGGCGACACGACGAACCTGCCGATCAGCAAGGCGGGCTCGACCGCGCACTTCGAGGCGGAGGCGCTCGGCGAGAACATCGCCGCGATCGTCAAGCTCGGCGCGCCGGTGCGCGACTACGACGGCAAGGTGTTCTGCTTCATCGAGGCCGGGAAAGACCGCGCCACCTACGCGATGTTCGACTACCTGAATCCGCCCGATCCGAAGCCGCCGACGAAGGCCGTCCACTGGTTCAAGATGGCCTACAACAAGCTGTACTGGACGTCGGCGCGCGGCTTGCTCTGACCGGAGGATCCACGATGGACACCCAGACCGGGGAAGCCCGCGCTGTCGACGCGGAGATCGAACGCCTCGTCGCGGCGGCGCGCGACGCCCTCACCGACGAGATGGTCGGGCGCCTCGCGAACACCGCGGGCGAAGCCGCGGACCTGCTCGACCAGGTCAACCGTGCGGGGCTGGCGCGCGCCATCCCGGCCATCGCGCAGATGGTCCAGAACGGCGACCTCGACCGCCTGTCGCAGCTCGCGCGCGTCTACAGCTCGGCGCAGGACTCGCTCACCGACGAAATGGTGGGGCGCCTGTCGGCGACGATCGGCGAGGGCATGGCGCTGATGGACCAGGTCAATCGCGCCGGCCTCGACCGCGCGATCCCGGCGCTCGCCGAGATGGTCAACAACGGCGACCTGCAGCGCCTAGTGAAGCTCGCGCGCGTCTACGGCTCGGCCGAGGACGCGCTCACCGACGAAATGGTGGGGCGGCTGACCGAGACCGTCGGCAACGGCCTGTCGCTGCTCGACCGTTTCGCGCGCGGCGGCGCCGACCGCGTGATCGGCATTCTCGAGCGGCTCGAGAGTTCGGGGGCGCTGCAGAGGCTCTCGGAGGCGCTGCCCGATCTCGCCGAGCGCATGGGACGGATCCAGGCGATGCTCGTGGCCGTCGAGTCGGCAGCCGAGCGCACGAGCCGCGCCGCGCCCTCGCGCGGAGGCGTGGGCGGGTTGTGGCAGCTGATGCGCGAGCCCGAAGCGCAGGACACGCTGCGCTTCCTGCTCGAGGTCGGCAAGGAGTTGCGCAGCGGGATGCGGGCGGGTCGCTGAGCGGCGAGGCGGCCCGCTCACGGCTTGCGGCGGTAGATCACCCAGTACACCAGCGCCACCAGCACGCTGCCGCCGAGCAGGTTGCCGGCGATCACCGGCGCGAGGTTGCGCGCCATCGCGAGCCAGCCGATCGCGTCGGCGCCGGGCAGCGCGAGCAGCGACGCATCGAGTGCGAGCAGGCCGATCGCCAGCGGAAAGAAGAACATGTTGGCGATCGAGTGCTCGAAACCGAGCGCGACGAATGCGGCGATCGGAGGAACGATCGCGACCACCTTGTCGGTCACACTGCGCCCGGCGGCCGCCATCCAGACCGCGAGGCAGACCAGAACGTTGCACAGCGCGCCGCGCGCGAAGGCCACGTCCCAGGGCAAGGCCGCCTTGGCGGCGGCAACCTCGACCGCCTTGCGCGCGATCAGCCCGCCATTGAGCGACGCGGTGTCGGCGAGCAGCACCAGTGCGGCCAGCGCGCCCGCGCCGGCGAGGTTGCCCAGGCAGACGACGATCCAGTTGCGCAGCAGCTCGCGCGCCCCCACCTTGCCTTCGGCCCAGGCCATCGCCAGCAGGTTGTTGCCGGTGAACAGCTCTGCGCCGGCGACGACGACCATGATCAGCCCGAGCGAGAACACCGCGCCGCCCAGCGTGCGCGAGACGGCGAAGGAAAGGGCCGGGTCGCTCGCTACCAGCAGGAAAGCGATCGAGCCGAGCCCGATGAAGCCGCCGGCCAGCACCGCCAGCATCAGCGTCGTCCGCAGCGGCATCCGCGCCTTGGCCACGCCGATGGTCTCGATGCGCGCCGCGACTTCGCGCGGCGAGAAGGCGTCGAACCCGAAGATCTCGCCGGCCATCAGGCTGTGGTCCTCGTGCGGTGGAGTCGCAATCGGGCGGTCGGTCCGTGGTGCATGCCACGAAGCTTACGCGAACGCGGGCCGCGTCCGGCGGCTGCCGTAGCGGTGCCGTCGGCGCGATTGACGCTGCCGCGGTTCGGGCGGACAGTTACCGGTTTTCCTCCCACGTTCCGCAGAACCGTTCGGCCAGCGCCCCGGGGCCGGCGCTGGCGCACACGAACTCCCCAGGCCTCCACTCCGCGAGGAGATCGATCATGGCGAAGTACATCGCGCTCGCAAGCTTCACCGAGCAGGGCATCCGGAACGTCAAGGACACCGTGAAGCGCGCCGATGCGGTGCGCGAGGCCGCGCGGAAGTTCGGCTGCGAGATGTCGCAGATCTACTGGACGCTCGGCAACTACGACCTGGTGACGATCATCGACGCGCAGGACGAGAGCGCGGCCACCGCGTTCGCGATGGCGATCGGCTCGGCAGGCAACATTCGCACCCAGACCTTGCGCGCGTTCTCGCGCGAAGAGATGACGGCCATCCTCGGCAAGCTCGGGTGATGGGCGGCATCTTCGGCCGGCCCGGATGACGAACGACATCCTCGACGGGCCCGGATGACGGCCGCGATCACGTGAAGCGCCTGCGACTCGCGATCGTCGGCTTCGGCCGCCTCGGGCGCGCCTGCGCCGAGGCGGCCTTCCTCGCGCACGACCTGGAGCTGGCGGGCGTGGTGGTGCGCCACGCACCGGCTTCGCTCCCGGCTCCGTTCTCGCGCGTACCGGTCGCCGCGCACCTGCGCGAATTGCCGCCCGCCGACGCGACGCTGTCGTGCGTCCCGGCCGGGGCGGCGACCGGCGTGGCGCTCGAACTGCT
Organism: Burkholderiaceae bacterium; assembly: GCA_019635275.1. Classification (GTDB taxonomy): domain Bacteria; phylum Pseudomonadota; class Gammaproteobacteria; order Burkholderiales; family Burkholderiaceae_E; genus Zeimonas. The sequence continues at coordinate 47,873 of JAHBZV010000009.1, read as the reverse complement.
GCAGCAGCGGGCGCCGCTGGTCGAGTGCGCGGCGCTCGAGGGCCATGCGCTCGCCGCGCATTACGACGTGCTCGGCGAGGCGGCGCTTCGCCACCGGGTCGTCGCGGTCGTTGGCGCCGGATGGGACCCCGGCGTGTTCCCGCTGTTGCGCCGCACGTTCGAGTGGCTGATTCCCGACGGCCGCACCGAGTCGCGCGATCGGCCGGGCGCGAGCCTGCACCACACGGAGGCGGCCCGGTCGGTTCCGGGCGTCGCCGACGCGCTGTCGACCGAGGCGCGCGACGCCTCGGGCGCGCTCAGGCGCTACGTCTACGTCGAGCTTCGGAAGGGCGCCGCGTTCGAGCCGGTGCGCGAGGCGTTCTCGCGCGATCCGCTGTTCGCCGGCGAGGAGACGCAGGTGTTCCCGGTGGACAGCATCGCTGCGCTCGAGCAGGCGTCACGCGGCGTCGTCCTCGAGCGGCTGGGCACGGCGCACGGCGGCGTGCACCAGAACCTGCTGCTCGAGGCCCGCTTCGACGCGGCGACCTTCGCCGCGCGGGTGATGCTGGATGCCGCGCGCCGGATCGGGTCGCTGCGCCCGGGCGCGCACCGCTATTCGCTGTGGCCCTGAGCGTCGCGCGCGGTGGCGGTTGATCGCGGGCAAGGTGTGTCGCGGCCGCTGCGGCTATTCTCTCGTTCCCGCGGCGTGCTGGCCGCGTCGAGCCATCGAGTTTCGAGGAGCCGGTCGATGAAGAACCCGCACCGCAACGAGCGCTCCGAGCGCCGCGACGAGCTGCGCGCAGAGCAGATCCACGACGCCTACAAGGCGCGCGAGAAGCTTCCCGAGCCCACCGCCTGCCCGGATTGCGGCGCCGTCTACCAGGGGGGCCGCTGGACCTGGGGCGCCGCGCCGCAGGGCGCGCACCCGATGCGGTGCCCGGCCTGCCGTCGCACGCACGACCGCTATCCGGTCGGCTACGTCACGCTCGGAGGCGGCTTCTTCGCGAGCCACCGCGAAGAGGTGCTCAACTTCGTGAAGAACTGCGAGGCGCGCGAAAAGGCCGAGCACCCGATGGAACGGATCATCGCCATCGAGGACCAGCCCGAGGGCACGGTCGTCACGACCACCTCCGCGCACGTGGCGCGTCGCATCGCCGACGGCCTGCACGACGCCTGGAAGGGCACGCTCGACCTGCACTACAACAAGCAGCAGGAGCTGTTCCGCGCCCGCTGGACGCGCGAGCACTGAAGCCCCTGTTTCCGGAGAAATCCATGCCTACGGTTCCGCTTCAGGTCACGTTCCGCCACATGCCGCACTCCGATGCGGTCGAGACGCTGGTGCGCGGCAAGGTCGCCAAGCTCGAGGAGTTCTACCCCGCGCTCATCAGCTGCCGCGTCGTGATCGAGAAGGAGGCGCTGCACCACCAGCAGGGCCAGCGCTTCAACGTCCGGCTCGACCTTCACGTTCCGGGCCACGAGTTCGCGACCACGCGCGAGCACCACGAGGACTTCGACATCGCGATCCGCGAGGCCTTCGACGTCGCCAAGCGCTGGCTCGAGGACGAGGTGCGGCAGCAGCGCGGCGACGTGAAGCTCCACGACACGCCGCAGCGCGGCACGGTCGTCCGGCTGGTGGCCGACGAGCGCTTCGGGTTCATCGAGAAGGCCGACGGCGGCGAGTTGTACTTCTCGGCCGACAACGTCGTCGATCCCTCGTTCGACGCGCTCGAACCCGGCATGAAGGTGCAGTTCATCGAGGACTTCGGCGCCGAAGAGGGGCCGCAGGCCAAGCGCGTGAGCGTCGGCCGGCACTCGACCGGCTGAGCGCGCGCCGCGCGTTGGTGCGGCGCAGCGACGGCCCCGCGAGGCAGGCGGGAGGCCATTTCCGGGGCAGGTCCGCGGTGTTCGAGCCCGCCCTTCATTGCGCATTGCAGCGCGAAATAAAAGATCGATATAAAAGGAAGCTTTGATCTGGATCAAGGATCGGGGTCGGTTCGCGGCTCAATTATGTATTCCAGTACCGGAATGCGTATTTAGACCTGCGAGGAGCCGACCATGTCGACCGAATCCCCGAAGGACCTCGAGAGCGAGCTCGACGAGATCCTCGACCACTGCAACGCGCTGCGCCAGGCGCCTGTCCCCGACGACGCGTCGCTGCCGGACGGCTATACCGGCACGCTGGGCCACTTCCCGGTGTACTTCCCGGAGGAGCTCGCGCACTCCGCCGGCCTGCTGCCGGTGGGCATTCTCGGCGGCGGCAACAAGCTCGAGCTCAAGCACGCCGACGCCCACATGGGGTCGTTCGTCTGCTCGATCTGCCGCTCGACCACCGAGCTGGGCCTGAGCGGCGCGCTGAAGAACCTCGCGGGGTTCGTCACGCATCCGATCTGCGACGCGGCCAAGCACCTGGGCGGCATCTGGGCCCGCAACTTTCCCGAGCAGCTGGCGCAGATCCTCTACCTGCCGCAGAACGTCAACACGCCGGGCGCGGTGCGCTTCATCGCTGCCGAGTACCAGCGGTTGCGCGGCGAGCTGGAGAAGAAGGCCGGCCGCGCGTCCGACGACGAGCGCCTGCGCGCCAGCATCGGGATCTACAACCGCAACCGGGCCTTGCTGCGCGAGCTCTATGCGATCCGCCGCGACGAGCCGTGGAAGCTGAGCTGCACCGAGTCGTACCTGCTGGCGCGGGCCCGCACGCGCATTCCCGCCGAGGAGCACAACGCGCTGCTCGAGCGCGCGATTCCCGCGATCCGGGCGCGCAGCCGCCAGGCGCAGGACAAGCCGCGCGTCGTCTTCGTGGGGGGCTTCTGCGAGCAGCCGCCGCTCGAGATGCTCGAGGCGATCGACGACAACTGCTATGTCGTCGACGACGACCTGCTGGTCGGCCTGCGCTGGATCACCTCCGACGTGCCCGAAACCGGCGACCCGGTCCGCGCGCTGGCCGAGAGCTTCGTCGAGCGCTCCGCGGCGAGCCCCGTCCAGCACGACGAGCGCAAGACGAAGGAGGGCTACCTGATGGAGATGCTGCGCTCGAGCCGCGCCGACGCGGCGATCGTCACCGCGGCGAAGTTCTGCGAGCCCGGGCTCGACGAGCAGGTCGCGTGGTCGAAGCACCTGGACCACGTCGGCGTGCAGTACCTGGTGCTCGAGTTCGAGGAAAAGATGACGTCGTTCGAGCAGATGGCGATGCAGCTCGAGACCTTCGCCGAGTCGCTGCTCTTCGCCACCGCCTGACAGGAGATTCCCATGACCACCGAAACCCTCGAGAAGCCGGCCGCCGCCGCGCCGGCCGAATTCAACGCCCACCAGGCGGGCCAGCAGCTGATGAAGGACTGGTACGCGGGCCTGGCGAAGGCGCGCGAGCGCGGCCAGAACGTCGCGAACGTCTTCGTGATGGGCAACGCCGTCGAGATCCTGCGCGCCTTCGACTTCCAGCTCGTCTTCCCGGAGATCAACTCGCTGCAGACCGGCGTGCGAAAGGTCTCGGAGGAGTACCTGCGCGAGTCGGAGGACTACGGCTATTCGCCCGACGTCTGCTCGTACGTGAAGGCCGACGTCGGACTGATCCTGCGCGAGCAGCAGCACCCGGCCGGCACGATCCCGAAGGCCGACATCGCGATCGCGTCGAACATGTGCAGCACCTTCATCAAGTGGGGCGAGATCTGGGAGCGCATGCTCAAGACGCCCACGTTCGTGCTCGACCTGCCCGGGCAGCGCGGCGCGAACTGGCAGGTGCGACGCGGCGACGCGCAGCACATGGCCGACGCGCAGTGGGTCGAGGCGCAGTTCCGCCACCTGATCACCCGCTGCGAGAAGATCACCGGCCGGCGTTTCGATTTCGATCGCCTGGCCGAGGTGCTCGATCGCGTGAACCGCATGGTGTTCCACTGGAACAACGTGATGGCGCTGAACCGCACCTGCCCCGCGCCGTACAACGCGATGCTCGACGGGCTGACCTACATCGGCATCATGAACGTGTACCGCGGCACCGAGGAGGGCGTCGACTTCATGCGCCGACTCGAGGAGCAGCTGCGCGCGAAGGTGGCGCGCGGCGAGGGACGGGTCCCCGGCGAGCGCTTCCGCCTGCTGTTCTCCGGCACCCCGTGCTACGTGTCGATGCGCCGGCTGGTCGAGCTCTTCGAGAGCTGGGGCGGCGTCTTCGCGTACTCCGACTACCTGACCTTCGCCGCCGGCGGCATGGACGCCGGCGAGATGGTCTACGACACGTCGCGGCCGCTGGAGAGCCTGGCCGAGATCACGGCGCTCGCCGCGCAGCGCGGGCTGTCGAACCAGTTCTTCGCGCACGAGCGGCTGGCCCAGCAGATCCGCGACTACGACGTCGACGGCATCGTGTTCCACGGGATCAAGAGCTGCCGCTTCGTGTCCTCGGGCATGGCCGACACGCGCAATTTCCTGAACAAGCGGCTGAACGTGCCGAGCCTGTACATCGAATCCGACCTGATCGACCCGCGCTACTGGTCCGACGCGCAGATCAAGAACCGGGTCGACGCGTTCTTCGAGTCGCTGCAGCAACGCGGCGGCGCCGCCCCCACGGCGGGGCGGCCCGCCGCCACCACGAAGGAGGCCCGGGCATGAACTACTTCGGCGGAGTCGACGTCGGGTCGACGCAGACCAAGGCGGTGATCCTCGACGAGGACGGCAAGGTCGTCGGACGCGCGCTGCTCGACATGGAGACCAGCATGGTCACGATCGCGCAGGACGCGTTCCGCGCGGCGCTGGCGGATGCCGGCGTCGACGAGGCGCAGGTCGTGCGGATCGCGAGCACCGGGTACGGCCGATACAACGTGTCGTTCGGCCACGAGCAGGTGACCGAGATCAGCTGCCACGCGCGCGGCGCCGTGGCGCTGTTCCCGGGCACGCGGACCGTGATCGACATCGGCGGGCAGGACACCAAGGCGATCGCGGTCAAGCCCGACGGCCAGGTGGCCGACTTCACGATGAACGACAAGTGCGCGGCGGGAACCGGACGCTTCCTGGGCGCGGCGTCGTACGCGCTGGAGATGTCGCTGGGCGAACTCGGCCCGCTGGCGCTCGAGTCGCGCAACCCGGTGCGCATCACCACCACCTGCACGGTGTTCGCCGAGTCGGAAATCATCAGCCACCTCGCCAAGGGGATCCTGCCCGAGGACGTGCTGATGGGCGTGCACCAGGCGATCACCAGCCGCTGCGTCTCGCTCGCACGCCGCGTCGGCGTGCACGCCGAGGTGACGTTCACCGGAGGGGTCAGCCGCAACGTCGCGATGGTGAAGCTGATCGAGGAGGCGGTGGGCATGAAGATCAACGTGAGCCCGGACGCGCACTTCTGCGGCGCGCTCGGCGCGGCGCTGGTCGCCCGCGAGCACGCCCTGGGAACCGTGAGCCTGCCGGCCGAAGCGCTGGCCTAGGAGGATCGAATGCTCTACGTTGCTGGACTGGACATCGGATCGACCTACACCAAGGCGATCGCGCTCGACGGCGAGCGCAGGGTGGTCGGCACCGCGGTGCGCCGCACCGGCTTCAAGCTGGCGCAGGCGTCGGAGGCGGTCTTCGACGACCTGATGAAGAACTGCGGCCTCGACCGTTCGCAGGTCGTCTACGTCGGCGCGACCGGCTACGGGCGCTACACGGTACCGTTTCGCCACGCGCAGATCACCGAGCTGACCGCCCACGCGCAGGCCGCGGTGCACCTGTTCCCCGACACGCGCACGATCCTGGACATCGGCGGGCAGGACATCAAGGCGATCAAGGTCGATGCCGAGGGGCGCGTCAAGGCGTTCCGCCTGAACGACAAGTGCGCGGCGGGCACCGGCGCGTTCCTCGAGAAGACCGCGCGCTACCTGGGGTTGACCACCGAGGACATCGGCCCGTATGCGATGCGCTCGACTTCGCCGAAGGCGATCAGCAGCGTCTGCGCGGTGTTCGCCGAGTCCGAGGTGATCAACCACCTGTCCAACGGGATCGCCGCCGAGGACATCATGATGGGCGCGATGGTCTCGCTGGGCGGGCGCGCGGTCCAGCTGATGCGCCGCGTCGGCCTCGAGCCCGGCTACATGCTCACCGGCGGCATGACGCGCAACGAGGCGATGGTCTCGGCGCTCGAGGCGGCGCTCGGCGAGCGCTTCCACGTCGCGCCCAACGGGCTGGGGCAGCTGAACGGCGCCTACGGCGCGGCGTACCTCGGGCTGCGCCGCGTCGAGAAGCTGCTCGCCGAGGGCAGGCCGATTCCGCCGACGGCCGCCCAGCAGGGGCAGGCGCAGGCCACGACGGTACGTCGCTGGTCGGCGATGGCGGCGACCCGCAAGCGCTTCGAGCCGTGCCACGAGGCCGGCGAGTGCCCGGTCGTCGTCAAGCGCCCGGCGGGCAAGCCGGCCCAGGCCGCGGCGTGAACCGCCTGCGCGACGCGCCCCGATTCCCGCGACCCGACCTCCGGAGGCTTCGATGACCTACGTCGTGACCGAAGCGTGCATCAACTGCAAGCACACCGACTGCGTCCAGGCGTGCCCCGTCGACGCGTTCCACGAAGGGCCGAACTTCCTGGTCATCGACCCCGACGCGTGCATCGACTGCGCGGCGTGCGTGGCCGAGTGCCCGGTCGAGGCGATCTACGCCGACGCCGACGTGCCGGCCGACCAGCGCAAGTTCATCGACCTGAATGCCGAGCTGGCGCGCGACTGGCCGGGCATCTCGAGGAAGCGCGAGGCGCTGCCGGAGGCGGGGCACTGGGCGACGGTGAAGGACAAGCTCGACCAACTGAAGCACCCGTGAACGGTGCGCCACACCCAAGGGAGACACGACCATGGAATCGATCACCGCCTGGATGCAGCAGGACCACGTCCTGATCGACGGCATCCTCGAACGCGCGACCGCGGCCGCGCAGGCAGGCGACTTCGCGGCGCTCGAGCGCGAGGCCGCGCTGTTCCTGCAACGGCTCGAGCGCCACATCGACATGGAGGAGAACCTGCTGTTCCCGGCGTTCGAGGAGCGCACCGGTATGACCGCGGCGGGCCCGAGCGTGCAGATGCGCGCCGAGCACGAGCAGATGCAGGGCATCTTCCTGCAGATGCGGGCGGCGGTCGCGGCGAAGGATGGCGCCGGGTACCGGCGGGCGTCGCAGGCGCTGCTGGAGGTGCTCGTTCCGCACAACCTGAAGGAGGAGCAGATGATGTACCCGATGCTCGACGACGCGATGGGCGCCGACGCGTCGGCGCTGCTGGCCGACGTGAAGGAGATGGCGGCCTGAAGCGCCGGGCCGCTATGCTTCCGGTGGTGTCCGGCCATCGGAGGCAGACTTGGGTTCGACGCTGGCGTGGCCGTTTCGCCCCTCCGCGGCCGATCGGCCGCGGCGCATCCTGTCGATCGACGGCGGGGGCATCCGCGGCCTGATTCCGATCGAGGTCCTCGTCGAACTCGAGAGGCAGCTGGCCGAGCGCAGCGGCAGGCCGGACGCGGTGCTCGCCGATCACTTCGACCTGGTGGCCGGCACGAGCGCCGGCGCGCTCGTCGCCGCGGCGATCTCGATCGGCAGGCCGATGGTGCAGACCCGGCAATTCGTCGTCGAGAACGCCGGCCGGATGTTCAAGGCGGCGGCCTGGCACAAGCGCCTGTGGCACCTGTACGACGAGGGCGAGTTCGAGGCACGCATCAAGGCGTTCCTGGGCGAGCACACCCGGCTCGGATCGCCCGAGCTGCGTACCGGCGTGCTGCTCGTGATGCGCAATGCGACGACCGACTCGCCCTGGATCGTGTCCAACAATCCGTTCGCGCCGTTCAACGAGCGGACGCTGGACGACTGCAACCTCGAGCTCGAGCTCTGGCGGCTCGCGCGCGCGAGTGCCGCGGCGCCCGTGTACTTCGCGCCGGAGGTCGTGACGCTCGGGCGCGCGAAGCCCTACAAGTTCATCTTCGTCGACGGCGCCCTGACCGGATTCAACAATCCCGCCTTCAAGGCGTTCCTCTACGCGACGACCGGCCCCTACGGGCTCAACTGGCCGGCGTCGGAGGAGCAGCTGACGGTGGTGTCGCTCGGCACCGGCTATTCGCGCCACGTCGACCGTGCGCTGCGTCCGCGACGCATGGGGATCTTCTGGAACATCGGCGAGGTGCCGCGCGCGCTGATCCTCGCCAGCGACCGCGAGCAGGACCTGCTGTGCCGGACTTTCGGCGCCTGCCGGATGGGCCCGTCGATCGACGTCGAGGTCGGCGACATGCGGGGCGCGCGCTCGGCGGTGCCCAGCAAGCTGTTCACCTACTTTCGCATCAACACCTGGCTGACCGGGGAGAAGCTGGCCGAACTCGGCGTGCCGGACCCGGGGGCCATGGCGGCGAGCAGGCTCGACGCCGTTGCCAACGCGGACGGGCTGCGGCGGGTCGGCCAGGCGCTCGCCAGCCGCGACGTCACGCCGCAGCTGCTCGACTACCTGCTGGCCGGCGGCCCCGGAGTTTCGCCGTCGAGCAACTCGTAGGTCTGCGCGAACAGGCCGGCGGCGACGATGCCGTAGTCGTTGCGTCCGTACTGCACCAGCCAGTCGCCCGCGCCGCCCTGCAGCAGGTCGTCGGCGTGGCCCACGCGCACGCTGAACGGCGCACCCATCCGCCGCGCCCGCACGACGAGCGGGCGCCGGCGATAGGCACCGGCGGTGCCCGCGATCGTCGGCGGCACCGGCTCGTAGGCCGCGTCGAATTTCGCCCGGCCGATCGGCCAGCGCTCGCCCGCGATGCCCGTGAGCAACGCGTCGCCCGCCCGGTAGCGCACCGGGCCTTCCAGGGTCTGCACCACCCCCGCGCTCGCAGCGAACTCGACGGTGACCGGCAACGGGCGCTTGCGCGCGCGGCGGGCCAGCGGATCGGCGGCCAGGTCGCGGCCGGTCAGGTCGGGCGCCCGATCGGTGCCGCGCGTCACGACCCGTGCCCCGTCGAGCGCCGGCGCGCCTCGCGCAGGCAGCCGGGGATCGCTTCGATGATGCGGCGATCGAACTGCTTCTGCGCATCGGTCAGCGCATCGAACGCGACGAGCGTGCGATTCAGCCGCAGCAGCGTCTTCTGCGTGAGGCCCTCGCCGTCGTAGGCAAGGCCACTCGGTGTGTCCGCTGCCTCGGGCGTCGTCGCGGGCAGCGGCAGCCAGCCCTCGAGCAGCCGTTCAGCGACGAAACGGCGGTGCTCGATGCGCATCAGCCGCTGCATGGTCGCCTCGTCCGCCAGCATCGCGGACAGCAGGGGTTGCGTGCCGCGAGCAGCCTCGTCCAGCCTGGCCGTCTCGCTCGACACGCCCAGCAGCGCGAGCTTGATGCCGACGTGATCGGCGGCCGCCCGGCTCGACCAGCGGAACTCGTCCGTTTCGGCGGCCCAGCGCGCGTCGGCCCGCGCACGGTCCTGCGCCGTGGCGGCGTCGACGTCGCCGACCTCGTACGCCAGGTGAACGACCTTCGCGAGGACGTCGGACCGCTCGCCCGGATACGCCTCGCCGCCGGCAAGGCACTCGGACAGCGCGTCGAATCGCGCGACGGTCGGCGCGAGCCCGTCGTTGTCGAGACCGGTCGCGCTCGCCCGGTCGTGCAGGCACGCGACCACCGGCGCGCCGGGCCGTCCGAGCGACGCGCAGACGTCCTGCACCGCCTGCACGCGAAGCGCGGCGCCGCGGGTCAGCAGGTCGTTGGAGGCCGTCACGTAGACCTTCGAGAACGGCGCCTGCGCCTGCAACGCCAGCCACTGCTTCGGCGTGAGTTGGGCGGGATCGGCGTCCAGCGTCGCGAACCGCGCCAGCGGCAGCAGGCCCGCCAGCACCGGGTCGCCCGGCTGCCCGGTCGCGCCGGCATTCGCGGGGTTGAGCGCGGGGTGGCGGCGATGCAGGCTCGCCAGCCGCGCGCCGGCCTCCGGCGCGACCCAGGTCAGCTGCACGCAGCGCTCGGGATCGTCGTCGCAGACGCAGTGCATCGCCGCCTGGACCAGCAACGCGCTCGCGTAGTCGCTGTCTCCGACCACGCACAGATGCAGTGGCGGCGCGGCGGCCGCGGCGTCGAGCGTCGGGTAGCCGGGCGGATGCACCTGCAGCAGGCGGCGCGCCGCCAGCCTCGGCAGGTCGAAGTACTCGACGCGCGCGACCCCGGGCCGGGGCCGCCAGAGATCGCGCTGCGCGCGCGCGAGCGTGGGCTCGCGCATGCCGACGACGACGACCGCCTCGTCGCGGTCGCTGCGCGCGACGCGCATCGCGACCACCTGGCGCGCGATGGCGATGTTGCGCCGGTCGTCGCCGGTCAGCACCCAGATGCGCCGCGCCGCGCCCGCGTTGACGGCGTCGAGGTAGTCGCGCGACCTGGCGTCGCCGCGAAACACCGGCGCGCGCGTGCCGGCCTCCCGCAGCGCCCGCTGCAGCGGCGTGTCGGTCACGACGTCGAGCCCGACGATCCGCGGCGCGTGGCCGCGCGCCGGGCCGGTGTTGCGACGCACGGCGATCGCCGCGGCGGTCTCGCCGCAGCCGAGGAACAGGTCGTCGGCGGGTCGCCATCCCAGCCGGAAGAACTGCCAGCGCCTGAGAATCCGCCCGAAGAACGCGAGCCACAGGGTTCCGGCGGTGGCGGCCGGCGCGAGCACGCTCGCCAGTTGCGTCGCCGGGTTCTCGAGGTGCTCGACGGAGACGGCCAGCGCGAACAACTGCACGGTCTTGAACAGCGCGTCGTGCACGTGTGGGCGGTCCCAGGCCCATCCCGACTGCGCGATGAAGCCGAAGAAGCCGAGCAGCAGCGCGACCAGCCCGAGCGCGAGGAAGCCCCAGCGCCACAGTGCCGCTCGCTGGCGCGGGGTCAGCACGCCGCCCCCAGCGACGCGGCGAAGCGGCGGTAGCAGGCGTGGCGCCGCGGGCTGGCCACCCGGTAGACGTGCCGCAGGATTGCCGCGACGCAATCGAGCACGAAGGCGCGCGACAACGCCGGCCGGTCGACCACCTGGCCGAAGGGCTTGTGAAGCAGGTGCAGCCGCTCGGCGCGGCCATGGCCGCCGGCCCCGACCGCCGGCGGGCGGTAGTCGCCCCCGACCGGGGCGAAGCCCGCGCGCCGCAGCGGTGTCAGCGACTCGTCGCCGCACTCGACGAACCAGCCGTCGGCGCCTGCGCCGTCGCGCATCATCCGTTCCTCGATGCGCGCGACCAGCAGGGGCAGGAGGCCGCGCCCGCGTAGCGAGCCGTCGAGCACGACATAGCCGCCGAACCCGCATCGCGCGAGCGTGTAGAAGCTGGCGAGCCCTTCGATGCGAGCGGCGCCCGGCGCGCGCAGCGACCAGAGCCGGTAGCGGCGCGCGCGGGACGGCGACTGTGCAAGCGCGTCGCGGAACTGCGCCGCAGGGGCGACGCGACCCGCATGCGGAATCGCACGCCGCAGCAGCGCGAGCGTTTCACGCAGCTTTCGCCCCGGCGCGGCGATCTCGTCGGTCTCGAACGGCCGCTGCGGATCGCGGCCCACATAGCACTGCAGCGGCGTCAGTTCGACGTGGCGCCGCGCCCCGAGCGCGGCCGCCATCGCCCGAAACTGCGGATGGCGGGCCGGCGCCGGGATCCTCATCGCCCAGCGCATGTACTCGGCCACCACCTCCAGTGCCCAGGCCGCGGGCACGCGAGTGGTCCGGGGGCGCGCCAGCATGCGCGCGATCAGCATCAGGTTCTCCACCGGTCGCTGGCCGCGCGAGAGCGCCGGCTGGACGTAGCGCATGCCCAGCGCGGCGAAGCCCCAGCGGCCCCAGACGACGGCGCGCTCGAACGGGTCGAGGTTGTCGGGAGTCGGCGAGCGCCTGTACGGGTCGTTCATCTCGGCAACCACCGCGGTGAGCGGCCCTCGGTCGCTGGCGCGCGCATCCGAGCGCAGCAGCCGGACGGTTTCGTCGAGCAGCGCCCGGCCGATGCCGCGCCCGCGCGCGTCGGGCACGACGAACAGGAACTCCACGATGCCGGCATTGGGCGTGGCGAGATAGTCGGACACCGCGCCGCCGACCGGCCGCCCGTCGAGCTCGGCCACCACGACGTGATACGAGTTCGGGCCGTACCAGCCTCGCGCCTTCGCCGACAGGTAGCCGCGCATGTTGCGCAGCGACTCGCGCTCGTCCGGGTCCGGGAACTCGGCCACGTAGGCGTCGCGGTAGAAGGCCGCGAGCCGCGCCAGGCCTTCGGGCGTGGCGTGGATCTCGCGCATCTGCACGGCGGCACGCGCCGGCGCGCCTGCGGTGGGGTCCGCGGCGCAGACCGCGGTGGAACTGGCGTACGCGCGCCGACCGCGCCCCGCGTCAGCCCGATCCGGCGCCACGCTCATTTGCGGGGCTTGACCGAATCGAAATAGTCGGCGACCAACTCGGGCAGGTGGCACGACGAGAAGTAGCCGACGAGCCCGCGTGGCCGTGCCGGGTCGGCGGACGTCGAGGCCGGCAACGCGACGGCGGCCGCGAACTCGCGGTCGGGTTCGAGCTCGAGCCGCTCGCGCAGCAGCGACACCAGCGAGGTGCCCGACGGATAGCGCACCGGGCAGCCGCATCCGCTGTAGTCGGAGGCGCTCGCCAGGTGGAAGCGGATTCCGGCCTGCACGTCGGACTCGTCGAACAACTCGGCGCGCCGCTGCCAGACCTGTTGCAGCAGCGCGATCGCGTTCTGCGCCAGCACGCGCTTCTGGAAGGCGAGCGCGGCCGGGTCGGCCACGTTCGCGTGCACGAATACCGGCAGCAGGTGTTCCCAGAGCCTTGCCTCGCGAACCTGGTCGCGTCGCTCGGGCGGATCGGGCCAGCGCGGGTAGCCCTTGCCCCGGAGCAGCTTCGGCCCGATCCCGGGCTCGTCGCTCGACGACGCGACCAGGAACATCGTCCACAGGTAGGCCGAGAAGTAGACGCGATGGTCGTTCGACATCCGGTCGACCGTGTCGACCTGCAGCGTGATCCCGTCGCTGTCGTGACGGAAGGCGATGCCGTCGTCGCGATACAGCGCTGCCTGCGCGGGCGCTGCCGGGTGGCGGTTCGACACCGGCGCCGCGTCGATCTCGTCGGCCGCGGCGAGATCGAAGTGCTCGTCGGGCGAGCCGTTGCCGTCGTCACCGGCCTCGCGCAGGTACCAGGGTCCCCAGCGCAGGCGGCCGGTGAGCTGCACCCACTTGGCGCCGCGCCCTTCCGCGTCGAAGGCGGCGGTCACCGGGTCGAGCAGGCGCGGGCGCCCGTCGCCGCCGGACAGGTCGACGACCGGCAGCGAGTTGTTCTCGTCCCCGTAGCCGTACTGGAACGCGTAGGCGCCGCGCCATTGCCGGCAACTGCAGATCGGGATGCTCGGCCCCCAGACGAGCCAGCAGTTCCACTGCGAGGCCTGCAGGCTCTCGAACGCGCCCGGACGGACCCGCGGATCGGGCACCGCGTTCTGGTACGCGTTGAGCACCGGCCGCCAGTCGTCGTTGAACCGCGACAGCAAGCCGGCGACGAGGTGCTGCGGCGCGAGGAATCCGTACTGCACCTGGACCGGACACAGCGAGGCGAGCTTCTCGCGCTCGAACGCGTCGACGCCCGCCTCGAGCACTGCGTCGAAGTAGCGCTTCCACAGTTCCTCGCGCTCGCGGGTGAGCGAGAAGAAGTACGAGTTGACCTTGATCGGCGCGCGCGCGAAGTCGCCCGAAGGGGCCCGCTCGCGCAGCTCCCTGAGCAGCCGCCTGGCCGACTCGTCGTCGACCGGCGCCCCGAGGAAGTGCTGCAGCGCGGCCGGCGACGCCGGATCGTCGGCCATCAGCAACTGGAACTCGATGCAGAAGCGCACGGCGCGAAACAGGTTGTCGCCGCTGGTCCGCGTCAGCTGCGCGATCCCCGCGACGAGCCGCTGCGCGAGCGCCTGCGCCTCGGCCTCGCCGAGGTCCTGCAGCAGCGTCGTCGCGAGCAGGGTCGCCGATGGGGCCATCGAAGCGTCCGTCGAAGTCGCCGCGTGCGCGGCCGCTTCCGCGCGCGGCCGCGCAACCGGGCGCGTCGGCGCCTCGCGCGCCGTCGCGTGGCCCGCGGTGGCGACGCCGGGGAACGGCCGCGCGGCGAGGAAGCCGTCGATCTCCATCGACAGCTCGGTGAGGGCCTGGCCGAGCTCGGTCGGTCCGACCGCCTCGAGCTCGGACAGCGCCTTCCTGTCCCGGGGCCGGATGTGCTGCGCCTTGAGCCAGGGGATCGTCTCGTACGGACAGGTGTGCAGCAGCACCGGAACCAGCCGGACGTCCCCGGCTCGCGAGCGCTCGTAGAGGCGTGGGGCCTCTTTCCGCATGACGTAGTCGGAGTCCAGGAAGTTCGGGCTGAGCAGCAGCAGGCCGACGTCGGCCGCCTCCAGCGCGCGCTCGATCGCCTCGTCCCAGTGGTCGCCGGCCCGCAGGCGCTCGTCGTCGATGAACAGCTCGAGCCCGTACTCCGACGAGTGCCTGAGCCCGCGGAGGCTGGTGAACACCTGCTCGACCAGGTCGGCGCTCTTCTTGCGGTCCTTGCTGCTGTAGCTGACGAAGACGTGCCTGGTCGGTCGGTCGGGCATGGGCCGGCGCCTCGCGGATCGGTCGGCACAGTATCGCCCGAACCACTGCCGCATGGAACCGCCGGGCGTGGCCGGCGGGCGGCCCGGGCCCGCTAACGGTATGCTCGCACCCGATGAACGACCTGAGATCGACGACGAAGGACAACGTCACCGAGCGGCTGTCGAACCGGCTGGTGCTCGGCCTGCTGCTGGGCGGCCTGCTGCTGCTCACCTACGCGGTCGTGCAGCCCTTCGTCGTGCCGGTGGCCTGGGCGATCATCCTCGCCTACACGACCTGGCCGCTGCTCGCGCGCATCCGGCGCCTGTTCGGGGGTCGCCGCACGCTGGCTGCCGCGGCGATGACCGCGCTGCTCACCGCCGCTTTCGTACTGCCCGCGCTGTGGCTGGCGCTGCTGTTGCGCAGCGAGATGGCCAACGCGTATGCCGCAGTGGCCACCTTGCTGTCCAAGGGGCCGTACCGGCTGCCCGACGCGCTGGCCGGCCTCCCGCTGCTCGGCAGCTGGCTGCAGGGGCTGCTCGACCAGCTCACCGGCGATCCCGACGCGGTCCGCAACCAGGTCGCGCACTGGGTCCAGACCCGGGCCGACGAATCGCTGCGAATCGTCGGCGGGCTCGGGCGCAACGCGGCGAAGATGGGCTTCGCACTGATCACCGTGTTCTTCCTGTACCGCGACGGCGAGCGCGTGCTGGCGCAGGCGCAGCGCGTCCTGCACCGCTTCCTCGGGGCGCGCGTCGACGCGTACCTGGCGGCGGTGGGCAGCATGACGATGGCGGTCGTCTGGGGGCTGGTGGCGACCGCGCTCGGCCAGGGGGTGGTCGCCGGCCTCGGCTACTGGTGGTTCGGGCTCGAGGCGCCGGTGCTGCTGGGCGCCATCACCGCGGTCATCGCGCTGCTGCCGTTCGGCACGCCGTTCGTCTGGGGAAGCGCCGGCGCCTGGCTGATCGCCAACGGCCAGACCTTCGACGGCATCGGGCTGCTGCTCTGGGGAACGCTGGTGGTGAGCTGGGTCGACAACCTGGTGCGTCCGATGGTGATCAGCAACGCCACCCGCATCCCGTTCCTGCTGGTGATGTTCGGCGTGCTCGGGGGCCTGGCGGCATTCGGGCTGGTCGGACTGTTCGTCGGGCCCGTGATCCTGGCCGTGCTGATGGCCGTCTGGCGCGAGTGGATCGAGGAGTCGGTCGGGTCGGTGGGCCCTGCGCCCGGCGACTGAGCGCGCCGGCTCCGCCCGGTCAGCCGCGCGCGAGCAATAGCGCCGCCGCCACCGAAAGCCCGTACAGGTGGGCCGCGAGGATCGTGGCCCGGATCGCCGGCAGCAGTCGCGACGTCGGCGTGCATCCAGCGTTCAGGGTCAGCTGGCGCGCCGCGAACAGCGAGACGGGCGCGGCCGCCATGCCGGCGAGCGCCGTACCCGGCAACGCGCCGACGATGGCCGCCGCGATCAGCGCCAGGTACGCCGCAGCGACGAGCATCAGGTAGCCGCGCGCCGCGCCGCGCGGACCGAGCAGCACGACCAGGGTGCGCTTGCCCGCCGCTGCATCGGCCGTCCGGTCCGGGAAGCCGTTGGCGAGCAGGATCGCCGCAACCAGCATCGCCATCGGCGCGCCGGCGGCCACCGGCACGACCGACCAGCCGCCGCGCTGCGCGAGGTCGGAGCCGATCACGACCAGCAGCCACGCAGCGGCGATCACGGGCTCGCCGAGGCCGCGCGCCGACAGCCGAAGCGGCGGTGCCGAGTAGGCAATCGCCAGTGCCAGGCCCAGCGCGCCGAGTGCCCAGAGCTGCGGGCGCCCGTCCAACGCCAGGCCGGCGCCCAGCAAGGCCCCGAGCGCCAGCAGCGCGTGCCCGCAGGCTGCGACCGCGCGGGCACCCAGAAGGCCGTCCTGGATCATGCGGCTGCCGCCGGTGAACGGGGTCAGCCGCTCGTCGTTGCCCGCGTCGGCGTGGCGGTCGTGATAATCGTTGACGAGGTTGGCGCCGGCGTGCACGAGCAACGCGCCGGCCAGCGCGAGCGCGGCGACCCCGACGTGCAGCGGCACGCCGCCGCCGGCGGCGCTCGCGAGCCCGACCAGCACCGCGACGGCCGTGACGCTCAGGAACTGCGGGCGGGTCGCCGCGAACCAGATCGCCGGCGACCCCGGAGCGGCCAAGCCGCGCTCAGGCGGCTTCGACGCCTTCGGTCTCGGGGACGCCCTGCCAGAGCATTTCGTAGCCGAGTTCCTTGCTGTCGGTGCACAGCTCGCCCAGCGCGGCGAACTTGGCCTTGAAGACGGAGTCGGCGTGCGAGCGCTCGTGCTCGTCGAACGAGCGCCAGTAGGTGACGATCGCGACGTCGTGGTCGGAATCGCGCGCGCTGCCGAGCGAGCCTTCCTCGGACGCGAAGCCCGAGAAGCGGAACACCTGGCCGGCGATGAAGCCGCCCTTGTCGCCGCCATAGGTCTCCTTGACGACGTTGCACATCTCGCCGACTGCGAGCTCGACGTCGTCGAGGGTCACCCCCGGCTTGAGCTTGACGGCGTTGAACAGCATCTTCGCGCCGAAGGGGATCGTGATGGGTCCGAACATGGGAGTCTCCTGAAGGCGGTCGAGAGGGCGATCTGGGGGCGCGCGCGCCGGGTTTCAATCCCGTCGCGGGCGCACCCGGCCGCTCGTCGGCGGCTGCCCGGATGCGGGGGCAGTGTACGTCGCCCCCGAAGACCCTGCTCCCGGTCGGGGCAGGGCGCCGCTCAGTTGCAGCTGCTCTCGAACTGGATCTTGCTCGCCAGCACGGTGCTGCCGGCCGACGTCGACTGCAGCGTCCCCTTGACCTCGACGCAGGCCCCGTCGCGCAGGTTGAGCGCGCTGCCGCCTTCGTAGGTGACGCTGCCCGACGCATCGACCGGCGTGGCGCGGACGATGAAGTGGCCGACGTCGACGAACCCGCTGATCAGTCCCTTCAGCTCGAACTCGCTCGTCGCGTCGTCGTCTTCGAACTCGACCTTCGAGGCCACCACGACGCCCGCCTGCACCGGGCCCTCGACTTCCACTCGCCGTCCGACGGCCAGGTCCGCCAGCGTGCCGCCTTCGAGCTTCGCGTTGCGGGCGTCGACGCGCACGCCGTCGACGCTGAAATCGGCCAGCGAAGCGAAGCGATCGACCACGCCCTCGATTTCGACCTTCGACACGTCGCCGAGATCGGGCGTGGCGACGACGTCGACGCGGGTGGCGGCCAGCACGCCGGCGACCGGCTCCGAGGACGCGCGTACCCGGACCTGGACGCCGTTGGCCAGGCCGGTGGGCGCAGGGCTCGCGGCCGAGTAATCGACGGTCAGCGTCCCGAGCTGGAAGCGCTTCGCAGCCGCGTCGAGGGCGGCGATCGAGCCGCGCACCTTGTAGTCGGCCGCCTGCGCCTTGCGCTCGATGCGCGTCGCCGTCAGCGTTCCGGTGGATCGGTCGTAGAGGCCGTAGACCTCGACGTAATCGCCGTCGGCGATCGCAGCCGCTTCCTCGTAGACCGTGTTGACCGTGGTGCGCACCGTCAGTCCGAGCAACTCGAAGCCGCCCGCCGACAGGTTGGCGACCGTCCCGCGCGCCTCGCTGAAGACCTTGATCGTGTCGGCCGTGCCGGCGAGGCCGGTGGAATCGATGTCGCCGCGCACCTCGATCACCATGCCGAGGCCGAGCGGGGCCGGGGGCGTGCCGTCGTCGCTGGAAACGGTGGCGCCGCGCTCGTCGAAGTGCACGCCGTTGACGATCACCGAGCCGAAGCCGGAAATCGATCCATAGGAAACGCTCGCCACGCTGATGCCGGTGCCGCCGCTGCCGACGCCCGCGAGGTCGGTGCCGCCGCACGAGGCGACCGTCAGCGCGATCGACACGCTCGCCAGCGCGCCGGCCCAGCGCGACCAGCCTGCCGACGTTGTCCGCTCGTGATGCACAGCCATCCTCATCCCCTCTGCGCCTTCGCAGGCTTGCGGGCCTTGCGCGGCGGTTTCGCGGCCATGGCGACCGGCGTCGCCTTCAGGTCCGAATAGAAATACATGCCGACCCGCAGCCGCCGGTCGGCGCGACGCTTCGCGGCGCGGTCGGCGGCGATGCGCTTCTCGAGCATCGGCGCGAGCGCCTGCAACGTGGCGTGCCAGGTCTCGCGCGCGATCTCGTGGGCGAGTTGCACCGACTCGTCGGACAACTCGTCGGCGAACACCGCCTGCTCGAGCAGCGGCGCGCGGTCGCCGATGACGTTGGACACCGCGGCCTGCAGGTGGTCGCCGACGTTGCCGCCGAGCAGCGCGAACATCCGCGCGCTGTCCTTCGAGGGCACGAAGCTGCCGGCGGCGATCCGCACGGTCTGTGCCTGCTCGTCCAGCTCGACGATGCCCAGGCGACGCAACTCGTCGAGCAGCGTCTTGGGATGCACGTCGGTGCTGACCGAGCGGGCGAGCGATTCGAAGCTGCGTTCGCCTCCCGATGCGCGCTGCGGCAGCACGCGCGGCTTGCCGCGATAGCGGTAATGCGGATCGGACACCCAGCGCGTGAACACCTCGGCGGCGAACGACCGACCGTGGACGGCCGGATCGCTCGGCGATTCGAGCAGCCGCTTGACGTCCTTGCGGTGGATGCCGGTAGTGATGCTGATCTGGCTCACGTTCGTGTCGAGTCCGTTGCGCTCGAGTTCCGCGCTGCCTGCCTGCACGAAAGCCTGCTTGAGCAGCTCTTCGACCTGCCCGAACTTCAGGCCGCGCGCCACCAGCAGGCGGGCGAGCGGAACGAGCACGGCCAGCGCCGCGCCGAACACCGCATTGCCCGGCTCGGCGGGGAGCGCGCCGGCTCGCCCTTCGGTCGCATTGGTCTTCATCTTCTTCGGTTCCCTGGCCTTCCGGCGATCGCCGGAAGTCTGATGTCACCGAATCTTATGGGAAATTATCCCACCATTCCAGGGAAAGGGTCACCCGCCGTCCCGCAGCTCGAGGCGACCTCGCCCGAGGGCCCGACGGTCAGCCAGGCGGCGCCGGATTGGGCGAGGAACTCGCCGGCCGCGGCCTGCTTGAGCATCGAGATCGTGCTCAGGCTGCCGGCGGCGATCGCCAGCGGCGCCAGCACCGTGACCGACTGCCAGTAACGCACCGGCCACCCGGTGCGCGGGTCGAGGATGTGGCAGTAGCGCACGCCGTCGATCTCGAAGTAGCGCTCGTAGTCGCCGCTGGTCGCCAGCCCGCCCTGGGCCACTTCGAGGCTGGCGATCGCCTCGCCGGCGCGGCGCGGATGCTGGATCCCGAAGCGCCACGCCGAACCGTCGGGCTGCGGGCCGAACGCGCGCAGGTCGCCGCCGAGGTTCACGAAGCCGTGCCGGCAGCCGGACTCGAGCAGCAGCGTCGCGGCGCGGTCGGCGGCGTACTCCTTGCCGAAGCCCCCGAAGTCGATCTCCATGCCGTGGCGCATCAGTCGCACGCTACGGCCGTCGCGCTCGACGCGTTCCCACCCGACGAGCGAGCGCGCGGCTTCGACCTCGGCCGGGGCGGGCAGCCGGGCGCTGCGGAAGTCCCAGGCGCGGCGCAGCACGCCCGACGTGATGTCGAACAGCCCGTCGCTGCTCGCGTGCAGCGTGTCGGCGTAGGCGAGCAGCGACAGCGTCTCGTCGTCGCATTCGACCGGCGACCCGCCGGCGGCGCCGTTGATCCGGCCGACGATGCTGTCTGCGCGATAGCGCGAGTACTTCTGCTCGATGCGCCGGACCTCGTCGATGGCCCGCTGCGCGTGTCGCGTGGCGCTCGCCTCGTCGAGGCCGGCGAGGCGCACTTCGCATCCGCAGGCCATCGCCGCGAACTCGAAGCCGAGCTCGGGCCACGGCGATGGGCCGCCGGTCGTGCTAGAACTTGTGCGTGACACCGACTTGCATGAAACGCGCCTTGAAGGGGGCCAGCCCCGGGCTGCCGGTGCCGCCGAGGCGCCACGCGCCGCGCTGCTCGTACCACTCCATCCGGAAGTCCGCGTTCCAGTCCTTGATGACTTCCTTGCTCACCTTGAAACCGAAGGTCAGGGCGCCGAACGCCGACAACCGGTGGTCGGCCGAGTAGAAGCCGGTCGGGTTGGTCAGGTACCCCGGCGGGAACGGCGCGCCGAGCAAGGGATCGTAGACCGGATCGTAATAGAACTTCGCCGCGCTTTGCGTGTGGTAGCGGATCGAGGGCGCGATCGTCCACCCCTTGGGCAGCGGCTGCACCCATTCGGCCGACATCGTGTGCGCGTTCACCTTGAAGCTGTCGTCGTAGTAGCGATAGCTGGTGCGCAGCGTCGAGCCCAGGCCCTCGAAGTGGTGGTTCCAGCGCAGCATCAGCGCCGACTGGTTGCGCTCGCGCGGGCGCTGGTCGACCTGCTTGTAGGGGTCGGAGTAGTAGCCGGTGCCGCGCGCGATCGTCAGGTTGGCCTGGACGATGTCGTTCGGCGTCAGGACCTGCGTCACGCCGACCATGAAGTCGGTGGTGCGCTTGTGCTCGTCCACGACGATGCCGTTGACCGGGTCGATCCGGTCGAGCGCGCGTCCGACGCCCACCGCCCAGGTCGTGTTGTTGTCGTCGCTCGAGAACGTCGCCTGCAGGCTGTACGAGTTCGAGCGGTAGTCGTGCTCGGTCGAGTACGCGGTGCCGAAGCTGAAGGTCGAGCGGGCGAAGTACTTCGTCACGCGCAGGTCGGCAGCGCGGCGGAAGTCGCTCATCTTCGAGGCGCTCGAGATCGACGAGTGCCAGCGCGGCGACGCGCCCGAGACGCTGTCCATCGTGTACGAGCCGGCCACCGACCAGCTGCCCGCCACCGGCAGCAGGAAGGACATCGACGGCGCATCGACCGAGATGCGCTTCAGGCCGGGCTGCGAGTCGCGGTAGTTCAGGTACTTGAAGCCGATCAGGCCGGACTCGGGGGCGGACTCGGCTCTCGCGGACGGCACCACGCCGGGCAGCGCCAGCGCCGCGGCGAGCACGGCCACGCCAGGGGACGGGGTTTTCAGCATGTCAGTTGCACCCGCAGCCGCCGCCGCCGACCCCGAGGCCGCCGGAGGCGTTTTCCTTGCTCTGGTAGATGTGCTCGAGGAATTTCGTTTCGAGCGCGTCGCCCTCGAACGTCATCTCGGGCCTGGCGAGGTTGCCCTTCTGCCACGGGGACACCGGCTCGATGAACGAGCAGCCGGCGTTCGCCAGTACGAGGGTCAGCAGGATCGTTGCGCGCATGCGTCGGACTCCGGGGATCGAGGGTCGGCTCGGCCGCTCATTTGCCGCCTGTTTGCCGCTCACTTGCCGCCCAGCGACTGGCGGATCTTCGCTTCGAGCGCCTCGCGGTCGGATTCGCGAAAGCCCGCGTGCTGCAGCAGCACCTTGCCGTCGGGGCCGACCAGGAACGAGGTCGGCATTCCCTTGATCGCGTACGACTTCGGCGCTTCGCCCTTCGCGTCGAAGGCGACGACGAATTTCGCGGGCGTCTCGGCCAGGAACTTCCGCGCGTCCTCGGACTTCGCGTCGACGTTCACGCCGATCACCTGGAAGCCCTTCGCGCCGTAGCGTTCCTGCATCTCGTTCATCCACGGGAACGACTGCAGGCAGGGCTTGCACCACGAGGCCCAGAAGTCGACGTAGACGAGCTTGCCCTTGTAGTCGGCCAGCTTCACCGTGCCGCTCGCGCCGGGCAGGTTCAGCTCGGGGGCGGCGGCGCCGACGTCGAGCGCGTGCGCCGCGCTCGCGAACGCCAGCCCGGCTGCCAGGCCGGCCAGGCCTCGGGCGATCGCGCGAAGGGGGGTGTGGAACTTCATCGTTGATCTCCTCTATCGGACTTGACGACCGGTGTCGGTCGGAAGGGGGCGCGGCGCCGGATGGCGAGCGCGGCCGCGGCGGCGAGCGCCAGCGCGGGCAGGACCGGATCGCCGCGGCCGTCCGGGTCGGTCGTGCAGCCGCCGGCACCGACGTTCAGCGGCGACGCGAGCGGCGCAGCGTCGGCGGTAGCCGCGAGCACGACCGACTTCGGCGTCGGAGCGGCATTCGACGCGATCGAGACCTGGCCGCTCTGCTTGCCGGCCACGGTGGCGTTGAAGGTGACGACCAGCTGGCAGCTCGCGCCGGGCGCCAGCGTGAACGGCGCCGGCGGGCACTGCGACGAGGCGGTGTCGATCGTGAACGGGCCGGTGACGTCGATCGCGCTCACCTGCAGCATGGCAGTGCCGCTGTTGGTCACCGTGAGCGCCTGCGTGGCCGTGCCGTTGAGCGGCTGCACGCCGAAGTCGAGCATCCCGGCGCCGGTGTCGATCGCGGGAGCGGCGACGGCCAGCCCGGTGCCGCGCAGGTCGACCGACAGTTGCGAGCCGTTGCTCGCGGTGATCTCGAGCCTGGCGGTCTTCGCTCCGATGGCCGCCGGCGCGAACGACACCGACACCGCGCAGGAGGCAGCGGGAGCGATCGCCTGGCCTGCGGCGCAGCCGCCCGCGTCGATCGCGAAGCTCGACGCGTCCGCGCCGGCGATCGCGATCGTCGAAATCGTGTACGAGGCGGCGCCGCCGTTGCCCAGCGTGAACGGCCGCGGCGCGCTGCGTTGGCCGAGTTGCACGTCGCCATAGTCGACCAGCGTGGTCGGCGCCAGCGTGGGCGAGCCGACCGGCCCGGCCACGCCGTTGCCCCCGAGCGAGACGGCATGCGGGCTGCCGGCAGCGCTGTCGGCGACCTGCAGCGTCGCGGACGCGGCGCCGGCCTGCGCGGGCGTGAATGCGACGTCGACCGCACAACTCGCACCGGCCGCCAGCGTCGTGCCGCACCCGCTGGCGGCGATCGTGAACGCCGCCGACCCGGCGATCGAGATGCCCGAGATCGACATCGACGCGGTGCCGGTGTTGGCCAGCATGACCCGGCGCGCCGGCGACGTCGTTCCGATCGTCTGGTCGCCGAATGCCTGCGTGGCCGGGGAGAGTTGCGCGATCGGCGCCGGCGCCGGCGCGCCGGTGCCGCTCAGCGTGATCGCGGGGCTGCCGTTGGCCGCGTCGGAGTTGATCGTGAGCGTCGCACTGCGCGTGCCCAGCGCCGACGGCGAGAACGCGAGCCCGACCGTGCAGGTCGCGCTGGGCGCGAGCGCAGTGCCGGTCGCGCACGTGCCGCCCGCCGCGCCGGCCGGCCGCGCGAACTCGGTGGCCTGCGCGCCGGACACGACGAAACCGGTGAAGGTCAGGTTGGCCCCGCCGACGTTGCCGACCGTGATCGTCTGCACCGGCGAGGTCGTGCCCAGCGCGGTCGACGGGAAGGTTGTCGCATTGGAGGAGACCGAGATCGTCGGCTGCGGCGCGACGGTGGCGGTGCCCGACAGCGCGACGCTGCTCGAGCCGCCCGTCGCATTGTGGGCGATCGTCAGCGTGGCGGTGCGAGCGCCCGCGGCGGTGGGCTGGAAGCGCAGCAGGATCGAGCAGTTGCCGCCGGCCGCGACGCTCGAACCCGCCGCGCAGGTGCCGCCGGCGACGATGCCGAAGTCGGCCGCGTTGGCTCCGGACTTGGCGATCGAAGTGATCGACAGCGCCGTGGTGCCGGTGTTCGCGACGGTCACCGCCTGGTTGGCCGACGCGGCGCCCACCACGGTCGCGGCGAACGCCAGCGACGACGGAGACACGCTGGCCGCCGGCGCGCCGGTGCCGGCCGCCGGGTTGGCGATGTAGGCGCCGATGTCGGCGGCGTCGGTCGAGTTCACGTAGGCGCCGAGGAACCCCATGCCGCCGGTGTTCTTCGAGATCGCGCTCATGATCAACGGGCCGTTGTTGGCGCCGTTGCGGATCTTGTTCTTGTTCAGCGAGACGTTGGTGCCGTGGCAGCCTGAGTTGGCGCAGGCGAGCGGCGCGCCGTTCGTCACTTCGTAGAGCACCTTGCCGCGCACCGGGTCCGCGGCGTGTGCCGCGGGCGATTGCGCGAGAGCGATGCCGACCATGGTCGCGATCGCGAAGACCGGGCCTCTCATGCTGCGTCTCCTGCCGGCCGGGATGCCGGTGACTTGTCGTATGGGAAAATTTACCATACATTGACCGACAAGCAACCCGGCTGCGAAAACCGCCCCTTCGCAGGGTTTCAGAGGGGAGAACACGGTGGTCGACGGTTGCCAGCAGAGCGCCGAATGCGACCCGGAACCGCCGGTTTCGGACAGCCGGCACGAAGCGCCGGACGAACGGCGATCGCAACGCGCAATGCGTCCTCGGACGCTCGACGAAAGGAATGACGCGATGATCAACCCGAGCCGCAACCTACATCGGCTGCTCCTGTTGCCACTGATGCTGCTCGTCGTGGCGCTGTCCGGCGCGGTGCGCGCCGAAGACTTCCTCGACCCCGACCAGGCGTTCAAGGTCGCGCTGGCCGGCACCGGCGAACGCAAGGTCGAGATCGACGTGCAGGCCGCCGACGGCTACTACCTGTATGCCGAGAAGTTCGCGGTTGCCAGCGACACGCCCGGGGTGAAGCTCGGCGCGATCGCGCTGCCCGCCGGCAAGACGAAGTTCGACGCCACCTTCGGCAAGGACGTCCAGACGCACCGGGGCATGGTCCGGCTCACGGTGCCGATTCGCTCGGCGCCGCAGGCGTTCACGCTGAAGGTCGACCTGCAGGGCTGCGCCGACGCCGGCCTGTGCTATTCGCCGATGACGGTGGAGGTACCGGTTGCGCTGGCGGCGGCGGTCGCCGACGCCGGACCGGCCGCCGCGCCGACCGCTGCGGCTGCGCCGGGGCTCGTGCGTGCAGGGATGCCGGTGGGCGCGCAGCGCGCCGACGATGGGGGCGGTGCAGGTGGGGGGGGCGGCGAGCTGGCGATGATCGAGCGCACGCTCGCGGCGGGCAGCCTCACCGGCGTGGCCGCCGTGTTCCTGGTGCTCGGGCTGCTGCTCTCGTTCACGCCCTGCGTGCTGCCGATGGTGCCGATCCTGTCGTCGATCATCGTCGGCCAGCAGCAGCAACTCACCCGCGGCCGAGGCTTCGCGCTGGCGCTGGCTTACTCGCTCGGCATGGCGCTGGTCTACACCGCGGTCGGCGTGGCCGCCGGCCTGGCGGGCGAGGGACTTGCCGCCGCGCTGCAGAAGCCGTGGGTGCTCGCGATCTTCGCGTCGCTGCTGGTCGCGCTGGCGCTGTCGATGTTCGACGTCTACCAGCTCGAGATGCCGCAGTCGATCCAGAATCGCGCGACGCAGGTGTCGTCGCGGCTGCCCGGCGGCAGGTTCGCCGGCGTGTTCGTCATGGGCGCGGTGTCGGCGCTGGTCGTCGGCCCCTGCGTGGCGGCCCCGCTGGCCGGGGCGCTCGTCTACATCAGCCAGACGAAGAACGTCGTCACCGGCGGGATCGCGCTGTTCTCGATGGCGATGGGCATGAGCGTGCCGCTGTTGCTGATCGGCCTGTCCGCCGGCAGCCTGCTGCCGAAGGCGGGTGCGTGGATGATCACCGTCAAGCGCTTCTTCGGCGTGCTGCTGATCGGCGTCGCGATCTGGATGGTGTCGCCGGCGATCCCCGAGTGGGCGCAGATGATGGCCTGGGCCGCGCTGCTGATCGTGACGGCTGCGTTCCTGCGGGTGTTCGACCCGCTGCCCGACGGCGCGGCCGCGTCGCTGCGCTTCGGAAAGGGGCTGGGGGCGCTGATGCTGATCCTGGGCATCCTGCAACTGGTCGGGGTGGCCAGCGGCGGCCGCGACGTGCTGCAGCCGCTCGGCGCGTTGGCGGCGCGCAGCGCCGTGGCCGCGCAGGTCGCAACGGCCGCATCGAAGCCCGGTTTCGAGAAGGTGCGCTCGCTCGACGAGCTCGACCTCGCGCTCAGGACGTCGGCACGGCCGACGCTGGTCGAGTTCTCGGCTGACTGGTGCGTGTCGTGCAAGGAGATGGAGCGGCTGACCTTCTCCGACCCGCGCGTCGCCGAACGGATGTCGCGGCTGAAGCTGCTGAAGGTCGACGTGACCGCCAACTCGGACGCCGACCGCGAACTGCTCAAGCGCTTCAACCTGTTCGGGCCCCCGGGGATCCTGCTGTTCGGCGCCGGTCGCGTCGACGCGGCCGCTTCGCGCGTGATCGGCTACCAGCCGGCCGAAGCGTTCCTCGAGCACCTCGACCGGGTGCTCGGCAGCTGAGCGGCGACCGCGTCAGATGCGGTAGTCCTCGGCGCGGTGCAGGCGCCAGGCGCCGTTGCCGGTCAGCTCGAGGACCTGCCGGTGGAACTTCAGCAGGGTGGGGTGGTGGCTCACGCTGACCGGCGTGGTCGCCGTCGCGGCCAGTTCGCGATAGAGGATCTCCTCGTTGCCGACGTCCAGCGCGCTGGTGGCTTCGTCGAGCATCACGTAGCGGGGCCGGCACAGCAGCACGCGCGCGAATGCGAGGCGCTGCTGCTCGCCGATCGACAGCACCTTGCCCCAGTCGAGCTCGGCGTCCAGGCCGCCGAAGCGCCCCGCGAGATCGGGGAGGTTCACGCGCTCGAGCAGGCGCAGCAGTTCCTGGTCGGACGCGTGACGGCTGCGGTCCGGGTAGAGCAGCTGGCTGCGCAGGTTGCCCAGCACCATGTAGGGCTGCTGCGGCAGGAACATCGTCTCCTCGGGACCCGGACGCACGATGCGCCCCGACCCTGCCGTCCACAGCCCGGCGATCGCGCGCAGCAACGAGCTCTTGCCGCCGCCGCTGTCGCCGACGATCATCAGCCCATGGCCGGGTTCGGCCGACACCGACAGGTCGACGATCAGCGTGCGCTCGCGGCCCGGCGTCTGCAGCGTCAGGTGCTCGAGGGCCAGCTGCGGGCCCCACGTCGACTCGATGCGCCCGGACACGTCGACCCGGCCCGCTTCCTTGCCGACGAGCACCTTCGAGAACGTCCCGAGGCGGTCGATCCCGGCGGCGAAGCGGCTCAGTCCCTCGAAGTGGTCGACGATCACCGCGACCGCGCCGAGGATCGCCGCGAACGCGCCGGCGGCCTGCACCGCGCGACCCACTTCGAGCTCGCCCGAGATCACGCGTGACGCGATGATCGCGCTGGGCAGCACGATCGTGAGGAAGCTGTACGCGTACTGGAACAGGTTCAGGTTCAGCTGCGCCCTGAGCAGCCGGCGGTAGTTGGCGAACGCGGCGCCGAAGAGCTGCTTGGCCTGGAACGACTCCTGCTCTTCGCCGCGATGGAACGCGATCGCCTCGGCGTGCTCGCGGATGCGCACCAGGCCGAAACGGAAGTCGGCTTCGCGCCTGAGCTGCAGGAAATTGATGCCGATCAGCACGCGACCGAACACGACGACGGTGACCACGGTGCCGACCACCGCGTAGACCACCAGGAACCAGACCAGCTCGCGCGAGATCGACCACAGCACCCCGGTGAACGCGGCGAGCTGGATGACCGCGCCCAGCGCGATCATCAGGAAGTACAGCGACTGCTGGGTGAACGAATTGATGTCCTCCGAGATGCGCTGGTCGGGGTTGTCGATCGAGCCGCTGGCGTTGAGCTCGTAGTACGCGCGATCGGCGAGATAGCGGTCGAGGAAGCGGTTGGTCAGCCATCGGCGCCAGAGGATGCCCAGCGTGTCGCGGACGTAGTAGTAGAACGCGTAGATCGGTACCGCGATCACGACGATCACCACGCACTGCCGGATCGACAGCCAGAACCGGTCCGCATCCCGGGCGGCGAGCGCCGACGTGAATTCGCCGGTCTGCTCGTTCAGCAGCACGTTGAAGGCGGTCTGGCCGAGCAGCAGCAGCACCGCCAGCGCGAGCAGGCCGCGTGCCTTCCACTTCTCCTCGGACAGCCAGTACGGCCGCGCGATGACGGCGAAGCGACGCCAGACGTGGTGCCCGCCGTTCTTCGTGGCAGCCATCTCCGGGCGTTCCGTTCAGCCGCCGAGCTTGCGCAGCAGCGCCCGGCCGGCGAAACGCAGCCTCTGCGACAGCGGGAACCGGCGAAACGTCGAGCGGGCGGTGCCGGTGGTGAAGGCGGTCGGCTTCGAGTAGTCGATGCCCACGTCGACGATCACCGGCCGGCCCTGTCGCGCCACGTCGCGCGCCTCGGCGATCGCCGCGGCGATGCGGTCCTCGCCGGGCATGTCGACGATCGCGGCGCCGGTGGCGAGCGCGACGCCTTCGAGGTTCAGCGCGCCGAGCACCGAACACGACTTGCGGTTGTACGGCATCTGCTGGGCCTGCGCGATCTGCGACAGCTCTCCGTCGTGGAAGACGAAGTACACGACGCCGAGGCCCCGGGCGGCGGCGGTGACGATCTCCATGCAGGTCATCATGAAGCACCCGTCGCCGACGATCGCGAAGACCTCGCGATCGGGCTGCGCGAGCTTGGCGCCGATCGCCGCCGGCACCGCGTAGCCCATCGCGTTGAAATCGGTCGGCGTGAGCAACCTGCCGCCGCGCCGGATCTCGAACAGCTCGGCGGTGAGGAAGGTGTGGTTGCCGTCGTCGAGCACGGTCACGGCGTCGTCGGGCATCTGGCGGCGCAGCTCGTCGAAGAAGCGCGCCGGATTGACGCGGCCCTTGCTGTCGTGGGCGAGCCACGCGTCGCGCCAGGTGCGCTTGTCGCGTGCGATGCCTTC
Source organism: Burkholderiaceae bacterium (assembly GCA_019635275.1). Classification (GTDB taxonomy): domain Bacteria; phylum Pseudomonadota; class Gammaproteobacteria; order Burkholderiales; family Burkholderiaceae_E; genus Zeimonas. Next base: position 18,860 of record JAHBZV010000009.1, on the reverse strand, counting down.
GCGCAGCGCGGCATCGGCGGGACGCGGCGCGCCGCGCGCGCGCAGCTCGGCGAGCAGCGCCGCCATGACCGCCCGGGCGTCGCCGGCGATGTTCACGCGTGACGGGTAGTTGGCGTCGAAGACCGCGGGATCGATGTCGACGTGCACCAGCGCGTCGGGCACGACGGCGCCGAAGCTCCCGGTGGGAATCTCGGCGAAGCGCGCGCCCACCGCCAGCATCGCGTCGCAGTCGCGGAACGCGTTGCGCGCCGCCGGCACCGCCGACGGGCTGAACCCGAACCCGGCATGCAGCGGATGGTCGCCGGGGAAGCTGGCCAGCCCCTGCAGCGTGGTGGCGACCGGCGCCTGCAGGAACTCGGCGATCGCGGCGAGTTCGTCGGTCGCTTTCCGCGCGCCCCAGCCCACGAACAGGCCGACGCGCTTCGCGGCGAGCAGCAGGTCGGCCGCGCGCCGCACGTCGTCGGGGCCGGGCCCCGAAGGCGCGGCAGTCGCTACCCATTGCGGCAGCTCGCCCGCGTCGCCCGAAAAGAGCTGCAGGTCGACCGGCAACTCGACCAGCACCGGCCCGGGCAGGCCGGACGTGGCGACCCGGTACGCCTCGAACAGCGTCGGGACGACGTCGGCGTGGCGCGCGACGCGAAACGCCGCCTTGGTCAGGGGTTTCGCCAGCGCGAGCTGGTCGATCTCGTGAAGCTTGAAGCGATGCGGGGTGTCGCTTCGCACCCCGCCCGAGACGACCAGCATCGGGATGCCGTCGAGGAACGCCTCGCCGATGCCGCTGGCCGCGTGCGTGAATCCGGCTGCCGGCACGATCGCCAGCACGCCGATCGTCTCGTCGGACGCCCGGCTCAGGCCGTCGGCCATGAATGCGGCGCCGCCCTCGTGGGTCACCAGCACCGGATCGATGCGCCCCGACCGGTCGAGCTCGTCGTAGAGCTCGGTGTTGTGGACCCCGGGAATGCCGAAGGTGAAGCGGATGCCGAGCTGCTCGAGCGCGTGGACGGCGAGCCAGGCTGCGGTTCTCTTCATGGCCGCCAGTGTACCGGCGCCTTGCCGGCGTGGTGCGGGCCGCCGGCGGCCGCCGTCTTCCGGTTGCGCTAGGCTTGCGTCTTTCCGTCGCGCAACCAGAGGATTCCGGCCATGACCGCCCGCACCACCCCGCCGTTCCGCGCCGACCACGTCGGCAGCTTCCTGCGTCCGCGCTACCTGCTCGACGCCCGCGACCAGGCCGCCAAGGGCCAGATCACGCCCGCGCAGCTGCGCGCGGTCGAAGACAAGGCGATCACCGAGATCGTGAAGTTCCAGGAGGACGTGGGCCTGAAGAGCATCACCGACGGCGAGTTCCGCCGCACCTACTTCCACATCGACTTCCTGCAGCAGCTGGGCGGCGTGAAGACCGACATCCCGGTCACGGTGCGCAAGCCCGACGGCACCGAGGAGCTCGCCCCGCCGGTGATCCGCGTGGTCGACAAGGTGCGCCATGTGAAGGACATCCAGCGCGCCGACTTCGAGTACCTGAAGAGCCAGGTGTCGGCCGGCCGGACCCCGAAGGTGACGATCCCGTCGCCGACGATGCTGCACTTCCGCGGCGGGCGCGCCGGCATCAGCCGCGAGCACTATCCCGAGCTCGAGCCGGACTTCTACGAGGACGTCGCGCGCGCGTACGGTGACGAGCTGCGTTCGCTGCACGACGCGGGCTGCCGCTACGTGCAGCTCGACGACACGAACCTCGCCTACCTGTGCGACGACAAGATGCGCGAGGCGGCGCGCCAGCGCGGCGACGATCCGGACGAGCTGCCGCACCGCTACGCGAAGTTCATCAACCGCGTGGCCGCGCACAAGCCGGCCGGCATGACGCTGGCCATCCACCTGTGCCGCGGCAACTTCAAGAGCACCTGGGCCGCTCAGGGTAGCTACGAGCCGGTGGCGCAGGCGCTGCTGTCCGAGATGGACGTCGACGCCTACTTCCTCGAGTACGACGACGCGCGCTCGGGCGACTTCAAGCCGCTGCGCTTCCTGCCGAAGAACAAGATCGTCGTGCTCGGCCTCGTGACGACGAAGCTCGGCGAGCTCGAGAAGAAGGACGACCTGAAGCGGCGCATCGAGGACGCGGCACGCTACGCGCCGCTGGACCAGCTGTGCCTGTCGCCGCAGTGCGGCTTTTCGTCGACCGTCCACGGCAACGTGATCCAGGTCGAGGCGCAGCGCGCGAAGCTGGCGCTGGTGATCGAGACGGCGCGCGAGGTCTGGGGCGACGCCTGAGGGTGCTTCGAGGCGCCCGCGGCGGGCGCCTCGACTGCGACTGCGACTGCGACTGCGACGGCGCCGCGGCGCGGCGCGGTCGCGTTCAGCTCCGGTTCAGCCCGCCGGGTTCATGCTGCGCATCACCTGCACGAACCCGGGGACGCATCATGAGGAACGTCAAGACGTTCGACGCGCCGGCGCGCTTCTCGCGCTGGCAGATTCGCCTGCACTGGCTGACGCTGCTGCTGATCGCGATCGCCTACGGCGCGATCGAGGCGAAGAGCTTCGTGCCCAAGGGGTCGGCCGCCCGCGACCTGATCATGCTGCTGCACTTCAATGCGGGCGCGCTGGTGGGGGCGCTGATGCTGGTGCGGCTCGGCCTGAGGCTGAGGCGACCCGACCCCGCGATCGTGCCCGCACCGCCGCGCTGGCAGGCGGCCGCGGCGCGGATCGGGCATCGCGTGCTGTACGCGACCTTCGTCGCGCTGCCGGTGCTCGGCGCCCTGGCGCTGGCCTACGGCGGCAAGCAGTGGTCGCTGCTCGGGCTGCCGGTGCACGACCTGGTGGCGCCCGATCGGGCCACCGGGCGCACGCTGAAGGAGATCCACGAGACCTGGGCCGAGGCCGGCTACTTCATCGTGGGCCTGCACGCTGCCGCTGCGCTGTTCCACCACTACGTGCAGCGCGACAGCACGCTCGAGGGCATGCTGCCGCGCGCCTGAGCCGGGGCGCGGCCGCGCGCCGCGTCAGTGCCGGATGCAGATCTTGCCGAACTGCGCGCCGCTCCTGAGCCGCTCGAACGCGGGCACCAGCTCGTCGAACGCGAACGATCGGTCGACGACCGGCGCGACGCCGTGCTGCGCGATCGCGCGGCACATCTGCTCGAAGTCGTCGCGGGTGCCCACCGTGACGCCCTGCAGCCGCACCTGGCGCGTCACCACGTGGCCGAGCGAGGCCTGCATTGCAGCGCCCGAGAGCACGCCGATCATCGAGATCGTGCCGCCGGGACGGATGCAGCGCAGCGACTGCGGCAGCGTCTTCTCGCCGCCGACCTCGATGATCTGGTCGTAGCCGCGCCCGCCGGTGATCTCGCGCGTGGCGCGCGCCCAGTCGGGCGTGCGGGCGTAGTTGACGGTGGCGTCGGCGCCCATCGCGACGAGCCGCCCGATCTTTTCGTCGCTCGACGAGATCACCGTGACGTGCGCGCCGAACAGCCTGGCGAACTGCAGCGCGAACAGCGCCACGCCCCCCGAACCCTGGATCAGCACCTGCTCGCCGGGCCGCGTCGCGCCCAGTACCGCCAGTGCGCGCCACGCGGTCAGCGCCGCACACGGCAGGCACGCCGCCTGCTCGTCGGTCAGCGCGGCGGGCACGCGCGCCACGCCGGTCTCGGGCAACACCATGTATTCGCTCATCGTCCCGTCGAGCGGGCCGCCGAGCGACTGCGTGAGCCGTGACAGGTCGGGCTCGCCGGCGATCCAGGTGGGGAAGAACATCGGGCAGACGCGGTCGCCCGCCGCGACCCGCGTGACCCCGGCGCCGACTGCGACGACCCGGCCGACGCCGTCCGACAGCGGCACCAGCGGCAGCGTGCCGGTGAAGTTGCCGTAGCCGCGGTCGAGCACGACCAGGTCGCGGTAGTTCAGCGACGAGGCGAGCATCTTCAGCAGCACCTGGCCCGGGCCGGGGGAGGGGTCCGGGCGGGAGGCGACCCGCAGGTGGCCGATGCCCCAGTCGCCTTCGATCTGGTGGACGCGCACGGTGTTCTCCTCGGGTCGGTGGCCGGTGGCGAGACTTTACCGTCTCGGGCGCCCGCCGTTTGACGCGGGGCGCGGGAGGGGTATAAGATCGCTAGCAAATCGATCTTTAAATCAGATCCTTTCCCGATTCGGCCGCTCCATCCCTCCGACCCGCAGCCATGACCCACGTCGTCGGCGAGGCCTGCATCAAGTGCAAGTACACGGACTGCGTCGACGTGTGCCCCGTCGACGCGTTCCGCGAAGGCAAGAACATGCTGGTCATCGACCCGGACGAGTGCATCGACTGCGGCGTCTGCATCCCGGAGTGCCCGGTCAACGCGATCACCACCGAGGAAGACGTCCCGCAATCGCAGCTCGACTACATCGCGCTGAACGCGGAACTCGCGAGGCAATGGCCGGTGATCACGAAGACGAAGGCCGCGCTGCCCGAGGCCGACCAGTGGGCGAAGGTCGACGACAAGAAGGCGCTGCTGGACCGGCGCGGAGAGCACGATGAACGATGAGCCCATGGCGACCGCGGGTCGCGGAGCGAACTGATGGACAGCGCGATCCTGAGCCTGCTGGGGGCGTTCCTGCTGTCGATCCTCGGCCTGTTCGCGTTCATCTGGTCGCTGAGGAAAGGCCTGCTCGTCGAGAACCCGCGCGGCGCCGGCGTGATCTTCGCGCGCGGCGAGATCGGCCAGGTCGACGACCCGGCGCTCGCCGACCCGGCGCTCAGGCAACTGCAGGACGTTTCCACAGCCCGCGAAGGCGCGCCGGCGGGCGCCGACGCCGGCGAGTTGCGCGACCGGATCGACGCCGACCGCTCGAGCGCCTTCCCGGTCTTCATGTTCATCGCGTTCGCCTGCCTGTGGCTGCTGGTCGGATCGGCCGCGGGGCTCACCGCGTCGATCAAGCTGCACGCACCCGACTGGCTGACCGGCGAGGGCTGGCTCGGCTTCGGGCGGCTGCGCGCCGTGCACACCAACGCGGTGTTCTACGGCTGGGTGTCGAACGCCTGCATCGCGGTGATCCTCTGGCTGCTGCCGCGGCTGCTGCGCACCCGACTGGCCGGCGCCGGCTGGGCGATGCTCGGCGGCAGCCTGCTGAACGCCGGCGTTGCGGCCGGCATCGGGGCCATCGCCTCGGGCTGGTCCGACGGCATGGAGTTCCTCGAGATCCCGTGGCAGATCGACGTCTTCATCTTCGGCGGCATCGCGCTGGTGATCCTCCCGGCGCTGTACACGCTGGCCGACCGCAAGGTCGAGCACCTGTACGTCAGCGTCTGGTACTTCGTCGCCTCGCTGTTGTGGATCGCAGTGCTGTTCCTGGTCGGCAACCTGCCGGGGGTGCACGTCGGGGTGCAGCAGGCGACGACCAACTGGTGGTTCGGCCACAACGTGCTCGGGCTGTGGTTCACGCCGGTCAGCGTCGGGGCGATCTACTACTTCCTGCCGAAGGTGCTCGGGCGGCCGGTGGTGTCGTACAACCTGTCGCTGCTCGGGTTCTGGACGCTCGCGTTCTTCTACCCGCAGGTGGGCGGGCACCACCTGATCGGCGGGCCGGTGCCCGGATGGCTCACGACGCTGTCGATCGTGCAGAGCGTGATGATGGTGATCCCGGTCGTCGCGTTCAGCATCAACCAGGGCGGCACGCTGTGGGGCCGCATGCGCGTGGCGATCTACTCGCCGACGCTGCGCTTCATGATGTTCGGCGGCCTGATGTACTTCGCCTCGTCGGTCGAGGGCTCGATCGAGGCGCTGCGCAGCGTGAACCGGGTGGCGCACTTCACGCACTTCACCGTCGCGCACGCGCACCTGGGCGCCTACTCGTTCGTGACGATGGTGATGTTCGGCGCGATCTACTTCATGCTGCCGCGCGTGCTCGCCTGGGAGTGGCCGTATCCGAGGCTGATCACGCTGCACTTCTGGCTGGCGGCGGTGGGCGGCCTGCTGTACGTGATTCCGCTGTCGATCGGCGGCTGGCTGCAGGGGCTGGCGATGCTCGACGCGTCGCGGCCGTTCATCGACTCGGTGACCGTAACGATGCCCTATCTCGAATGGCGCAGCATCGCCGGCGCGATGCTCACGCTCGGGCACCTGGTGTTCGTCGGGCACTTCTTCGCGATGGCGCTGCGCTTCGGGCCGCATCGCGCGGGCGCGGCGCTGTTCTGGTCGGCACCCGAAACCGGGATCGCGCATGGAAAATGAACTCAAGCTCGGCGCCGGCGCGGTCGCGTCGCTGGGTATCGCCACCGCGGCGCTGGTCGTGCTGCCGTACCTGCAGGTTCGCGACCTGCACCCCGCGCCGGGCCTGAAGCCGTACACCGAGCAGCAGCTTCGCGGGCGACAGGTCTACATCGCCAACGGCTGCGTCTACTGCCACAGCCAGCAGCCGCGCGACCGCAACTTCGGCCCCGACTTCGAGCGCGGCTGGGGCCGCGCCTCGGTGCCGGCCGACTACTACTACGACAGCCCGCACCTGCTGGGCACGATGCGCACCGGCCCCGACCTGCTGAACATCGGCGCGCGCCAGCCGAGCGAGGACTGGCACCTCGGCCACCTGTACCAGCCGCGCGCCTACGTGCAGGGGTCGAACATGCCCGCCTACCGATTCCTGTTCGTGCAGAAGGACTCGGCCGAGGACGGCGACCGGGTGGTGAACCTGCCGGCGGGCTACGGGGTGCCGGGCAAGGTCACGGTGGCGACCCGCGAAGCGATCGACCTGGTGCGCTACCTGCAGTCGCTCGACCGCAGCTATCCGGCGCTGCCGGCGCAGGCCCGGCCGTGACCCGGGCGCACGAACCAGGAGGCGGGCCATGCTGAACGATCCGGACGCGCCCACCGGCGCGCAGCAGCGCGAGAACCTCGAGCCCACCGAGCGCATCCGCCCGATCCCGCTGGCCGCCGCGGCGGTGACGCTGGCGATGGTGTTGTTCGGCGTCGGCTACCTGCTCTCGTCGGAGTCGCTCGGCAGCGCTGCGCTGGGCGACCGGCGCACCGTCGCCGACCTCGCCGGCGCCCCGGCGGGCCGGACGCAGGCGACCGACGGCAAGGCGCTGTACGCGGCGCACTGCGCCGCCTGCCACCAGCCCGGCGGGACCGGGCTTCCCGGCGTGTTCCCGCCGCTCGACGGATCGGAATGGGTCAATGGCGACCCGCGCGTCGTTTCGAATATCCTGTTGCACGGCGTCACCGGAGAGATCGAGGTGAAGGGCGCGACGTACCGGGGGGCGATGCCCTCGTTCGGCAAGCTGGCCGATGCGGAACTGGCGGCGATCGCCAGCTGGGTCCGCGGCCAGTGGTCGAACAAGGCTGCGCCGATCGACGCCGCGTCGTTCGAGCGCGAGCGTAAGGCCGCCTCGCGCACGACGCCCTTCGCAGGTGGGGCCGAGTTGAAGGCGCTGGCGGCGCAGTCGCGCTGAGCGCCGCCGCGCAACAGGAGGACCGACATGCGCCTGACCATGATGACCGACTACGCGATGCGCCTGCTGATGTACGTGGCCCGGCATCCCGAGCGGCTCTGCACGATCGCCGAGGTTGCGCGCGCCTACGACATTTCCGAGGCGCACCTGATGAAGGTGACGCACCAGCTCGGGCTGAACGGCTGGATCGAGACGGTCCGCGGCAAGGGTGGCGGCATGCGACTCGCGCATCCTCCCGAGAAGATCAACCTGGGCGCGGTCGTGCGAAGCATGGAGTCCGACTTCCACCTCACCGAGTGCTTCGGCACCGGCAACCAGTGCTCGCTCACCGGAAGCTGCCGGCTCACCGCGATCGTCGACGAGGCACTGCAGGGGTTCCTGCGCGCCTTCGACGCGCACACGCTCGCCGACATCGTGCCGCCGGGTAGCGGCGGCGAAGCCAGCGGCATGCGCGAGCGCCCGCTCAGCCGGATGGGCAAGGCGCGGGCGGCGTGAGCGCACGGGCCGTGTGATGCTGCGCACGGCCGTCGCGAGCGCGGCGTTCGCGCTCGTCGCGCTGGCGTCGGCCGCGTGGCTGACGCACGATTTCCGCACCTGGACGCAGGAGGCCGCGCGGCGCTACGAGGTCGCGCAGGCGCCGGTGCCCGCGCCGGCGGTCCAGATGCTGGTGCCGGGCGTGGGCCGGCGCGCGCTTGCGGACCTGCTCGCGGCCGACGGCGCGGTCACGCTGGTCGACTTCGTCTACACCGGCTGCCAGTCGGTCTGCGCCTCGCTCGGCAGCGCGTTCCAGCAACTGCAGGCGCGGATCCGTGCCGCGGAAGCGGGGGCGGCAGGCGCGGCGCGCGCGCCCGTGCGGCTGCTGTCGATCAGCTTCGATCCGGCGCGCGACGACGTCGCGACGCTCGAGCGCTACGCGTCGGCGCTGAACGCTCGCGCCGACACCTGGCGCTTCGCGACCGTCGCCGACGCACGTCGGCTCGAGCCGCTGCTGCGGCGATTCCGCGTCGTCGTGATCCCCGACGGACTCGGCGGCTTCGAACACAACGCCGCGCTGCTGGTCGTCGACCAGCGCGGCCGGCTGGTCAGGATCTTCGACTACGACCGGATCGACGACGCGCTGGGCTTCGCGCGCGCGATCGCCGAGCGGGGCGCCGATGGCTGGCGCGGCGCCGATGGCTGAGCGCGGTCGCGCGCAGCCGCTGGCGGCTCGGCACGCGCGGCGCCAGGCGCTGGCCGGCGCGGCAGCGATCGCGTTGCTCGCGCTGCCGCCGGTACGGCGAGCCATGGAGGCCGGCATGGCCACGCACATGCTGCTGCAGTTCCCCGCGCTGATCGCGGCGGGCGCCGTGCTCGCGTCGGCGTGTCCCGTGTCGCTGCGTCGAAGGGTCGCGCGCTGGAACGTGCTGGGCATTGCCGGATTGAGCGCGAGCGCGAGCGTGCTCGCGCTCGCGATGATCCCGCGCCTGCTCGACCTGGCGCTCGTCGACGCCCGCGTCGAAGCCGCGAAGTGGACGGCGCTGCTGGCCTGTGGGGCCGCGCTGCGCCTGTCGTGGCGTCCCGCCGGGGTCGTGGTCCAGGGCTTCTTCCTCGGCAACGTGATGCCGATGACCGGCGTCGCCGGCGTCCTCTACCAGGACGCCACTGCCCGGCTGTGCAACAGCTATCGGCTGGACGAGCAGGCGTTCGTCGGCCGGGCGCTCGTCTGGATCGCTGTCGCGGCGGCCGCGGCCTGGCTGGTGCAGGCCGCGGCGCGATCGATTCGCGCCGAGCGCGACGGCCTGCGCGGCCGCGCGGGCGCTTGATCGAAGTCAGGCGGATCGATCCCCGCGCACGACGGGTGCGTCTTCGCGGGCGGGCCGCCGGCTAGACTCGCCGCATGACGTTCGCTGTTCGCCAACGCACGCGCATCGCCTGGCTCGCGCTGGTCGCGATGCTGATGTCGGCGCTCGCGCCGAGCCTCTCGCACGCGACGATGGCGTCCGCCGCCGGCGCGTCGTGGGGCGGGGCGCTCGCCGAGGTCTGCACCGCCGACGGCGTCGCGGTGGTTCCCGACGCGACCGGTCGGGCCGATCCGCGCCCCGTCCCCGCGGGTCACCGGGCGCTGCGCTTCGAGCACTGCCCCTACTGCCTGTCGCACGCAGGCGCGGTTGCGTTGCCGACGGCGATCGCAGCGGTCGTTCGACCCATCGACGGCGCCGAGCCGGCGCCGCCGGCGTTCCTCCGGGTCCTTGCGCCTCGCCTCGCACGGTTCGCGGCCCAGCCGCGCGCCCCACCATCGCGCGCCTGACCCCTCCCTGAAGAATCCCGGCCGCGCCACGCATCCGGCGTGCGCGCCGCCATCCCCTGCAGACCCGGCCAGCACGCCGGCGCGGCATCGCGCGCGTGCGCCGCTTCCAGTCCCGGAGAGAACATGCCCTTCACTCGTACCGCGGTGGCCGCAGCCCTCGCCGCGCTTCCGCTCGCGGCCCACGCTGCCGATCCGACCCTCGACGAAGTCGTCGTCACCGCGCCGCAGATGCGCGCGCCCCTGGTCATCGACACCGATCCGAAAGCGCCCCAGCAGCCGGTTCCCGCCAGCGACGGCGCGAGCTTCCTGAAGAACATCCCCGGGTTCGGCGTGATCCGCAAAGGCGGCACCGACGGCGATCCGGTGCTGCGCGGCCTGGCGGGCTCGCGGCTGAACGTGCTGCTCGACGGCGCCGAGTTCCACGGCGGCTGCGGCATGCGGATGGACCCGCCGACCGCCTACGTGTTCCCGGAGACCTTCGACCGCGTTCGAGTCATCAAGGGACCGCAGACCGTGCTGTACGGCAACGGCAACCTGGCAGGCGTCGTGCTGTTCGAGCGCGACACGCCGCGCTTCGGCAAGCCCGGCGTGCGCGCGAACGGCAGCCTGATGGCGGGTTCCTGGGGGCGGCTCGACGGCGTTGCCGATGCGACCGTTGGCACGCCCGCCGGATTCCTGCGCGCCACCGCGACGCACTCGGAGTCCGACGACTACCGCGACGGCGACGGGCGCACGATCCACTCGTTCTTCGAGCGTCGAAGCCTCGGCCTGCAGGGGGGCTGGACGCCGGACGACGGCACCCGCGTCGAGCTGTCGGCGATCCACAGCGAGGCGCAGGCCGCCTACGCGGACCGGATGATGGACGGCAGCGTGTTCGACCGCGACGGCGTCGGGCTGAAGCTGCAGAAGAAGCGGGTCTCGCCGCTGTTTCGCAAGCTCGAGGCGCAGGTCAACTGGAACTACATCGACCACGTGATGGACAACTACACGCTGCGCACCAAGCCGCCGACGGCCGCGTATTCGTGGAACAACCCGGACCGCGAGACGGTCGGCCTGCGCGCGATCGCCGAGCTCGCGGTGACCGACGCGTCGGTGCTCACTCTGGGCGTGGACCAGCAGGACAACACGCACACGGTGCGCTCGTACAGCGGGCCGGCGCCCGTGAGCGTCGATTCGCGGCCGCGCAACAAGGACTTCGAGTCGACCACCACCGGCGCGTTCGGCGAGGTGGCATGGACGCTGTCGCAGGCCGACCGCCTGGTCGCCGGCCTGCGGATCGACCGCTACTCGGCCGATCGCTTCAATCCCGCCAGCGGCGCGGCGATGGGCGGCGCCGATGCGACGCTCTCGAGCGGTTTCGTGCGCTACGAGCACGATCTCGCGGGGCGGCCGGCCACCGCCTACGTCGGCATCGGCCGCGGCGAGCGGCCGATGGACCACTGGGAGGCGACGACCTACAACGGGCTGACGGCCGCGCGCAGCCTGGATCCGGAGCGGAACACGCAGCTCGATGCCGGCCTCGTCTGGACCGAGCGCAACCTGACCGGGTCGCTGTCGGCGTTCTACTCGCGCGTCGACGACTACGTGCTCACCTACGTCAATCCGGCGGCGATGGGCTCGTGCGGCTCGAATCCGGCCAAGTGCACGACCTTCAACGTCGACGCGACACGCCTCGGCTTCGAGGCCGACCTTGCGTGGCGCATCGCCGGTCCGTGGACGCTGCGCGGCAGCTATGCGCACGTTCGCGCAGACAACGACACGATGGGCGTGCCACTCGCGCAGACGCCGCCCGACGAGCTGAAACTCGGCCTGAGCTACGAGACCGGCGCATGGACGTTCGGCGGGCTGGCGCGGCTCGTGCGCCGGCAGGACCGCGTTCAGGTGAACTACGGCAGCATCGTCGGGCAGGACATCGGGCCGAGCGCGGGCTTCGCGACGCTCGCGCTCAACGCGAGCTACCGGATCGGCAAGCGCGCGCTGCTCTCGGCCGGCATCGACAACGTGTTCGACCGCACCTACGCCGAGCACATCAGCCGGGCGGCGGCCGCGGTGGCCGGCTACGACGCACCGACCACGCGCGTGAACGAGCCGGGCCGCTTCGTCTGGGCGAAACTGAGCATGTCGTTCGACTGAGCCGGGGGCGCCCGGTCCCCGGATCGGGCATGATCCGGGGCATGTTCAGCTATCGCCACGCCTTCCACGCGGGCAACCACGCCGACGTGCTCAAGCACGTCGTGCTGGTGCACCTGCTGCGGCATCTCGCTGCGAAGGCCACGCCGTTCTGGGTGATCGATACGCACGCGGGCGCGGGCCTGTATTCGCTCGAAGGCGAGTGGGCTGCGAAGCGTGGCGAGTTCGCCGACGGCATCGTGCGGGTGTGGTCGCGCACCGACGCGCCCGCGACGGTGGCCGAATACCTCGACGTCGTCCGTGCGGCGAATCCCGACGGAATGCTGCGGCACTATCCCGGTTCGCCGTTCATCGCGCTCGCGCACCTGCGCGCGGACGACCGACTCAGGCTGTTCGAGATGCATCCGAACGAGGTCGGCGTCCTGGCCGGCAACGTCGCCGAGGCAGGACGCGATGTGGCGCGCCGAACGATCGTGCGGCGCGAGGACGGGTTCGACGGCCTCAAGGCGCTGTTGCCGCCGCCGCCGCGCCGGGCGCTGGTGCTGATCGATCCGTCGTACGAGGACAAGCGCGACTACTCGCGCGTGGTGGGGACGTTGCGCGACGCGCTCGGGCGCTTCGCGACGGGTTGCTACCTGGTCTGGTATCCGCAGGTCCAGCGCCGAGAGCCGGCCGAGATGGTGCGCAGGCTCGAGCGGCTGCCGGGGCTGCGCTGGGTGCACGCGACGCTCACGGTGCGCGCGCCTTCTCCCGAAGGCCTGGGCCTGCACGGCAGCGGCGTGTTCGTGGTCAACCCGCCGTGGACGCTCGAGCCCGCGTTGCGCGTCGCGATGCCGTGGCTGGCCGGTGCGCTGGCGCAGGACGCGGGCGCGTCCTGGTCGATCGCCGCCTCGGGCGACGCGTCGTCGCGGGCGCCGGCGACGGCCCGCGCGGCGCGAGCCCGGCCGCCTCAGGCACGGCCCAGGTAGTCCGACTTGCCGATCTCCAGGCCGTTGTGCCGCAGCAGGTCGTAGGCGGTGGTCACGTGGAAGAAGAAGTTCGGCAGCGACCAGTGCAGCAGGAACGCCTGTCCCTTGAACTCGAGCTTCCGATCGCGCAGCGGCACGATCACGTCACGGTCTTCCTGGCCGTCGACTTTCTCGCGCGGCACGCTGGCGATGAAGGCGAGCGTCTTCGCGATGCGCTCGCGCAGTTCGGCGATCGTCTGCTCGTTGTCCTCGTACTTCGGCGCTTCCAGGCCCGTGATGCGCGCGAGGCCCAGCTTCGCGGTATCGCAGGCGATGCGCACCTGCGAGACCAGCGGCAACATGTCGGGGAACAGGCGCGCCTGGCCCAGCACCTTCGGGTCGATCTTGCGTGCCTGCGCATATGCCTCGGCCTTCGCGAGAACCTTGTCGAGCGCCCCCAGCATCTGCGTGTAGACCGGAGCGCTGGCGTCGTACATCGAAATCGGCATGGCGGGATTCCTCGGCTGGATCGGGGGCATCATGATGCCCGATAATCGGCGCGGCCCAGCCCCGCGAGGAGACGATCCATGGACGTGCGTGCCGCAGTCAGCTACGAACCCGACCAGCCGCTGGTGATCGAGACCGTGCAGCTCGACGGGCCGCGCGCCTTCGAGGTGCTGGTCGAGATCCGGGCCACCGGCGTGTGCCACACCGACGAGTTCACGCGATCGGGCGCCGACCCCGAGGGGCTGTTCCCGGCGATCTTCGGGCACGAGGGCGCAGGCGTCGTCGTCGACGTCGGCCCCGGCGTCACGTCGGTGAAGAAGGGCGACCACGTGATCCCGCTCTACACGCCGGAGTGCCGACAGTGCAAGTCGTGCCTGTCGCGCAAGACGAACCTGTGCACCGCGATCCGCGCCACGCAGGGCAAGGGGGTGATGCCCGACGGGACGAGCCGCTTCTCGATCGGGGGCAGGAAGATCCATCACTACATGGGCTGCTCGACGTTCGCGAACTACACGGTGCTGCCCGAGATCGCGGTCGCGAAGATCCGCGAGGACGCGCCGTTCGACAAGGTCTGCTACATCGGCTGCGGCGTCACCACCGGACTGGGGGCGGTGATCAATACCGCGAAAGTCGAGCCGGGCGCCAACGTCGTCGTGTTCGGCCTGGGCGGCATCGGGCTGAACGTCGTGCAGGGCGCGCGCATGGTCGGCGCCGGGAGAATCATCGGCGTCGACCTGAACCCGGCGCGCGAAGCGCTGGCGCGCGGGTTCGGGCTCACGCACTTCGTGAACCCGAAGGACGTGCAGGGCGACCTCGTCGCGCACCTGGTCGAGCTCACCGACGGCGGCGCCGACTACAGCTTCGAGTGCGTGGGCAACGTGCAGCTGATGCGCCAGGCGCTCGAGTGCTGCCACCGCGGCTGGGGCGTGTCGGTGATCGTCGGCGTGGCCGGCGCGGGGCAGGAGATCGCGACGCGCCCGTTCCAGCTGGTGACCGGGCGGGTCTGGAAGGGCACCGCGTTCGGCGGCGCGCGCGGCCGTACCGACGTGCCGAAGATCGTCGACTGGTACATGGAAGGCAAGATCGACATCGATAGCCTGATCACGCACACGATGCCGCTGGAGCGGATCAACGACGCCTTCGACCTGATGCACCGTGGCGAGTCGATCCGCAGCGTGGTGGTCTACTGATGGCGGGCAGCGACGACTTCCGCGTGATCGCCGAGCACGCCTGCTTCGGCGGGGTGCAGGGCTTCTATTCGCACGCTTCGACCGTTTGCCGCGCCCCGATGCGCTTCTCGGTCTACCAGCCTCCGCAGGCGTCGACGGGGCGCGTGCCGGTGCTGTACTACCTGGCCGGACTGACCTGCACCGACGAGACCTTCATGATGAAGGCCGGCGCGCAGCGCGTGGCCGCCGAGCTGGGGCTGATGCTGGTCGCGCCGGACACCAGTCCGCGGGTGCGCCTGCCGGGCGACGATGCACACTGGGACTTCGGGCTGGGCGCCGGGTTCTACGTCGACGCCACCTTCGCGCCGTGGTCGAAGCACTACCACCTGTACAGCTGGGTCACGCAGGAGCTGCCGGCGCTGGTCGCGCAGCGATTTCCCGCATCGGACGCGCAGGGCATCTTCGGCCACTCGATGGGCGGGCACGGGGCGCTGGTCTGCGCGATGCGCAACCCGGAGCGCTATCGGTCGGTCTCGGCATTCGCGCCGATCGCCGCGCCGTCGCAGTGCCCGTGGGGGCAGAAGGCGTTCGGCGGCTATCTCGGCGAAGACCGCGCCGAGTGGGCGCAGTACGACGCGACCGAGCTCGCCGCGCGGCGCGGTTTCGGCACGACGATCCTGGTGGACCAGGGAACCGCCGACGAGTACCTGGCCGTGCAGCTGCTGCCGGACCGGCTGGTCGAGGCGTGCAGGGCTTCGGGGACGCCGATCAGGCTGAACCTGCGCGACGGCTACGGGCACGGATACTGGTTCGTGCAGACTTTCGTCGAAGACCACCTGCGGCATCACGCTGCCCTGCTGGGCGGCGAGGCGTGAAAGGCGTCGGCGGACGCTGACCGCTCGGGCTCGCGGCGCACCTGCGGCGTCAGTCGCGCACCGCGCGTTGTGAGCGCAGCTTGGTGGCGATGAAGTCGTCGTGAGGGACGTGCAGCAGGTCTGCGATCCGGCGGATCAGGTGCAGCTCGTGGTCGTCGAGCCGGCCGTCGGCATAGGCGACCTGCCACATCAACTCGATCATGCGCACCTTCTGCTCCTGCGCGAAGTGGCGGTTGATCAGCGACGTGAACTGGAAATAGTCGGTCGCCTGGCGCATCTCCTGCGACGCGAGGTCGAGCAGCGTGGCGGCCTCGTCGGGCGACAGGCCGAGCTTCTCGTCGATCGCGCGCAGCGCGATCGCCCTCTCGGCGTCGCCGCTGTGGCCGTCGATGCGCACGACCTCGGCCAGCAGCGCAGCGGTGGCCAGCTCGATCGTGTGCTGTCGCGTGCCGCTCGGCGTCGCGGCGATGTGGCGCTCGAAGAACTCACGGATCGTGTTCAGCATGGCGCAATCGTCTCACGGGGACGGGTCGGATCCCGGATTCGGCCCCGCCGGACTTGACCGGGTGTCGCCGGGCCTTTCAAATCCCGCATCCGTCCACGACGCCCCCGGGAGCTCGCATGACCCGCACCGCGCCCTTCGACGTCGGCGCGCTGGCCACCGCCGGGCTGACCGCGTTGCTCTGGGGGCTCACCGGCGTGTTCGTGCGACTGCTGCCGTCGCTGCCGCCGCTCACGCTGGCCGCGCTTCGGCTGGCAATCGCGCTCGTCGTGCTGCTGCCGATGCTCGGCCTTGCGCCGACGATGCGGCGCGCGTTGGGCGTCGTCGCGAAACAGGCCAGCGCCTACGCCCTCGCATCGCTGCTGGTCGGCTACTACCTGTTGGCGACCGCGGCGTTCCAGCTCGCGCCGGTGGCGGAGGTGGCGGTGCTGCTCAGCACGTCGCCGGTCTTCGTGCTGTCGTTCAGGCGCATCCGCGGCGAGCCGGTGCAGCGCCGCCAGGCGGCCGGCGCGGTGCTCGCGCTCTCGGGGGTCGCGATCGTCGTGGCGCCGGGCTGGTCGCCGGGCGCCGCGCCCACGGCCGCGCGCCTCGCGGGCGACGGTCTCGCGGCCTGCGCGGCGGCGCTGACCGCGGTCTACGCGATGTACTTCAACGCGCTGGCGCAGCGCGGGCGCGCACCCGATTCGGTCGCACTGTCGGTGCTGACGCTGGCGGTCGGCGTGATCGCGGCAGGATCGGCCGCGGCGCTGCTGGAGCCGCAGGCCGCCGTCGGCCCGTGGGAGTCGAAGATCGCGCTGCTGCTCGGGCTGGGCGTCTTGTGCACGGCCGTTCCGACGATCGGCTTCGCCGTGGCGTCGCGCCGGCTGGCGGCGGTGGTGACCGCCTGCATATCGCTGAGCATCCCGATCTTCGCCGCGCTGTTCGCGCAGTGGCTGCTGGGCGAAGCCCTGTCGATGCTGTTCGTGCCCGGACTGGCGCTCGCGCTCGTCGGGATGGCGATGATCGTCGTCGCGGGTCGACAGCGATCGATCGCCTGAGTGCGCTCAGCGGATACCCAGCCCTCGATCCAGCGACACCGAGCCTGCGCCGCGTGCCACCAGCAGCGCCAGCAGGCCGGCCCACGACAGGTGCGTCGGCCAGGCATCGGGGTAGACGAAGACCTGGATCACGGCGGTCATGCCGAGCAGCGCCAGCGCCGATACGCGGGTCATCAGGCCGAGCACCAGCAGGACCGGGAACAGGTGCTCGGCGTAGGTGGCCAGGTGGGCCGCGAGCTCCGGCGGCAGCCGCGGCACCCGGTACTCGTCGGCGAACAGCTGGTAGGTGCCGGCCGACACGCCGAGCCACCCGTCGACCTTCGTGCGGCCCGACATCCAGAAGATGGCGGCGATCGCGACCCGCGCAATCAGTGCGAGCACGTCGTCGTTCAGCAGCCTGGCCATCCGGTCGCAGGCGCGCGACCACGCGCCGTTGCGCGTCGCGGGCGGGCTGCGCCGCTCGGCGGCGATGGTATCGATCATGACCTGCACTCCTCATCGGGGGAATTCGTGCGCAGGCGCGCGAACGCGCCGGCGCGCATCAGGCGGGCCATCGTGGCCTCGAGATCGACGTCCGGGTCGGCGGCGAGCGCGGCCGCGGCGCACTCGGCCAGCGTCTGCCCGGCCGCGCAGGCGTCGAGGAACACGCAGTCGCCGCGCCTCGCCTCGACGGCCTCGACCGCATCGCGCGCGCGCACCAGCAGCGCGCCTTCGGCTTGCCACGCAGGCTCGAAGACCGCGCCCTCGTCGGGGGGCGTGCCGGCGCGGGCGTGCCGCCAGATGCTCCAGGCGGGATTCCGGTCGAACCACGCCCAGCGCGCCGACGCGTGCGGCGCGAGCACGGTGCGGCCGAGCTCGGCGGGCGCCAGCGCCGCCACCCGCGACGCGTCGAGCGGCGGTTCGTCGGCGGCGAGGTGCGCCTCGGTCCAGAGGCGATCGAGCCGAGCGATGTCCGGGAGGTACGGCAGGCCGGCGGCCGGCGCGAACGCGGCGAGGAACCCGGTGAATCCGTCCCCGTAGTCGGACAGGCAGGGGTGCGACGGCGGGGCCCGGCGCACGTGGACGGCTGCGGCCGCGCGAAACCACTCGTCGCCGACCAGGCGGACGACCGCCGGGTAGTTGGCCGCGAGCGCGTCGATGCAGCCGGTCACGACCGTGTTGCGGTAGACCGCGAAGCCGGGCTGCGCATGCAGCGGATCACGCGCGGCGCGAAGCCGGGGCGGGCTCGTCGCGCCGTCGAGGGTCGCCGTGGCGCCGTCGGCGATCGCCGTCGGGCCGGCCCAGATCGTCTCCTCGCCTTCCAGCAGCGCGTGGATGAACGCATCCTGGAATCGGGCGAGACCGCCGCGCGCGGCCGGCGGGGTGCACGCGCTCATGCGGCCTCCGGCAACGGAATCGCGGATCCCGACGCCGCTTCGAGGATCGCCTGCGCACGTGTCCGCTCGTCGAGCAGCTCGGCGAACGCGGGCAGGTTGCCGTCGCGCTCGATCAGCGTCGGACGCGGCCCGATGCGCGCCACGAAGCGCCGGAACAGCGCCCAGACCGCGTCGTCGACCGGCGCGTCGTGCGAATCGACCAGCAGCGCAGCGCCGTGCACCGGATCGCGCGAATGCCCCGCAAGGTGGATCTCCTCGACCAGCGCGCCGGGCACCGCGTCGAGCCACGCGCCGGCGTCGAAACCCAGGTTGTTCGCGCTCACGAAGACGTTGTTCACGTCGACGAGCAGGCGGCAGCCGCTGCGACGGCACAGTTCGACGAGGAACGCGACCTCGTCGATCTCGTGCTCGCCGATGCGCAGGTAGTGCGACGGGTTCTCGATCGCGATGGGCCGGCCTAACCGCTCCTGCACACGGTCGACGTTCGCGGCGACGCGCGCCAGCGCGGCGCGGGTCCGCGGCACCGGCAGCAGGTCGGGCAGCCAGACGCCGCGCCACGCCGACCAGGCCAGGTGCTCGGACACCCGCGCCGGCTCGACTTGCCGCGCCAGCGCCGCCAGACG
>JAHBZV010000089.1 GCA_019635275.1 Burkholderiaceae bacterium | reverse complement strand
CCCCACGAGTGCGAAGAACGCACCGGTCAGGAGCAGGGCCGCGAGCAGCGCGTCGAGCCAGAAAGGCAAAGCGGTCATTCGAACCTCCGGATCAGGCGGCCGGGCATCGTTCACTCCGTGATGTCGCCGCGCAACAGGTACTTCGACAGCACCACCGTGCCGACGAAGCCGAGCATGCTGATCATCAGCGCCACCTCGAAGTAGAGCGGCGTTCCGTAGTGCAGTCCCGCCAGCACCAGAAGCGCGAGCGAGTCGATGTACAGCGTGTCGAGCGCGAGCACGCGGTCCGGCAGCGACGGGCCGCGGACCAGTCGCCACATTGCCAGCAGCAGGGCCAGCGCGAAGGCGCCGGTGGCGATCGGAAGCGCAGCGGCGGTCATCGTTCGAAGATCTCCCTGAGCGGCGCCTCGTAGCGCTCCTTGATCGACGCGATCAGGGCCTGCTCGTCGTCGGCGTTGAATGCGTGCACCAGCAGGTACCGCCGGTCGTCGGTCAGGTCGGCCGACAGCGTGCCAGGCGTCATCGTGATGATGCCCGCCAGCGTCGCGACGCCGTGCGCATCGCGAATCGACAGTGGCACCCATACGAACCGCGGATGGATGCGCGATTCGGGACCCAGGATCCGGCGCGCCACGTCGACGTTCGACCTGACGATGTCGGCCAGCACGCGAAGCGCCAGGCGAACGATGACGCCGGGCCGGCGGATGCGTGGCGGCTCGACCCTGAAGCCGCCGAATATCCGCGGCAGCACGATCGCGAAGATCGCCGCGAGTGCGAGGTTCCCGGGCGACGCCGACTGGTTCAGCATCAGCCACGACACGAACAGCGTGGCGCTGAGCAGCGGTGCCGGCAGCAGTCGCTTCAACGCTTGTCTCCCTTGGCGCCGCCGCGCTCTCGCATCTCCCGGCGAATGTCGATGGCCGCGGGAACCGGGCGGGCGCCGAGCACGGCCCCGACATAGGCCGCGGGATCGAACAGCTGTCGCGACGCGGCGGAGGTGTAGGCGTGCAAGGGTCCGGCCCAGGCCGCGGTTGCGGCCATCGCTGCGACGAGCAGGCCGATTGCCGCGAACTGCCCGGGCGTCGATCGGGCAGCGTCCGGCACGTTCGCCGCCGCAGCCGGGGCCGCCTTCGGCGTCGCAGGCGCCGGATCCGCGAGGTCGACCGCCATGCTGGCCGGCGCAGCGGACGATCGCCAGAACAGCACGCTGCCGGCACGCGACAGTGCGACGACCGTGCCGAGGCCGGCGAGCAGCACGACGACCCAGGTCGGCACGGCGAGCGCAGACCCGATCGCCGCGTCGAGCAGCAGTGCCTTGCCGAGGAAGCCGGCAAGCGGTGGAAGGCCGCCCGCGGCCGCGGCACAGAAGAAGAACGCGGCGCCGAGCAGCGCTGGCGAGGTGCTCATCGGAGCCGGTTGCAGCCGGTCGGCCGCCTCGCCTCGCAGGCCGGCCACGCGGTCGACGATCAGGAACAGGGCCGCGGCCATCAGCGTGCTGTGCACCAGGTAGAACAATCCGGCAGAAACCGTCTCGGCGCGACCGAGCCCGAGCGCCAACAGCAGCGTGCCCGCCGACGAGACGACGAGATACGCCACGAGGCCGCGAAGCCGCGTCGAAGACAGCGCGCCGATCGCGCCGAGCGCCAGCGTGCCGAGTGCAAGCCAGGGCAGCCACGGCCATGCGACGTTGGCCGCCGGGCCGCCGCCGTCGCCGAACACCAGCGTGTAGACGCGCGCGATGGTGTAGACGCCGACTTTGGTCATGATGGCGAACAGCGCGGCGACCGGGGCGGTCGCCGAGCCGTAGGTCTCGGGAAGCCAGAAGTACAGAGGCAGCAGTGCCGCCTTGACGCAGAACACGACCAGCAGCAGCAGCGCCGCCGTGCGGATCAGCAGCGCGTCGCCGGCGGGCAGCAGCGGCACGCGCACCGCGAGGTCGGCCATGTTCAGCGTCCCGGTCAGCGCATACAGCAGCGAGACCGCGATCAGGAACAGCGACGATCCGGCGAGGTTGAAGACCACGTAGTGGATCGACGCGCGCAGCCGCGCCTTGCCGAGGCCGTGCAGCAGCAGGCCGTACGAAGCGATCAGCAGCACTTCGAAGAACACGAACAGGTTGAACAGGTCGGCGGTCAGGAAGGCGCCGTTCAGGCCCATCAGCTGGAACTGGAACAACGCATGGAAGTGCGCCCCCCGCTTCGCGTCGCGGTTGCGCGCGTAGAGCAGGCTGGCCAGCGCGACCAGCGACGTGAGCACCAGCATCAGCGCAGCCAGTCGATCGAGCGCCAGCGCAATGCCGTAGGGCGCCTGCCAGTTGCCGAGCAGATAGGCCTGCACCGGTCCCTGTGCGGCCTGAACGGCCAATGCGGCGGCGAGGGCGAGCTGCGCCAGCACTGACAACATCGTGATCGCCGGCACGATCCGCTCCGCGCGGCGCTCGGCCAGCAGCAGCAGCGCGCCCGTCATCAACGGCAGCACCACCGGCAGGATGATCGCGTGCGGCCAGTTCATCGGCTGCCCGGCGGCGTGCGCGGGACGGGGCGGCGCGCGCAGCGCGCAGTATTCATCGCGAGGTCTCCTCGCGAGCAGGGTCGTCCCGATCGCCGTCGACGTGATCCGATCCGACCTGGAGCGCCGCGCGCAGCGCGATGACCAGCAGCAGCGCGGTCATGGCGAAACCGATGACGATCGCGGTCAGGACCAGCGCCTGTGGCAGCGGATCGGCGTATTGCTGCAGCGTCGGAGGGAGCGCAGGATCGAGAATCGGCGGCGCACCGATCTTCAACCGACCCATCGTGAAGATGAACAGGTTGACCGCGTACGAAAGCAGCGTCAGGCCGAGAATCACGTCGAAGGTGCGCGCGCGCAGCATCAACCAGATGCCGCAACCGGTCAGGACGCCGAGCGCGGAGGCGATCAGCAGGCTCACTGCGCCCCCCTTGCGCGGCCGAGTTTCGCGATCGAGACGAGCGCGACCATCGTCGCACCGACCACGGTCAGGTAGACGCCGAGGTCGAATACCGCGGCGCTGGCGAGCGGCACCGCTCCCACCACCGGCCACACCGGATAGTCGTAGCTGCTGGTCAGGAAGGGCGCGTCGAAGAACCAGCTGCCGATGCCCGTCGCACCGGCGACCAGCAGTCCCCAGCCGATCCACGGTCGGAAGTCGGTGCGCATGCGCACGCTGACGAAGCGCTGGCCGGCGGCCACGAACTGCAGGATCAGCGCGATCGAGAGTACCAGGCCCGCGATGAACCCGCCGCCGGGCAGGTTGTGGCCGCGCAGGAACAGGTATGCGGAGACCAGTGCCGCCAGCGGCAGCATCAGCCGCGAAACGACTGCCAGCATCAGGGGATGGATGTCGCTCTCGGGGGCGACGCCGGCATCGCGCGCGCGTGGTGCCGGCATGAAACCCGCCAGAAGGGCGTGGATCGCGATGCCGGCAATGCCGAGCACGGTGATCTCGCCGAGTGTGTCGAAGCCCCGAAAGTCGACCAGGATGACGTTGACCGCGTTCGAGCCGCCGCCCTCGGAAATGCTGGTCTCGAGGAAGTACGGTGCGATCGACCGCGACGGCCGTTCGAGGACGGCGAACGCGATCGCGGCGATGCCGAGTCCGGCTGCAGCCGCGATCGCCGCGTCGCGCCAGCGGCGCCGGCTGGCGCGTTCCGGCGGGCTCTCCTGCGGAAGCCAGTTCAGGGCCAGCATCATCAGGACGATCGTCACGACCTCGACCAGGATCTGCGTGAGCGCCAGGTCGGGAGCGGAGAAGTGCACGAAAGCGAGGCTCACCATCAGGCCGACCGCGCCCAGCGGGACCAGCGCCAGCAGGCGCCGGCGAAAGCCGATCGCGGTGGCGATCGCGGCCGTGACGCCGATCGCCCAGACGATCGCGGACGCGCCGTCGATCGGCGGCGACACCTCGACGGGGGTCGCTGCGGTCGGCGCCGGTCGGCCGCCCGGCAGGAACGGTAGCGCCCCGGCGGCGAGCGCGAACACGACGAGTAGTGTCAGGTATCGCTGAAGGCTGCCGTTCTGCAGTGCCAGGGTCAGGTTGCGGGCGCCGGCCACCACCGCGCCGAGGGTCGCGGCGAACAGTTCGCGTCCGCCGCGAGGGAAGTGGATGACCTGGTGCAGGTCGATGCGCCGCTGCAGCCCGAAGTACAGGGACAGCCCGCCGACCAGCGCGACGGCGCTCATTGCCAGCGGGAGGTTCAGGCCGTGCCAGATCGCCAGGCTGTAATCGGGAAGCGACGCGCCGAGCGTCGCCTGCGCGGCGACCGCGAGCAGCGGGCCGACCACGATCGCCGGCGCGATGCCCACCGCCAGGCATAGCAGCACCAGCAGTTCCACCGGAACACGCATGAAGCGCGGCGGCTCGTGCGGGGTTTTCGGCAGGTCGATCGGCTCGCCGTTGAAGAAGGTGTCGTGGACGAAGCGGGCGCTGTAGGCGACGCTGAAGATCCCGGCGATGGTCGCCCCCAACGGCAGTCCGATCCCCAGGATCCAGCCGCTTCCGCGGTCCACGGTCTCGGCGAAGAACATCTCTTTCGACAGGAAGCCGTTGAGCAGCGGCACGCCCGCCATGGACGCGGCGGCGACCATGCCGAGCGCGCCGGTGACCGGCATGGACTTCCACAGGCCGTTGAGGCGGCGCATGTCCCGGCTGCCGGTTTCGTGGTCGATGATGCCTGCCGACATGAACAGCGAGGCCTTGAAGGTCGCGTGGTTCAGGATGTGGAAGACGGCCGCGACGACCGCCATCTTCGTGTCCAGCCCGAAGAGCATCGTCACCAGGCCGAGGTGGCTGATCGTAGAGTAGGCCAGCAGTCCCTTCAGGTCGTGCTCGAAAATGGCCAGGTAGGCCCCGATGAGCAGCGTCGCCAGTCCGGTCAGCGTGACGAGCCAGAACCACTCCGAGGTGCCCCCCAGCGCCGGATACATGCGGGCGAGCAGGAACACGCCGGCCTTCACCATCGTCGCCGAATGCAGGTAGGCCGACACCGGGGTGGGCGCGGCCATTGCGTGCGGCAGCCAGAAATGGAACGGGAACTGCGCCGACTTGGTGAACGCTCCGAGCAGCACCAGCAGCAGCGTCGGCAGGTACAGCGGATGCTCGCGGATGACCGGGCCCGCGGCCAGCACGTCGTCGAGCCGGTAGCTGCCGGCGACGTGGCCGAGCAGCAGCACGCCGGCGAGCAGGCACAGCCCGCCGCCGCCGGTGATCGCGAGCGCCATCCGTGCGCCCTGGCGGGCGTCGCGGCGATGGGACCAGTAGCCGATCAGCAGGAACGACGCCAGGCTGGTCAGCTCCCAGAAGACCACCAGCAGCACCAGGTTGTCGGCCAGCACGACACCGAGCATTGCGCCCATGAACAGCATCAGGAACATGAAGAAGCGCGCCGGCGGGTCCTCGTGGTGCAGGTAGTAGGCTGCATAGAGCACCACCAGCGCGCCGATGCCGAGGATCAGCAGCGCGAAGAGCCACGCGAGTCCGTCCATCCGAAAGCCGAGCTCGAGGCCGAGCTCGGGCAGCCACTCGATCGACCAGCGCAGCACCTCGCCGCCGAACACCGGCCCGGCGGTGGCGGCCAGCAGGGCGCAGCCGGCGAGCGTCGCGAGCCCTGCGACCCACGCGACGAGGCTGCGTGCGCGGTTCGGGAAGCCCGCCAGCAGCAGCGACGCCGCGAACGGCAGCGCCGCGAGCCACGGGAGCAGTGTCGCTGCCGGCGGCGAGCTCATCGTCCCGCGGTCCTGATCGAAGGACGCCGGATCGTCATGGCGACCAGCGTCACGATGGTGAGCGGCAGGACGAACGACAGCATGATGCTGGAGTACCCCGCGAGCGCATCGTGCTGTTGAGCGGCCAGTACCAGGTATGCCGCGTAAGCTGCGTAGTAGCCGAGGAAGACGGCTCCTTCCCAGCGGGCGATCTCGCGGCCGGTGAGCAGCACCGGCAGGCACGTTACAGCGACCGCCAGCATGACCCAGAGGTCGAAGTTCAAGACCGCCGGCGCGATCGACAGTGGCGCCGGCGAGACGATGCCGGCCAGCCCGAGGCAGACCGCGATGTTCAGGATGTTGCTGCCGACCACGTTGCCGACCGCGATGTCGCGCTCGCCGCGCCACGCGGCGACGACCGACGCCGCGACCTCGGGCAGCGACGTGCCGGCTGCAACGATGGTCAGGCCGATCACCAGGTCGCTGACGCCGAGCGCGCGGGCAAACGCGACCGACGCATCGACCAATAGCTGGGCCCCGAACACGAGCCCGGCGAGCCCGGCCACGATCAGGCCTGCCTGCGCCGCCCAGTGCGAATCCCAGCCGCGGCGCGCTGCCCGCGTCAGCGCGTCGGGCGGATCCGCCTTCGCGCCGCCGTCGCGCGCCCGGGCGCGCTGCGAGCCCGCGCGCGACTGCCAGAGCAGGAAGCCGACATACGCGATGGCCGTCGCGAGCAGCAGCGCGGCGTCCAGTCGGCCGAGCTGGCGATCGAGGACGAGTACCGCCAGCAGCAGCGAGCAGCCGATCATGATCGGCACTTCCTGCCGGATCAGCTGCGAATGCACGGCCAGCGGCGTGATCAGGGCCGACAGTCCGAGGATGAACAGCACGTTGAAGATGTTGCTGCCGACCACGTTGCCGATCGCGACGTCGGTCTTCCCGCCCAGCACTGCACCCACCGAGACGGCGATCTCGGGCGAGCTGGTGCCGATCGCGACGATCGTCAGCCCGACGACCAGCGGCGACAGGCCGAGCGAGACGGCCAGTTTCGACGCGCCGCGAACCAGCGCTTCAGCGCCGACGACCAGCGCCACCACGCCGGCCGCGAACAGGAAGAGCGTCATGAATGCTTCGACGTCCGCAAGGGCGTCCAAGTCTACCGTCAAGGCGCGGCCGGATCACGCAAGCCCCACGAAAACCCGGGGAAGCCAGCGCCACCTGCGATCGTCATGCCGGCGGCAACGGACGGGGGCGCCGATGCTCGTCGGTCGCGACGTAGGTCAGCGTGGCCTCGGTGACCTTGACGATCTCGTCGTTCAGCTGGTTGCGCTGCGCGTAGACCTCGACGAACACGGTGATCGACGTGCGACCGACACGCACCACGTCGGCGTAGAAGCTCAGCACGTCGCCGACGAAGACCGGCTGCTTGAACAG
Organism: Burkholderiaceae bacterium; assembly: GCA_019635275.1. Taxonomy (GTDB): domain Bacteria; phylum Pseudomonadota; class Gammaproteobacteria; order Burkholderiales; family Burkholderiaceae_E; genus Zeimonas. The sequence continues at coordinate 658 of JAHBZV010000089.1, read as the reverse complement.
GAACGAGTTGACCGCGATCGTGGCGATGCGGCCGTTCGCGCGGCGCATGGCCGGCAGCGCGCCGGCCATGTCGACCTGCGCCATGATCCAGCCCCCGAAGACGTCGCCGTGGACGTTGGCGTCGGCGGGCATCGGCACCACCCGGAGCTCGGGAATGCGGCCTGGCGGCAGAGTCGTCGGCGTGGATTCCATGGTCGTGGCGCGAAGTTGACGGGCTTGGGCTCAGAATAGCGGTTTGCCTGCGGAACGCCTAATGCGCCGAACCACCGTCCTCGACCCTCCCGCCGCGCCCGGCACGTCCCCGGTGCGCGGCGACTGGCACACGATCGGGCGACTGCTGCCGTATCTGTGGGCCTACCGCTGGCGGGTCGGCCTGGCCCTGACCTGCCTCGTCGCCGCGAAGTTCGCCAACGTCGGCGTGCCGCTGGTGCTCAAGAGAATCGTCGACGCGCTCGACGTGAAGCCCGGCGACGCGCGCGCCGCACTGGTCGTACCGGTCGCGCTGCTGGTCGCATACGGGCTGCTGCGGGTCGGCGTGACGCTGTTCACCGAGCTGCGCGAGGTGATCTTCGCGCGCGTCACGCACGACGCGTCGCGCACGATCACGCTGCAGGTATTCCGGCACCTGTTCTCGCTGTCGCTGCGCTTCCACCTCGAC
>JAHBZV010000088.1 GCA_019635275.1 Burkholderiaceae bacterium | reverse complement strand
TCGCTGGTCTACGGCACCTGCAGCCTGCTCGCCCGCGAGAACGACGAGCAGGTCGCCTGGTTCGAGGCGCAGCACCCCGACTGGCTTCGCCGGCCGGCCGGCGAGGTGCTGCACGGGCAGGGCGCGCGCCTCGATCCGCAGGCGACGGTGGACGGCCTGCTGCGGCTGCTGCCCGATCGCGACGGCTGCGACGGCTTCTTCGCGGTGCGCTGGGAGCGCCCGAAGTAGACGCCGGGGGCGCCGGAACCGGACGCCGGGCACGGTCGAAGCCGCCGCCGCGAGCGGCGCAAGGGCCGTTCGCTCACGCACCCGCCTGCGAAGGGTAGAATCGGGCCGCTGTTTCAGGAGACATTCCCCTTGCTGGATTCCGTCCTCGTCTTCCTCGACCGGGGCTTGCTCGACGCGGCCTGGTGGCAGGTCGTCACGTACACGCTGGTCGTCACCCACGTCACGATCGTCGCGGTCACCGTCTACCTGCATCGCTGCCAGGCGCACCGCGCGCTCGAGCTGCATCCGCTCGCTTCCCACTTCTTCAGGTTCTGGCTGTGGCTGACCACCGGCATGGTCACGCGCGAGTGGGCGGCCGTGCATCGCAAGCACCACGCGAAGTGCGAGACCGGCGACGATCCTCATAGCCCGGTGCGCTGGGGCCTGCGCAAGGTGCTGCTCGAAGGTACCGAGCTCTATCGCGCCGAGGCGGCCAACGCCGAGACCGTGCAGAAGTACGGGCACGGCAGCCCGGACGACTGGATCGAGCGCAAGCTCTATTCGCGGCACACGATGCTCGGGATCTCGATCACGCTCGTCGCCAGCGTGCTGATGTTCGGCGCGATCGGCCTCACGGTGTTCGCGGTGCAGATGCTGTGGATCCCGGTGCTCGCCGCCGGCGTCATCAACGGGCTGGGCCACGCGCGCGGCTATCGCAACTTCGACTGCCCCGATGCGAGCACGAACATCCTGCCGTGGGGCATCCTGATCGGCGGCGAGGAACTGCACAACAACCACCACACCTACGCCAGTTCGGCGAAGCTGTCGGTCAAGTGGTACGAGTTCGACATCGGCTGGATGTACATCCGGCTGTTGTCGCTGCTGCGCCTCGCCACCGTGAGGCGGGTCGCCCCGAAGCCGAAGTTCGCGGCGGCCAAGCCGGCGGTCGATCTCGACACGTTGCAGGCCGTGATCGCGCATCGCTACGACGTGATGGCGCAGTATGCGCGCTCGCTGCGGCGAGCCTGCGCCGAGGAGGCGCGGCGGCTGTCGCGGCTCGAGCGGCCCGAGGGCCGGCTCGTCGCGTCGGCGCGCCGCTGGCTTCACCTGGACACGGCGCGCTGGACCGAGCAGCACCGGGCGCGGCTCGCCGAGATCTTCGCCGCGAGCGACCATCTGAAGAAGCTGGTCGAGATGCGCCGCGAGCTGGCGGCAGTCTGGGAGCGTTCGAACCTCAGCCGGGAGCAATTGCTGGCGCACCTTCAACAGTGGTGCCAGCGCGCCGAAGCGAGTGGCATCCGCGCGCTGCAGGACCTCGCGCTGCGCGTGCGCTCTTACGCCGCCTGAAGCGGCCCATACGCGCCGACGGCCGATCCACGATGAGCGTCCATCCTGTCGACCCCGCCGGCCGCGCCTCGCGCAAGCCGGTCACGCAACTGCACCTGGCCGAGCTGCGCGCGCGCGGCGAGCCCATCGCGGTGCTCACCTGCTACGACGCGAGCTTCGCGTCGCTGCTGGACGACGTCGGCATCGAGTGCCTGCTGATCGGCGATTCGCTCGGCATGGTGGTGCAGGGGCACGACTCGACGCTGCCGGTCACGCTCGACGAGGTCGCCTATCACACCCGTTGCGTGGCGCGCGGCGCGCGTCACGCATGGATCATCGCCGACATGCCGTTCGCGACCTACCAGACGGGCGCGGAGGGCGCCTTCGCGAATGCGGCCCGGCTGATGCAGGCCGGCGCGCGGATGGTCAAGCTCGAAGGCGGCGCGTGGCTCGCCCCGACGGTCACCGTGCTGACGCGTGCCGGCATCCCGGTCTGCGCGCACCTGGGCCTGACGCCGCAATCGGTGTTCGCGCTGGGCGGCTACCGGGTGCAGGGGCGCACCCCCGAGGCCGCCGAGCGACTCGTTGCCGACGCGCTGGCGTTGCAGGAGGCGGGCGCGACGATGCTGGTACTCGAGATGGTGCCGGCCGCACTGGCCGACGAGGTCACGCGGCGGCTGTCGATCCCGACGATCGGCATCGGCGCCGGCGCCGGCTGTTCGGGGCAGGTCCTGGTGCTGCACGACATGCTCGACGTGTATCCGGGGCGCAAGCCGCGCTTCGTGCGCAATTTCATGGTCGGCGCGGCCAGCGTGCGCGGTGCGATCGAGGCGTATCGCGACGCCGTCAAGGCGCGCAGCTTCCCCGGCCCCGAGCACGCCTACTGACGCCGGCCGGCGAACACCCAGCGAGGCAGGCGATGGAATTCGTCATCCTGACCGGCGCATCACGGGGCTTGGGGGCCGCGATGGCCGAGCGCCTGCTCTCGCCGTCGCGGCAGCTCGTCTGCATCGCCCGCTCGCCGAACGAGTCGCTCGCGGTGCACGCCCGCGCGAGCGGCGCGCGGCTCGACTACCGGCTGCACGACCTGTCCGACGCCAGCGTCACCGCGCAGCTCGCGCACGCGCTCGGCGAGACGCTGCGCGCGGCGGCCGGCGTGTCGCGCTTCGTGCTGATCAACAACGCCGGCGTGATCGAGCCGATCGGCCGGGTCGAGTCGCTGGCGGCGGCTCCGCTGGCCGTCGCGTTGCAGGTCAACCTGGCCGCGGCGATGCTGCTCACGTCGGCGTTTCTCGCGGCCACCGAGTCGTCGGGCGCCGAGCGAAGGGTGCTGAACGTCTCGTCCGGCGCGGCCCGATATCCGGTGGCCGGCTGGTCCGCGTACTGCAGCACCAAGGCCGCGCTCGACATGTTCACGCGTTGCATCGTCGCCGAGCACGCCGGCAGGCCGAACGCGCCGCGCGTCTGCTCGCTGGCGCCCGGCGTGATCGACACCGAGATGCAGGTGACGATCCGCGCCGCCGACCAGGCCGACTTCCCGCCCGTCGAGCGCTTCCGCAAGCTCAAGGCCGACGGGGCGCTGGGGTCGCCGGCGCAGGTGGCCGAGCGCATCCTCGCCTACCTCGATCGCGACGACTTCGGCGAGCGCGAGATCGACGACATCCGCGAGCACTGAGGCACGGCCCGGCGGCCGCGTCTGTCCGGTACCTCCGGCCCTGTCGCCGCCGCGCGGCCCGGTCCTTCGGCAGCCGCTGCCGTCGCGCGAGCGGTGGTTCAGTATCCGTCGCGCGACGTCGATGCCGCGTCGCTCGCCGCCGGCGCGCTGCCGGCGTATCCCTGCAGCAGCGAGCGCGCGCCGCGCATCAGCACCGAGACGTCGGTGCCCACCGCGACGAAGCGGCAGCCCGCGGCGATCATCCGGCGCGCGAAGCGCTCGTCGGTGGCGAGAATGCCACCGGCCTTGCCGCTGGCGACGATGCGGCGCATCGCGTCGTCGATCGCCGCCTGCACCGCTTCGTGCGCCGGGTTGCCGAGGTGTCCCATCGACGCCGCGAGGTCGGACGGCCCGATGAACACGCCGTCGACGCCGTCCACCGCCGCGATCGCGTCCAGGTTCCCGAGGCCGCGCACCGTCTCGACCTGCACCAGCAGGCAGATCTCGGCGTCGGCGCGCGCCAGGTAGTCGGGCACGAGGTTGAAGCGCGAGGCGCGCGCCAGCGCACTGCCGACGCCGCGGATTCCCGCCGGCGGGTAGCGCGTGGCACGCACCAGCTGCTGCGCCTGCTCGGCGGTCTCGACCATCGGCACCAGCAGCGTCAGCGCGCCGATGTCGAGCAGCTGCTTGATCAGGTTCGGGTCGCCCGACGGCGGGCGCACCACCGGGTGCGATCGGTAGGCGGCGACCGACTGCAGCTGCGCGAGCAGCGAGCGCAGGTCGTTCGGCGCATGCTCGCCGTCGAGCAGCAGCCAGTCGTAACCCACGCCGGCGCAGAGCTCGGCCGCGTACGGATCGGCCAGCGCGACCCACAGGCCGAACAGCGGCTGCGGCTCGCGCAGCCTGCGCTTGAACGCGTTGACCGGCAGGTCCATTGCGATCCCCTCGATTGCGACCCGTTCAGACGAAGCGGCAGGCGACCGAGCCGAGCGGCCCGAAGTCGGCGTGGATCGCATCGCCGGCGGCGACGGGCACCGGCCGCGTGAACGAGCCGGCGAGTACCACGTGGCCGGTCTCCAGCGTCGTGCCGAACGTCGCGAGCCGGTTGGCCAGCCACACGACGCCGAGCGCCGGGTTGCCGAGCACGCCGGCGGCGAGACCGGTCTCCTCGACCTGCGCGTTCTTGTAGAGCATCGCGCCGACCCAGCGCAGGTCGACCTCGGTCGGCCCGAAAGCGCGGTTGCCGAGGATCACGGCGCCGCAGGCCGCGTTATCCGCGACGTTGTCGACGATCGTGCGCGGGTAGTGGCTGCGCCCGTCGATCAGCTCGAGCGCGGGCGTCACGAACTCGGTGGCGCGCAGCACGTCGAACAGCGTGACCCCGGGTCCCGCGAGCGGGCGCCCGAGCACGAACGCGAGCTCGACCTCGATGCGCGGCACGATGAAGCGCGCGGCCTGCAGCGTGTCGCCGTCGGCGCGGAACATGTCGTCGAGCAGGTGGCCGTAGTCGGGCTCGTCGATGCCAGCGCTGCGCTGCATCGCCTTCGAGGTCAGGCCCACCTTGTGGCCGCGCAGCTTCGCGCCCTGGGCCATCCGCATCGCGATCACCTCGCGCTGCACGGCATAGGCGTCGTCCAGGTCCATCCCGGGCCAGGTCGTCGCGAGCTGGGCAATCGCCTTCGCCTCGAGCTCGGCCCTCGTCAGGTCGAGCGCCGCCTGCCGGTGCTGCTCGGAGGTCATCTTCATCGGGGAACCTCGTCGGCGACGACGTTGCGCAGCGTGCCCACGCCGCTCGCCTCGACCTCGACGACGTCGCCGGGCACCAGGAAGCGCGGCGGATCGAAGCGGGCGCCGGCGCCGGTCGGCGTGCCGGTGGAAATGACGTCGCCGGGCTCCAGCGTCGTCCACGTGGAGACGTAATGGATCAGGAAGGCGAACGGGAACATGAGCCGGCCCGTCGTGTCGTGCTGGCGCACTTCGCCGTTGACGCGCGTGGTGACGGTAAGGGCGTCGTAGCGGTCGAATTCGTCGGCGGTCGCGATCCATGGACCGATCGAGCCGCTGGCGTCCCAGTTCTTGCCCTGGGTCACGTTGAACTTGCCGTGCCGGACCCAGTCGCGGATCGTCCCTTCGTTCAGGCAGGTCAGCCCGGCGACGTGGCCGAGCGCGTCGCGCTCGGCGATGCGGCGGCCGCGCCGGCCGATCACGATCGCGATCTCGCCCTCGTAGTCGAGTTGCGGCGACTCGGGCGGGCGAAGGATCGGGTGCCCGTGGCCGACGAACGACGACGCGAAGCGCGGGAACACGCTTGGATACTGCGGCGCGCTCGACCCGTCGCGGTACTCGTCGTTGCGCTCGGCGTAGTTCACGCCGATGCACAGGATCTTGCCCGGCCGCGTGACCGGGAGGTCGAACGCGATCTCGTCGAGGCGGTGGTCTGCGGGGGCGCCTCGCGCGAGCCGGCGCACCTCGTCGATCGCGCCGGCCTGCAACAACCGGAGCAGGTCCGGGTAGCGCGCGCCGATGCGCGCCGACAGGTCGACGACACCGTCGCCGGCCAGCGCGCCGAATCGCGCGACGCCGTCGCGGGTCTGGTACGAGAGCAGTTTCATGCGGTCGGTTCGGGAAGGCAGGCGCCGGCGGCGCGCGCGACTCACGGTGCGCCACGCGCGGTCATCGGCGACGATAGCAGAAGGCGCGCAGGCGCGGCGCCGGAAAGCAAAAGCCCCTCGGCGGAGGGGCTTCCAGCAACCAGCCCTCGGCGGAGGGCTTTGCGTGCACGGCCCCCTCTCGAGAGGGGCTGGCCGATCGTTCGCGCCGGGGCGCTTACTTGATCTTGGTTTCCTTGTACGTCACGTGCTTGCGGGCGACGGGATCGAACTTCTTGATCTCCATCTTCTCGGGCATCGTCCGCTTGTTCTTCGTCGTCGTGTAGAAGTGGCCGGTGCCGGCCGACGACTCGAGCTTGATCTTGTCGCGCATGATGGGTGTTCCTCGATGTCAGGCCGCTTCGCCGCGGGCGCGCAGGTCGGCGAGCACCACGTCGATGCCCTTCTTGTCGATCAGGCGCAGCGCCGCGTTGGTGATGCGCAGGCGCACCCAGCGGTTCTCGCTCTCGACCCAGAAGCGGCGGTATTGCAGGTTCGGCAGGAAGCGGCGCTTGGTCTTGTTGTTCGCGTGCGAAACGTTGTTGCCGACCATCGGCGCTTTTCCGGTGACTTGGCAGACTCGGGCCATGATGGGCTCCTGGGACTCGCTTGTTTGAACTCGGGTTCGAGCTCGATATTGCAGCAAAGCTTTGAATTATAGCGCTATTTACGCCGGCTCCGCAAGCCGATCGGGCGCGGGGCGGTGGCCCGTCCGCCGTGCCCGCCCGGGCGCGGGTTGCCCGGGCGCATCGCGCTGCGGCCCCCGCGGCGGGCGGTCGGGGCGCCGGACGCGTTATAAGGGGGGTTGCACAGCTGGAGTACTTCGCATGAAGCGTTTCGTCTTTGCCGCGGCGCTGGCCGCAGCCGCCGTCCCCGCCATCGCCGCCGACGTGGGTGTCTCGATCAGCGTCGGCCAGCCCGGATTCTACGGCCGCATCGACATCGGCCAGTTTCCGCATCCCGCGCTGATCTATCCCGAGCCGGTGATCATCCAGCCGGCGCCGATCGGCGTGATCCGCCGGCCGATCTACCTGCACGTGCCGCCCGGCCACGCGAAGGACTGGCGCAAGCACTGCCACAAGTACAACGCCTGCGGGCAGCCGGTCTACTTCGTGCAGGACTCCTGGTACAACGAGGTTTATGCGCCGCGCTATCGCGAGACCTATGGGCCGGCCTACCGCGCGCGCGAGCCGCAGCGCTTCGAGCGCCGCGAAGGACCGGGCGCGCCACGCTACGAAGCGCCGCGGAGCCGCGGGAACGACAAGCAGCGTGGCTACGACAAGCAGCGCGGCGGCGCAAAGGACAAGGGTGGGAAGGGCAAGGGCGGCGACAAGGGCAAGGCAAACGGCAATGGCAAGGGCCGGGGCTGAAGGCAAGCCGGCCGCGCAACGGCACGCCCCCTCACAGCAGCCCGGCCTCGGCGAACGAGAAGCAGCGGTTGCCGGCCACGATGAGGTGGTCGAGCACCGGCACGTCGAGCTGCGCCAGCGTCGTCTTCAGCGCCTGCGTGAGCATCCGGTCGGCGGCGCTCGGCTCGGCCACGCCTGACGGGTGGTTGTGCGTGAGGATCAGCGCGGCGCTGTTGAGCTCGAGCGCGCGACGCGCGACCTCGCGCGGGTAGACGGCGGTCTGCGTGAGCGTGCCGCGGAACAGTTCCTCGGCAGAGATCAGGCGGTTCTGCGCGTCGAGGAACAGGCCGGCGAAGATCTCGTGGCCGCGATCGCGCAGCCACAGCGCGAGGAACTCGCGTACCGCGGCCGGCGAGGCCAGCACGTCGCGGCTGCGGAGCTCCTCGCGCAGGCTGCGCCGCGCCAGCTCGACCGCCGCCTGCAGTTGCGCGCGCCGCGCAGGCCCCAGGCCGGCACTGCGCGGGGCTGCCGCCGCGTCGGCACAGATCAGGCCGCGCAGTCCGCCCGCTTCGGCCAGCAGCTCGCGGGCCAACTCGACCGCGTGCTTGCCCGCGGTGCCGGTGCGCAACAGCACGGCGAGCAGCTCGGCGTCGGACAGCGCGGCGGCGCCGCCGGCCAGCAG
>JAHBZV010000087.1 GCA_019635275.1 Burkholderiaceae bacterium | reverse complement strand
CCCGTCGTAACCCGAAATCAGCCCGCAGATCGCGATTCGCCCGAACGCGTTCATCCGGCGCAGCACCGCGTCGAGGGTCTCGCCGCCGACGTTGTCGAAGTAGCCGTCGATGCCGTCCGGCGTGGCGGCACGCAGGTCCGCGTACAACTGTCCCGCCTTGTAGTCGACGCAGGCGTCGAATCCGTACTCGTCGACGACGATGCCGCACTTCTGCGCCCCACCCGCGACGCCCACCACGCGGCAGCCCTTGCGCTTCGCCAGTTGGCCGACGACCGATCCCACCGCACCGCTGGCCGCCGACACGACAACGGTCTCGCCTTCCTTCGGCGCGATGATCCGGTTCAGGCCGTACCAGGCGGTGATGCCCGGCATCCCGACCGCGCCGAGCCAGGCCGACAGCGGCACGCGCGTCGTGTCCACCTTGCGGATCGCGGCTCCGTCGGTCTTGCCATAGAGCTGCCAGCCGAACATGCCGATCACCTTGTCGCCGACCGAGAACTTCGGGTTGCGGCTCTCGACCACCTCGCCGGCGGTGCCGCCGATCATCACCTCGTCGAGCGGTTGCGAGGCCGCGTACGACTTCGCGTCGTCCATCCGGCCGCGCATGTACGGGTCGAGCGACAGGAAATGGTTGCGCACGAGCACTTCGCCGGGACCGATTTCAGGGATTGCGGTCTCGACCAGCCGGAAGTTGGCGGGCGTGACCTCGCCCTTCGGGCGGCTTGCCAGCAGGATCTGCAGGTTCTTCTCGGTCATGATGCGGTCTACCTCTGTCGGACGTACTTGAAGGTGCCCGAGGCACGCGCCACCGTCCTGCCGCCCTCGTCGACGATGTCGGCCTCGCAGAAGGCCATCGTACGCGTGCGGAAGACGCAGCGCCCGTGCGACGCGATGCGCGCGCCTTGCGCGGGCTGCATGAAGGTCGTCTTCATCTCGATCGTCACCAGTCCCATCTGCTCGTCGCCGGCATGTTGCGTGCGCGAGCGCCCCGCCATCGCCATCGTCACGTCGAGCAGCGTCATCAGCACGCCGCCGTGCGCCACGCCGAACGAGTTGCAGTGGTGGGGCGCCAGGTCAAGCTGCGTGTGGGCGGACCCATCGGCGCAGGACAGCAATCGGGCGCCGAGGTGGTCGACGAAGGGGACGACGACCGGGAAGCCGGTCATGGCGTTGGCGCGCCCGGGAGAGCGACGATCTCCCGGCTGATCCACCGCGCCGAACCCGCATGGTCGACGAAGTTGCGCTCGTCGTCGGCCAGGATCTTCTGGATTCGCAGCGCCCCGGGGTCGGTGAAAGCGTGGCGGAAGTCGGGCTCACTGCTCCAGTACAACTCCGCTACGCCGTCGTAGGCTGGCTGGAGCACGCCGCGGCGTTCGACGCGCTTCGAGAAATCGTCTTCGAGTGGCGTCGTCTGCACATACCGGGCGATGCGCAGCACCGCCTTGTGCTCGACGACGATCGGTCCGTGGAATCCCAGCCAATGCGATAGGAACTGCTCGCGCGTCAGCCCGGCCTTCCGCCTGATGCAGTAGATGATCTTGAACACAATGCCCCCTCGAGTCCCGCCGGGCCCGCCCGGCGCGCGCCCGAACCCGCATCGCCAGCCGCTGCAGAGCATACCATCGCGATTCCGGCGCGGACCGAGGCGCTGATTGCAGCGCCCTTATTTCTCCTATAAACTAATGTTCGTTAGTTTAATTTATGACGAAGGCTCCGCATGTCGCGACACAAGTTGCTGGTTGCCAATCGTGGCGAGATCGCCTGCCGCATCATCCGCGCGGCGCGCACGCTCGATCTGCCCACAGTTGCCGTCCACTCCGAGGTCGATGCCACCCTGCCCCACGTCGAGATGGCCGACGAGGCCGTCTGCATAGGGCCGGCTCGCGCTTCCGAAAGCTACCTGGTCGGCGAACGGCTGCTCGATGCGGCCCGTTCGACCGGCGCCACCCTGATCCACCCCGGCTACGGCTTCCTGTCCGAGAACCCCGCTTTCGCCGCGCTGTGCCGGCAGGCGCGCATTGCCTTCGTCGGGCCGTCGGCAGAGCTGATTCGCCTGATGGGCGACAAGCATCAGGCGCGGGTCGCGGCGCAGGAGGCCGGCGTGCCCGTGCTACCCGGGTCGGGGAAGTTGCCGTCCGACCCCGGGGCGATCGTCAAGGCGGGGGAGAGTGTTGGCTATCCGCTGCTGGTGAAGGCGTCGGCCGGCGGGGGCGGAATCGGAATGCGGATCGTGGCCGGGCCCGATGATCTGGTCGACGCAGTCGGCAGGACGTCCGAGCTCGCCGGCAAGGCCTTCGGCGACGGCTCGGTCTACCTCGAGCGCTATGTGGCGCAGGCCCGGCACGTCGAGATCCAGGTTTTCGGATTTGGCGATGGTCGCGCCGTCCATCTGTTCGAGCGAGACTGCTCGCTGCAGCGGCGTCACCAGAAAGTCGTCGAGGAAGCGCCGGCGCCGGGGCTACGCGACGAGTTGCGCCAGCGCATGGCGCGGGCCGCGGTCGCGCTCGCTTCGGCGTGCCGCTACGAGGGGGCCGGTACCATCGAATTCCTGCTCGATGCGGAAAAGGAAGAATTCTTCTTCCTCGAGATGAACACACGAATCCAGGTCGAACATCCGGTCACCGAAATGATCACCGGCATAGACCTCGTCGCGGCACAGATCCGCCTGGCGATGGAAGAGTCGCTGGGGCCCGGGATGGAGCAAGACAGCATCGCACGCAACGGGCACTCGATCGAGGCGCGCGTCTACGCCGAGAATCCCGCGAAGAACTTCATCCCGAGCCCCGGGAAGCTGGCGTCTCTGGACGTGCCGGCCGCTGAGCACGTGAGGTTCGAAACCGGCTACCGGGCAGGCAATGCGGTGACCCACTTCTACGACCCGATGGTGATGAAGGTCTGCGCCTGGGGCGCCTCGCGGCGACAGGCGATCGAGCGGCTCGACAGCGCGCTGGCCGACGTGCACATCGAAGGCGTCGGGCACAACATCGCGTACCTTCGCTCGGTTCTGGCTCACGAAGGCTTTGCCGCGGGACACGTCTACACCCGTTTCCTGACCGACCATCACCAGGCGCTGCTCGCCGCATCGTCCGCGCACCATGGATGAACGGTTCGCCGAGGGGGCGAACGAGGCGCATCCTTCTGCAGAGACCGACGCCCTCGGATGCCTTCTCACCGCCAGACACAGCTGCCGCGGATTCCGCGGCGAGCGCGTTGGCCGGGCGACGATCGAACGTATCCTCGCACTCGCGCAGCACACCGCATCCTGGTGCAATGCTCAGCCGTGGCAGGTGATCGTCACCGCCGGGAGCGCAACGGAACGATTCCGGCAGGCGTATCTGGCCTACGCCGCTTCGAACGCACCGGCCCCCGATTTCCCGTTTCCTCGCGAGTATCGCGGTGTCTACCTGCAACGCCGCCGCGAGGGCGGACTGCAGCTGTACCGCTGCGTCGGCATCGGCCGTACCGACCTCGAAGGCCGGAAACGGCAGGAACGCGAGAACTTTCGTCTGTTCGGCGCTCCGCACGTGGCGATCGTCACCACCGACGAGGCCTTGGGCGTCTATGGCGCGATCGACTGCGGTGCCTGGGTCAGCAACTTCATGCTGGCAGCGCAGAGCTTCGGCGTGGCCACGATCGCCCAAGGCGCGCTCGCGCTGCATTCCGGGTTCGTGCGGGAGTTCTTCGGGCTGGGCGGAGACCGACGGGTGGTGTGCGGCGTGTCCTTCGGATACGAAGATCCGAACCATCCGGCCAACGGGTTCCGGACCAGCCGCGCCGAGATCCATGACGCGGTATCGTGGTTCGATGAATAGACTAGTGGCTGCCGAGGCGCCACTCGCCGACGACGTCCAGCACGGTGGTGCAATCGCGAGGCGGGTCGCTCGGAATTCCCGCGGGCGTACGTGAAAATCGCGGGGCCGGAGCCGGCTGTACGAGCCTCTCGCTGCCGATGAACGTGCCGCGGGCCGCCAGGTGCGGATGCTCTGGCGCCTCGGACATGGACAGAACCGGCGCGACGCATGCGTCTGACCCCTCCAGCAATCGGCACCACTCGTCACGAGCACGTGTCCGGATGACGGCAGCCAGCTTGTCGCGCAGCGCGGGCCAATGTGCCGCGTCGCCTTGATGATCGAACTCCGGATCCGACAGACCGATCAGTTCGCGCAGCCTGGCGTAGAACTGCGGCTCGATTGCGCCGATCGCGAGATGACGGCCGTCGGCGCACTGGTAGACCCGATAGAAGTGCGCGCCGCCATCGAGCAGGTTCGCCTCGCGGCGTTCGTTCCAGCGGCCCATCGCCGCCAGTGCGAAGAACTGGGTCATCAGCGACGCGGCGCCGTCGCACATCGCAGCATCGATCACCTGCCCGCGGCCGGAATCGCGCGCCTCGTAGAGCGCCGCCAGCATGCCGACGACGAGATACAGCGCGCCGCCCCCATAGTCGCCGACCAGGTTCAGCGGCGGTACCGGGCCCGCGTCGCCGGGGCCGATCGCAGCCAGCGCGCCGCTCAGCGACACGTAGTTGATGTCGTGCCCCGCCGCGTGCGCGAGCGGACCGCTCTGCCCCCATCCGGTCATCCGACCGTAGACCAGTCGCGGGTTCCTCGCCGCCACGACGTCGGGGCCGAGGCCCAGCCGCTCCATCACGCCGGGGCGAAATCCCTCGATCAGCGCGTCGGCGTGCTCCAACAGTGCCAGCGCCTGGTCGCGCCCGTCGGCGGCCTTGAGGTCGAGCCGTACCAGGCGCCGTCCGCGGCTCACGAAGTCGCGGGGATCGCAGCCGCCGATGCCAGGCCGGTCGATGCGCACGACGTCCGCGCCCATGTCCGACAGCAGCATGCCGGCGAACGGTCCCGGGCCGATCCCGGCGAACTCCACGACGCGCAGCCCGCGCAGGGGGCCGGTCGACGATTCCGGAGACGGTCGTGCGCTCATCGAGGTCGATCGCCGGGGATCAACGGGCCGAATATCCGCCGTCGACCATATGCACGCTGCCGGTGACGAAGGCGGCACGGTCGGACAGCAGGAAAACGATCATCTGGGCGATTTCGTCCGCTCGGCCAAGCCGTCCGATCGGATGGGTCGCGCTCGCCGCCTCGCGAACGGCTTCGACCCTCGATCCAAGCAGCGTGGTCTCCACGTAGCCGGGGGCCACTGCATTCACCCGGATAGGAACATGTGCGTAGTCGAGTGCGGCGGCCTTGGTCAGGCCGACGACGCCGTGCTTCGAGGCCGTGTAGGGACCGCTTCCCGCCACCGCATTGACCCCGGCGATCGAGGCGACGTTGACGATGGCGCCGGCGCCGCGCCTCAGCATCTGCGGAATCTCGTAGCGCAGGCAGTAGAACACCCCGTCCAGATTCACGTCCATCACTCGGCGCCAGTTCTCGGGAGCGCATTCTCCGATCGGGGACAAGCGCGGCGCGATGCCGGCGTTGTTCACCGCCAGGTCGAGCCCGCCGTGGCGGGCGCCGATGCCTGCCAGGGCGGCCTCGACCGCGTGCGGATCTGCAACGTCCAGGTCGAGCGCTTCGGCGTCACCCCCCTCGGCGCGAATTCCCGTGACAACACTCGCCGCAGCTTGCGCATCCAGGTCCGCGACGATCACGTGCGCCCCCGAGGTGGCGAGCAGGCGGGCGGTCGCGGCGCCGATCCCCGCCCCGCCGCCAGTGACCAGGGCGGCCCTCCCGGCGAACTCTCCCGTCGGGGCGCCGGTCCCACGCGCTGGCCCTGGCGACATTGCGCAGCTCAGTTCGCGAGATAGCCGCCGTCGACCGGCAGGATCGCCCCGGTGACGTACGAAGCAAGGTCCGAGCACAGGAAGAGCGCCGGGCCGACGAGTTCGTCCGGTTCGGCGTGCCGCTTCATCGGGATGTGGGCGAGCAGGCTCGCGGTCTTCGCCGGGTCGTTTCGCGTTGATTCGGTCATCGGCGTGGCGATGAAGCCCGGGGCGATCGCATTGACCCGAACGCCGCGCGGTGCGAGCTCGCACGCAAGCGCCTTGGTCAGTTGCGCCACCCCGCCCTTCGACGCGGTGTAGGCGGCCGAGTTCGGGGTGGCTACGAACGACTGGATCGAGCCCAGGTTCAGCACGCAACCCCTGGTGCGCTCGAGTTGGTCGGCAAAGGCCAGCGTCATGTAGTAGGGGCCGCTCAGATTGACGCGAAGCGTCGCGTCCCAGTCTTCGAGCGGCTTGCCCTGTCCGAAGGGCGCGCGGATCAGGATCCCGGCGTTATTGACCAGTACCTTGAGGTCGCCCATCTCGGCCCGGACCCGTTCGGCGAGTTGCGCGCAGCCCGCGGCGTCGGAAACGTCGAGTTCGTGCGCAACCGCGTCGCCGCCGCCGTTGCGGATCGCCTGCGCGGCGTGCCTGGCCATTCCCGCGTTGCGGTCCGCGAGAACGACGCGCCCACCGGCGCGCGCGAAGCCCCGGGCGATCGCCTCCCCGTTTCCCTGGCCCGCGCCGGTCACCACGACGACCGCGCCTTCGAATTTGAGCTCAACCATCGCTTTGGACACTTTCTCCACCGCCTGGCGCTGCGGCGCCTACTGGCTCAGTCCCAGGATCCGGGCGATCCGTCCGCGCAGTTCGCGCTTGATGATCTTTCCGGAGTAATTGATCGGCAGTTCCTCGTACGGAATGAAGACCACGCGCTTCGGCGCCTTGTAGTGGGCCAGGCTCTCCTTGGCGAAGGCGATGATCTCTGATTCTTCGACCGACATGCCATCGCGGCAGACGACGACCGCCGTGACCTCTTCGCCCCAGCGCTCGCTCGGCAGTCCGATCACTCCGACCTCGCGCACGGCCGGATGCTTCTGCAGTGCGCGCTCGACTTCCTGCGAGTAGACGTTCAGCCCGCCAGACTTGACCATGTCCTTCAGCCGGTCGTGGAAGTAGACGTAGCCCTTCTCGTCCATCGCCCCCATATCGCCGGTTCGCAGCCAGCCGTCGTGAAAGACCGCGGCGGTCGCGTCGGGCCGGTTGTAGTAGCCGTCCATCACCGAAGGGCCGCGGACCAGGATCTCGCCCGACTCGCCGATGCTGGCATCGGACAAGTCTTCTCGGGCGATCTTCACCTCGAAATTCAGGAACGGCCGGCCGATCGAATCGGGCGCCGTCTCGTAGTCTTCCTCCTTGAGTACTGTCACGATGACGCCGGCCTCGGTGAGTCCGTACTGGTAGAAGATCTTCGAGCCGGGAACGAGCGCGTGCATGCGGTCGCGATCCTTCGCCGAGAGGATGCCGCCGCCCACGTACCAGCGCCTGAAGCTTGCGAGCCTCTCCGGCGCGCGGCGCTCTGCCGCAATGCACAACTCGCGCGCAACCGACGGCGGCGCGAAGCCGTTGGTCACCTTGTGGGCCGCGATCAGGTCGAGCATGCGCTCCGCGCTGTACTCCGTCATGATCGTCGCGCGCGCGCCGAGGTAGAGATGGGGCAACAGCCAACAGTTCAGCGCCGCCGCGTGGTGCAACGGTGTCGCCAGGATGGTGTTGTCGAACTCGTTCATTCCGGTGTCGAGCGCTTCGTGGATCGTGTTCCAGAAGACCTGCCGATTCCTGAGCACGACCCCTTTGGACCGACCGGTCGTTCCGCCGGTGAACATGATGAGCTGCACGTCGTCGTCGCCGGGCTGCGGCGCGTGGAAGCCGGCTGCAGGCTCCTGGAGGATGCGGGCCAGCCCGCTCTCGCCGGGCGAGTCATCGATCAAGACCGTCGGCAAGTCGATCCGTCCATCGACGTGCGAATGCAGGTATTCCGAGGTCGTGATGACCAGGCGGCACTGCGCGTCCTCGACATTCGCGCGGATGTCGTCCGGGGTCAGTCGGTAGTTCAAGGGCACGCATACCGCTCTCAGCTTGAGGATCGCGACGTAGGCGACGACCCAGTTCGCGGAGGACATCGCCAGCAGCGCGACCTTGTCGCCGTGGCCGATGCCGGACTTGCCGAGGTAGGCTGCAAGCCGATTCGCCGCGTCGTCCAGCTGCGCGTACGTGAAGGCGCCCTTGTCGTCGATCAGGGCGGTGCGTGAAGGAAACTTGCGCGCGTTGCGCGCGACATGCTCGGCAACCGAAGTGGTCATGTCAGTTCTCGATGATCGGCTTCACCTGGCACGGCCGTCCTCACGCGAGCCTGGCAATGACGGTTCCCTCGTCCACGACGTCGCCCTCCTTCACCAGAATCTCGGCGATCGTCCCGGAGTGGCTGGACTCGACCGGAATCTCCATCTTCATCGATTCGAGGATCGCGACCGTGTCGCCGAAATCGACGGAGTCGCCGGGCG
>JAHBZV010000086.1 GCA_019635275.1 Burkholderiaceae bacterium | reverse complement strand
TTCTTGACGATTGCGACCATACGAGGGCCTGTTCACCGGCGCGCGCCGGCTCGCAACCCTGCGCGTGGGCGAGCGCCGCGCGTCGCGCGCGCGGTGGCGACCCGGCCCCCGGATTCGAGCGTCTCGATGATCGGACAGTCTGGCCGGTCATCGCCATGGCAGCATCGGACCAGGTGCTCGAGCGTCGCCTTCATTTGCTGGAGTTCCTTCAGCTTCTCGTCCAGCTCCGCGATGTGCGCCTGGGCCAGCGACTTGACCTGCCGGCTGGAGCGCCTGCGGTTCTGCCAGAGGTCGAGAAGCTCCCGGATCCGGTCGAGGGAGAACCCGAGATCCCGGCAGTGGCGAATGAACCGCAGCACGCTCACGTCCTTGTCGGCGTACTGGCGGTAGCCGGCCTGCGTGCGGCCCACGCGGGGCAGCAGCCCGACACTTTCGTAGTGGCGGATCATCTTCGCCGATACGCCGGAGGCGCCGGCAGCGTCGCCGATGTTCATGGTCACGCTCCTCGAGTCCCGACGACAGCGTTCATTCCGCCGCAGCGCCGCGCCAGCGGCGCAGCGTCAGCGCATTGGCGACGACGCTCACGCTGCTGAAGGCCATGGCCGCTCCGGCGATGACCGGGCTGAGCAGGCCGAATGCCGCGAGCGGGATGCCCAGGACGTTATACGCGAAGGCCCAGAACAGGCCTTGCCGGATTTTCGACCAGGTCCGGCGCGAGACGTCGAACGAATCGGCCACCAGGCGCGGGTCGCCGCGCATCAGGGTGATGCCCGCGGCCTGCATCGCGACATCCGCGCCGGTCGACATGGACAGGCCGACATCCGCGGCCACGAGCGAAGGGGCATCGTTCATGCCGTCGCCGACCATCGCCACCACGTGCCCCTGGTCACGCAACTGCTGCACGACGGCCGCCTTGTCGCCAGGCAACAGCTGCGCGCGGACTTCGTCGATGCCGAGCTCGCGCGCCACCGCCGCGGCGCTTCCCGCGTTGTCTCCCGTGAGCATGACGGTCCGGATGCCGAGCTCGCGCAGGCGCGCGACCGATTGGCGGGAAGCGGGCTTGACGATGTCCCCGAAGGCGAGAAGCCCCAGGACGTGGGCGACATCGCCGTCGCGGCCCAGCAGCCAGGAGGTGGTCGTGCCCTCCCTCTCGAGGCGCTGGGCTTGCATCAGCAGCGCGCCGGGATCGGCGCCCGACTCGTTCATCAGGCGCGTGCTGCCCAGCGCGATGCGCCGGCCACGCACCGTGCCTTCCACGCCACGGCCGGGCAGCGTCCTGGCGTCGCTCGCGCCGGGCACGCCCACGCGCAGGTCGCGAACCTTTGCCATCACGGCGTGCGCCAGCGGGTGGTCACTGGTCTTCTGCAGCGCGGCCGAGAGCTTCAGCACCTCGTCGCGGTCGAACCCCTCGGCGGCCTCGATCGCGACGAGCGAAGGCCTGCCCTCGGTCAGCGTGCCGGTCTTGTCGAATGCGACGGCGGTCACCGAGTGCGCCACCTCCAGGGCCTCGGCGTCCTTGATGAGGATGCCCTGGCGCGCAGCCACGCCCGTCCCGGCCATGATCGCCGTGGGGGTGGCGAGGCCCAGCGCGCACGGGCAGGCGATGACGAGCACCGCCACGGCGCTGAGGAGCGCCTGCTCCCAGTTGCCACCGTAGAGGAACCAGCCGGCGAACGTCGCCAGCGCGATGCCGAGAACTACCGGGACGAAGACGGCGCTGACACGATCGACGATGCGTTGCACGGGCGCCTTCGCAGCCTGCGCCGACTCGACCATGCGGATGATGCGGGCGAGCGTGGTCTCGGCGCCGATGGCCGCAGTGCGCACGTGCAGCAACCCGTCCCCGTTCACGGAGCCCCCGGTCACCTTGTCTCCGACCGACCTGGGCACCGGAAGGCTCTCGCCCGTGATCAGCGACTCGTCGACGTAGCTTTGCCCGTCGACGATCTCGCCGTCGACCGGTACCCGCTCGCCCGGGCGAACGACGACGACATCGCCCACCGCGAGCTGCCCGACCGGCGTGGAGACTTCGTCGCCGTCGACGAGCACGCGGGCAACCGTCGGTCGCAGCGCGTTCAGCGCGCGGATCGCATCGGCGGTCTGGCGCCTGGCGCGTGCCTCGAGCCACTTGCCCAGCAGTACCAGCGTGACGACCGCGGCCGACGCCTCGAAATACAGGTGGGGCATGCCGTGGCCGGCGTGCCTCCACAGCTGGTAGAGCGAGAGGCCGTAGGCGGCGCTGGTGCCCAGGGCAACGAGCAGATCCATGTTGCCGGCCCCGGCCCTCGCCGCCTTCCAGCCGGCGCGGTAGAAGCGCGCACCGAGCCAGAACTGCACCGGCGTGGCGAGCGCGAGTTGCGCCCAGCCGCCGAGCATCCAGTCGATTCCGAACGGCTGCAGCAGCATCGGCAACACGAGCGGCAGCGTCAGCACTGCGCCGACGACAACGGGCCACCATGGCGGAAGCCCCCGCGCGGCCCGCGCGGCAGGCGTCGCCTCGACCGCGCTGGCCGAATACCCTGCCTTCCCGATGGCGGCTGCCAGCGTCGCGAACGACACGTTCGCCAGCGCGTCGATCGTGGCCTTCCCGGTCGCGAGGTTCACCGACGCCGCCGACACGCCGGGGACCGCGAGCAAGGCCTTCTCCACCCGGGAGACGCACGAGGCGCAGGTCATCTCCTCGACCCGAAGCTCGAGTTGCCGCGTCGGGGCGTCGTAGCCGGCCTTGCGCACGGTGCCGACGAGGGCGTTCATGGCGGTGACCTCCGTGGAAGCATGGGTTGGAAACACCTGCAGCTTCCACCTTCCCATCGTTGGAAGGTCAAGACGGCCCGGCCGGAACCCCGGACACCGACATGGTCTTCGGGCGCGTTCGTCGACGTTCCGGCGACCGGAAACCCCGGGTATCGCGAGAGCGATCGGGTCCGAAGACGGCGGCGCGAAGGTCGAGAGGCGCCAGAAAGACGAAGCCCCCGACCTTCGATCGAAGATCAGGGGCTCGCGCGGTTCGACCGACGCGCCGCAGCGGCGTCACATGTGGTCGATCATCACATGCAAAACGCACCTAAGTCCGCGTCGCATAACGCCCCTGCCCCACTGGCACCCTCCATCTCCCGTCAAAGGACCCTCCATCGGAAATCCTCCAACTTTCATAGGTGGGGCCAGATGCACGTTTGTCACTTGGCCGAACACTGAGCAGGATCGCCGCCAATGTAGCAGCGTGGACCCTGCAGTCAACGCTCAGCAGTTGCTCAGGCCGCTGGTGAGGTCAGTCCCAAGTCCGAAGATCGGAACCCTCGTCCGCTTGGCGGGCAGTCAGGTGCACCGTGCACCCGTCCGGCACGCTGCGGGGTTGGCACTCACAGGCCGCGGTCGCACGCTCTGAGCGCCTTGGACTCGCAGCGCCCATAAAATGATAGCACCAGTGCTATCATCTAGCATGGTCACGGTCGTGCTGGATACCAATGTGCTGGTCGCCGCGCTCTTGCGAGGCGGTGGCACTGGGCGAGCCGTACTTCGGGCATGTCTGCAGGGCCAGTACCAGCCCGTGCTTGGGCCTGCGTTGCTGGCGGAGTACGAAGACGTTCTGGGCCGCTCCGAGTTGTTCGCCGACTCTGTGCTGTCGACCAAGGAACGTGGCGAGGTGTTCGATGGCCTGATGAACCGCTGTCGCTGGGTCGAAGTGTTCTACGCTTGGCGGCCGAATCTCCCGGACGAAGCCGACAACCACTTGATCGAGTTGGCAGTGGCCGCGCAGGCCGATGCCATCGTCACGCGCAATCTGCGGGATGTTGCGCGCGGCGAACTGAAGTTCCCGAAGCTGCGGGTGCTGACGCCCGAGCAATGCCTGGAGGCCTTCCCATGTCGACCTTGACGATTCGTTTGCCGGATGACAAGCACGAGCGCCTGAAGGCACTCGCGAAGTCGAACTCGATCAGCATCAACAAGCTGATGGACGAGTTGGCAACGGTGGCGCTCGCCAACTACGACGCCCGCGTGCGCTTCGAAACGCGTGCGGCGCGTGGCAACCCGAAGCGCGCACTGGCGTTGCTGGACAAGGCGGATCGAGCCGAGTGAGCCGAGGGCATCGCCGTGACAGTCGAACCGACTCACGATCATCTGACGATCCAGGACGCGGCGGATCTGCTGAGGCTTTCGCGCCTACAGCTGAACAAGCTGATCGAGACCGGGGCTCTTCCCGTCCACCGGACCGGCAAGCAAAAGCGCGTCCGTTTCGCCGATCTGATGCGCATCAAGGCCGTTCAGGATCGCGCAAGCAGCGAGGCGATGGCGGAGTTGGCCAGCCAAGGGCAGGAACTCCAGCTCGGCTACGAATGAGAACTCTTCGAGCTGGTCCATGGCTCGGCCGCTGGCCTCGCCTTGCTTTCCAACTGCTGCATCTGAGCAGCGGCCACGACTGTCCGTCCGGAGCAACCCAGTCTTCCACCCTCAGCCCCCCGACGCGCTGGAACTCGCGGGTGTTGTGCGTCACCAGCGCGGCGCTCTCGGCGAGTGCGTGACACGCGATCCACAGATCGTTCGCCCCGATGGGCGTGCTGGCGTCCTTCAGGCGCGAGAACTGCTTCGCGTGGTGCTCGCCGATGGCAGGGCCTGCCGGAAACAGCACCGCCAATTGTCGGACCGAGGCTTCCCGTCGGCGAAGGACCTCCGGCTTCGTCGTGCTGCGCTCGGCGCCCTTCAGCAACTCAACCAAGGTCACGAAGGACATGCACAGCCGGGCATCCGCCGGCAGCGCATCGACCCGCTGCGCATCGGCGGGCGGCTGGTTCTTGATCAGGTAGATGAGGACGTTGGTGTCCAGCACGTAGATCAAAGTACCTCTCACTCCTGCAGGGGCTGTTGACAGGCCTGTTCAGCCTCCAGCGCTGCGATGAAGGCAGGGTCCGCCTCGCCCACGGCGCGCAGGGCATCGAGCAGCGCAGCGCCAAGTTCGGCCCGCAAGGGATGGATCAACAGATCGCCCGACTCGTTGCGCGAAATGCTCACACGGTCGGTGTCGAGCCGGAACTCCGCAGGAATGCGCACCGCCTGACAGTTGTCGTTGTTGAAGACGCTGGTCGTGAGCGTTTCCACGTTGCGCTCCATGTGTGTACGTCGGTGTGTGTAATTTCGTTCAAGCATCGCCGGTGTGCAACCACGCCCACTGAGCCTGGCGCTGCGCGCGCAGAGACCCTGTTGCCGCCGGTGTAAATCCGTCACTATTCGCTGGCGAGGTGGCGGTTCTGTGGTGAGAGATGCCGAGACGCTGAAGTGCAGATGGCCCCGGGAGGGGCCATCTGCTTGTTCAAGGGGTTCGTTCGGGGGCGTCTGCTCGGTTCAGAACGGTTCGTCGGGGTCGAACTCAGGGGGTGGTCCATCAGGCACGAGTTGCTCGCGCCAAGCCTGCTGCACCTGGGGACCGTATGCGTCCCACAGCGCCTGGCGCAGCAGCTGCAGGCACTCGAAGACCGCCAAGGCTTGCTCGGGCGTCCAGTGCCGCGGGATCGGGGATGCCGTTGGCGTGATCGACGGTGTCGACGGCGCTGGCGTGCTCATCGAGCCGCCTTGCGCGAGCGCGAGGCCGGCGCCTTGGCGGCACGCTCGGCCTTGCGCAGTGCGTCGCGCTCCTCGGCCTCCTTGGCGCGGTACGAGGCGCCGTCGATGCGAACGACCTCGGCCCGGTGCATCAGCCGATCGATAAGGGAGACCACGCAGGCCGCGTTGGGGAAGACCTCGCCCCACTCGGCGAAGGCGCGGTTGGTGGTCACCACCGTGCTCTTGTGCTGGTAGCGCCGGCTGACCAGCTCGAACAGCAAGTCGGCGTGCCGGTTCGAGTACGACAGGTAGCCCACCTCGTCGATGAGCAGCAGGTCCGGCGCGGCGTAATGGCGCAGCTTCCTGCGCAGGGCCGAGTCGCTGTCCAGTGCAGCCAGCTCGCCCAGCAGGTTGCCCGCCGTGATGAACAGCGCCGTGTGCCCAGCCAGCACCGCCTGGTACCCGAGGTTGCACGCGCACATCGTCTTGCCCACCCCGTTGGGGCCGACCAGCACGACGTTGCTGGGTAAGCGTCCGGCGAACCCGTCTTGACGACGGTCAGCCGATCAGGCTGCGGCGCCGGCAGGCTGCCAGCGATGCGGCAGCAGTTCTGCGATGCGCCTGTCGGGCTGCGTGGGCAGCCGCTCGAGCACGTCGCGCAGGTAGGCGTAGGGATCGTGCCCGTTCAGACGTGCCGAGTGCACCAGGCTCATGACCGCGGCGGCGCGTTTGCCCGCGCGCAGGCTGCCGGCGAACAGCCAGTTGTTGCGACCCAGCGCGATCGGCCGGATCTGGTTCTCGACCCAGTTGTTGTCGATCGGCAGATCGCCGTCGTCGATGAACCGCACCAGCGCCTGCCAGCGCTTGAGGCTGTAGTCGATCGCCTTGGCGGTGGCCGAGCCGTCGGGGACCTTCTGCCGCTGCTGGGTCAGCCACTGCCGCAAGGCATCGGCGATCGGCTTGGACCGCTCCTGCCTGGCGGCCTTGCGCGCGTCGGCCGTCAAGTCCTGGAGCTCGCGCTCGATCTTGTACAGCTCGATGAAGAACTTCAGCGCCTGCTCGCCCAGCGCGCTGCCGTGGTGGACCCACAGCTCGTGGAACTTGCGCCGCGCGTGCGCCATGCAGCCCGCCTCGGTCACCCCGAGATCGAAGCAGGCCTTGTAGCCGCTGAAGTCGTCGGTGACGAGCTTGCCCTTCCAGGCCGGCCTGGCTTCGCTGCCGGGCAGCCCGAGGAAGGCGCGCACATGCTGCCCGCCGCGGCTGTCGGCGAAGTCGAAGACGACGGCGCGCAGGGGGTTGAAGCCCGTCGTGCAGTAGCTCCACAGGTACGCCTTGTGCGTCTTGCCGTGCCCCGGCTTGAGCATCGCCACCGGCGTCTCGTCGGCGTGCAGCACCGGGGATTTGAGCATCTCGGCCGCCAGCGCGTCCACCAGCGGCTGCAGCCGCACTCCGCACTCGCCCACCCACTGCGCCAGGGTCGAGCGCGCGATCGCCGCCCCGGCGCGCTCGAAGATCGCCTCCTGCCGGTACAGCGGCAGGTGGTCCAGGTACTTGGCCACCAGCACCTGCGCCAGCAGCCCCGCCGTCGGGATTCCCTTGTCGATGACGTGCGCCGCCACCGGGGCCTGCACCAGCTTCTCGCAGCAGGTGCATACCCACTTGCCCCGGACGTGGCGCTCGACGCTGAACACGCCCGGCTGGTAGTCCAGCTTCTCGGCCACGTCCTCGCCGATGCGCAGCAGCGCCCGGCCGCAGCCGCAGGTGGTGCTCTCGGGCTCGTGGCGGATCTCGCGCCGCGGCAGGTGCGCCGGCAGCGGCTGGCGCTTGGGGGACTGCTTGTCTTCGGGCGCCGGCTTCGCGGGGCGGTTGACCTCGATCTCGGCGGCCAGCGCCGCCAGGTCCGCGTCCAGGGTCTCCTCGATCAGGCTCCTCTGCTCGGCGCTGTAGGCCTCGCTGCGGGCGGCGAACTTCAGCCGCCTGAGCACCGCCATCTCATGCGTGAGCTTGTCGATGGTGGCCTGCTTGAAGGCGACCTCACGCGCGTGCCGCTCGATGAGTTCGTTCTTGGCCGTCATCTCGGCCTGCGCCGCGCGCAGTGCCTGGCGCAGTTGCTGCGGCGGCAGCGTGTCGATGAGCTCGTCGGCGATCACGAGGCGTGATCGTGCCAAGCTCTGCGCCGATGCACATCGGCATTTGCGGCAATTGCGCTACAGCACCGTGATGACGCCGGCTTCGCCGATGCGCTGCCAGGGCAGCCCGAGCACCAGGGCGTCGAGCTGCGGGCGCGTCAGCGTCAGGGTCGCGCCGCCGTCCCGAGGCCAGACGAACTTGCCGCTGTTGAGCCGCCGCGCCGCCAGCCACACGCCGATGCCGTCGTGCACGAGCACCTTCATGCGGTTGGCGCGCCGGTTGGCGAACAGGTACGCGTGATGCGGGCGTGCCGCGCCGAACACGCCCACCACGCGCGCCAGCGCCGCTTCGGTGCCGGCGCGCATGTCCAGCGGCTCCACCGCCAGCCAGATGGCGTCGACGCGGATCAACGCAGGATCTCGCGCAGCCAGCCCGCGCACTCGGCCGATGCGCCCAGGGGCCACGCGACATTCACCGCCAACGCGCCGCGACGCAGCTCGATCCGGATGTCGGCTACCGCCACAACGGCAGCAGCCGCACTCGGCGTCAGGTCCACGGGCACGAACACCTCGCTGCGCTGCGCCGCCGCGGGCCGCGCTGCCCCTGCGGCATGGCGGCGCCACTTGTGCACGAGGTTGGCGTTCAGGCCGTGCAACAGCGCCACCCGCGCCACCGACGCGCCTGGCTCGGCGCACTCGGCCAGTACCTGCCGCTTCAGCTCGGTGTCGTGCTTCCTGCGGGAAGGCCGCTTGGCGTCGTCCATGGTGTCCACCTGCTTCTCTGGTGGACACCATCGTCTCGGGCCAGAACCTCCAGATCAAGACGGGTTCGCCGGACGCTTACACCCCGACTACAAGCTCGACGACA
>JAHBZV010000085.1 GCA_019635275.1 Burkholderiaceae bacterium | reverse complement strand
CACGAGCAGCGCAGGGATGACCGCAGCCATGCCGGGCAGCAGCACGTCGGCGTGGCCGGTGAGCTCCAGGATCGCCATCAGCGCCGCCAGCGGCGCCTGCAGGCTCGCCCCCATCATCGCGGCGACCCCGAGCATCGCGTACAGGCCCGGCGAGGCACCCAGGCCGGGCGCCAGCGACTGACCGACGATTCCCAATGCCGCGCCCGCGGTCGCGCCCATCACGACCATCGGCCCGATCAGCCCGCCGGGCAGGCCGAGGCCGCCGCAGGCGACCGTCGCCGCCAGCTTCAGCAGCGCGATGACGACGAGCGCCGCGAGGCCGATCTCGCCCAGCAACGTCAGTTGCACCGTGTCGTAGCCCAGGCCCATGACCTCGGGCGCGGCGAGCGCGCACAGCCCGGTGAACGCACCGGCCGCCGTCGTTCGCAACCACAGCGGAAGGTGGCGCGAGCGCTGGTCGAGGCGCCGCGTGCCCGCCACGTAGGCCGCGGCGAGGCAGCCGACGACCACCCCGAGCACGACGATCCACGGCAGGTCGATCAGCGACGCGCGCTGCAACTCGGGTACCGCGAAGGCGGGATCGGCGCCGTAGACGAGCCGGCTCAGCGAAGTCGCGCTGACCGCCGCGAGGATCACCGGCGCGAACCCCACGAGCGTGTATTCGAGCAGCACCACTTCCATCGCGAACACCACGCCGGCGATCGGCGTGTTGAACGACGCTGCAATCGCGCCGGCCACCCCGCAGGCCACCAGCGTGCGCAGGCTGTTGTTCGGCAGGCGCAGCCACTGGCCGAACAGGCTGGCGCTGGCGGCGCCGACGTGGATCACGGGTCCCTCGCGGCCGACCGAATGCCCGCAGACGATCGAGATCGCGCCGCCGACGAACTGCATCACGGCGTTTCGCCAGGGCATGCGTCCGGCCTGGCTCGCCAGTTGCGCCATCACGTGCGCGGGGCCGACCTGCCGCGCGCCCACCGACGCCCGCTGGAAGATCAGGCCGACAGCGAGGCCCCCTGCAATCGGCAACGCGAGCCGCCAGGGCCAGGGAAGTGCCTCGAAACGCTCGGCGTCGTCCATCAGCCCCGCCACGACCAGCGTCTTCTCGGTGACCAGCCGGAACGCCACGATCAGGACGCCGACGACCAGCCCCGCGACGGCGCCCAACGCCGACAGCGCCACCATCGCGTCGGCATGCGCGAGATCGTGGCGCAGGCGGTCCAGCGCAGGCCGCGGCCCGGCGTGGCGACCCGCGCGCGAAGCGGCCGAACGCGGCGCGCGCACGGTCACAGGAGCTCGATCCCGAAGCGGCGCACGACCAGCGCGAACAGCCCGAAGCTCACGATCGTGACGACGACGCACGCGCCCAGCGAAGGCCAGAAACCGATGCGCGGCAGCAGCGCGGGAAAGACGAGGAACATCGGCAGCGTGGGCACCACGTACCAGAACGTGTACCAGGCGAGGTCCGCGATTCTCTGCTGCGGCTGGTTCTCCAGGTGAAGCCAGACCAGCGCCAGCAGGCTCACCAGCGGCAACGCCCCGACGAACGCGCCGAGCCGGCCGGTGCGCCGCGCGAGCTCGGAGACGAGCACGACGACCGCCGCGGTCGCGAAGTACTTGGTGACGAGCCAGGCCATGATCCCCCCTCCAGCGCGGCAACGATTATGACGCGTCGTGCTACCGTCGCGGTCGGCCGCCGCGGCCGGTCCTTCGCCGATGCTGCTCATCCTCAAGCTCGCCCTCGTCCCCGCCTCGATCCTGCTGGCTACGCTCGCGGCACGCCGCTTCGGCCACGCGATCTCGGGCGTGCTGTCGGGACTGCCGCTGATCGCGGCACCCGTGATCGGCGGCTTGCTGATCGACCTCGACCCGGCGCAGGTCGCGGCGATCGGCGCGGCGACGCTGGCCAGCGTGCCGGCCGCGATCGCGCACATCGTCGCCTTCGCCTGGCTGTCGCGCCGCCTGCCCTGGTGGGCGTGCCTGGCGGGAGCCGCGCTCGCGTTCGCAGCCGTCGGGTGGATCGTCACCGCGCCGGGCTGGCCGCTGCCGCGGCTGGCCGGCGTCGCCGCCCCCTTCGTCGCGCTGGCGATCATGCCGCGGTCGCCGCGCCTGGCCGGCGGCGTGCACGTGCCGCGAGGCGAGATCGCGATGCGCGTCGGCGCTGCCGTGGCGCTCGCGGCGGTCATCCTCCTCGGCGCCGATACGCTGCCGGCGCGCGTCAGCGGCCTGCTGCTGGCGTTTCCGATCACCGGCAGCATCCTGCCCAGCTTCACGCTGCCCGCCTACGGCCACCCCGCGACGGTCAACCTGCTACGCGGCTTCGCGAACGGCCTGATCGGCTTTGCCGCCTTCTTCCTGGCCCTGCCCGCGCTGCTCGGCGCCGGCGCGTCCCGCGCGGCGGCCTTTCTCGCGGCGCTGTCCGCGGCCGTGCTCGCCGCGTGGCTGGTGCACCGCTTCCGGGGCGCGGCTGCGCGCTGGCCGTCGGACCCCTGAGCGCCGCGCGCGCCGCGGCGCGTGACGGGTTTCGCACCCGGGCGTCGCCGACTGGCCTATCCTTGGCCCGATGAAGCCGTCGCTGCCCGCGTCCGCGCTCGCCTGTGCGATCGCCTGCTGCGCGCTGCCCGCGCGCGCGCAGGACCGGGCCGCGCTGCCGCCGCCCCCGCAGCCGGTGCCCGGCTCATTGCTCGACCGCGGCGCGCTGGCGCCGCATGGCGGCGCGCCAGCCACGACCGCGCCCGCGAAGCGACGGGCCACCAGCGGCACCGGGTTCTACGTGACCGTCGAAGGCCACCTCGTCACCAACCGCCACGTCGTCGACGGCTGCCAGCGGCTCGTGCGCGGCGACGGCGCGGCGCTCGCCGTCGTCGCCACCGACCCGAAGAACGACCTGGCGCTACTCAAGGGGCCGCCGGTCATCGACGCCGCGCTGCTGCGCGCCGAGTCCGACGCGCGCCAGGGCGAGGACGTGCTGACCTACGGTTTCCCGCTGCAAGGCATGCTGTCTTCGTCGGGCCAGCTCGGCGCCGGCATGGTGACGGCGCTCGCCGGCCTGCGCGACCTTCCGGGGCAGCTGCAGATCGACGTGCCGGTTCAGCCCGGCAACAGCGGCGGGCCGTTGCTCGACCGCCGCGGCCAGGTGATCGGGGTCGTGGTCGCCAAGCTCAACGCGCTTCGCGTCGCACAGATGACCGGCGACATCCCGCAGAACATCAATTTCGCGGTCAAGCTCGCGCCGGTCAAGGCGCTGCTCGATGCGCAGGGCGTGCGCTACGCGACGGGCCCGGCCGGCGCCCGGGCGCTGTCGAACTTCGAGGTCGCCGACGTGGCGCGCGCGTTCACGACGCCGGTGTTCTGCCAGCGCTGACCCGCGGGCGGCTCAGCGGAACAGCAACGTGGCCAGCCCCAGGAAGATCAGGAACCCCATGCTGTCGGTGCTGAACGTCAGCAGCACCGACGATCCGATCGCGGGATCGCGGCCGAGTCGCTCGAGCGTGATCGGCACGGCGAGCGCGATCAGCGCGCCCACCAGCAGGTTCAGCACCATCGCCAGCGTCATCGTCAGGCCGAGCAGCACGCCGTACGGGGTGTCGCGGTAGAGCAGCCAGGCGACCATCCCGGCCATGCCGCCCCAGACGAGCCCGTTCAGGGCGGCGACTGCGAGCTCCTTCAGCAGCAGCCGGCGTGCGTTGGACATCGTCACCTGCCCGAGCGCGATCGAGCGGATGATCAGCGTCATCGTCTGGTTGCCCGAGTTGCCGGCGATGCCGGCGACGATCGGCATCAGCGTCGCGAGCGCCACCACCCGCTCGATCGTGCCGTCGAAGGCGCTGATCACGCGCGACGCGAAGAACGCGGTGCACAGGTTCAGCGCCAGCCACAGCCAGCGGTTCTTCGCCGACGCCCAGACGCCCGCGAACAGGTCTTCCTCCTCGCGCAGGCCGGCCTTGGCGAGCATCTCGGACTCGCCCTCCTCGCGGATCAGGTCGAGCACCTCGGCCACCGTGACCCGGCCGATGACGCGGTTGCGCGGGTCGACCACCGGCGCCGAAACGAGGTCGTAGCGCTCGAACGCGTGCGCCGCCTCGCTGGCGTCCTCGAGCGGCTGCAGCGTCAGCAGGTCGCGGCGCATGACGTCCTCGACCAGCACGTCGGGCTGGTTGATCAGCAGCCGGTCGAGCGGCAGCCCGCCGACCAGCTCGCCGCGCTCGTCGACGACGTAGACCTGGTCGGTGTGGTCGGGCAGCTCCTGCAGCCGGCGCAGTTCGCGCAGCACCATGTCCAGCGTGTAGCCCTGCTGCACCGTGATCGCCTCGAAGTCCATCAGCTCGCCGACCGATCCCTCGGGGAACGACATCGACGCGCGCAACTGCTCGCGCTCTTCCTGCGACAGCCCGCGACGCACCTCCTCGACGACGTCGGTCGGCAGGTCGGGCGCGAGCTCGGCGATCTCGTCCGCGTCGAGGGTCTCGACGGCGTCGACCAGTTCCTCGCGATCCATCGAGCGGATCAGCGACTCGCGCACCGATTCGGAGACCTCGAGCAGGATCTCGCCGTCGCGCTCGGCCTTGACCAGGTCCCAGACGATCATCCGCTGCTCGAAGGGCAGCGCCTCGAGGATGAACGCGACGTCGGCCGGATGAAGCGAATCGAGCCTTGCGCGCAGCTCGTTCAGGTGCTGGCGCTCGACCAGCCGCTCGACCAGCTCGTGGCGCTCTTCGGCCTCGCCGTGGCGCTGCCGGTGCGCGATCTCGAGCACCAGGTCGTGGCGCCGCAGCAGGTCCTGCACCTCGGCGAGCGCGCGCGACGCCTGCTCGGGATCGCGCGGCTGCGGCATGGCCGGCGCGTCGTCGGGGCGTTCTTCGGCTTGGTCAGCCCGGATGTCGACGTCTTGATCGGCCATGGATCGCGCTTCAGGGAGGATCGACCGACCCCATCCAGCGGCCGACGATCGCGGCACGACGGGCAAGCGCCGCCGAGCCGCGGTTGGCGTCATAGTAGCGCGGCCGCGGCAGCATCGCGGCCATTCGCGCGGCCTGCCACGGCCCGAGTTGCGCGGCCGACACGCCGAAGTAGTGCCGCGCGCCGGCTTCGGCTCCGAACACGCCGATCCCCCACTCCGCGACGTTCAGGTAGAGCTCGAGGATGCGTCGCTTGGTCATCACGGTCTCGATCATGTAGGTGATGACCAGCTCCTGCCCCTTGCGCAGGTAGCTGCGCTCGCCCGACAGGAACAGGTTCTTGGCCAGCTGCATCGTGATCGTCGAGCCGCCGCGCACGACGCGTCCCCGCCGCTGGTTCTGCTCCCAGGCGCGCTCGATCGCGTCCCAGTCGACGCCGTCGTGGCCGGTGAAGTTGGCGTCCTCGGAAGCGATCACCGCGCGCTTGAGGTGCCGCGAGATCTGCTCGTAGGGCACCCAGCGCTGCTGCAGCTGCCTGCGCGCGTCGGTCTCGCGCAGTCGTGCCAGTTCCCGCTTCATGAACGGGGTCGGGCCGGGGTCGAACGCGTTCCACCACAGCACGTGGGCGAAGAACCACAGCTGCACGGCGAGCACCGCGGTGATGGCCAGCACCACGGCCATGCCTGCGACGCGCAGCGCGCGCCGCCAGGGCGACCTGGACGCGGATCGCGCCACCGCGGCGCTCAGCCGGCCTCGGCCGCGAGCTCGGCGCGCAGCGCCTCGTAGACCGGCGCGGTGAGCGGCCGCACGCCGCGCCAGACGAGGAACGACTCGGCCGCCTGCTCGACGAGCATGCCGAGCCCGTCGCAGGCGCGCGGGCAGCCCGCCGCCAGCGACTGCGCGACGAAGGCCGTCTCGCGCGCGGAATAGAACATGTCGTAGGCCAGCGCGGCGCCGGCCAGCACCGCGTCGTCGATCGGCAGGCGTTCGCCTGCGAGCCCGGCCGAGGTCGCGTTGACCACCAGGTCGAAGCCGCCGCCGATCCCGTCGAAGCCGCAGCCGCGCAGTCGCTCGCGAAGCGGCGCGCCAGGCCCGGGCGGCGCGCCGGCGGCCGTGGCCTGCGCAGGCGCCGACATCACGAACTGGTCGACCAGCGCGACCGCCCGCGCCGCGGTGCGGTTGGCGATCGTCACCCGGGCTGCGCCGGCCTCGAGCAGCGGCCCGAGCACGCCGCGCGTCGCGCCGCCCGCACCGAGCACCAGCACCGAGCGGCCCGCCAGCGGCAGGCCGAGCCGCGCCTCGATGTCGCGCACCAGCCCGGCGCCGTCGGTGTTGTCGCCGAAAGCCCCGTCGGCGTCGAAGCGGAGCGTATTGACCGCCCCGGCCGCCTGCGCGCGGGGGCTGCGCCGCGCTGCCCAGGCGAACGCCTCGAGCTTGAACGGCAAGGTCACGTTCAGGCCGCGGCCGCCTGCGTCACGGAAGCGCTCGACGGCCTCGACGAAACCGTCGAGCGGCGCCAGCAGCCGGCCGTACTCGATGTCCTGCCCGGTCTGCCTGGCGAAGCGCGCGTGGATCGACGGCGAGCGGCTGTGCGCGACCGGGTTGCCGACGACCGCGTAGCGATCGGTCATCGGCGCTCGGGCTCGGGGGGGCGCGCCGACGCGGTCTCGAGCGAATCGTTGGTGAACGTCCAGGTGCGCACGATCTGCAGGATGTCGCCTTCGCGCGCCATCTCCGGCGTGAAGCGCTCGTACGGAGCGCCGGCGTAGACGATCTGCTTGACCGCGCGGTTGAGCACTTCGTACTTCGACTTGCGGTTGATGATCACGTCGACCACGTTGCCGTGCTTGTCGATCTCCACCGTGATGATCAGCGAGTCGTACAGCTTCCCGCGCGCCTCGGGCGGATAGCGCTCGGTGCCGAGCCGTTCGATGCGTGCCGCCCAGTCGTCGACGTAGCGCGCGTAGCTCACGCCGACCGCGTTGATTCCGTAGGTGAGCCGCTTCGGGCGCTTGTTGTAGTCGGAGACCTGGCGGTCGATCTGCGCCTGCAGCCGCGCGATCACCGCGTCGACGTCCTTCTCGTCGTCGCCCGACGAGGCCTTGCGCGGCTCGTCGGAACGCTCGCCCTCGCGCACATAGGCCTGCGGGCCGCGCGCGAGCGCCAGCAGCTTGCGCTGCTGCGCCTCGAGCTCGGCCACGCGCTGCCGGCGCCGCACGATGTCCTCGCCGTCGCGCGCCTGCAATTCGGCCGGCAACGGCGAGCGCGCGCGCCCGGTGTCGCGGTCGCCGCCGCCTTCCATGCTGACCTGCGCGGCGACCTCGGGCTTGAGCGGCTTCGCGTCGGTGCGCGCGTTGAGCAGGATCACCTCGAGCTGCGGATCGATCGGCTTGAACTTCAGCGGTGCCGGCGGCGTGAAGCGCAACATCAGCACCACCGCGTGCAACAGCACCGAGACGACGATCGCGAACGCCAGCGGGTCGCGACGCCACAGCTCGGCCGGCGAGAGCCGGCGCGGCCAGTCGATCAGCGTGGGTTTCACCGCGCGCCCTCGCCGCCCTCGTCAGGCCGCCTGCTCGGCGAGCGCGTCCTCGCCGTCGGCGACCGGCTCGTCGGCGCCGGACGGTTCGGCCGCGCCGAGTTCCACGAAGCGCGCCTCGATCGAGAGGTCGACTTCGTCGGTGGCGAGCAGGTCGACCACGAGGTGGCGTCCCGGCGCGATCGCAGGCGCACCGGGCAGCCGGAAGTACAGCGGCGCGTCGGCGAGCCGGACCAGGTCGTCGCGCACCGCGACGGCCTGGGCGCGGCGCAGGCCTTCCTGGCCGACCCAGCGCAGGCACCAGTAGCGCTCCATGCGGTGCTGGAAGTCGAGATACGCCGCATAGCGCGCCTCGAACGCGCTGATGATCGAGAACAGCTCGGCGTCGTTGTGGCCGAACGGGGGCTTCTCGCCGGCGAGCACCGCGAGCAGCTGCCGCTGGTTGACCAGGTCCGGGTAGCGCCGCAGCGGCGACGTGGTCCACATGTACTGGGGCACGCCGAGGCCCTGGTGCGCCGCGGGGTGCGTGCCGCTCTTCACGCGCCCGGCCATCTGCGAGCGGTAGATGCCGGGCACGCCGTGGTCGGCCAGCATCAGCGCCCACTCGCTGTTGGCGAGGATCATCATCTCGGCGACGATGCGGTCGAGCGGGGCATCGCGGCGACGCTGCACGATGCGCACCCGCTCGTCGCCGTCGGCGCGGTCGATGTAGAAGCTGAAGTCGGACCTGAAGCGCGGCTCGGGCTTGCCGCGGACCCGCTCGCGCTGCGCGCACAGCGCCAGCGTCAGGCGCCAGAGCACGCGAAGCGCCTGCCCGTGCGGGTGCCGGATCGGCGCGTCGCCGCCCAGCGTGTCTTCGTCGAGCGCGTCTTCGCCGAGCGCGCCGTCGAGCAGGTCGTGGCGCAGGTTGTCGACGACGCGGATGCGCTCGGCGCGCGAGAACCTCGAGACGATGCGCTCACCCTGCGCGTCGAGGTCGACGTACAGCGACAGCGCCGGTGCCTCGCGGCCGGCGTCGAGCGAGAAGGCGCCGATCAGCGTGTCCGGCAGCATCGTGACCTTGTCGCCGGGCATGTAGATCGTCGACATGCGCTCGCGTGCCAGCAG
>JAHBZV010000084.1 GCA_019635275.1 Burkholderiaceae bacterium | reverse complement strand
CTCCGAGTCGCTGCGTCCCGTGCTGCCGTAGTGCGACAGGTCGGGTCCGCGCGTCCCCGGCTGCGTGCCGCCTTTCATCGCGTGGCAAGCCAGGCAATTGCCCTTGTCGCGCGCGTGCGCGGTCCGCCTGCCCCGCTCGGCGTCGCCGGCCAGCGGGCCGTCGAGCGACTTCGCCACCGGCCTTCGCGTCGCGATGCTGCCGCAAGGCAGCGTGCGGCTCAGGCAGGGGAATGCGGCATGGCCGCCTCGGCGCGGCGCGGCCTTCGGCGCCTGCGCCTGCGCCTGCGACGACGGCGACGGCGCGAGGGCCGGCGCCTGCGCGCACGCGACGAGCACAACGACCGCGATCGCCGCTGCGCAACCGCTTCCCGAGAACCTCACCGTCGCCTCGCTAGAACGTGTACGTCAGCTGCACGCCGAAGCGGGCGCCGACCGAGTCCGACACGATGCGGGCGTTGCTGGTCTGGATGTCGCGCAGCGCCGCGGTGCCGCCGAGGTAGACCGCGTTCGGCGCCTGGACGTCGCGCAACTCGAGGTTCACCGTCAAGCGCGTGCGCGGATTGAAGCGGTAGTTCACGCCGAACGTCAGGCTCTGGATCTTCCGGTAGTCGGCGCGGTTCCAGGTGGCCGTACCCAGCGTCTTGTACAGCTCGTCGTTGAGCGCGTAGCGGACGTCGAACTGCCAGTGGGCGTCGAGGTAGTAGCCGTAATCGAGCGTGAAGCCGCGCGCCTTGTTGCCCTTCTCGGCGGCGACCTGCAGCTGGCCACCGAAGGCTTCGTCGATCACGTTGCCGGTGGGCGTGTAGAAGATCATGCCGTCGGCGTACATCAGCTCGGCGCCCAGCCGGTGACGGCCGCGGCCCGCGCCGAAGATCTCGCCGAGCGCCTTGAATCCGAAGCCGTGGCGGGTGAAGCCGAAGTCCTCGCTCAGGTCGCCGGCCGGGGTGACCTCGAAGTTGCGCGTGCCCTTCTGGCGATACGCGTAGAACTTCACGCCGTGCTTGTTCGGCCCCATGCCGCCCGGCAGGTCGTACTCGGACGAGAAGTAGAGGTTCAGGTCCTTCGCGCTGTTGTAGTCGCGCAGGTCGTGCACGCCGCTCCCCTGCCCGACCATCACGGCGTACGTGTGGGTCCACTTGCCGGCCTTGAACGCGTCGAAGAACTGCACGCCCCAGTCGCGCCCGAGGTCGCTGTCGTAGCCGGCGAACGACGAGGTGCCGTCGCTCTGGCCGGGGATCGGCCGCGTGCCCTTGCTGTTGGTGCGCACGAAGCGCTCGAGCTGCACGCGGGTGACGTAGTCGGTGGGCCAGATGTAGTTGACCGCGTCGAGGCCCTGGTAGAGTTCCTCGGGGCCCGGCTTCTTCATCAGGCCGACGCGCACCCTCACGCCGGGCACGTAGCTGAAGGTCATCGTCGCGTCGGTGAGGCCGATCAGCCGGGCCCGCTTCGTGTCCAGCGGATCGTAGGTCGCGCCGTTCATGCCGGCATTGGCCATCACGAAATAGTTGATGCGCGACGGGATCAGGTTGCCGCGCAGGCCGACGCCGAGGTTGTCCAGGTTGAAGTCGGACTGGCGGTCGTGCAGTTCCGGGCCGACGCGGCAGTTTCCGTTGTAGCTGCCGTTGAGCAGCGAGAACTGGTTCGTGCCGACGTCGCGAAGCCCCTCGAGCTTGTCGCAGCCGTAGAAGTTCGTGTACGAAGCCTGCACGACGCCGAACACCTTGTGCGTCGTCGTCGGCGGCTCCATCGCCTGCAGCATCACCCAGTCGGCGGCCGCGGCCGCTCCGGCGGCCGACAGCGCGGCCACGACAGCCGCGCGGCAGGCGGCCTTCGTCCAATCGACACTCATCTGTCTCCCCCCGCGCAATCGTCGTCGCGCTTCGTTGACGCGGCGCGTTCGCGCCTTATCTTTGACCCGGCGCGTTCGCGCCTTATCGTGGACCCGGCGCGTTCGCGCCTAGGGCGCCCGCAGCCGCGGCGACGTGCCCGGCTGCCCCCTGAAGTGCGCGTGGCAGGCCACGCAGCCGGACGTGACGGTGCCGAAGTGCTGCGCGGCCGCGACCATGTCTCCCTTCTCGGCCGCCGCTGCCAGCTGCCGTGCGCCGCCCTCGACCGCGTCCTCCATCGCCGGAAGCACGGAGAGCGCCTGCGTCGTCACCATCTCGATCGGCAGGTACGGCAGCATTCCGCCGCGCGGCAGCCGGTGATTGGCAATCCGGCGTGCGGCGTCCGCAGCGAGCTCACCGTTGTCGACCGCGATCGCCGCGCCGACCGCCTGGTAGTCGGCGAGGATCTCCTGCATGACCTGCCTCAGCGTCAGCCGGTCGCTCTGGCGCGGATGCTTCAGCGCCACCTTCATCAGGAACTGCTTGATCTGCGGCGACAGCGCGTTGGCCTTCTCGACCAGGTCGGGCGTCATCAGCGCCATCTGCTTCTGCATCAGTTCCATGCCGCGCCGCATCTCGGCCATGTCTGCGGTCGGCGCGTTCGCCTGCGCGCGCGCCGGGGCGGTCGATCCCGGCACCAGGCCGATCACCACCGAGGCCGCACAGGCGGCAACCGCAGACAGGAGAAGGAAGCGTTGTCTCATCGTCGTGGTTCCTTCGCGAGGGGTGGTCAGTCTTCGACGGCGACCGTGACGCTCATCAACCCGATCAAGTCGCCGGCGTCGAGGCCGTCGCGGGCATAGCCGAGCATGTCCGGCTCGCCCTTGGGCTTGCCGTGGCAGGACAGGCACGCATCCATCAGGCGGATGGGCTCCATGTGGCGGTAGACCGCCTGCTTGCCCATCGTCGCGAACGCCGTCTGCGGGCGGTTCTCGTCGCGGCCGGCGTTCACGTAGTGCTGCATCGCGCTGCGCTCGACCTCGTCGGGCACGTTGACCGGGCTGCGGTAGTTGCGGCCGGGCTGCTTGATGATGATGCCGGTGCGCGCGGTGAACACCTGGCCCATCTCGCGCTCCCACTTGGCCGGCAGGAAGTTCTTCCAGGCGATGCCCTTGACGTTCAGGCGGTCCTGGTTGTTGTCGATCACCTGGCGGCCGGCCCAGAAGAGCTTCTCCAGCATCCGGCGCTGGCTCGGCGTCGCGTCGATCAGCTCGCCCTCGAGGGCGGCTCGCCACTGCCCCTCGAAGAATTCGCCGGTGAAGCCCTTGTCGCCGAGCGCGGGATCGGTGAGCTTCCGGCTGTACGCGAAGATGATCATGCGGCCGGCGATCACCGCGCGCGCCAGCTTTTGCGCGGTCGCCGGCGCCTCGGACCGGGGCGCCTTCTCGAGGAACAGGTACTCGGGGTGGCCACCCTTCGCGCGCACCCCGACCGGGTCGGCCGCGGCGGACATCGCTGCCGAAATGATCGAGATCATGACAATCGCATGCCGGATCATCCGTCCCTCCATGCCTGTGCTAGGTTTCGAGACAGGCTAGGCCCCGGTCGTTTCCGGCGTGTTGCCGCAAGCCGGTGTTTGTTACGAGTTGTTTCGAGAGGTCGGGCGAGACGATGGCCGGCGAGCGCGGTCGGATCCTGGTGGTGGACGACGACGACGGACTGCGCGAGTTGCTGGTGCGCTACCTGTCGGAGAACGGCTACGAGGCGACCGGCGTGCCCGACGGCGCGGCAATGAAGCGCCACCTCGCCACCGAGCGGGTCGACCTGCTGCTGCTCGACGTGATGCTGCCCGGCGAAGACGGCCTCACCCTCGCGCGCGCACTGAGCGCGCAGGGGGCGCCGCCGATCATCATGCTGTCGGCGCGCGGCGAGGAAATCGATCGCATCGTGGGCCTCGAGGTCGGCGCGGACGACTACCTTCCGAAGCCGTTCAGCCATCGCGAGTTGCTCGCACGCGTGGCCGCCGTCCTGCGCCGGCGGCACGCGCCGCTCGCCACCGGGCGGCTGCGCCGCTTCGGACCCTTCGAGGTCGACCTCGAGTCGCGACGACTCACGCGCAACGGCGAGGAAGTCGAGATCTCGGGCGCGGAGTTCAAGCTGCTCGAGGTGCTGCTCGAACATCCCGACCGCGTGCTGAGCCGCGATGCGCTGGTCGACCTGCTGAAGGGATACGAGCGCGCACCGTTCGACCGGATGGTCGACGTGCGCGTCACTCGCCTGAGACGGCGGATCGAGCCCGATCCCGCGCGCCCGGTCTACCTGCGCACCGTCTGGGGCGAGGGCTACCTGTTCTCGCCGGGGGCGACGCGCGCGCGCGCCTGATGCTGCCGCGCACGTTGTTCGGCCGCACGGCGCTGGTGATCGCGTCCGCCTCGTTCGCGTTCCAGCTCTTCACCATTGCCGTCGTCACCTGGTTCGCGCTGATGCCGCTCGGCCAGCGCGCGACGAGCGACTTCGCCGCGCTGATGGTCGACACGGCGCGATCGTGGGCCGCCGAGCCGGCCGCCGAGCGGCCGTGGATCCAGGAGCGCATCCACCGCGAACACCGGCTGCAGGTTCAGGACCCTCCCGGCGAGGTGCAAGGGTTCACCCGCCGCCTGCCGTACTTCGGCCTTCTCGAGGCCGCGCTGGGCGCGCGCGTCGGCCGGCGCGTCGAGTTGCGCGCGAGCCATGCCGACGACGGCGAGCAGTGGTACTGGGCCGACGTGCCGGCCGATGGCCAGACGGTCCGCATCGGCTTCCCGGCCAGCCGCGTCGACGTCCAGCCGTGGCTGGCGATGTTGCTCATCCTGTCGGTGGGCACGGTGGTGGCGCTGGTCACCTCCGCGTGGCTCGCACACCGTCTCATCGGCCCGCTGACTCGAATGGCCGGCGCGGCGCAGGGGATCGGCCAGGGACGCCGTCCGGACCCGCTCCCCGAAACGGGCCCGACCGAGATCGCCACGCTCGCGCGCGAGTTCAACCGGATGGGCGAACAGGTGCAGGAACTGCTCGCCAACCGCACCACGCTGCTCGCGGGGATCTCGCACGACCTGCGCACGCCGCTGGCCCGCATCTCGCTGGCCCTCGGCATGCTGTCGGAGAAGCCCGAGCGCGAGCTGTTCGACCGTGTGATGCGCGACGTCGACGGCATGAACGAACTGATCGCGCGCTGCCTCGAAGTCGGGCGGGACTTCGCCGAGCGAGACACCGTGGATTTCGATCTGTGCGACCTGCTCGCCGAGGTCGCCAGCGAGCACGCGCACGCCGGTGCGGCAATCCACGGCCGCAAGGGCCCGCAGTGCCGGGTGCGCGCACGACCGCTGGCGCTCAAGCGCATCCTGTCGAACCTGGTCGACAACGCGCTGCGCTACGGCGGCGGCCAGCCGGTCGAGCTCGAGTACCGGCTCGTCGACGGCCGCGTCGACATCTGCGTGCTCGACCGCGGGCCGGGGCTGCCCGACGACGAGCGCGAAGCCGTGTTCCGTCCGTTCTACCGGCTCGAGCCGTCGCGCAGCAGCAGCACCGGGGGCAGCGGCCTGGGCCTCGCGATCGTGCGCCAGCTGGCCAACGCCAATGGCTGGAGCGTCGATCTCGCGCCACGCGACGGCGGTGGAACGGCGGCCTGCGTGCGCGTGCCGCTCGCCGATCACATCTCCGACGCGGCTGGCCTCGCGCACTTCCCACCCGCCGACGCATCCACTACCATGCAGGCAAACGATCGCCCCTCCCGATGACTGCGCACGCGCCGATCCGGGGGCGCAATGACAACCAGGAGGGGACCATGGCCGGCACCGCGCCCGGCGTGCCCGTCGTCGCCGACCTCGGCGCGATCATCAAGACGCTCGACCGTCGTGGACGGCTGGTGCGCGTTCGCTCCGAAGTCGACCCTGCCTGGCAGCTCGCGTCGATCGCCGCGCATTTCGAGGGCCGGCCGCAGGCGGTGCTGTTCGAGAAGGTCAAGGGCAGCCGTTACCCGGTCTTCACCGGCCTGTACTGGTCGCGCGAACTGCTCGCCGACCTGTTCGGGCGCCCCGAGCACCAACTGCCGCAGCACGTCTCGCAGTGCATCCGCAACTGGCAGCAGCGCCCGGTCGATCCGGTCGTCGTCGACACCGGGCCGGTGCTGCAGGTCACCGAGCCGGGCGTCGACCTGTCGAAGCTGCCGGTCCCGATTCACGCCGAGCAGGACGGCGGGCCGTATTTCGATGCGGCGGTGGTCATCGCGCGCGACCCCGAAACAGGCGTACGCAACGCGTCGATCCAGCGCTTCATGGTGATCGGCAAGGACCGGCTGGCCGTCAACATCGACGCCGGCCGGCACCTCGAGACCTACCTCGAAAAGGCGGCGCGGCTCGGGCAGTCGCTGCCGTTCACACTGAACGTCGGTGTCGGCCCGGGGCTGCACTTCTCGGCCGCCACGCCGGCCGAGGCCGCGCCGATCGACACCGACGAGCTGGGCATCGCCAGCGAGTTCCACGGCCAGCCGCTCCAGCTGGTGCGCGGCACCACGTCGCCGGTCGAGATGGTGGCGCACGCGATGTTCGCGCTCGAGTGCGAGATGGTGCCGGGCGAGCTGCACGACGAAGGGCCGTTCGCCGAGGTCACCGGCTACTACGCCACCGTCGCGCCGCGGCCGCTGGTGCGCGTGCACCGCATCCACCGGCGCCGGCAGCCGGTGTTCCAGACCATCCTGTCCGGTGTCGAGGTCTACAACTCGGTCGGGCTGCTCGGCGAGGCGAACGTGCTGGCGCTGCTGCAGAAGCAGGTGCCGGGCGTGAAGGACGTCTACTTCTCGCACGGCGGTTGCGGCTTCTACCACGCGGTGGTGCAGATCGCGCAGAAGCGCGCAGGCTGGGCGAAGCAGGCGCTGATGGCGGCTTTCGCCGCGTTTCCGCCATTGAAGATGGTCACCGTCGTCGACGACGACGTCGACATCCGCGATCCGGCCGACATCGAGTGGGCGATGGCGACCCGGCTCGACCCGGCGAAGGGAATCATGGTGATCGACAACGTATTCGGGCACGGGCTGAACCCGTCGTTCCCGAACTACCTCGGCGCCAAGGTCGGCTTCGACGCCACGCGCCCGTTCCCGCACACGCCCAACTACGACCGCGCCAGGGTCAGGCCGACGAGCCTGGACGGGGTCGACCTGGTTATTCCGTCAACCGCTTCGGCTCGACAACAGTGAGGTGAGACCATGATCCGCATGCAGTCGCTACCGCTCTCCGCGCCCGGCCCCCTGACGAGGCGCCTCGCCGCGTCGCTGGTGGCCGGGGCCATGGCCCTGGCCGCGCCGCTGGCCGCGAAGGCCGCCGAGGTCAACCTGACCTACGCGTTCTTCGCACCGGCCGGCACGTTCCCCGGCAAGCAGATGGCGCACTGGGCCGACGAGATCGCCAAGCGCACCAACGGCAAGGTCGCGGTGAAGACCTTCCCCGCCGGCACGCTGCTCGGCGCGCGCGAGATGTACGACGGCGTGACCAAGGGCGTGGCCGACATCGGCCTGGGTGCGCCGTCGTACGATCCGGGCCGTTTCCCGCTGACCTCCGGCGTTTCGCTGCCGGTCGGCTTTCCGAACGCGACGGTGGCCAGCCGCGTGCTGTGGGAGATCACGAAGGAGTTCCAGCCCAAGGAATTCGAGAACTTCAAGGTCATCGCAATGTTCACCACCGAGCCGGGCTATATCCAGTCGCGCAAGCCGGCAGGCACCGCGGCCGAGCTGGCCGGCATGAAGCTGCGCGCCGCGGGCACCGGCGTGCCGGTGCTCAAGGCGCTCGGCGCGGCCCCGGTCGGCATGCCGATGCCCGAGGTGCCGCAATCGGTGCAGACCGGCGTCATCGACGGCACGATGACCTCGCGCGAAGTGCTGCAGGACTTCAAGCTCGCCGAGACGCTGAAGTACGTGACCGACTACCCGACGGTGGTCGTGACCTTCGCAGCGGTGATGGATCGCAAGCGCTTCGACGCGCTGCCGGCCGACGTGAAAAAGGTGATCGACGAGCTCGGCCCCGAGATGGCCGTCTGGACCGGTCAGTACCACGACAAGCAGAACGTCGGCGGCGCGCTCGAGTGGGCGAAGAAGACGCACAACCTTCAGGTCGTTCCGGTGTCGGCGCAGGAGCGCGCGGCCTGGGACGCGAAGCTCAAGCCGATGGAAGACGAGTGGGTCAAGGAGATGACCGCCAAGGGCCTGCCCGCGGCGAAGTACCTTGCGCGGATGCGCGAGCTGCGCGACCAGTACATGAAGCAGTGAGCGGGCGCGCCCGCAGATGTCCTGGCTCGAGAGGTTCGACGCGTTCGTGAACCGGGGGCTGGCCTGGGCGGCCGGCCTCGCGCTGATCGCGATGATGGTGTTCACCGTCGCCGACATGGTGCTGCGCGCGCTCGGGCGACCGGTGGCCGGATCCTACGAGATCATCGGCTGGCTGTCGGCGGCGGCGATGGCGCTCGCGCTCGGCTACACCCAGCGGCACCGCGGCCACGTCGCGATCGACCTGCTGACCACCCGCCTGCAGGGCCGCGCGCGCGCCGCGGTCGAGCTGCTGACGAGCCTGCTCGCGCTGCTG
This sequence comes from Burkholderiaceae bacterium, assembly GCA_019635275.1. Taxonomy (GTDB): domain Bacteria; phylum Pseudomonadota; class Gammaproteobacteria; order Burkholderiales; family Burkholderiaceae_E; genus Zeimonas. The sequence continues at coordinate 196 of JAHBZV010000084.1, read as the reverse complement.
CTGTTCGCGGCCCTGGCCTGGTACCTCGCGCGCTACGGCCGGGTGCTGCACGAGACCGGATCGCTGTCGGAGACGCTGAAGGCGGTCGTCTATCCGTGGGTCTACGTCGTGGCCGCGGGCGCTGCGGGGCTTGCGCTCGCGCTGCTGGTCGACTTCGTTCGGTCGGTGGCGCGGCTGCGAGCGGCGCAGCGCTAGA
>JAHBZV010000083.1 GCA_019635275.1 Burkholderiaceae bacterium | reverse complement strand
CGCCGCGCACGCAGTCGTGGGTCGAGCTCGTGCTGACGGCACCGGTCGTGCTGTGGGGCGGGTGGCCGTTCTTCGTGCGGATGGCGCAGTCGATCCGCAACGCCAGCCCGAACATGTGGACGCTGATCGGCCTGGGCGTCGGGGCCGCGTTCCTCTACAGCGTGGCGGCCACGGTCGCGCCGGCGTGGTTTCCCGAGTCGTTCATGGCACACGGTCGCGTGGCCGTGTACTTCGAGGCCGCGGCCGTCATCGTCTCGCTCACGCTGCTCGGGCAGATGCTCGAACTGAAGGCGCGCGGCCAGACGTCGGCCGCGATCAAGGCGCTGCTGGGGCTCGCTCCGAAGACGGCCCGCCGATTGAACGACGACGGCACCGAGGGCGACGTGCCGCTCGCGCACGTGCACGTCGGCGACCGATTGCGCGTGCGCCCCGGCGAGAAGGTTCCGGTCGACGGCGTCGTGCTCGAAGGCGAGAGCCCGGTGGACGAATCGATGCTGACCGGCGAGCCGATCCCGGTCGGCAAGCGCGCCGGTGACCGGCTGATCGGTGCGACGCTCAATACCAGCGGTGCGCTGGTGATGCGCGCCGAGCGAGTCGGCTCCGAGACGATGCTGGCGCAGATCGTGAACATGGTCGCCCAGGCGCAGCGCTCGCGCGCGCCGATGCAGCGCATGGCCGACCGGGTGGCCGGCTGGTTCGTTCTCGCGGTGATCGGCGTCGCGGTCGCGACTTTCGTAACCTGGGGCCTGTTCGGGCCGCAGCCGAGTTGGGTCTTCGCGACGATCAATGCGCTGGCCGTGCTGATCATCGCGTGCCCGTGCGCGCTGGGGCTGGCGACGCCGATGTCGATCATGGTGGCGACCGGCAAGGCGGCCACGCACGGCATCCTGTTTCGCGACGCCGCCGCGATCGAGGCCTTCCGGCGGATCGACACGCTGGTCGTCGACAAGACGGGCACGCTGACCGAGGGCAAGCCGGCGTTCGACAGCGTCGTGCCGGCCGCCGGATTCGCCGAGGGCGAGGTCCTCTCGCTCGCGGCGCGCCTCGACCAGGGCTCCGAGCACCCGTTGGCGCAGGCGATCGTCGCCGAGGCACGGCGGCGCGGCCTGCCGCTCGACGCGGCCGAGTCCTTCGAGTCGGCCAGCGGAATCGGCGTGCGCGGCGTCGTGGGCGGCCGGCGACTCGCCTTGGGAAACACCGCGCTGATGGAGGCCGAGCGCGTCGACTGGCGGGCGCTGTCGGAGCGGGCCGAGGCACTGCGCGGGCAGGGCGCCAGCGTCATGCATCTGGCGGTCGACGGGCGGCTGGCCGGCCTGCTCGCGGTGTCCGATCCGATCAAGGCGAGCACGCCGGAGGCGATCGGCCGCCTGCGCGAAGACGGGATGCACATCGTCATGGCCACCGGCGACGGCTGGACGACCGCGCGCGCGGTCGCCGCGAAGCTCGGCATCGATGAGGTGATCGGCGAGGTCAAGCCCGCCGACAAGGTCGCGATCGTGCAGCGATTGCAGGCCAGCGGCCGCAAGGTCGCGATGGCCGGCGACGGGATCAACGATGCGCCGGCGCTCGCGCAGGCGGACATCGGCATCGCGATGGGCACCGGTACCGACGTGGCGATGAACGCGGGCCACGTCACGCTGGTCAAGGGCGACCTGCGCGCGATCGCGCGCGCGCGGATCATCTCCGGGCAGACGGTGCAGAACATGCGGCAGAACCTCGGCTTCGCGCTGGTCTACAACGCGCTCGGCGTGCCGGTGGCCGCGGGCGTGCTGTACCCGGCATTCGGCCTGCTGCTGTCGCCGATGATCGCTGCGCTGGCGATGAGCCTGAGCTCGGTGTCGGTGGTGTCCAACGCGCTGCGACTGCGGCGCGAGCGATCGCCGGAGGCGACATGACCCAGCGCATGAAGCCCGCCGATGCGAAGGCCGCGAAGGGGTCGATCACGCGCTGGCTGGTCGCGGCTGGGGCGGCGGCGGCGATCCTTGCGCTGGCATGGTGGCAGTTCGGCGACGCGAAACCCGGCCGCATCGATCCGGACGACGCGCGCCTGGTCGCGCTCGGCCGCGAGGTCTACGCGAAGCACTGTGCGAGCTGCCACGGCGCGAACCTCGAGGGGCAGCCGGACTGGCGCTCGCGCGGGCCGAACGGGCGCATGCCGGCACCGCCGCACGACGCCAGCGGCCACACCTGGCATCACCCCGGCGACGTGCTGTTCGGGATCGTCAAGGAAGGCGTGCAGAAGTACGCGCCGCCGGGCTACCAGAGCGACATGCCGGCCTATGCCGGCGTGTTGAGCGACGAGCAGATCGTCGCGGTGCTCTCGTACGTCAAGTCGACCTGGCCCGCCGACGTCCGGCGTCGGCACGACGAACTCGAACGGCTGGCCGGGAGCCGCTGAAGCGCACGACCGGCACCCGGCCGGTCGCTGTCGAATGAGCCCGCTCGCGTCATTGCGCGCGACCGGTCTGCATCGGCATCGGATGGGCGGCGGCCGAGCCCGGCGTGAATCGCGCCTGCCCGGGCGCCTTGCCCGGCAGCGTGATCGACACCACGATCTTCGCGCCGGGCGTGCGCGCGTGGCGCGACACGCCTTTCATCCGGTTCCCGCCGTCGGGGGTCAGCGCGGCGGTCGACGTCACCTTGCCCGACAGGATCGTGGCCGTTCCGGTCGCGCCCGCCGTCGAGACCGGCGCGCCGGCGTGATCGGTGACGTAGACGACGAGCGGACTGTCGCCCGAGGCCTCGGCGTCGCTCGCCGTCACGAGTTCGTAGTGCCAGGGTCCGGCCATGCGCAACTGGCCGCCATGCGGCGCCTCCAGCGTGTCCAGGTACGCGTCGTCGTGGGCGAACGCGGGCGAGGCTGCGAGGGCGAGCGCGACCGCGATCGCCGAGCCGGTCAGTGAGCGTTTCATGTCGGTTTCCTTCGTTCGGACGTCAGTAGCTTTCGGAACTTCGCGCATCGAGAAGCCGCTGCAGCGGCTTCTCGCCCCATCTCCAGAACATCATCGGCGTGAGCACGGTGTCGAGCAGCGTCGAGCTGATCAGTCCGCCGAAGATGACCACGGCGACCGGGTGCAGCACCTCCTTGCCCGGAGCGTCGGCCGACGCCAGCAGCGGCACCAGCGCGAACGCCGCCACCAGCGCGGTCATCAGGACCGGCGTCAGGCGCTCGAGCGAGCCGCGAACGATCATCGACCTGCCGAATCGCTCGCCCTCGAATGCGCAGAGGTTCACGTAGTGCGAGACCTTCAGGATGCCGTTGCGCGTCGCGATGCCCGCCAGCGTGACGAAGCCCACCAGCGCGGCCACGGACAGCGGCTGTCCCGACACCCATAGCGCGATCACGCTGCCCACCAGCGCCAGCGGGATGTTGCCCATGATGATCAGCGCGAGCGTGGTCGACCGGTAGCGGCCGTACAGCACCAGGAAGATCATCGACAGCGACACCAGCGCCAGCGCTCCGATCAGTCGCGTCGCCTGCTCCTGGGCCTGGAACTGCCCCTCGAGCGAGGTGAAGTAGCCGTCGGGCATCGGCCTGGCGGCCAGCTCCGCGCGTATCGCGCGGATCACCCCGGCCATGTCGCTGCCGTCGGTGTTGGCGGATACGACGATCCGTCGGCGCGCGTTCTCGCGGACGATCTGGTTCGGCCCGTCGCCGTCCTCGATGTCGGCCAGCCTGGACAGCGGAACGTATCCGAGCGGCGTCTCGATCGGCAGGCGGGACAGTGCATGCATGTCGCGGCCGTCCTCGGGCAAGCGGGTCACCAGGTCGAAGCGGCGGTTCCCCTCGACGAGCTGCGTGACGCGTTCGCCGGCGATCATCTGCTCCAGGCCGCGCAGCAATGCGCCGGGCGCCACGCCGTGGCGCGCGGCCTCGGCGTAGTCGACGCGGATCTTGGCCTGCGGAATCAGCACCTGCTTCTCGATCTGGAGGTCGGTGACGCCGGCAATCCGGGCCATCCTCGCGCGCAGGTCTTCGGCCAGTGCGCGCAGCGTGTCGAGGTCGTCGCCGTACACCTTCAGGGCAATCTGCGCACGAACGCCGGAGAGCAGGTGGTCGAGCCGGTGCGAGATCGGCTGGCCCACGTTGGCGACGGCGGGCAGCCCGGCCAGCCGGGCACGGATCTCGCCGATGACCGCATCCCGGGGCCTTTTCGACGGCGCGAGGTCCACGTCCATTTCGGTGGAGTGCACGCCCTCGGCGTGCTCGTCGAGTTCCGCGCGCCCGGTGCGCCGGCCGACCTGCGTGACCTCGGGCACCTTCATGACGAGCTGCTCGGCCAGCGCGCCGATCCGGTTCGACTCCTGAAGCGACGTGCCCGGCTCGAGCAGCAGGCTCACCGTCAGCGTGCCTTCGTTGAAGGGCGGCAGGAACGACCTCGGGAAGAACGCGAGGGACGCGCCGGCGACCAGCACCGCGGCCGCCGCGACGACGAGCAGGCCCCGGCTGCGATCGAACGACCAGTCGAGCAGCCGTGCGTCCTGGCGCTTCAGCCACGACACCAACGGGCTGTCTCCGTGCCCGAGCAGCTTCATGCCGGGTAGCAGGTAGTACGCCAGCACCGGGGTGAGCGTCACCGAGACCACCATGCTGGCGAGGATCGACACGATGTAGGCCACGCCGAGCGGCGTGAACAGCCGGCCCTCGATGCCGGGGAGCACGAACAGCGGCACGAAGACGAGCACGATGATGACCGTCGCGTAGACGATGGCCGAGCGCACCTCGAGCGTCGCCGTCGCGATCACTTCGGCGACCGGCCGCGGATGGGCCGACGCGCGCTCGAGCTTGAGCCGGCGCAGGACGTTCTCCACGCCGACGACTGCGTCGTCGACCAGCTCGCCGATGGCGATCGCCAGGCCGCCGAGCGTCATCGTGTTGATGGACAGTCCGAAGTAGCGGAACACCAGCGCGCTGGCCAGCAGCGACACGGGAATCGCGGTGAGCGAGATCAGCGTCGTGCGGACGTTGAGCAGGAACAGGAACAGCACGACCGCGACGAGGATCGCACCGTCGCGCAAGGCGTCCTCGACGTTGCCCACCGATCGCTCGATGAAGTCCGCCTGCCGGAACAGGAACTGCGGCGCCTCGACCCCGGCCGGGCGGGATTTCGACAGGTCGGCGATCGCCTTCTCGACTTCGCGCGTCAGCGTCACGCTGTCGGCGCCCGGCTGCTTCTGCACCGAGAGGATCACGGCCGGCTTGCCGTCGTACCCGGCGTCGCCGCGCTTGATCGCGGGCGCGACGCCGACGTTCGCGACCTGGCCCAGCAAGACCCGCTGGCCGTCGTTCACCGAGACGACCAGGTTGCGAAGGTCCTCGATCCGCGTGGTGCGTCCGATCTGGCGCACCAGGTACTCGCGCCCGCGCGCCTCGAGGAATCCGCCGCTGGTGTTGGCGCCGAAGTCCTTCAGCGCCGCATCGACGCGTTCCCGCGGCACGCCGAGTGCCTGGAGCTGGTCGGGTCGCAACTCGACCCGGTACTGGCGCACCTCGCCGCCGATGGCGATGACCTGCGCGATGCCCGGAATCGTCAGCAGGCGCGGCCGGACGACCCAGTCGGCGTACTCGCGGACCTGCATCGGGCTCGCCCTGGCGGGGTCGGCCGGCAGGGCGATCAGCAGGATCTCGCCCATGATCGACGAGATCGGGCCGAGCTGCGGCAGCACGTCGGGCGGCAGCTGCCCGCGAACCAGGTTCAGGCGCTCGGAGATCTGCTGCCGGTTGCGGTAGATGTCCGATCCCCATTCGAACTCGACGTAGACGATCGACAGGCCGACGCCGGAGACCGAGCGCACCCGCGTGACCCCGGGCATGCCGTTCATGGTCGACTCGATCGGGAAGGTGACGAGCTGCTCGACTTCCTCGGGTGCCATGCCGCCGGCTTCGGTCATCAGCGTGACGGTCGGCTTGTTCAGGTCGGGGAACACGTCGACGGGCATCGCGCGCAACGTGAGCACGCCGTAGGCGACGAGCAGCAGCGACGCGGCCAGGACGATCAGCCGCTGACGCAGGCTCGTGTGGACGAGGAACTCGAACACTTCAGCGCACCTGCGCCAGCAGGCTGGCGCCCGAGACGACGACCTGGTCGCCCGGGGCGATGCCGGAGGCGACCGCCACCGTCCGCGCGTCGAGCGCTTCGGAGACGACGCGACGCGGCGCGAAGCGCTCGGGCGCGACGTGGACCCAGACGACCCATTCGCCGGCGCGGTTGCGAACGAGCGCCTCCTGCGGCAGGGCCACGCCCCGGAGCGTGCGTGCGCTTCGGGCGATCACCTGCACGGGTTGGCCGACCGCCAGTGCGACGCCGGGTGTCTTCACCCGAAACAACAGGGGCAGCGCCTGCCCGCGCAGCTGCCGGCCGGCGCCGGCGAATTGCAGCGACAGTGTGCCGCCGCTCGTGACCGCGTCGGCGCTCCGGATGCCGTCGGCCAGCGCGGGATCGTAGGCGAGCGCCTCGATCGCGAGGCGGGACGGATCGACGATCTCGAACAGGATGTCGCGGGGTTCCACGACCTGCCCTGCGACGGCGGCGGCCACGCTCACCACGCCGGAAACCGGCGCACGCAGCGCTTCGCGCGCACCGAGCCCCGCGCTCAGTGCGGCGCGGCGCAGTTGCAGCGCCCGCGCCTCCACGCGTGCCGCCTCGAGGTCCTTGCGCGGGACGGCACCGTCGAGCTGCTCGTAGCGCGCCACCCGGCCCTTCGCGATCTCGAGCTGGGCGTCGATCGCCGCCAGTTCAGCCTGCTGGTTGCCGCGCTCGACGTTGCCGATCGTCGGCTGCAGCCAGGCGATCACCTGCCCTTTCGCGACGCCCTGGCCGAGCATCGGCAAGCCGGACGGCCCCGGTTCGACGCGGCCGGCCTGGCTCGCCTGCACGCGGCCGCCGGCGTTCGGATCGGCGACGACCACGCCGGCGAGTTGCAGCGGTGCCGACAGCGGCTCGAGCCTGGCCCGCTGCGTTCGCACGCCGATCCGGTACTGCACCAGCTTGGGCACGAACACGCTGCCGTCGGCCTGCCGTTGCGCGGCGGCGCCTTCGTCGGGCCCCGGCGCGGATGCTGCCGTGCCTTCGGCGGGGGCTGCGCGTACGTCGGACGGCGTGTCGTGGGCCTCGCCCTCGTGGGCCGTCGCGGGCGCGCCCGGCAGCGACAGCGCCGCCGCCAGCAGCACGGGCAGGAATGACGCATTCATCTCGATTCACCCTCCTGTCGGAGTCGTCGGCTTCTGCGGCGGACCGCGACGAGTCCGGCGCCGGCCAGCACCACTGCGCCCGAGGCACCCCAGACGACTCGGGCGTTGCGCGACGTCGCTTCCGCGGCGCGCCGAGGCGCCGTCACGCCGTCGGGGACTTCGAGCGTGAGCGTCATCAGGTCGGCCGAGTCGTCGGTCTGCACGACGACCGTCAGCGGATGCGATCCCGGGCTGGCAAGACGGTCCGACGCGACCTGGTACACCCCTGCCTCGACCCGAGCGGCTCCGGCCGTCCAGCCATCGCCCTGCACTTCCAGGCGCGCACCGTCCACCGGTGCGTTCGTGGCGACGTCGTCGAGATACAGGGTCAGGCCGTCGCGTTCGCCCACGGCGAGCAGCGCGAATGTCTCGGTGGCCGTGGCCGTGGCCGTGGCCGTGGCCGTGGCCGCGGCCGCGCGCGGGGCGCGGCCGACATCGGTCGGGGCCGCTTGGGCCGGCGCTCCGTGGTCCTCGCCCTCGTGGGCCATGACGGGTATCGCCAACGCGAGCGCGACCAGGAACGAGGCAGGTGTCTTCAAGGCAGTTCTCCCAGCGCCTGGCGAAGTTGCGACACGGCTTCGTCGCGGGCAGCGCGCTGACGCAGGTCGAATGCCTCGGCGTCGAGCGCTGCGGCGCGAACCCGCAGCAGCGTGGTGAGGTCGGCTTCGCCGAGCGCGAACGCCTTCTCGATCAGTTGCAGGTTGTCGGCGGTCAGTTCGCGGCGCCGCCGCGCTGAATCGAGTTGCCGGTCTGCTGCTTCGAGCGCGGCTCGCGCACGGTCGACTTCGCCGGCGACCTCGGCGCGTGCGAACGCCAGTTCGGCTTCGGCGCGCGACGCCGCCGCGATCGCCTCGGCCGTCCGTTGCCGCAACTGCGGACCGGCGGAGAACGGGATCGTCACCCGCAGCCCGATCGCACTGGCGAACGGCTCGGCAGCCGCGCCGCGGTCACGCTCGACGCGCACAGCCACGGTGGGCGCCTCGCGGGCCGACCGGGTGGCCACCCGCAGCGCAGCGCGAGCGACCTCCGCGGCCGCGGCCGCCGCGAGCACCCGGGGGTGGCGATCGAGCGCCGGGTTCGCAGGGGGCGCCGATTCGGCCCCGAGCACCGCGGGCACCGCCGCCCCGGTCAGGGCGCGCAGGCGAGCCTCCGCGCCGAGCAGGGCGGTCTGCGCGTCGATCGCTTCGCTCTCGGCGGCCAGGCGCTCGTTGCGCGCGAGATTCGCGTCGGTCCGGGCCAACTCTCCGGTGGCGAAGCGACGCAGCACGTCGGATTCCAGCGACGCGGCGCTGGCGGCTCGCCGGAGCGCCTGCTCGCGCGCGTTGCGCGCCGCGGCGAGCGCCCACCATCGCGCTCGAACTTCGCCGGCCAACGACACGCGAAGCGCGGCACGTTGCGTCTCGACCTCGGCGATCGCGCTGCGCGCGTGCGCCTGCCTGGCGGTCTGCTGGCCGGGAAGCCATAGTGGCACGCTGAGCTCCGCTTCCCACTTCTGCGCGCCTTCGTTC
>JAHBZV010000082.1 GCA_019635275.1 Burkholderiaceae bacterium | reverse complement strand
CTCCGAAGAGGTCAACGTGCGTCTCTCGGCCGCGAGCATCGCCGAGTATCGCGAACTGCCCGAAGCCGGCTACCGGCCGATCGGCTACCTGTTCTACGTGCCGCACGCTCAATGGAGCGCGCATCGCGAGGCCGCACGGATGCAGCAGCACCTCGGCATGCCGGTCGAGATCCTCGACACTGCCGCGGCGACGCGCATCGTGCCGGCCGACCCCGACGGCTTCGCCGGCGCGACCTGGTGCGCACTCGACGGCGTCGTCGATCCCCACGGCATCACGATGCGCTGGCTCGCGCAAGCGCGTTCATCCGGCGCCATGGTGAGGCTGAGCTGCGCGGTGAGCTCGATCGAGCGACATGGCGACCGATGGCGGGCCAGCACCGCAGACGGCGAGTTCGAGGCCGACTGGATCGTCAACGCCGCGGGCGCCTGGGCCGGCAAGGTCGCGGCGCTGGCCGGCCTGCAGGTACCGGTGTGCCCGGCGCGGCGCATGGTCTATACCACGGCGCCGCTCGCGCCGGCGCCCGTGTATCCGCTCACCGTCGACCTCGACACCGGCCTGTGGTTCCGCCCGGAGCGCGACCGGCTGATCTTCGGCATGAGCAACCCCGCCGACACCGGCTTCGCCGAGGGCGTCGACTGGACCTGGCTCGAGACGGTCTACGAATCGGCGCTGCGCCACTTCCGCTGGTTCGACACTCTGTCGATCGACCGCCGCGCGTGCTGGTGGGGCTATTACGAGACGATGCCCGACCACCAGCCGGTCGTCGGCGAAATGCCGGGCGCGCCGGGCTGGTACAACGCCTGCGGCTTTTCGGGCCACGGGGTCCAGCAGGCCGCGGCGATCGGGCGCATCGCGGCGCAGGAGATCGCCGGCGAGCCGGCGTTCATCGACCTGGCGCCGCTGCGCATCGAGCGCTTCGCGGCGGGCGCGCCGCACCCCGAGCGTCTGGTCGTCTGATCGCCCGCGGTGCTCCCGAAGACCGCCGGCAGCAGGCCGGATTTCGTCACCTGGCGGCTCGCCCCGGAGCGCGACTGGCACGATGACCGAGGATTCCGCGGTACACAGCCAGATTGCCGTCGACCATCGCATCCACCGAGAATCCGGCGAGGATGCGCGCACGGCCCGCTTCGCCAAACTGCCGACGCAGCGTCGCGTCGTCGAGCAGGCGGCCCAGCGCAGCGACCAGTTCGGACACGTCGCCCGGCGCGACCAGCAGGCCGCTCACACCGTCCTCGACCGCCTCAGGCAGGCCGCCGGCGCGGCTGGCAACGATCGGCACGGCCGCGGCGGAGGCCTGCAGCAGCGCGACCCCGAGCCCTTCCATGTCGGCCGGATGCGCGAGGACGTCGAGCCCGCCCAGCCAGCGGGGCAGGTCGGCGCGAAACCCCGCGAAGCGGACTATGTCGCGCAGTCCGCGCCGGTCGACTTCGGCTTCGAGTGCGCCCCGCAGGGGTCCCTGACCGAACAGCAGCACCCGCAGATCCGGATGCGACCGGCGCAGCAGGTCGGTCGCCTCGATCAGGTAGCGATGCCCTTTTCGAGCGATCAGCTGCGCGACCATGCCGATCACGCGTGCCTGCGCCGGCAGGTCGAACTCGCGCAAGAACGCGTCGCGATCCACCGCAGCCAGGTAGGGACCCGCGTCGACCGCGCTGCGGACGCAGACGATCCGCCCCGGATCCACACCTTCGGCCACCAGCACGTTGCGAATCCCCTCGGAGATCGCGATCACCCGGTCGTAGAGTCGATACCTGAGCTTCGCGATCCAGCGCGGCTCCGGATTGTCGACGCGTCGGGAGAGTACGCAGGCCGATCCCGTCAGCCGCGCGGCGATCCCGCCCCACAGGTCGGCACCTCGTCGGCTGTGCAGATGGACGAGGTCGGGACGCTCGGCGCGGATCGTCCTGGCCAGTCGCCACGCCAGTGCAGCATCGGCGTCGCCGCGCATCGGCATCTCGAGCACCCGCGCGTTGCCGCTGACCTGTGAAGCGATCGCCGCGCCCATCGGGCAGGCCAGCAGGTTCTCGACGCCGCGCCGCGCGAGTCCGTCGATCAGGTAGCCGACCTGACGGGCGCCGCCATACAGGTGCCGACCGCCCTCGACGTGCAGCACCCTCACCGCGCGACATCGAGCACGGCGCTCGCCTCCTCGATCACCCGGTGCGGCGTGATGTCGCGCATGCAGGTCCACGCTCCACCGCAGGTGGGTCTTCGGCCGCATGGAGAGCAGTCCATTCCAAGCCATACGACGCGCGCGTTGGCCCGCCCGGTGATCGTGTACGGACGGGTCGATCCGAACAGCGCGACCGTTGGCACCGAGAACGCGATCCCCATATGCGTGAGCCCCGTGTCCACGCCGATCAGGAGGGCCGCGTGACGCACCACGGCCGCGGCCTCGCCGAGCCCGGTTTCCCCTGCCAGGTCGACGAGCCCCGGCGTATCGGCAGCCAGCCGGCCGGCTGCATCACGGTCGGCCCGGCCGCCCAGCAGCACTGGCCTCAAGCCGGTGCGCGCCTGCACGACGGCCGAAAGCGCCGTCCATGAATCGTCGAACCAGTGCTTTTGCGGACGCGTGGTGAATGCGGCGAACACCGCGTAACGTCCCGGCTCGAGGCCGCGCGCGGCGAGCAGCGCGAGCGCGCGCTTCTCGGCCTGCGCGTCGAGGGTCAGTCGCGGCAGGAAGTCGTCGCAAATCAGGCCGAGATACTGCGCCAGATAGAGGTATTCCGAACCAATGCGCGCCGCGTCGCCGCCGCGCGGCACGACCTCGGTCACGAGCCAGCGGCTGCCTTCGCGCCCGCCGAGCCCCACGCGGCGCGCAGCGCCGCTCATTCGCGCGATCAGCGCGCTCTTGGCGAGGCCGTGCAAGTCGAGTGCGACGTCGAAGCGCAGCCGCCGCAACCGGGCACGAAAGGCCCTGATGTTGCACCACAGTTCACGCCACCGCCTGCGGCGCCACAAGTCCAGCCACTCGGCCTTCGGCCATACGATGCATTCATCGATCGCCGGATCGTGCTCGATCAGCGCATCGATGCCGGGCTCGACGACCCACGCGATATACGCGTCCGGATGGCTGCGCCGCAAGGCCGCCGCCAGTGGCGAAGCGAACACGACGTCGCCGATGGCCGATGTGCGAACGATGAGGATGCGTCTCGGGGCGGCCGCGGAGCGAGTCATGTCTGGGTGAACGGAACGTTGCGCACCCCGGGATGCTACCCGCTTACGCGCCGGCCCGGCGTTGCCAGCCGGGCGGCGTGCCGCGCCGCCGGGCACCGGCCGGGCGGGTGTCAGCGCACGGTGACCCGCACAGGGCGCCGCCGCCGATCGGATGGCTGCGGCCCCTCGCCGAACCGGCCCGCCAGCGGCACCGCGCAATGCGGGCACGCGCCGTTCCCGCCGACGTCGTAGCGCAGGATCTCGTGCCAATCGCGCTCGATCAGCACCGCACCACAGCCGGTGCAGGCGGTCGCGCCCCCTGGCCGGTCGTGGACGTTGCCGGTGTAGACATGGCGCAGCCCGTTTCCGAGGGCAATCGCCCGCGCGCGCGCCAGCGTCGTCCCGGGCGTCGGCGCGACGTCCGTCATCCGGTAGTCGGGATGGAACGCCGAAAAGTGAAGCGGCACGTCGTCGCCGAGCTCGCTGGCGATCCAGCGCGTCATGGCGTCCACCTCGTCGGCGCCGTCGTTCTGCCCGGGAATCAGCAGCGTGGTCACCTCGAGCCAGCAATCGGTCTCGTGCTTCACGTAGCGCAGCGTCTCGAGCACAGGCGCCAAGTGCGCGCCGGTCAGCCTGAAGTAGAAGTCCTCGCTGAATGCCTTCAGGTCGACGTTGGCCGCATCCATCTTCGAGAAGAACTCGCGTCGCGGCTCGGCGTGGAGGTAGCCAGCGGTCACCGCGACGGTCTTCACGCCGAGCGCATGGCAGGCGTCGGCGGTGTCCATCGCGTACTCGGCGAAGATCACCGGGTCGTTGTAAGTGAACGCGACGCTCGCGCATCCGTTGTCGCGTGCCGCCTCGGCGATGCGCGCCGGGCTCGCGCGGTCCATCAGCCGGTCCATCTCGCGACTCTTCGAGATGTCCCAGTTCTGGCAGAACTTGCAGGCCAGGTTGCAGCCCGCGGTGCCGAACGAAAGGACGCTCGAGCCGGGATGGAAGTGATTCAACGGCTTCTTCTCGATCGGGTCGACGCAGAAGCCCGAACTGCGCCCGTAGGTGCCCAGTACCATCGCGTCGCCGCGGCGCTCACGCACGAAGCACAGGCCGCGCTGGCCTTCGTGCAGCTTGCAGTCTCGAGGGCACAGGTCGCACTGGATGCGTCCGTCGTCGAGGCGGTGCCACCACTTCGCCGGATGGGCGGCGGGAGCGTCTTCGCGAGGGTTCAAGCGGGCACCTCTTCGTCGGCGTACTTCTGCACTCGATAGCGCCACAGCGTCAGTTCCTCGTGCCAGAAACCGGCGGGCAAGCCGGCCTTGTGACGCAGCGCCGACAGGAACTCTCGCGCGCCGGCAATCCGCTCCCAGACCTGGGGCAGGAAGGTCGCGCGCCTGCCGCGCCAGTCGAGGACGACGCCGTCCTCGTGCGGGCGCAACAGCCGGCAGGCATCCGACTCGGTCCTCGCCGCCAGCGGCTCGAGCGCGCCGAGCACCGACACTTCGATCGCGAGCTCCGGCCACTCGTCGACCCCGACCGGCGGAAAGCGCGGGTCCTCGAACGCGGCACGGCGCGCGTTGCGGCGCACGTCCTCGTCGATCGAATGCTCGCTGGCCTCGAGCCGCCCGATGCAGCCGCGCAACCGTCCCGCGCGGCGCAGCGTGACGAACGTGGCTCCCGGGGCCGCGAGCACCGGGTGCGAAGGCTCGGCCACCTGCGGCAATCCGAGCGCGGCGGCGATCGCGTTGCGGGCACGACTGAGCAGGGCCGCGCCGAGCGCGTCGGGCCAGAATCCGATCGCGCCATAGCCGACCACGCGCGACCGATCTCCGGCGGTGTCGCCGGAGTTGCGCAGATCGAGCAGCCGGGGCGCCAGGCCTCGCGCCCGCGCGACCCGCAACGCGCCGTTGAGCGGCGTGGCGCCGCACGCCTGGTCGTGATCGATGCTCGCGTCGAGCGCGAGGATGCGCTCGACGGTCGCCGCGTCGGCCGCGCGCGCCTGCGGACGCGGCAAGTAGTGCGACAGGTCGGAGCTGACGACGATCAGCGTCTCGTCGCCGCCCCAGACGCGCTCGAGCACCTCGGCGACTTCGACGGGGGTCGCGCGCCCGACCACGAGCGGCACGATCGAGAAGTGCCCGAGCACCGTCTGCAGAAACGGCAACTGCACCTCGAGCGAATGCTCGTGCATATGCGCAACGTCGTTCGACACGACCTGCGGCAACGCGGCCAGAGCGTCGATCGTCTCGCGATCGACCCGAACCGCGCCGAGCGGCGTCTCGAATGCGGCGACGGTCGGCGCGGCGAACCCGCGAACCGCGACACGGTGCGCCGGGCCCAGCAGCACGACGCGCTCGATCCGGTCGCGCCACGGCGCCAACAGCGCGTAGGCCTGCGCGGCGATCGGCCCGGAGTAGATGTAGCCGGCGTGCGGCACGACCAACAGCTTCGGCGCCGGCCCGCGAATCGGACCTGCCGCAGACGACAAGCAATCGGAGATCGCGTCGCGCAATGCGCCCGCGGCTCCTGGGTAGAACGTGCCCGCTACCGCGGCCGGGCGGGTCGACGACGACATCCTGTACTCCTCACGGTCTCGATATGGGGGCGCGGGGCGCTCGGACAAGGGCCCGGCGGAGAGACGCTCGCCTACGGCCGCAGCGATTGCGCACGCGGGCGGCGCGCCGCCGGCTAGCGACCCGCGCGAACGCCGCGCCACAGCGCCGCGGTGAAGAGCATGTACATCATGCTGATGTTGGAGCGCAGCAGGTAGGATTCGAACAGGCAGATCGTGATCATCAGCACCGGCACCGCGCGACGGATCCGTTCGCGGCCGTCCGGAGGGCCGCGCCGAAGCAGCGGATAGAACAGCACGAGCACGAGCGCAAGCCCCCCGGGGATCCCGGCAGCGGTCAGCATCTGCAGGTACTGGTTGTGCGGGTTCCAGGCGGGCTCCCAGCCCGGGGTGTGCAGCGCATTCATCCGCTCGTATTCGCGAGGGTAGTCGCCGATTCCGACACCGAGCAGCGGGTGCTCCGCGTAGATTCGCAGCGCGTTGAGCGTGTAGACGATACGCAGGCCGACCGACGTATTGGGGCGCTCTTCGTAGTGCACCACCTGATCCGCCGCCATGTCGACGCGTTTCCGGAAGTAGCTGCTGCCGTAGTAGCCGCCGATCAGCACGCCGACGACCAGCGCCGAGGCGACCCAGGCCGCGACGACCGGGCGACGCGCTAGACGCTGGAATGCGAGCAGCGCGAGCAGCGCGAGGAAGCCGACCATCCCCGCCCGGCCTCCGGCGATCAGCAGGTTCAGCGTCGTTACCGCGAGCAACGCCCCGTAGAGTATGCGCTCGCGCGTCCCGTTTGCGTCGAAGAGCAGTCGATGGCCTGCGAGGTACCCCGCCAGCGCCAGCGCAGGCGTGTAGAAGATCCGATCGACGAACGGCGCGGTGTCGTCGGGGTTCTTGTCGACGCGAATCCCCTCCGGCAGCCCTGGCCACAAATACAGTTGCGTCCAGTTGTAGAACGCCAGCGCCTCGCACAACGCGATCGATGCGAGGAACGCGGCGACGTAACGACCGAAGTGCTCGGCGCGCGCGACGCTGAAATACAGCGGGAACAGCAGGAAGAACTTGTGCCGCTGCACCATCTGCCAGCCCCAGCTGCTGTCGTCGGTCCAGAGCATCGACAGCAACAGCACCCCGTAGTAGCCGGGCACCACCCAGACCAGCGGCTCGCGCGCCAGTTCGCCCAGCTTCTCGCCGAAGCGACCTTCGATCGTCCAGAGCGCCAGCATCGCCGCCGACAGAACGTAGGCCGGCGCGATCTGCACCGGAATGCAGAAGAACACCGCGGCGAGCAGCCAGGAATTGACCAGCGGAATCCGCTCGCGCAGCTGAGCGAGGCTCACGCGAACTCCACGCCGCAGGCCAAGAACGCCCCCCGCATGTCGTCGCGCTCCTGTTCGGACTTGAACCTGAGGCGCTCCCAGCCGAATGCCACCACGCGGACCCGCGACGGATAGATCTGCCGGGCCAGCAGCAACGAAGACGAACGCACGCCGATCACCACGTCGTAGGGCGTCTGCGCCATGTGCGACTCGAGCGCGCCGGGCGTCTCGATCACGCGGTAGTCGGGATGGCCGAGCTCGCGGTCCTTGTCCTTCGGATGCGCCTTGTAGTCGATCCGAACGATGCCCTCGCTCGCCAGCCAGTTGCGCATCCGCTGCGTGATCTCGGCCAGGTCGACCGCCGACATCAGGCGGAAGGCAGTCAGCGGCTGGCCGATCACCAGCGCCCGGCGCTCCTCCGAAACAGGCTCGTCGCCCGCCCGGGGGTCGACCAACGGCGGAAGCACCCGCACCCTGTCGACCGGATACTCGTGCGGCAGCCCTGGCAATACGTAGATGCGGTCGCAGAACGATGCGTCCGAGCCGATCCGATCTCCGCCGAAGCACTGGTAGTCGAGCTCGGGAGCGAACAAGCGGCGCAGCTTGCGCGTGCACTGCAGCAGGCGCTTGAGCGGCGACAGCGGATAGCGGCGAATGCTGATCACGCCATCGGGCAGGATGCGCGCGCGCATCTCGCGCGTGCCGCAGGCCGCGGGCAACGCGCGCAGGAAGTAGTTGATCGCTTCGGTGTCGTAGACGGCGCTGTGCAGGAGCAGGCGCTCGCACGGCCCGACGAGCCCGGCGACCAGCCCGATGTTGGCGCGCAGGCGACGATGGCGGCCGAACGGCCCCGGCAGCGGCTCGAGCCGAGGCCAGGCCATGTAGCTGCAGGCGTCCCATTCGAGCGGGTCGACCATCGCGCGGAGCCCCGGCTTGTACCAGACCAGCACCTGGCGCGAACCCGCCTCGAAGTTCCCCGCGATGCGCCGGGCCGCGAGGTACTGGAGCGGGGATGCGACGAAGTAGACGGCGACCGTACCGGAACGGCTCATGCGGGGCGATGTGGGTGGCTGTGCGCAGCGCAGATGCTACCTCTTTACGGCCGCAGCGCCCTTGCACCGCGATCGCCGTCGCGATGCGGCCGCTCGCCGGCCAGCGCCCGGTTGATCGCCCACGACGCAGCGGCCAGTCCCATCGCCGCGGTCACCGTGACCAGCGACCCGTAGCCGGCGCAGTTCAGCGGTGCGCCGCCACGCGCCCCCTCCTCGCAGGCCGCCTCGCGCGCCGCTGGACCGAGGTGCTCGTCGGAGTAGATCGCCTCGACGCGAAAGCGCTTGCCCGCATCGCGGGGAAAGCCGTGGTCGCGCCGCAGTCGCGCGCGCACCGCCGCCAGCAGCGCGTCGCCCCGGGTGCGCGACAGGTCGTCGCGGCGCAGCCGCAACGGGTCGGTGCGCCCGCCGGCGCCACCACAGACGACGATCGGCTGGCGGCGCCGGCGCAGGCAGGCGACGAGCGCGGCCTTGGCCCGCGGCGCATCGATCGCGTCGACGACCAGCGCGTCGGTCGGCACCAGCTCCTCGACGTTCTCGGCGGTCACGAAGTCGTCGACGACGCGCACCTCGCAACCGGGCGAGATGTCGGCGATACGCCGGCGCATGACCTCGACCTTCGCTGCGCCCAGCGTCGAACCGAGCGCGTGCACCTGCCGGTTCACGTTGGACTCGGAGACGTGATCGAGGTCGATCAGCGTCAGTCGCCCGACACCCGAGCGCGCCAACGCCTCGGCGGTCCACGAGCCGACGCCGCCGACGCCGATCACGCAGGCGTGCGTGCGCGCCAGCACCGCGAGCGCGTCGTTGCCGTACAGGCGCGCCACGCCGCCGAAGCGGCGTGCGGCGTCCACCGGAGGGTGGCCTGCGGCCCCCGCGCGTGCCGCCGTCATCGCCCGCTTACGGCAGGATAAGCGACGAGCCGGTGGTCTTGCGCGACTCGAGGTCGCGGTGCGCCTGCACCGCGTCGGCGAGCGCGTAGCGCTGGTCGATCTCGATCTTCACCTTGCCCGAGCCGACCATCCGGAACAGATCCGCCGCCATCTCCTCGAGATTGGCACGATTGGCGGTGTGCGCCATCAGCGACGGGCGGGTGACGTAGAGCGAGCCCTTCAGCGCGGTGAGCGCCATCGGCGGCACCGGCCCCGACGCGTTGCCGAAGCTGACCATCAGCCCGAACGGCTGCAGGCAGTCGATCGAAGCCTGGAAGGTGTCCCTGCCGACCGAGTCGTAGACCACCGGGACCATCGCACCGCCGGTGATT
>JAHBZV010000081.1 GCA_019635275.1 Burkholderiaceae bacterium | reverse complement strand
GCGCGCACCCGCAGGCGCAGGCGGCCCACGCCGCTGCCGCGACCTTCCCGAACCGCGTCGGCAGCGCCGCAATGACGCCGCAGGCGTCGAACCGCAGCCTGGCGTTCTACGCGCCCGGCGAGATCGGCGCGTCGCTGGCCGGCGCCGCGCCCGACGCGGGCGGCCAGTGGTGGCAAAGCGGCGCCCCGTGGCCGCGCGGGGTGCTTGCGGGTGAGCCCCCCGCACCCGGCTGGCCGGCCGGTGGCCCGACGATCCGCGCGCAGGCCGACGAGGTGGCCACCAGGCCGAACGACGACCCGGCGAGGGCCGAGCCGCACGGCGACCAGGCGACGGCAATGCCCCTCGACGACGACGCCGCGGCCGAGCCGCCGCTGGGCCACGCGCTGGCTCAGCTCCACGGCACCTGGGTGCTGGCGCAGAACCGTCACGGACTGGTGCTGGTGGACATGCACGCCGCGCACGAGCGCGTCGTCTACGAGCGGATGAAGGCGGCGCTCGCCCACGATTCGATGCCGATGCAGCCGCTGCTGGTGCCCGCGACGTTCCGCGCCGACCCGCTCGAGGTGCGCGCCGTCGAGGACGAAGCCGAAGCCCTGCACGCGCTGGGCCTCGAGCTTACCGTCCTCTCGCCCACCGCGATCGCGGTGCGCGCCGTGCCGGCGGCGCTCGCGCGCGGCGACGTGGTCGCGCTCGCACGCTCGGTGCTCGCCGAGCTGCAGGAGCACGGCGCGTCGCGCGCGCTGGCCGAGCGGCGCGACGCATTGCTCGCGACGATGGCCTGCCACGCCGCGGTGCGCGCGAACCGCCGCCTGTCGATCGACGAGATGAACGCGTTGTTGCGCGACATGGAGAGCACGCCCGGCGCCGACCAGTGCAACCACGGGCGCCCGACCTGGGTGCAGCTGCCGTTCGCGGAGCTCGACCGCTGGTTCCTGCGCGGGCGCTGAGCGATGTCCCGCGCCAGCACCGACGCGTCGGCGGCCCTGCTGTTCCTGCTGACCGGATTCCTGTCGCTGCAGCCGCTGTCCACCGACCTCTACCTCGCGTCGCTGCCGGCGCTGCGCGAGCACTTCGCGGGGTCGGTGTCGTCGGTGCAGCTGACGCTGTCGGCCTTCCTCGCGGGCTTCGCGCTCAGCCAGCTGATCGCCGGGCCGCTGTCCGACCGCTTCGGGCGCCGCCCGGTCGCGATCGGCGGCTGCGTGCTGTACGTCGGCGCCTCGCTGGCCGGCGTGGTGGCGCCGTCGCTCGCCGTGCTGATCGGCGCGCGCGTGCTCCAGGCGATTGCCGTGTGCTGCACCGTGGTCTGCGCGCGCGCGATCGTGCGCGACCTGTACGAGGCCGAGGCCGGCGCGCGCGTGCTGGCCCGCGCGCTGACCTGGATGGGCATCGTGCCGATCGCCGGACCGGTCGCAGGGGGCCTGCTGCAGGCAGGCCTGGGCTGGCGCGCCAATTTCGCGGTGCTCACGCTGCTGGGCGCGATCCTGCTGGCCGCGGCGCTGCGCACGCTGCCCGAGACGAACCGCCACCTCGACGCCTCGGCCACCGACCTGCGCACGCTCGCGCGCAACTACGCGCGCATCGCCGCATCACGGCGCTTCTGGTCGTACGCGCTGCCGGTCACCGGCAGCTACAGCGCGCTGTTCTGCTTCATCTCGGCCGCTTCGTTCGTGCTGATCGAGATCTTCGGCATTCCCCCGCAGCGTTTCGGCTTCGCCTACGCGCTGGTCACCGTCGGCTACCTGCTCGGCACGATGACGGTGCGCTCGATGCTCGGCCGGCTCGGGCTGGTCGGTTCGGTCCGCGCCGGCGCCACCGTCGCGCTCGCGTCCGGCGCCGTGATGGCGGCGCTGGCGCTTGCCGGCGTACGCACGCTTGCGGCGGTGATGGTGCCGATGTTCCTCGCGGTGACCGCTCACGGGTTCATCCAGCCCGCCTGCCAGATCGGCGCGATCGACCCCTTTCCACGCCAGGCCGGCGCGGCGGCCGCGCTGATGGGTTTCACGATGCTGGCGGTCGCCGCCGCGGCAGGCTGGGCGGTGGGCGCGATGCACGACGGCAGCACCCGGCCGCTCGCGCTGGGCGTGGCCGTGTGCGGCGCGTTCTGCGCGCTCTCGGCCTGGGGGCTGCTGCGGCGCGACCCGCGCACCGCCGTCGAGGCCGCCAGCGCACAGGGACATCGATGACGGGCCCTGCGGAGCAGACGCCGGTTCCGATGCTGCTCGGCCCGACCGCCTCGGGCAAGAGCGCCGTGGCGATGGCGATCGCCGAGCGGCTGCCGATCGAGATCGTCACCGTCGACTCCGCGCAGGTCTATCGCGGCATGGACATCGGTACCGCCAAGCCGAGCGCGGCCGAGCGCGCCGCGGTGCCGCATCACCTGATCGACATCGTCGACCCGCGCGACAGCTACTCCGCGGCGCGCTTCGTCGCCGACGCGCGAGCGGCGATCGCGCAGATCCGCGCGCGCGGCCGCCTGCCGCTGCTGGTCGGCGGCACGATGCTGTACGCGCGTGCGCTGGTCGAGGGCCTGCACCCGCTGCCGGGCGCCGACGCGGCGCTGCGCCAGCGGATAGAGGACGAAGCGCGCTCGCTGGGCTGGCCCGCGCTGCACGCGCGGCTGGCCCGGATCGACCCGGTCACCGCGGCGCGCGTGGAGCCGGGCGACGCGCAGCGCATCCAGCGCGCGCTGGAGGTGTTCGAGCTCAGCGGCAAGCCGATGTCCGAGTGGCTGTCGCGGCCCGCCACGACGGGCGCAGGCATGGGCAACGGCGCGGGCGAGCGCGCGCCCGCGCCGGGCGCGTCCGACGCGGACCCGGGCGCACCGCCGCCCTTCGTGCGCATCGCGCTCGAGCCGTCGGATCGCGCCGTGCTGCACACGCGAATCGCCACGCGCTTTCGCGCGATGATCGCCGCGGGCCTGGTCGACGAGGTCCGCGCGCTGCGCGCGCGCGGCGACCTGCGCGCCGAGCTCCCGTCGATGCGCTGCGTTGGCTATCGCCAGGTCTGGGCGTGGCTCGACGCGGGCGACGGTCCGATCGAACCGATGATCGAGGCGGGCATCGCCGCCACGCGCCAGCTCGCCAAGCGACAGCTCACCTGGCTGCGCGCGATGCCCGACCGGATCGTCGTCGACTGCCTCGCGCGCGACCCGGTCGCGCCGGTGCTCGACGCGCTGCGCCGCGCCTGCAGACTTTAACGCCGCGGCGGCTCAGTCGAACGAATAGAAGTACAGCATGTCGACCGCGCTGTCGGTGCCGGCCTGCGCGCGGATCGACAAGCGGTTGGTGATGTCGTACTGGATCCGCAACAGGTTCCAGACGCCGCGCAGGCCCTGCTCGTAGGTGACGAACACGCGCGAGCTCAGGCGCTTGCCGATCGCGACGACGTTCTGCGTCGCGGTGCCGACCGGCGCACCGCCGGTCGTCGCCTGGCCGGGGAAGGCGGCCCCGAAGTTCGGGTCGAACACGCCGCCCGCGGCCGCGCCGCGCACCGTCAGCACGTCCAGCCCGAGCGCGCCGGCCAGGCCTGCGGACAGGCCACCGTCGTTGCTGCCGAACAGCGTCGCAGCGGCTGCCTGCAGCGCCGCGCCCTGCCCGGCGGTGCGCACTTCGTCGAGCCCGACGCCGAGCACCAGCCACGACAGCTTCTGCGAATCGGGCACCTCCGGCGACGAGACCAGTCGCAGCCGCGGCGAGAGCACCGTCCCGGTGAGCGCGACGCCGGCCTCGACGAGCTGGTTGCGGCGCATCGCGACGATGTCGAGCACCGGGTTGTCCAGCGGGCCGTTGAAGACCACCTGGCCGCGCTCGATCTCCAGGCGCTGGCCGTACGCGGTGTAGGTGCCCGAGCGCACGCGCACGGTACCGAACGCGCGCGGCGCCGCCGGCAGCGTGCCGCGCAGGTTCAGCGTGCCGGCGAGCACGACGTCGACGCCGCTGCCGCGCACGCGCAGCTTGTCGCCCAGGTCGAGGTCGAGGTCCGCGCCGATGCGAAAGCCGCTGCCGGCCGAATCCCTGGCGTCCTGCGGACCCTCGCCCGGCGCGGTGTGGTCGACGATCACGACGTCGTCGGGCAGGCTCGGCGCGTCGCCGCCGCGAAGCTCGATCAGGCCCTCGTCCGCGCGGATGTCGCCCTTCCATTCGAAGCTCGTGCCACTGCTGGCGATGCCGGTGTCGCCCGACAGCACCACCCGCTGGCCCGGCCCGATCGGCACCGGCAAACGGTCGGCGCGCAACGTGAAGCCGCCGTGCATGCCGTCGAGCAGCAACTGGCCGCTCATCGTGATCGACCCGCTCCCCGACTCGAGACGCAACGACTCGAGGTCCAGGCGGTCGCCGTCGAAGCGCGCGGCGAGCGTGCCGTTCGCCAGGCGCCAGCCGAGCGCGCGCTGCATCAGCGCGAGATCGCGGCCACCGAGCGCGCCCTGCAGGCGCGGCCGCTCGACGGTGCCGCCGACCGTGCCGGCGAAGTGCAGCCGGCCGGCAACCGCCCACTCGGGACCGATCATCCGGTTCGCGAACGCCAACGTGGGCACGCGCACGTCGACCGAGCCGTCGAGCTTCCCCTGGTCCAGCCTGATGTCCGCCTCGCCGCGGCTCTCGGCGGCGCCCTCCGCGTCGAGGCGGAACGCGAGCCGCCCGCTGGGCGCACGCAGCGACGTGCCGGCGAGGTCCCAGTTGCCGCGCAGTCTCAGGTCCTCGAGTTGCGCGCCGCCGGGCAGGGCCTGCGCGCCCGCGAATCGCTCGGCCCAGCGCGCGACCGGCAGGCCGCTGGCCTCGCCCTGCGTGTCGAGCGCGCCGTCGCGCCAGCCGAGCCGCGCGATGCGCACGGCGCCGCCGTCGACCTCGAACGCCGCTTCGCCGAGCACGACCTGGTGCGCATCGACCGACAGCGTCGCAGGAGACTGCAGGCGCACCGGCACCGGCGCTGCGGCGACGAGTTCGTCCACGCTTCCGTTCCAGCGCCAGTCGCCGCTGCCCGCCCGCAGCAGCGCGCCGTGCGCGGCCGCGCGCGCCGCGGCCTGCGGACCCGACAGCTCGAGCCGCAGCGTGTGCGCGTCGACGTCGCCGTCGACGCGCGCGCTCGCGCGCTCGAACGCGCGGCCGGCCACGCGCAGCGCCTCGGCGTCCACGCGCACTGCCACGCGGCCGGCGCCCAGGTCGGGCCATTCGATCCGCCCCGTCAACGCATCGGCGCGCAGCGTGTCGCCGGCCCAGCGCAGCCGCCTGCCCTCGACGTCGGCGATGACGCCCAGTCCCGCCGGCCCGCTCCAGCCGCCGGTCAATTCGCCGTTCGCCGTCGCCGTACCTTCCGCGCGCGGATCGATCCGCGACAGCGCGCCCGCGCGCAGCGAGAACTGCAGCCGGTCGCCCGCGGCCCCGAGGTTGCCGCGCGCGTCGGCCTGCAGGTCCCCGTAGGCGAGCGCGAGTGCCGCCTGCGCGATCCGCGCGCGCGAGACCTCGCCCTGCCAGCTCGCGCGCAGCGGCTCGCCGTCGAGCACGCTGCGGTCGATCGCGACGCGGGTCTGCAGCAGCGGGTCGGGCCATGCGACGCCCTTCGCGGCCCAGGTGCCCGTCAGTCGCCCGCGCAACCGGGAAACCCATTGCGGCGGCAGGTCGTCGCCCCAGCGTGCCGCCCGCGCGCCCAGCACCGCGCGCAACGCGAACACGCCGGCCGGGTCGAGGTCGCTGAACTCGCCGTCGACGTCGATCGCCCACGGCGCGGCCAGCGCCACCGTGCCTCGCGTCGACACGCTGCCGGCCGGTGTGTCGAGCCGCGCGCGCTCGATCCGCAGCCGCCCCGCGTCGAAGCGGGCCCGTGCAGTCGCGGCAATGCCGTGGCGGCTCGCGTCGGCAAGGTCGAGCTCGAACGACGCGTCGTCGACGCTCACGGTGCCGGCCAGCCGCGTCGCGTCGAGGCCGCTCGCGAGTTGCGAGAGGTCGACGCCGCGCAGCGACAGCGTCGACTTCACCGCCGGCAGCGAGCGTCCGGCCAGCACCAGTCGACGCGCGAGGTCGACCGACACCGCCCCGTCGACCGTGCCGTTGCCCGCCAGCGCCGCGCGCAGGCCGCCGAAATCGAGCCGCGTGCTCGACGCGACGAAGTCGGTCTCGATCGCGGTAAGCGGCAGCGCCTGCCGGTTCGCGGCGCCGGGCAGCGCATTGCGCAGCGCGAGCCGCCCGGCGACCTGACTTTCGCCGACGCGAATCGTCGCCGTGCCGCTGAGGCGGGCGTGCGGCGCGTCTGCGATGCCGAACTGCGCGGGATCCACGCCGTCGAGCGTCACGTCGATCGGCGCGAGACGCTGTTCCGCGGTGGCCGCGAATGGACGCACACGCGTGTCCAGGCCGATCCAGACCGGGCCAGGCGGCCGCGAACGGGCGTCGGCGCCCGCGGCGGTGTCGGCGCCCGCGGCGGCGTCGGGCGGCAGCGCCTGGGCCGCGACGGCGAAGTCCTCGAGCGTGCCGTCGGCCAGCACCCGGATTCGCGGCAGCGTCTCCCGGCCCGCGATCCGCGCGGCCACTCGCCCGGTGAGTTCGAGCGCGAAGGGCGCGCTGTCCCCGAGCCGGCCCTGGAGCCGCGCCTCGCCCCATTGCGCCGAACTCGCCGACAGGTGGTCGATGCGGTACGTGCCGGCGCGGTAGCGCCCGGAGAACCCGACGCGCTCGAGGTCGACCGGCGCGGCGCCGGACGACGCGACCTGCAGGCGCCCGAGCCCGAGCGCGTCCACGGTCACGTCCAGCGGCAAGGCCAGCGACGGCGGCAACGCCAGCGCCGCCCCGGACTCGCGCAGGCGAACCGACGCGCTGGCGACCTCGATCCGGACGAAGTGCAACTCGCGCCGCAGCAGCGCAGCCGGCCGCCAGGCGACCGAGACGCCGCGCAGCTCGACGTCGCGCGCATCGTCGCGCCAGCGCAGCGACTCGACGCGCACGCCGCCGAGCAACGTGCCGCGCGCCGCGCCGGCCTGCAGCGCGCCCCCGCTGGCGGCCGCCGCGCGCGCCAACGCGAAATCGACGAACGAGGTCGTCTGGCCGACCCACCACAGCGCGACGGCCACCGCGAGCAGCAACGCCGCGAGCACGATGCCGACCACGCGGGCCAGCAGCCGCAGCGGACCCGGTGCACGCGCGGCCATCAGAACGCGTATCCCACCGAGAGGTGAAGCCGCCAGCGCTTGACAGCCTCGCCGTACGCCAGATCCAGGCTCACCGGCCCGATCGGCGAGTGCCAGCGCACGCCGGCGCCGTAGCCCCAGACCGCGCGGTAGTCGGGCCACCGATCGGCAGCGTCGCCGACGTCGATGAAAGCCGCGCCGTACCACTTCGGCGCGATCGGGTGCTGGTATTCGAGGCTGGCCAGCGCGAGCACGCGGCCACCGACGATCGCACCGGCCTCGCGCACGCCGAGCGACAGGTACTCGTAGCCGCGGATCGACTGCGTGCCGCCGGTGCGAAACAGGTTCTCGGACGGGATGTCCTGGCGCGACGTGGCCAGCACGTAGCCGGCCTCGACGAGGCCGATCAGCAGGCCGTCGCCGAGCACCGACTCCCGGGGCATCGGCCAGAATCGCATCATCCGCGTGTACAGGCGTGCGAAGCTGCGGTCGCTGCCCAGCCCGCGCGCGGCGCCCGACACCTGCGCACTGATCGAGTAGCCCGAACGCGGATCGATCACCGAGTCGAGCCGGCGACGGTTCCACGCGTAGCCCAGCGTCAGCGCGCGACGTCCGTCGTCGTCGACCGTCAGCGGCAGCGTGCGCTGCTCGATCTGGTATTGCAGCGAGACGAAGGTCTCGGTGTCCTCGGCATGCTTGCCCTGCCCGACGAACAGCGTCTGCTTGTCGGTCAGCTCGCCCTGCACGTCGAGCCGCTCGATGCGCGCCCCGGCCTGGTAGTAGTGCCCGCTGGCCTGCTGGGGCGTGCGCACGCTGGCGAACGCGCGGCGGCGCACCGCCTGCCACAACAGGCCGGACTCGAGCTGCCAGCCGCGGTCGAACAGGTTGCGGTGCTCGTAGCCGAGCAGGCCGCGCGCGCCCTCGTCGCTGCTGAAGCCGATGCCGAACATCGCGCGCTTCGTCTTGCGCTCGGTCAGCTCGACGAGCACCGGCACCGTCGTGCGCTCGGGGTCGGCCTCGACAGCGGCCAGATCGGGCAGCACGCTCACGCCGTCGAAGTACCCCGACCCCCGCAATCGCGCCTGGAAGGCGAGCAGCTCGTCGAAGCTATACGGGTCGCCGCCGGATGCGCGCTCGCCCGGGGCCTCCTTCCAGGTCGCGAGCGCCTCGACGATCGAGCGGTCGTAGCGCTCGAGCCCCTTGACGATCATCGGGCCGAACGCCAGCCGCGGCCCGGCGTCGATGCGCAGCGCGAGCGACGCGGCGGTGAGCCGCGGATCGACTTCGGCGCGGCTCTCGACGATGCGCGCGCGCAGGAAGCCGTGCTGCTGCAGGACGTCCAGCAGCAGTCGCTTGCCCTGCTCCCACTCGGCGGTGCGGAAGAACGAGCCCTCCGGAAGCGGCCAGCGCTCGACGAGCGTCTCGCGCATCGGCTGCACCGACGAAGGCCCGTCCAGCGTCAGCTCGAACCGGTTCACCGTGGTGCGCGCGCCGGCGTCGACCACGATGCGTACGCGCGGCAGCGCACCCGCGCGGGCGTCGTCCAGCGACACCGCGACGCGACCCGAGAAGTACCCGGCGGCGCGGACGATGGCGGCAGCCTCCTCCTTCGCGCGCTCGACGAACAGCGGCAGCTGCTCGCGGTCGAATCCCGGTTCCTCGAGCCAGCGTCCGAGCAGCGTGCGCGAACGCAGCGGCGCCACCAGTTCGTCGGGCGCGTCGATTTCGAGCTCGTAGTTGGCGGCCAGCGCGGGAGCCGCGAACGCGAACGCCGCGAGCAGGAAGACGACGACGGAAGCGGCGGCGGAAGCGGCGGCCTGCAACCGGGCCATGCTTGCGCGCCGCGGGCCGGCTTCAGACCACGATGGTGGCGGCTGCGCCGGCGGGCCGAGCGACGATCTCGCCGATCCGGTGGACGGTTTCGCCGGCCGCGACGAGCATCGACTCGGCCGTCGCCGCGTCGGCGGCGCCGACGATCAAGACCAGGCCGATGCCGCAATTGAAGACGCGGTGCATCTCCGCGTCGTCGATGCCGCCGTGCCGCTGAAGCCATTCGAAGATCGGCGGCATCGACCAGGCGTCGCGGCGGAGCACCGCCTGCAGGGCATCGGGCAGCACGCGCGGCACGTTCTCGACGAGGCCGCCGCCCGTGATGTGCGCAATGCCCTTCACCGGCACCTTGCGAAGCAGCTCGAGCACCGGGCGCACGTAGATGCGCGTGGGCGCGAGCACCGCGTCGGCGAAGCGCCGGCCGTGGAAATCGTCGTTCATCTGCGGCGCGTCGATCGCGCCCCAGGCGCGCTCGATGACCCGGCGCACCAGCGAGTAGCCGTTCGAGTGCGCGCCGCTCGATGCGAGCCCGAGCACGACGTCGCCGGCGGCC
>JAHBZV010000080.1 GCA_019635275.1 Burkholderiaceae bacterium | reverse complement strand
CCGACGCGCGCGGGGGTTCAGCGCCGGCCGAGCAGCAGGCCGAGCAGCAGGCCGACCCCGGCTCCGACGCCAACCGCGGTCCAGGGATTGTCGCGGACGTACTCGTCGGTCTGGCGGGCGGTGCGCCGCGCCCGCTCGACCACCGCGTGCTCGACGTTGGCCAGCTCGGACTTCGCGATGTTGACGCTGCGCTCGAGTCGCTCGCGTGCCGCGCCGAGGTGCTCGCCACCTTGCTTCGAGGCGGCTCGCAGCATGTCTTCGGCGTCGCTCACGAGGTTGCGCATCTCGTGAGCGAGTTTCTCGCGCGCTGCTTCGACTCTTGCGCTCGCGTCCATGGTCGGATTCTCCGTATCGGGGGATGGATTCATGATCGGCTCAACGGAACACGAGCACCGGAATGCTCGAATGCGTGAGCACCTTGTTGGTTTCGCTGCCGAGCACCAGGGCGCTCAGCCCGCGGCGGCCGTGCGAGGACATGAAGATGAGGTCGCAACCTTTCTCGCGCGCCACGTCGATGATCGCCCGGTACGGTTGCGTGTGGCGCACCGACGCCGTCTCGCACTGGACGCCGGCGGTCTTCGCCGCCTGCGCGGCCGCGTCGAGGATCGTCTTGGCCGTCTCTTCGGTGGCCTTCATGAACTCGGCGAAGGAGGCTTGCCCGGCAGCCGGGAACTCGGCGAACGCGGGGGGGATGTATTCCGGCATGACGTGCAGCGCGGTGACGCGCGCTCCGGTTTCCTTGGCGAACTGGATCGCCCGCTCGACGGCGTCGTTCGACAGCTTCGAGCCGTCGGTCGGAACCAGCAGATGCTTGTACATGCGGATCTCCTTCCCGGGTGATGGAATGGACTCATTGTAGGGGCTGGCTCGCCTGACGTCATTGACGGAGCGCAACCGCTGCGGCGGCGGTGGCGGCGGGAATGTACGCCAGGCCGGCCGCTGCGAGCAGCGCCGCCGCGCTCGCCACGAACCCGAGCGCGCTGCGCCGGGCGAGCGCGCTCCCGCCGATCCAGCACGCCATCGCGAACTTGAAGCCGATGTTGGCGACGAATGCCAGCGCGATCGCGACCACCGCCTGCTCCGCGGAGACACTGGCGACGCCGAACAACCGAAGGCTGCTCAGCGTCAGGGCATCGACGTCGGTGAGCCCCGAGACCAGCGCCACGCCGTACAAGCCGGTTCCGCCCAGGCGCTGCGTGAGTTCGGCGGCCAGCAGCAATACCAGCGCGTAGAACGCGCCGAAGGTGACAGCCGTGCTCAACTCCGCCGGGTTCCCGACCTGCGGCGCGGCTGCCTGGGCGGGGTTGGTCGCTGCCGGAAGCCGCCGCAGGTTCGCGAGTCCAGCAACGAGCATCGGTGCACATCCGGCCATCAACGCCGGCGCGAGCTGCGGCAGCAACGTCGGGGCGACGACAGCGCAGACCAGCGCAACGCGCGCGAACACCACGCTTCCCGCCAGCAGGACGACCACCGCCGAGGCGGCGCCCTCGGCAGCATCGACGCGAGCGCGTCGGGCGAAGGTCGCCGTCGTCGCCGTCGACGACACCAGGCCCCCCATGAAGCCGACGAGCAGCAGCCCGTGGCGGGCGCCGACCAGTCGAAGCGCGACGTAGCCGGCCAGGCTCACGCCGGAGACCAGCACCACCATCAGCCAGATCTGGCGCGGATTGAGGGCACCGTGCGGCCCGTAGCCGCGGTCCGGAAGCGCGGGCAGCACCATCAGGCTGAGCGCGCCGAATTGCAGGATCGAGAGCATGTCGCGCCGCGTGATCCGCGCGCTCAGGCCCTTCAGTTCCGGCTTCAGGTACAGCAGCGTCGTCGTCACGACGGCCAGCGACGCGGCGATCGTCGCCAGCCCGTGCCAGACCATCGTGCCGAGGATGAAGCAGAGCAGGATCGCGATCGTGGTCGTGGTGCCCGGGTCGCCTGCCGGGTCGGCGTCGCGACGCTGCGCGGCGACCGCCATCGCGCCGACCAGCAGCAGCCCGATCGCGGTCGGCCATGCGGTGCCGCCCAGCTCGCCGAGGAGCGCCGACGCAGTCCCGAACAGCGCGGTCAGCGCGAACGTGCGCAGCCCGGCGGCCGATGCGGGGTGGCGCTCGCGCTCGAGGCCGATCAGCAGGCCGATGGCGCCGCTCGCGGCGAAGGCCTTGAGCAGGCCCAGTTCGACCAGTTCCCCGAACCGGGTGGCGAGAAGCTGCTCGGCATCCATGCTGACGATTATGGCAGCAGCGCGGCAGGTCGTTACAAACCGTTACCGGTCGTTTCGACCAAGCCATTCGCACGGCGGCCGGGGCGGATACATTCGACTGCATACGGGAAAACCCCGAACCGCACCGATCCGATTCGCCAGCCCGGAGTTCAAAGATGCAGACCACCGTTGCCCCCGCCATCCAGCTTCGTCCGGCCATGCCCGGTGTCGGCGCCGCGGCTCGAGCCGCTACTTCGGCGCCGAGCGACATGGAGGTGCTGCTGGCACGCGCCGGAGGCACGCGTCGGCGGGTTCGTCGCGGCGAGTACCTGTATCGGCTCGGTGCCCCCTTTCACGCGCTCTACGGCATCCGCGCCGGCTCGTTCAAGTCGGTGCTGCTCACCGAGGACGGCCGCGAGCAGGTCACCGGCTTCCACATGGGCGGCGAGGTGCTGGGCCTCGACGGCATCGGCTCCGAGAGCTATGCCGGAGACGCCGTCGCGCTCGAGGACAGCGAAGTGGTCGAGATTCCGTTCGAGGAGCTCGACGCGCTGGCCTGCCGGGAGCCCGCATTGCAGCGCGAGCTGTTCCGCATGCTTGCCGGCGAGATCCAGCGTGAACGTTCGCTGATGCTGCTGCTCGGGTCGATGCGCGCCGAGGAAAGGCTGGCGGCGTTCCTGATCAACCTTTCGCAGCGGCTGTGCGCCCGGGGATTCTCGGCCCACCGGTTCCTGCTGCGCATGACCCGCGAAGAGATCGGCAGCCTGCTGGGCCTGAAGCTCGAGACGGTCAGCCGGATCCTGTCGCGCTTCCAGGTCGAAGGGCTGATCGGCGTGCGCAACCGCGAGGTCGAGATCGTGTCGATGCAGGCCCTGCGCGCCGTCATCGGCCGCGGCGACTCGCGGCGCGAGCGCGAGGCGGCCTAGCGGCCATTGGGCACACGGCGCGCCCGGACGGGGGCGCCGGATCGGTCATTCGTCATCCGCTGCCGCGGCGTCGGGGTCCTCGCCGGTGCCATCGAGCGCTCGACGCAGCATCCGCGCCAGCTGGTCGATCCGGTAGGGCTTCGACAGCAGTTCCACGTTCTGGCCGAGCTCTTCGCGCCAGGGCAGGGCGTCGCGCGCGTAGCCCGACGCGAACGCGACGCGCAGCTGCGGCCAGCGCGCCAGCGCCTCGCGCGCCAGCGCCGGCCCGCTGATGTCGCCGCGCAGGACGATGTCGCTGAAGAGCAGGTCGATGCCGGGTTCGCGCTCGAGTTGCGCCAGCGCGCCCGGCGCGTCGGCCGCTTCGAGCACCCGATAGCCGAGCCTGCGCAGGAACGCGGTCGCGACTTCGCGGACTTCCTCGTCGTCCTCGACCACCAGTACGGTCTCGTTGCCTCCGCGATAGGCGGGGTCGACGCCGAACGTGGCCGGCGGCAGCGCCTCGACCTCGTCGACCGGCAGGTACAGGCTGATCGTCGTGCCGAGGCCGGGCGCGCTCGTCGCCTGGACGTGTCCGCCCGACTGCTTGGCGAAGCCGTAGACGAGGCTCAGCCCGAGTCCGCTTCCCTTGCCGCTGTCCTTCGTCGTGAAGAACGGTTCGAACGCGTGCGCGAGCACTTCGGGGCTCATCCCGGTGCCGGTATCGGCGACCGAGATCAGCAGGTACCGCCCGGGGGTGAGCCCGTCGGCCCGCGCGACGAAGCCGGCGTCGACGCTGGCCAGCGTCGCGGAGAGCGTCAGTGTTCCGCCGCCCGGCATGGCGTCGCGCGCGTTGACGGCGAGGTTGAGCAACGCGGTGTCGAGCATGCCCGGGTCGGCCTTGACCGGCGGCAGTCCGTCGTCGACGACCGAGCGCACGTCGATGTTGGCGCCCAGCGTGCGCCGGAGGATGTCGGCCAGCGACGCCAGCAGCTGCCGCACGTCGATCGCGCGCGGCTGCAGCGTCTGCCTGCGGGCGAAGGCGAGCAGCTTGCGCGTCAGGTCGGCTCCGCGCCCGGTCGCGCGCAGGGCGGCCTTCACCAGGTTCGCAGAAAGCGCGTCGGAGGCGACGCGCTCTTCGAGCATCTGCAGGTTGCCCGAGACGACGGTGAGCAGGTTGTTGAAGTCGTGAGCCACGCCGCCGGTGAGCTGGCCGAGCGCCTCCAGGCGCTGCGACTGGAACAGCTGCTCCTCGGTGCGGGAGCGCTGCATCGCCGCGCCGATCGTGTTGGCCAGCGCCTGCAGGAAGTTCGCGTCGTCGCGGGTGAAGCTGCGGGCGCGCCGGGTGCCCGCCAGCAGCAGCCCGAGCGTGCGATCGTCACCGGGGATCGCGGCGAGCAGCGCGCTGCGCGGCACCGCGTCGGTGCCGCTTCCCGAGTCTCGCGCGCCCGGTGGGCCGAGGTCATCGACGGCCAGCGGCTGGACGATCGCCTCGGCGTCGGCACGGCAGTAGCCGGACAGTCGCTCGAGCGTGGCGGCGAGCCCCGCCGCGTCCAGGCCATGGCTGGCACCGACCAGCAATTGGGGACCGGTGCTGGCGCACTGCGCCACCAGCGCGAAGTCGGCGCCGAGAAGCCGGGCGACGAGGTCGCAGGCCTCGCGCTGGATCCGGACGGTGTCCTTGCTGGCGAGCGCGAGCCGCCCGAAGTCGGCCACCGCGTTCGATTGCCTGGCGCGCGCCAGCAGGTCCTGGACGCGCGCAACGTCGCTCACGTCGCGGATGTTGGCGCAGATCAGCGTCGCGTTGCCGAGCCGGAACGGGCTCAGGCTGATCTCGACCGGGAACTCGCGGCCGTCGGCGTGCTGCGCCCACAGCGCCAGGTTCATGCCCATCGGGCGCGACTCGGGCTGTTCGGCGTACAGGCTGCGATGACGACGATGGCCTTCCCGGAACCGTTGCGGGATCAGGTCCTCGATCGGGCGGCCCACGAGCGCAGTGCCCGGGTACCCGAACAGGCGCTCGCTCTGCTGGTTCGCGAGTCGGACCGTCCCGTCGCTGCCGACGACGATCAGCGCGTCCGACGCGGTGTAGAAGATCTGCTCGTAGAGCCACGGGTACGCGTCGCCGATCGACGCGCCCCGCGCGTCGGAAGCGCCAGGCTCGGGCCGCTCCAGGTGCCCGTTCATTCGGGCGACACGCGCGCGGCGAACAGGTAGCCGACGCCGCGCACCGATTTGATCAGTTCCGGCTCGGCGGGATCTCGTTCGATCTTGCGCCGCAGCCGACCCACCTGCACGTCGATCGCGCGGTCGAAGGGGCCCGCTTCGCGGTGATGCATCAGCGCCATCAGCTGGTCGCGGGACAGTGCGCGATTCGGGTTGCGCACGAAGGTGCTGAGCAGGTCGAATTCGCCCGTCGTGAGCGGCACGGCCGCGCCGTCGGAGCGCATCAGCGAGCGCGACGACAGGTCGATGCGCCATCCCGCGAAATCGTAGCGGTCGCGCGCGGCGGCGGGCTCGGGGGGTGGACTGTCGACCTTGGTCCGGCGCAGCACGCTGCGCACGCGGGCGGCGAGCTCGCGCAGGTCGAAGGGCTTGGCGACATAGTCGTCGGCGCCCAGTTCCAGGCCGACGATGCGATCGACCGGCTGGCCGCGGCCGGTCACGATGATGATGCCCGGGGGTCGCGGCTGCGCGCGCAACTCGCGCGCGAGGCTCAGGCCGTCCTCGCCGGGCAGGCCGAGGTCGAGCAACACGATGTCCGGCCGCTCTCGCGCCACCTCGGCGCGCATCGAGCCGCCGTCGGCCACGGTCGCGACGTCGAAGCCGAAGCCGCTCAGGTAGTTGGCGAGGAGATCACGGATCTCTTCTTCGTCGTCGACGACCAGTACTCGATCTGCCATGCGCGTCGAAGGCGGCGGGCCGGCCGCCCGGGTTCGCTACGTGCTGCTTGCACTACTTCGGGGCGATTGTAGCGCAGCATCGTACGCGCCTAGCCGCACTCCCCCTGATGGCCGCAAGCGGTGCAGAACATGCAGCCGTCGCGCTTGATGTAGGCGTGCGCGCCGCAGGACGGGCAGGGCTGGCCGGCGATCAGCGGCGCCGCGGTGCTCGCGGCGGCCGGCTCGGCTCCGGGCAGCGCGAGCGCGCCGGCACCGCCGATCGCGTGCCCCTCGCTGTCGAGCAGGCCGAGCACCTTGAAGCGGTGCAGGATCAGGGCGGCCACGTAGGCGACCGTGCTCGGCCAGATCTGCTGGCGGTTCTCGCCGGGCACCGGCGCCCAGAACGATCCGTTGAGTTCGCCGAAATTGAGGAGCTTGCGCAGCTTCAGGCCGATCCAGTTGACGTCGATGACGTGCATGTCGAGCGACAGCAGCTTGCACAGGCCGTCGAGCACGCGCGGATAGTCGCCGGACAGCCAGATCGAGTAGGGCCGCCGGGTACCGTCGGGCAGTTGCAGCTCCTTCAGGCCAAGCACGAAGTCGTCGCCGGTCGCGGCGTTGCTGATGTCGGCGGTCCAGGACAGCGTGCCCAGCGGCCCGGACTTGGGCTCCTTGCGGAACATCATCGCGTCGAGCATCGGCGTGGGTTGCGCGTCGAGTGCCTCGAACATGCCGAGCTCCTCGCAGCGGTGCCGGACGATCTCGGCGAAGCCGGCGACGATCCCGGGCGTCCAGCGGATCTCGCCGGCAGGCGGGAACGGCATCTGCAGCGGCTGCTCGTCGCGCGTGCGCGCGAGCGCGTCGAGCTTGAGCTTGAGCCACCCGCGGTCGTTCGAGCGCATGTCCATCGACAACGCCTTGGCGATCGCGCCGAGGCCGCGCGGCTGCTCGTTGCCGTTCACCCAGGTCTCGAAGGGCACGCTGCGCAGGCCCTGGCTGCCGTCCGCACGCGTGAACGACTCTTCGGTCTGGCCGATGAAGATGCAGAACGACGTCGGCCGGTCGATCGGTTCGACCATGTACGAGTAGGCCATGTTGCCCGTCGCCAGCTTCGGCCGGCTCGGCCAGCGCAGCGACGACAGCGCCGGCTGCGGAATGCGCTCGAGGCGCAGCCGCCGATCGGGCTCGTAGTGCAGGTCCTGCGGCTGCTGCGCGGCGGCGGTCGCGCTGGGCACGCTCAGCACCGAGCCGATGACCGAGTTGGGCCGATACGTGGTGATGCCCTTCAGTCCGGCCCGCCACGCCTCGAGGTACAGCGACTTGAACTCGTCGTACGGGTAGTCTTCGGCGACGTTGACCGTCTTGCTGATGGCCGAATCGATGAACGGCTGCACCGTCGCGCTCATCCGCATGTGGTCGAGCGCGCTGATCTGCATCGCCGACACGAAGTAGTCGGGCAACGCATTGACGTCGCGGCCGAGGTGGCGCCAGAGCCGGTAGGCGAAGTCCTCGACCTCGTACTCGTGCTTGCTGCCGTCGGGCATGCGCTTGCGACGGGTGTAGGTCCAGGAGAACGCCGGCTCGATGCCGCCCGACGCATTGCCGGCAAACGCGATCGAGATGGTGCCGGTGGGCGCGATCGACAGCAGGTGCGAGTTGCGGATGCCGTGCTCGCGGATGCGCTGGCGCAGCTCGGCGGGCAGTCGCGACGCGGCGTGCGGCTCGGCCAGGTAGGCGTCGGCGTCGAATAGCGGGAACGCGCCGCGCTCCTGCGCCAGCGCGACCGACGCGTCGTAGGCGACGTCGCGCATCATCTGGGCAATGCTGGCGGCGAACGCGCGGCCGGCCTCGCTGTCGTAGCGCAGCTTCATCATCGTGAGCGCGTTGCCCAGCCCGGTGAACCCCAGGCCGATGCGTCGCTTGGACTGCGCCTCGCGCTCCTGCGCCTGCAGCGGCCACAAGGTGAGGTCGAGCACGTTGTCGAGCGCGCGCACCGAGAGGGCGACCGCCCGGCGGAAGCGCTCGTAGTCGAACGACGGCGCGTCGCCGAACGGGTCGGCGATGAACCGGGTGAGGTTCATGCTGCCCAGGTCGCAGCAGCCGTACGGAGGCAGGAACTGCTCGCCGCAGGGGTTGCTGGCGGCGATGGTCTCGCAGTACGACAGGTTGTTGTCGCGGTTGACGCGGTCGATGAAGATCACGCCCGGCTCGGCGTGGTCGTACGTCGACTGCATGATCTGGTTCCAGAGGTCGCGCGCCCTGACGGTCTTGTAGATCCAGGCGCCGTCGACGCGCTGGCCGTGGCCGGTGTCGTCGAAGGGCTGCACCGAGTGGACCAGGTCGAACATGCCGTCGGCCTCGACGGCGCGCATGAACGCGTCGGTGACCGCCACCGACATGTTGAAGTTCGACAGCGAGCCGTCGTTCTTGGCGTTGATGAACTCCTCGACGTCCGGGTGGTCGACCCGCATGACGCCCATCTGCGCGCCGCGCCGCGAACCCGCCGACTCGAGCGTCTCGCACGACTTGTCGAACACGCGCATGTAGGACACCGGCCCCGAGGCGCGCGACAGCGTTCCCTTGACCAGCGCGCCGCGCGGCCTGATCGACGAGAAGTCGTAGCCGACGCCGCCGCCGCGGCGCATCGTCTCGGCCGCCTCCTGCAGCGCCGCATAGATGCCCGGCGTGCCTTGCTCGTCGTGACCCCAGACGGCGTCGCCGATCGGCTGCACGAAGCAGTTGATCAGCGTTGCGCGGATGTCGGTGCCGGCGGCCGAGTTGATGCGACCGGCCGGCACGAAGCCGTTCTCCATCGCCCAGAGGAACTCGCCCTGCCAGTGCTGCTGGCGCTCGGCCGGTTCGACCGACGCCAGCGCGCGCGCCACGCGCACCCGGATGTCGCGCGCGGTGCACTCGTCGCCCTTGGCATACTTCTCGCGCAGGACGTCGACGGTGACTTCCTGTTCGGGCAGGGCGGCGAGCAGGTCTTCGATTTTCATCGGCGGGATTCCGGGAAGGCGGGTGGCGGGAAGAACGGGCGCCGGACGCAGCGGCGATTTGCGATTCTATCTCCGCCGGAGGTCCGGGCGGACTTAATCCGCATCAAGACAGCGACGTCAGGGTCGGCGAGAATAGGGGTCCCTCCCGGGCCCCGCCGATCCATGCAGAAGCACGTCCAGTGGAATGTGTGGTACGTGGTCATCGCGATCATCGCGATGATCGCGTTCAACGACGCGCTTCGCTCGTGGCGTGAAGTGCAGCCGCTGGCGTACAGCGAGTTCCTGGCGCAACTCGACGCCGGCAACGTCGAGGAGATCCGCGTCTCGAACGACCGCATCGAGGGCACCCTCAAGCGCCCGCTGGCCGACGGACGGACGCGCTTCGCGACCGTGCGCATCGACCCGGAGCTGGCCGACAGCCTGGCGCGCCACCAGGTGAAGTTCAGCGGCGTCATCGAGAGCACGCTGCTGCGCGACGTGCTCGGCTGGGTCATCCCCGCGCTGCTGTTCTTCGGCCTGTGGTCGTTCCTGTTGCGCCGCTTCGGCGAGCGCGGCGGCCTGGGCGGCGGGCTGATGTCGATCGGCCGCAGCAAGGCCAAGGTCTACGTCGAGACCGGCGTCGGCGTCACCTTCGCCGACGTCGCCGGCGTCGACGAGGCGAAGGAGGAACTGCGCGAGGTGGTGGGCTTCCTGAAGGACCCGACGCGCTACGGCCGGCTCGGCGCGCGCATCCCCAAGGGCATCCTGCTGGTCGGCCCGCCCGGC
>JAHBZV010000008.1 GCA_019635275.1 Burkholderiaceae bacterium | reverse complement strand
CTCTTGACGATTGCGACCATACGAGGGCCCGTTCACGCTCACTGCGCTTCGGTGCCCGGTCCGGCGGATGCGTCGTCGATGGGGGCGCCCGGCGGCGGGCCGGACTCGACCGCGTCGCGGTACGTGGGCCAGAACGAGCAGTAGACCGCGGTGATCAGCACCAGCGAAAGCGGCGAGAGCACCATCGACAGCAGCACCGGGCTGGCGTCCAGCGCCAGCTGCAGCACCCGGATCGCCAGCGACGCCGCCAGCGCGATCCCGAACCAGCCGATCGCGTAGACGGCGAACGCGCGGCGATTGCGCCAGGTCGCGACGAGGCTGAAGAACAGCGCCTGCGGAACCGGCGTGCGGTGCCAGGCGACGAACAGCGGCGCGTACCACATCGCCATCTGCGCGGGCGCATAGACCAGCAGGAAAACGACGGCGGCGATCATCAGTGCGCCTTCCGAGACCGCGGGGTCGGTGCTGCCGATCTGGCCGGTGGCCAGGCGCATCAGCGTGCCGTTGTCGGCAATCGCCGCCAGCGCCAGCGCGGCCACCGTGCACAGCGCGTTGACGCCGCCCAGCACGAGCAGCGGCCGCCAGGCGCGCCCGTCGTATTCGCGAAACGCGGCCAGCAGCATCAGGGGCATCGGCATCTCGCCGCGATCGGCGGCACGGATCGCGTGCATCAGGCCGACCATCAGCGCAGGCGTCAGCACCAGCGGAGCGATCGAGCCCACCAGCGGGATCAGCACCGACACCGACAGCAGCAGCAGGTTCATGAAGGTGATCGCGAGCAACGCGATCGGCTGGCGTCGAAGCAGCCTGAAGCCGTCGAGGACCCAGCGCCAGCCGGTGGCGGCGGGCAGGGTGAGGATGCGTGGCGAACTGGAAGGGGCCATGTTCATGGAAGGGGGGGCACGCCGTCGCGGCGCGCGCGCAGGATACGCTCGAAATGCGCCGGGTCCTTCGGGGTGACCATCTGCGCCGGGCGCGGCAGGTGCAGGTCGTGCAGCCTCGACAGCCAGAACCTAAGGGCGCCGGCGCGCAGCATCATCGGCCAGGCCGCGCGCTCGGCATCGAGCAGCGGGCGCCCGGCGCCGTAGGCGCGCACGAGCGCGTCGAATCGCGCGGGGTCGAAGGCGCCGGTGGCCTCGTCGATGCACCAGTCGTTGGCCGCGACGGCCAGGTCGAAAGCCCAGGCGTCGACGCCGGCGAAGTAGAAGTCGATCACGCCGCCCAGCCGCGGCGAGCCGTCCGGAGCCGTCTCGAACAGCACGTTGTCGCGGAACAGGTCGGCGTGCACCGCGCTCGAGGGCAGCGCCGCGCGCACCGTCGACGCGGCGAACGCGCGCTGCTGTCCGAGCTCGTCGGTGAGCAGCAGCCACTGCTCGCGATCGAGGAACGGCATCACCTGCGGCGCCGCGCGCGACCACCAGTCGATGCCGCGCAGGTTGGGCAGGCTGCGCCCGTAGCCCAGCGCGGCGCGGTGCATCCGCGCCAGCAGCGTTCCGACCTGGGCGCAGTGCGCCGGCCCGGGGTGCACGATCGCGCGTCCTTCGAGTCGCGTGACCAGCGCGGCAGGCTTCCCCTCGAGCCGGCCCAACGACGCGCCGTCGCGATCCGCGACCGGATCGGGGCAGGGAATGCCGCGGGCCGCGAGGTGGTGCATCAAACCGAGGTAGAACGGCAGCTCGTCGGCTCCGAGCCGCTCGAACAGCGTGAGGACGAAGCGGCCGGCGGAGGTCGTGACGAAGAAGTTGCTGTTCTCGATCCCCGACGCGATGCCCTCGAACTCGCGCAGCTCGCCGAGGTCGTAGCGCTCGAGCCAGTGCGCGAACTGCTCGCGCGTGACGGGCGTGAAGACGGCCATGTCGAGGAGTCGCCTGCGCCCCTACAGGTAGAGCATCCGCTCGTGTTCGTCGGCGGTCGGCACGAAGCCGCGCGTCTGGTAGTAGTCGAAGATCGCCTCGACGACCTGCGCGGGGTCGTCGATCACCTGGATGAGCTCCAGGTCGCCGTCGGAGATCAGGCCGTTGCCGAGCAACTGCTCGCGCATCCAGTCGATCAGGCCCGACCAGAACCCCGAGTCCATCAGGATGATCGGGATGCGCCGCCCCATCCGCGTCTGCACCATGGTCAGCACCTCGCACAGCTCGTCGAGCGTGCCGTAGCCGCCGGGCAGCGCGACGAACGCGGTGGCGTACTTCGCGAAGGCCACCTTGCGTGCGAAGAAGTGGCGGAAGGTGAGCGAGATGTCCTGGTAGCCGTTGCCGCTCTGCTCCATCGGCAGCTGGATGTTCAGTCCGACCGACGCCGACTTGCCTGCGTAGCCGCCACGGTTGGCTGCCTCCATGATGCCGGGGCCGCCCCCGGAGACGATCGCGAACCCGGCGTCGGAGAGCCGTCGCGCGAGGTCGACGGTGGCCTCGTACCAGCGGTGCCCGGGGTGCACGCGGGCGCTTCCGAAGATCGACACCGCCGGGCGTATCTCGGCGAGCCGCTCGGTCGCCTCGACGAACTCTGAGATAATTCCCAGGATGTGCCAGGACTCGCGCGCTTTCAGCGACGTCGAGCGTTCCTGGCTCGCGATCGCGCGCAACTGCGGCACCTGCTTGCTGCTGGACATGTCCGAAAAGACGCTTCTGCTGGTTGACGGCTCGAGTTTCCTGTATCGCGCGTTTCACGCGATGCCGGACCTGCGCACCGGCAGCGGCGAGCCGACCGGCGCGGTCCGCGGCATGGTGGCGATGCTACGGCGTCTGCGTGCCGACGGCAAATTGGGCGGCGGCGCCACGCACGGTGCCGTGGTATTCGACGCGCCCGGCAAGACCTTCCGCGACGACTGGTATGCCGAGTACAAGGCCAATCGCAAGGCGATGCCCGAAGACCTCGTGCGCCAGATCCCGGTCATCCACGAGATGGTGCGCGCGCTCGGCTGGCCGCTGCTGATGATCGAAGGCATCGAGGCCGACGACGTGATCGCGACGCTGGCCTGCGACGCGTCGCGCCGTGGCATGGACACGGTGATCTCCACCGGCGACAAGGATCTCGCCCAGCTGGTCGACGACCACGTCGTGCTGGTCAACACCATGGCCAGCCGCGAGGGCGGCCCGGTCGAGCGGCTCGACCGCGAGGGCGTGAAGGCGCGCTTCGGCGTGCCGCCGGAGCGCATCGTCGACTGGCTGACGCTGGTCGGCGACGCGGTCGACAACGTCCCCGGCGTCGACAAGGTGGGGCCGAAGACGGCGGTGAAGTGGCTCGAGCAGTATGGATCGCTCGACGCGATCGTCGAGCACGCCGACGCGATCGGCGGCGTCGTCGGCGAGAACCTGCGCAAGGCGCTCGACTGGCTGCCGGTGGCCCGCAAGCTGGTCACGGTAAAGACCGATTGCGACCTCAGCCCGCACGTCGAGTCGATCGACGAGTCGCTCGATCTCGGCGACGAGGACCCGGTCGCGCTGCGTGCGTTGTTCGAGCGCTGCGAGTTCCGCAGCTGGCTGCGCGAGCTCGACGCGCAGGCGGGCTCGTCTGCCGGCAGCGCCGGCGGCACGGCGCCGCACGACGCGTTGCACGAGGCGCCGGCCGACGCATCGCGGGGCGCTGCACCGGCCCCGCGCGGCGCCGCGCCGTCGGAGCGCGAGCTCGCCTACGAGACGGTGCTCGACGACGAGGCGCTCGGGCGCTGGATCGCGCGCATCGAGGCCGCCGAGCTCGTCGCCTTCGACACCGAAACCACCTCGCTCGACCCGATGGCCGCCGAACTGGTCGGCCTGTCGCTGTCGGTCGCGCCGTTCGAGGCCTGCTACGTGCCGGTGGCGCATCGCTATGCGGGTGCGCCGGAGCAGCTGTCGCGCGAGCACGTGCTGTCCCGGCTGCGCGGCTGGCTCGAGAACCCCGCGCGCGCCAAGGTGGGCCAGAACCTGAAGTACGACACCCACGTGCTCGAGAACCACGGCGTGCGCCTGGCCGGTGTCGCCCACGACACCCTGCTCGAGAGCTACGTGCTCGAGGCGCATCGCAACCACGACATGGACTCGCTCGCCGAGCGCCACCTCGGCCGCCGCACGATCACCTACCAGGAGGTCGCGGGCAAGGGCGCGAGCCAGATCGGCTTCGAGCAGGTGCCCATCGACCGGGCGGCCCGCTACGCCGCCGAGGACGCCGACGTCACGATGCACCTGCATCGCACGCTGTACCCGCGCATCGCCGAGCACGCGGCGCTCGACCGGATCTACCGCGAGATCGAGATCCCCGTGTCCACCGTGCTGCAGCGCATGGAGCGCAATGGCGTGCTGATCGACGCGCAGGCGCTGGTGCGGCAGTCCGACGAGCTCGGCCGCAAGATGCTCGAGCTCGAGCGGCGCGCGGTCGAGGCCGCGGGGCAGCCGTTCAACCTGAACTCGCCGAAGCAGCTCGGCGAGATCCTCTTCGGCCGGCTTGGCCTGCCGGTCGTCCGCAAGACCGCCAGCGGCGCCCCGTCCACCGACGAGGAGGTGCTGGCGAAGCTGGCCGAAGACTATCCGCTGCCGCGCATCCTGCTCGACTGGCGCGCGCTCGCCAAGCTCAAGAGCACCTACACCGACAAGTTGCCGAGGATGGTCGATCCGCGCAGCGGACGGGTGCACACCAGCTACTCCCAGGCGGTGGCCGTCACCGGGCGCCTGGCTTCCAGCGACCCGAACCTGCAGAACATCCCGGTGCGCACCGCCGAGGGGCGGCGCATCCGAGAGGCCTTCGTCGCGCCGCCCGGCGCGAGCATCGTGTCGGCCGACTACTCGCAGATCGAGCTGCGCATCATGGCGCACATCTCGGGCGACGCGAGCCTGCTGCGCGCGTTCGAGCAGGGGCTCGACGTTCATCGCGCCACCGCGGCCGAGATCTTCGGCGTCTCGCCGTCCGACATCAGCGCGGAGCAGCGCCGCTACGCCAAGGTGATCAACTTCGGGCTGATCTACGGCATGAGCGCCTACGGCCTGGCGTCGAACCTGGGCATCGAGCGCGACGCGGCGAAGAATTACATCGAGCGCTACTTCGCGCGCTATCCGGGCGTTGCGCGCTACATGGAAGAGACGCGCGCGCTGGCGCGCAGCCAGGGCTACGTCGAGACGGTGTTCGGCCGGCGCCTGTGGCTCGCCGAGATCAACAGCCCGAACGGCCCGCGCCGGTCCGCCGCCGAGCGCGCGGCGATCAACGCGCCGATGCAGGGCACGGCGGCCGACCTCATCAAGATGGCGATGATCGCGGTGCAGCGCTGGCTCGACGAGCGCCGGTCGGGCGCGAAGCTGATCATGCAGGTCCACGACGAACTGGTCCTCGAGGTGCCGCAGGCCGAGCTCGACGAGGTGCGCCCGGCCCTCCAGCGCATCATGACCGGCGTCGCCCGGCTGTCGGTGCCGCTCGAGGTCGAGTGCGGCGTCGGCGACAACTGGGAACGGGCGCACTGATCCTCATGACGTCCACGCTGCTGATGACGGTCCTCGCCACGCTGCTGGCCGGCGTGGCCAGCGTGCTCGCCGCCGCGTGGCTGTCGCTCGGGCTGCTGGCGGGGCTGGTCAACCGGCTGGTCAGCGTGTCGGCCGGGCTGTTGCTGGGTTCCGCGGTGCTGAACCTCATTCCCGAGGCGTTCGAATCGGGCTCGGACCTGCGCGCGCTCTCCTGGACGTTGCTGCTCGGCCTGATCGGCTTCTTCGTCCTCGAGAAGCTCGCGGTGCTGCGCCACAGCCACCACCACGAGAGCGACGGGCACCACCACCACCACGGGCACGATCGCGAGGCGGCGGGCCCCGGCGGCATGCTGATCCTGGTCGGCGACGGCATCCACAACTTCGCCGACGGCGTGATGATCGCCGCCGCATTCATCACCGACCCGACGCTCGGGTGGCTCACGACCGCCGCGATCGCCGCGCACGAGATCCCGCAGGAGATCGGCGACTTCATCGTCCTGATCAACGCCGGCTACACGCGCGGGCGCGCGCTCGCGTACAACGTGCTGAGCGGCCTGTCGGCGGTGGCCGGCGGCGTGCTCGGCTACCTGTCGCTGTCGCGCACGCAGGACCTGCTGCCTTACGTGCTGGCGCTGGCGGCAGCCAGCTTCATCTACATCGCGCTGGCCGACCTGATTCCCGACCTGCACCGCGAGACGCGCCGCGGCGGCGAATGGTTCTGGCAGTTCGCGCTGATGATGGCCGGTGTCGCGGTGATCGCGCTGAGCACCGCGGCGCTGCACGCGCACTGACGGACGCGCGCGCCCTCGCCCGACCGGACGCGCAGCCGCATGGCCCACGCCGACCGCCGCGCCCTCGCGCTGCTCGCCGTGCTCACGCTGGTCTGGGGCACCAACTGGACGCTGATGCCGCTCGCGATGCGCGAGGTCTCGGTCTTCACGTTCCGCGCGATCGGCTCGCTCGCGGCCGGGACCATCCTGCTCGGGGTCGCGCGCGCGCGCGGGCAGCCGCTCGCGATCCGTCGCGAAGACTGGCCGACCGTGGTCGCCGCGTCGTTCGCCTACTTGCTGGTCTGGAACGTCGCGAGCGCGTGGGCCGCGATCCTGATTCCCTCGGGGCAGGCGGCCGTGCTCGGGTTCACGATGCCGTTCTGGGCGGCGCTGCTTTCGAGGCTGGCGTTCGGCGAGCGGCTCGGCGGCGCCATGTCGGTGGCGATCGTGCTCGGCGCGGCGTCCGTCGCGCTGCTGATGCTGCCCAATTTCGGCGTCTACGCGCGCGCGCCGCTCGGGCTCGCGCTCGGCCTGCTCGCCGGAT
This sequence comes from Burkholderiaceae bacterium, assembly GCA_019635275.1. Taxonomy (GTDB): domain Bacteria; phylum Pseudomonadota; class Gammaproteobacteria; order Burkholderiales; family Burkholderiaceae_E; genus Zeimonas. The sequence continues at coordinate 71,091 of JAHBZV010000008.1, read as the reverse complement.
TCGGCTGGGCGGTCGGCACGCTGATCATCAAGCGCAGGCCGCCGCTCGCGCCGGCGACGGTGCTCACCGGATGGCAATTGCTGGTGAGCGGCGTGCCGATCGCGATCGGCGCGCTGCTGCTCGGCGACGGCCGCTGGTTCGTGCCGTCGGCACAGTCGATCGTCGTGATCGCCTGGGTCGCGCTGGTGCCGATGGCGCTGGGCAACCTGTGCTGGTTCGCGATCGTCGGGCTGCTGCCCGCCAACGTGGCCGGACTGTCGTCGATCCTGGTGCCGGTGGTGGCGCTGGTGTCGGGGGCGATCGTCCTCGGCGAGCCGCTCGGCACGCCGCAGTGGCTGGCGATGGCGTGCTGCGCGGCGGCGCTGTCGCTGGCGCTGCGCCGGCGCCCCGCCTAGGTCTTCACGGCTCGCGGCAGATCGTCGCGACCAGTCGCTCGAACGCGGCTTCGTCGAACGCCGCGTTGTCGAATCGCAGCAGCGCCGGGAACTCGGCGGGGTCCGGGTCGAAGCGGCGCTTGCGGTAGTCGTCCCAGTGCGCGAGCTTGTAGCGGTCGCGCGCGTCGCCGCGCGCGACGATGCGCGCTTTCGCAGTGGCCTCGTCGAGCGCGACCCACACCACCGAGATGCGGGTGCCCGGCGGCGCCCCGAGCGCGGCCGGATCGAACACCCGCTTCGATTTCACTTCGCGCGAGAACGGCCCCACCAGCACCACGTTGACGCCCAGCGCGAGGTTCTCGGCGGCGATCTCGAGCAGGCCCGCGTATTCCTGGTCGCGCAGGTGCTCGAGGTAGGTCGGGCTGTCGCGGTCGTCCGGATCGCCGGTCAGGAGCCCCATCACCTTCGCGCTGTAGGCGCCGTAGACGGTGTCCTTGTCGAGCACGCAGAAGCTCTCGCCGGTGCGCGCGTGCAGCAGCGGCACCGCGCGGCGCGCCAGCGTCGTCTTGCCGGTTCCGGCGTGCCCGGCGATGAGGACGAGCCGCGCCATGGACTTCAGCCGGCGCCGCCCGTGGCGACCGGTCGCGACGGGTCGGCGCACCACTCGCTCCACGAACCCGGGTACAGCGCCCCCCCGGGCAGCCCCGCCATCTCCATCGCCAGCAGGTTGTGGCAGGCGGTGACCCCGGATCCGCACTGGTGAACCAGCGCCGACGGGTCGCGGCCCGCCAGCAGCGCGAGGTACTCGTCGCGCAGCACTTCGGCCGGCTTGAAGCGGCCGTCGGGGCGCAGGTTGGCCTGGAACGGCCGGTTCACCGCGCCGGGGATGTGGCCGGCGACCGGGTCGTAGGGCTCGACCTCGCCGCGAAAGCGCTCGGGGCTGCGCGCATCGACGATCAGCCGGATGGGGTCGCGCAGGCCGGCGAGGACCGCGTCGGCATCGACCTCGGCGACCAGCGGTTCGCGCATCGTCAGCGTCCCCGGCCGCGCCACCGGCGCCTCGCGGCTCACCGGGTAGCCCGCCTTGCGCCAGGCCTGGATGCCGCCGTCCAGCACCGCGACCTCGCGGTGCCCGAGCCAGCGCGCCAGCCACCACAGGCGCACCGCGAAGGCACCACCGCTGTCGTCGTAGGCGACGAGCTGGCGGCCGTCGGACAGGCCGATCGACTCCAGCTTGCGGCGCAGCGTCTCGCGATCGGGCAGCGGATGGCGGCCATTGCGGCCCGTCTTCGGGCCGGCCAGGTCGAAATCCTGGTGCAGGAAGAACGCGCCGGGGATGTGGCCGACCGACCAGGCGATCGGCCCGACCTCGGGATCGGTCAATTCGTGGCGGCAGTCGACGACCAGGCACCGGTCGAGGCGGGCGGCCAGCTCGTCGGCCGTGATCACGGTGGTCCAGCTCATCGGCATCTCTCCGGGAGCCGGTGGCCGGCGCGCGGCCGCCGGCGAGGTCTGCGGCGGTTCAGATCGCGCCCAGCTGGCGGCGCAGGAACTCGTGGAAATGCTGCATCCCGTCTTCCATCGGGCTCTGGTACGGGCCGGCGTCGTCTTCGCCCCGCTCGAGCAGTGCCCGCCGGCCGGCGTCCATCCGCAGCGCGATCTCGTCGTCCTCGATCGCAGTCTCCATGTAGGCGGCGCGCTCGGCTTCGACGAACTCGCGCTCGAACAGCGCGATCTCTTCCGGATAGTAGAACTCGACGATGTTGGTCGTCTGCTGCGGTCCGCGCGGCACCAGCGTCGAGACGACCAGCACGTACGGGTACCACTCGACCATCACGTTCGGGTAGTAGGTCAGCCAGACCGCGCCGTGCCGGGGCAACTCGCCGTTGCCGAAGCGCAGCACCTGCTCCTGCCAGCGCTTGTACACCGGCGTTCCCGGCTTGCGCAGCCCCTTGAAGGTGCCGACGGTCTGCACCGAATACCACTCGCCGAACTCCCAGCGCAGGTCGTCGCAGGAGACGAAGTGGCCGAGCCCCGGATGGAACGGCACGACGTGGTAGTCCTCGAGGTAGACCTCGATGAACGTCTTCCAGTTGTACGCGCACTCGTGGATCTCGACGTGGTCGAGCAGGTAGCCCGAGAAGTCGAACTCCGGGCCGACGCCCAGCGCCGCGAGGTCGCGCCCGACGTCACGCGGGCCCTCGAACAGCAGGCCGCGCCAGTTCTGCAGCGGCGTGCTGCCCAGCTTCACGCAGGGCTGCCGTTCGAAGTGCGGTGCCCCGAGCAGGTTGCCCGACAGGTCGTACGTCCAGCGGTGCAGCGGGCAGACGATGTTGTCGGAATGCCCGCGGCCGTTGAGCATCACCGCCTGGCGGTGGCGGCAGACGTTGGACAGCAGTTCGACCCCGCCGGGGCTGCGCACCAGCACGCGACCCTCGCGCTCGGCGGCGAGCGCGTGGTAGTCGCCCGTCTCGGGCACCATCAGTTCGTGGCCCACGTAGCCGGGGCCTTGCCGGAACAGCACGTCGAGCTCGCGCCGGAACAGCGCTTCGTCGAAGTAGGCGGAAACGGGGAGTTGACTGCGTGCGGGTACGAGAAATTCGCGTCGACCCAGATCCGACATCCTGACCCTCCATGCCAGTCGAAGGACGGAACCAAGCCCGGCCTCGGGAGCGCCCCGGGACGGCCAACCAGGGCAGGTGCGCTCTGGGAGGGCGAAGGATACCCTGATTGGCGGCCAAGGCAAGCCGATCCATAGGCGCGCGTCTCGAATTTCGCCCTCGTCCGGCGGGCCGGGCAAAACAAAAGTAAAATCAACGCTTTGACCTGCTCCGCCAGGCTCCGGATTCCCATCGATGGCCAAGTCTTCCAGCCGCCAGCCCGGCGATCCCGCCGTGGAACCGGCGGGCGCCGGCGCCGCGACCGCCCCCGTGCCGGACGGCCCGGCCCCCGAGTCCTTCGAGCTCGCGCTGGGCGAGCTCGAGAGCATCGTCCAGCGGATGGAGAGCGGCACCCTGTCGCTCGAGCAGTCGCTGGCCGACTACCGCCGGGGCGCGGCGTTGATCGGCTGGTGCCGAAAGTCGTTGTCGGAGGTCCAGCAGCAGGTCCGCATCCTCGAGGCCGACCTGCTGCGCCCGTTCGAGCCCGACGACGCGGAAGAGTCCTGATGAGCGACCTGACCACCGCCACCGCGCCCGCGGCCGGCACGCTGCCGTTCGATCGCTGGCTCGCGGCGCGCGGCCAGCGCGCCGAGCAGGCGCTCGAGCGCGTGCTGCCGCCGGCCTCGGCGCACCCGTCGCCGCTGCACGAGGCGATGCGCTACGCGGTGCTCGGCGGCGGCAAGCGCGTGCGCCCGATGCTCGTCTACGCGGCCGGCGAGGCGGGCGGCGCGCCGATCGCGGCGCTCGACTGCGTGGCCTGCGCCGTCGAACTGGTGCACGCCTATTCGCTGGTGCACGACGACCTGCCGTGCATGGACGACGACGTGCTGCGCCGCGGACGCCCGACGGTGCACGTGAAGTACGGCGAGGCGCTGGCGATGCTGGTCGGCGACGCGTTGCAGGCGCTCGCGTTCGAGTCGCTGGCGGCGGCGGCTGGCCACGGCGCGGCGGCGGCCGTCGCCGCGATGGTCGCAGAGCTTGCGCATGCCGCGGGCTCGCAGGGCATGGCCGGCGGCCAGGCGATCGACCTCGCCTCGGTCGGCGTCGCCCTCGATCGCGACGCGCTCGAGGACATGCACCGGCGCAAGACCGGGGCGCTGTTGCGCGCCTCGGTGCGGCTCGGCGGTCTGTGCGCGGCCGACTTCGGCGCGGGCGCCGGCGAGGCGCGCGCGCGGCGCATGCAGGCGCTCGACCGTTATGCCGACGCGATCGGCCTGGCGTTCCAGGTGGTCGACGACATCCTCGACGTCGAGGGCGACGCCGCGACGCTCGGAAAGACCGCCGGCAAGGACGCGCAGAGCAACAAGCCGACCTACGTGTCCGCGCTCGGTCTCGAAGCGGCGCGACAACTGGCGGGGCGGCTGCGCGGGGAGGCGCGCGAGGCGATCGCGCCGCTCGGCGAGGCGGGCCACCGGCTGGCCGGCCTCGCAGACCTGATCGTGCTGAGGAAGTCGTGATGGACTCGGCGCAGGCGCGAGGCGAACGCGGCAGCTGGCCGCTGCTCGAGTCGATCGACGGGCCGGCCGACCTGCGCGGGCTCGGGCGCAGCGAGCTGGCGCAGCTGGCCACCGAGTTGCGCAGCTTCGTTCTCGACGCGGTCTCGCGCACCGGCGGGCACCTGTCGTCGAATCTCGGCACGATCGAACTCGCGATCGCGCTGCATTACGTCTTCGACACGCCGCGCGACCGCCTGATCTGGGACGTCGGCCACCAGAGCTACCCGCACAAGATCCTGACAGGGCGCCGCGACCGGATGGCGGGGCTGCGCCAGTACGGCGGCATCTCCGGTTTCCCGAAGCGCAGCGAGAGCGAGTACGACGCCTTCGGCACCGCGCATTCGTCGACGTCGATCTCGGCGGCGCTGGGCATGGCGGTGGCTTCGCGCAACAAGGGCGAGAACCAGGGGCCCGGGCGGCGTCGCCACGTGGCCGTGATCGGCGACGGCGCGATGAGTGCGGGCATGGCCTTCGAGGCGATGAACAACGTCGGCGTGACGCCCGACATCGACCTGCTGGTCGTGCTCAACGACAACGACATGTCGATCTCGCCGCCGGTGGGCGCGCTGAACCGCTACCTCGCGCGGCTGCTTTCCGGGCGTTTCTACGCGAAGGCGCGCGACGTGGGCCGCGCGGTCCTCTCGAACGTTCCGCCGCTGTTCGAGCTCGCGCGACGACTCGAAGAACACGCGAAGGGCATGGTGGTGCCCGGCGGCACGATGTTCGAGGAGTTCGGCTTCAACTACGTGGGCCCGATCGACGGGCACGACCTCGACAGCCTGATCCCGACGCTGCAGAACCTGCGCGAGCTGCGCGGCGCGCAGTTCCTGCACATCGTCACGCGCAAGGGGCAAGGCTACAAGCTGGCCGAGGCCGACCCGGTGCTCTACCACGGGCCCGGCCGCTTCGATCCGCAGGAGGGCATCCTCAAGCCGGCGACGCCGCCGCGGCCCACCTACACGAAGGTGTTCTCCGACTGGGTCTGCGACATGGCCGCGCTCGACGAGCGGCTGGTCGCGATCACGCCGGCGATGCGCGAGGGCTCCGGCCTGGTCGAGTTCGAGCGGCGCTTCCCGCAGCGCTACTTCGACGTGGGCATCGCCGAGCAGCACGCGGTCACGTTCGCCGCGGGGCTGGCCTGCGAGGGCCTGAAGCCGGTCGTGGCGATCTACAGCACGTTCCTGCAGCGCGGCTACGACCAGCTGGTCCACGACGTCGCGCTGCAGAACCTGCCGGTGGTGTTCGCGCTCGATCGCGCCGGCATCGTCGGCGCCGACGGCGCCACGCACGCGGGCACCTACGATCTTGCGTTCCTGCGCTGCATCCCGAACATGGTCGTGATGGCGCCGTCCGACGAGAACGAGTGCCGCCAGATGCTGTACACCGCGTTCCGGCACGACGGCCCGTCGGCGGTGCGCTATCCGCGCGGCGCGGGCACCGGGGCCGCGGTCTCGCAGGACCTCACTGCGCTGCCGATCGGCCGCGGGCACGTGTGCCGGCAGGGGCGCCGCGTCGCGCTGCTCGCGTTCGGCACGATGCTGGCCCCGGCGCTCGCGGCCGGCGACGCGCTCGACGCGACGGTGGTCAACATGCGCTTCGTCAAGCCGGTCGACGAGCAGCTGCTCGCCGAGCTGGCCCGCTCGCACGAAGCCTTCGTCACGATCGAGGAGCACGTGGTGATGGGCGGCGCGGGCAGCGCAGTGGCCGAGGCACTGGCGGCCGCCGGCATCGTGCGCCCGCTGCTGCAGCTCGGCCTGCCCGACCGCTTCATCGATCACGGCGAGCAGGCGCTGCTGCTGCGGCTCGAAGGCCTCGACGGCGAGGGCATCGAGCGCGCGGTGCGCGAGCGCTTCGGCGACGTGCTGGCCGGCGAGGGCGGGCCGCGGCTCGTCATGAGCCGCGCCAGCTGAAGACAGACATTGGATACCGACGGAGAACACCCGATGAACACCCGCGACACCAGCGTGCTGCTGGCGGGCGTGATGGCCGACGTGCAGGGCAGCCCCGATCGACGCGAGCTGCCGATCCAGCGCGTCGGCGTGAAGGGGCTGCGCTACCCGCTGCGCTGGCGCAGCGCCGGCGCCGACCAGCCCAGCGTGGGCCAGTTCGGCCTGTACGTCGCGCTGCCGGCCGACCAGAAGGGCACGCACATGTCGCGCTTCATCGCGCTGCTCGAGGCGCGACTGGCGGCCGATCGTCCGGCGCTCGACGCGGCGGGCATGCGCGAGATGTTCGTCGAGATGCTCGGGCTGCTCGAGGCCGACGGCGGCCGCATCGAGCTCGCGCTGCCGCTGTTCGTGCGCAAGACCGCGCCGGTCTCCCAGGTGCAGAGCCTGATGGACTACGACCTGTCGATCGTCGTCGAGGGCGGCGTCCGCGACGCGGTGACGACGCTGACGGTGGTCGTGCCGTGCACGAGCCTGTGCCCGTGCTCGAAGACGATCTCCGAGTACGGCGCGCACAACCAGCGGTCGCACGTCACCGTGTCGGTCGAGGCGGGCGCGCCGATCGAACCCGAGGAACTGATCGCGCTGGCCGAAGCGCAGGCCTCGAGCGAGCTCTACGGGCTGCTCAAGCGCGTCGACGAGAAGCACGTCACCGAGCGCGCCTACGACAACCCGAAGTTCGTCGAAGACCTGGTGCGCGACGTCGCGACGGCGCTGCGCGGCGACGCGCGCGTGCGGCGGTTCGTCGTCGAGGCCGAGAACTTCGAGTCGATCCACAACCACTCGGCGTACGCTCGCATCGAGGGCTGAGCGCGCGCGCCACGGCGCCAGGACGACAAGGCCTTACGCCAGGGGCCCCTGCACGGCCAGCGTCCCGCTGCGTCCGGCGACCTCGCCGAGCGCGACCCGGTGGCGCGGCAGTCGCGCGACGTCGACGGTCTCGAACAGCTCGCGGGTCGACACCAGCCGGTAGCCCTGCGCCCTCCAGCCGGCGAGCAGGCGGTCGAACGTGCCGGACAACCTCATGCCTTCGAGCTCGGCGTGCAACGTGTAGACGTGGCCGTCGGGCGGCGGCGCCTCGGTGAGCGCCAGCACGCGCTCGTGGACGTTGGCGGCGTCCAGCCCGTCGATGCCGATCAGCTCGTCGAGCGTGGGCAGCGTGGTCGGCAATTGCGGCACGCCGACGGGCTCGCCGCCGGCGTCGGCCGGCTGGAACGGACACGTGCCGCGGCCGTCCGATGCGTAGTCGAAGCCGAACTCGCGCTCGAGCGCGTAGGCCGCCTCGTTCATCTGCCAACCCGCCGCCCCGTGGGTGCGCGGCGCGGTGCCGAAGACCTCGGCGTAGCGCTCGACCGCCTTGCGCATCTCCTCGCGCGTCCAGGCAGGGCTCGCGCGCGCGACGTGGTCCTGCCAGCGGATGTGGTCCCAGGTGTGGATGCCGGTCTCGAAACCGTGGCTGCGCACCGAGCGCATCAGCGGCGCCTCGCGCGCACCGATGTCCGGGCCGGGCAGCAGCGTGCCGTAGAGCAGCGTGCGGATTCCGTAGTGCTCGACCACCGACGTGCGCGACACCTTCTGCAGGAACCCGCGCCGGAAAACGCGCCGGATCGCGCGCCCGGTGTGGTCGGGACCGAGGCTGAACAGGAAGGTCGCCCCCGCGCCGTGGCGCTCGAGCAGTCGCAGCAGCGGCGGGACGCCCTCGCGCGTGCCGCGCCAGGTGTCGACGTCGACCTTCAGCGCGAGCGTCGCCACGCCGCGGTCAGTCGGCCAGGCCGCGCGCGGCCCCGATCTGGGTGCGGTAGTGGTCGAAGATCTTCCGCAGCGCGTCGCGCATCGGGACCTTCGGCGCCCAGTCGAGGTCGGCCATCGTGTTGTCGATCTTCGGCACGCGGTTCTGCACGTCCTGGTAGCCCTTGCCGTAATACGCGTCGGAGGTGGTCTCCTCGACCTTCACGCGGGCGGCCTGCTCGCGGTACTCGGGGTATTCGGCGGCCAGCTCGAGCATCATCGCGGCCAGCTCGCGGATCGAGTAGTTGTTCGACGGGTTGCCGATGTTGTAGATGCGTCCCGAGGCCTTGCCGTCGCGGTTCTCGATGATCCTCATCAGCGCGGCGATGCCGTCGTCGACGTAGGTGAAGGCGCGCTTCTGGTGTCCACCGTCGACGAGCCGGATCGGCTCGCCGCGCACGATGTGCCCGAAGAACTGCGTGATCACGCGGCTCGAGCCCTCCTTCGGCGTGTGGATGCTGTCGAGCCCGCCGCCGATCCAGTTGAACGGGCGGAACAGCGTGTACTGCAGCCCCTGTTCCATCCCGTAGGCGTGGATCACGCGGTCCATCAGCTGCTTGGCGCACGAGTAGATCCAGCGCTGCTTGTTGATCGGGCCGCACACCAGCTCGGACGTCTCCGGGTCGAACTGCTCGTCGTGGCACATCCCGTAGACCTCGGAGGTCGACGGGAACACGAGGTGCTTGCCGTAGCGCACGCACTGCCGGACGATCGGCAGGTTGGCCTCGAAGTCGAGCTCGAATACCCGCAGCGGGTGGCTCACGTACGTCGAAGGCGTCGCGATCGCGACCAGCGGCAGCACGACGTCGCACTTCTTCACGTGGTACTCGATCCACTCCTTGTTGATCGTGATGTCGCCTTCGAAGAAGTGGAAGCGCGGATGGTCGGCCCACTCGCGGACCCGGTCGGTGTTCATGTCCATGCCGTGGACTTCCCAGTCGGTGGACTCGATGATGCGCCGGGTCAGGTGATGGCCGATGAAGCCGTTCACGCCGAGGACCAGGATCTTCTTCATGGGGGCTCCAGTGCCGCTTCAGCGGCCGAGGGGAATCGATGCGCTGCCGAACGCAGCGCGAAACGAACGGGCGTCGAGCGGCGTGCCGTCGAGCGTGGCGTCGAGCACGCGCAGCTTGCCGCCGTCGGCGCAGACGATCGCCAGCGCGTCGTCGATCACGCGCAACTCCGCAGCGCCGGGCCGCCGAGCCACTGTTCCGTCGGGAAGCGTGCGCCACAGCACGAGCCGGCCGGCCTCGAGGTCGGCGAACGCGCCGGGATACGGGCGGGCGAGCGCGCGAACGAAGTCGTGCAGCCGGCGCGCGCCGATCGCGGCCGGGATGCGGCCGTCCTCTGGCCGGCGGCCGCCGAAGTAGCGACCGCGAGAGAGGTCCTGCGGCACGGGACGGGCGCTGCCGTCGATCAGCGCGGGCAGGCAGCGCCACAGCACGAGCTCCGCGGCCACGCAGACCTTGTCGAAGACCTCGCGGGCCGTGTCGTCGGGCAGGATCGGCACCGCGAACTGGTCGACGATCGCGCCGTTGTCCGGCTTCTCGTTCATCACGTGCAGCGTGGCACCCGTCTCGGTCTCGCCCTCGATGATCGCCCAGTTCACCGGCACGCGGCCGCGGTACTTCGGCAGCAGCGACCCGTGCATGTTGTACGCGCCGCGCGTGGGCAGGGAGAGCAGCGGCGCGCCCAGCATCGAGCGGTAGTAGAACGAGAACAGGAAGTCGGGCCGCGCCTCGCGTACCCGGCCCAGCACCTCGGGGGTGTTCGGGTCATCGGGCGCGATGACCGGGATCCGGTGGTCCTCGGCCGTGCGGCGCACGCTGTCGAACCAGATCTCCTCGCCGGGCCGGTCGTCGTGCGTGACCACGAGAGCGACGTCGACGCCGCGCGCGAGCAGCGTCCTGAGGCAGCGCACGCCGACGTTGTGGTAGCCGAAGACGACCGCGGAGCTCATGGCTCGTCGCGCCGCTCCAGGATGGCGGAGATCACGTAGCGCGGCCGCTGGCGCACCTCCTGGTAGATGCGCCCGATGTACTCGCCGAGCAGCCCGATGCCGAACAGCGCGATCCCGATCAGCAGGAACGCGATCGCGAACAGCGTGAAGAGCCCGCCTTCCTCGGGACCGATGACCAGGCGCCGGACGCCCAGGACCACCACCAGCGCGCCCGAGCCGAGCGAAACCAGCATCCCGACCAGCGAGAACAGCTGCAGCGGCATCACCGTGAAGCCGGTCATCAGGTCGAAGTTCAGGCGGACGAGGCTGTACAGCGAGTACTTCGACTCGCCGGCGAAGCGCTCCTCGTGGCCGACGACGACCTCGGTGGGGTTCTGCGCGAACTGCCAGGCGAGCGCCGGGATGAAGGTGTACAGCTCGTTGCACTGGTTGATCGTGTCGACGATGCGCCGGCTGTACGCGCGCATCATGCAACCCTGGTCGGTCATCTTGATGCGCGTGGTGCGCTCTCGGATCCGGTTCATCGCCCGCGACGCGACGCGCCGCCACAGCACGTCGTCGCGGCGGCGCCGGATCGAGCCGACGTAGTCGTGGCCGGCGTCCATCTGCTCGAGCAGCAGGTGGATGTCCTCGGGCGGATTCTGCAGGTCGGCGTCGAGCGTCACGATGCGCTCGCCGCGCGCGTGCTCGAAGCCCGCGAGGATCGCACGGTGCTGGCCGAAGTTGCCGTTGAACATCACGACGCGGGTGACGTCGGGCCGGCGATGGAACTGGTCGGCCAGCAGCGTCGCCGACCGGTCGCGGCTGCCGTCGTTGACGAACACGACCTCGTAGGCGACGCCGAGCGCGTCGAGCGCCGGGTACAGGCGCCCGAACAGCGCGGCGAGCACGGCCTCTTCGTTGTAGACCGGGATGACGACGGACAGGTCGACGGGCGTGGGCATCTAGCGATCCTGGCGCAGGGCGGGCTTCACGACGCGGCTGACCGCCTCGCACACGCGAGGCACGTCTTCGTCGCGCATCGCCGGGAACAGCGGCAGCGTGACCGTGCGCCGGCCGATGTCCTCGGCGACCGGGAAGTCGCCGTCGCCGAAGCCGCGCCGGCGGAACAGCGTGAACAGGTGCATCGCCGGATAGTGGACGCCGACGCCGATTCCCTCGCGCTTCATCGCCTCGATGAAGCCGCCGCGGTCGATGCTCATCCGCGCCAGCGGCAGAAGCGGCTGGAACATGTGCCAGTTGCCGGCCTCGAACTCCTCGACCGGCAGGTCGAAACCGAGCGAACGGTCGAAGTGTTCGAAGTACAGCCGCGCGAGCTGCCGGCGCCGCTCGTTGAACGCGTCGAGCCGGCGCAGCTGGCTCAGGCCGATCGCCGCGGCGATGTCGGTGAGGTTGGCCTTGCCGCCCAGCACGTCGACGTCCATCGAGCCGTCGGCGAAGCGCGTCACGCCCTGTAGCCGCAGCTTCTCGAAGAGGCGCGCCTCGTCGTCGTCGTTCATCACCAGGCAGCCGCCCTCGCCGGTGGTCATGTTCTTGTTCGGGTGAAAGCTGAACGAGACCAGGTCGCCAGTGGTGCCGATGCGCCGGCCCTGCCACCGGGCGCCCATCGACTGTGCGGCGTCCTCGAGCACGCGCAGGCCGTGCCGCCCGGCGATCTCGTACAGTCGCGTGCGGTCGACCGGAAGACCCGCCAGGTCGACCGGAATCAGCATCCGGGTGCGCGGCGTGATGGCGGCCTCGACGCGCGACAGGTCGATGTTGCGGGTGGCCGGGTCGACGTCGACGAACACCGGCGTCGCGCCGACGGCGAGCACGACGTTGGCGGTCGCGACCCAGCTGAGCGGCGTCGTGATCACCTCGTCGCCGGGGCCGATGCCGGCCAGCCGCAGCGCGATCTCGAGCGCCGCGGTCGCCGAGTTCGCCACGCGCACCGGGCGGCCGCCGGTCCAGGCCGACAACTCGGCCTCGAATTCGCGGCAGCGCGGTCCGGTGGTGAGCCAGCCGGAGCGCAGTACGGCGGCGACCGCGTCGATCGCGTCTTCGTCGATGCTGGGTCGGGTGAAGGGCAGGAAGTCCATCGGCTCAGGACCGGACGACGACGACACGGCGCGGGTCCTCGTAGACGACGCGCATCGGCAGCCCGGCATGCTGCATCTGCAGGAAGAGCGCCCGCGGCATCATCGCGGCCCCGCGCGGCAGCGCGCGCCAGCGCGCGTCGAACTGCTCGAGCGTGGGGATCCAGCGCTGCGGGTCGTGGCGCTGGCCGAACGCGAGTTCGCCCGAGTACGCGACCAGCGTCACGTCGCGGCGCAGGTAGTAGGGCAGCGTCTGGTCGTACATCGCGACCGAGAACACCGGGTCGTCGGCGCGAAGTTCGGGGGCGAGCGCCTCGACCGCCTCCTCGCTGCTCTTCAGGCTGCCGTGGCTGTCGTGGCCGCTCATCACGAGCGTGACCGAGACGAGGCTCGCGGCCGCAATGAGCAGCGTCGCCGCGTTCTTGCGGCCGCGGCGCAGGGCCCGCCAGGCGACGGCGGCAGCCGCGACGAACAGTGCTGCGCCGAGCGCCATCATCAGCGCCATCGGCCGCAGGATCTCGGCCGGCGTGTCGTGCGTGGCGAAGCGGTCGGCGAAGGGCGCGATCGCGAGCATGAACAGGCAGCCGGCGACCGGCAGCAGCAGGTGGCGCGACAGCCGCGACGCGTCGACGCGCTGGAGCCACGCGGCGGCCAGCAGCGCGAGCGCCGGGAACATCGGCAGGATGTACGAGGGCAGCTTCGAGCGCGAGACGCTGAAGAACACGAAAACGAACACCGACCAGACCAGCAGCAGCCGCAGCGGCTGGAACGACTGCGAGTCGTCGCGGCGCGCGCCCAGCCGCGCGAGCGCCGGCAGTGTCGTGGTCCAGGGCAGGAAGCCGAACAGCAGGATCGGCACGAAGTACCAGGGCGCGCCGAGCCGCTGAGCCTCGTCGGTCAGGTAGCGCTGGAAGTGTTCGTGGATGAAGAAGAACTCGAAGAAGTCGGGGTTGCGCAGCGACACCGCGACGAACCAGGGCGCGGCGAGCGCGAGGAACAGTGGCAGCCCCGTGGCCCAGTGCATACGCCGCCAGAACGCCCACTGCCGGTTCAGCAGGCTGTAGAGCACCAGCGTCGCGCCCGGAATCAGCACGCCGACGAGACCCTTCGACAGCGTGGCGCCGGCCATCGCCGCCCAGGTGACCCACATCGCCCGGCGCCGCTCGTCGTCGCCAGCGCCGTCGCGCTGCGCGAGGAGGAACGCGCACAGCGCGAGCGTCAGGAAGAACGTGAGCCCCATGTCGAGGCTGAGGAAGTGCGAGTTGGCGACGATCCAGGTGGTGCCCGCTGCGACCATCGCGGCGTGCGCGCCGGCGGCCTGGCCCCAGAGCCGGCGGGCGGTGTACGCCACCGCGACGACCGTCAGGAAGCCGGTCAGGCCGGGCCACAGCCTCGCGGCAAAGTCGTTGACACCGAACAGGTGGAACGCGAGCGCACCCATCCAGTACTGCAGCGCCGGCTTCTCGAAATAGAGGAAGCCGTTCAGCCGCGGCGTGATCCAGTCACCGCTGCGCATCATCTCGAGTGCGATCGTCGCGTAGCGCCCCTCGTCGGGCGTGATCAGCGCCCGGTAGCCGAGCGAGGCGAACCACGCGAGCGCGAGCAGTGCCCAGCACGCCGCCTGGCGGGCCGTCCCGCTGCAGGCCGCGTCGAGCACGCGCGTGAAGCCCGACTCAGCGCGAGCGGCGGACGTTCCGGACATAGATGGCCTTTCCGCGACTGCCTGCGACCGCCTGCTCGTCGATCTCGAAGTGTTCGGGCAGCGACTTCACCAGGTCGCTGAACTTGCGGTGTCCGTAGAGGCGGGCGTCGAAGTCCGGGCGCAGCTTGGTGATGTTGCTGCCCACCGACCCGAGTTGCGCCCAGCCGCTCTCTTCGGAGACGGCGTCGATCGCGTCGGCGATCAGCTCGACCAGCGCGGCGCGGTCGTCGGTCACCTTCGTGGTGCGCGCCTGGCCGCCCGTCGTCGCGGCCTTGTCGGGCATCGCCCGAAGCACTTCGGTGTAGACGAACTTGTCGCAGGCGGCGACGAAGGGCTCGGGCGTCTTGCGTTCGCCGAACCCGTAGACGAGCAGCCCCTGCTCGCGCAGCCGCGAAGCCAGGCGCGTGAAGTCGCTGTCGCTCGACACGAGGCAGAAGCCGTCGAAGCGCCCGGTGTAGAGCAGGTCCATCGCGTCGATGATCAGCGAACTGTCGGTCGCGTTCTTGCCCTTCGTGTAGCCGAACTGCTGCACCGGAACGATCGAGTGCTCGAGCAGGATCTTCTTCCAGCTGCCGAGCTGCGGCTGGGTCCAGTCGCCGTAGATGCGCTTGACGCTGGCGATGCCGAACTTCGCGATCTCGGCGAGCAGCCCCTCGATGATCGAGGCCTGCGCGTTGTCGGCGTCGATCAGCACCGCGAGGCGCGCCTGCGACTCCTCGGGCGACGAGGGTGCGGCGGCGCCGAGGAGGGCGGGTTTTCCGGGAGTGGCCATGAGGCAGCCTCGTGCCTGGTCGGTGGGGATCGTCAGTCGCGGAAGTTGGTGAACGACAGCGGCACGTCGGCGATCTCCTTCTTCAGCAGCGCGATCGCCGCCTGCAGGTCGTCGCGCTTGGCGCCGCTCACGCGCACCGAGTCGCCCTGGATGCTGGCCTGGACCTTCAGCTTGCTGTCCTTGACGAGGCGCACGATCTTCTTCGCGTGGTCGGACGAGACGCCGTGGCGCACGGTGATCACCTGCTTGACCTTGTCGCCGCCGATTTTCTGCACCGGGCCGTGGTCGAGGAAGCGCACGTCGACGTTGCGCTTCGCGCACTTGGCGACCAGCACGTCGCGGACCTGCCCCAGCTTGAAGTCGTCGTCGGCATAGGCGGTCAACTCGCGCTCCTTCTGCTCGATGCGCGCGTCCGACCCCTTGAAGTCGAAGCGGTTGGCGATCTCCTTGTTGGCCTGGTCGACGGCGTTACGCACTTCGATCGCATCGCTTTCCGAGACCACGTCGAACGATGGCATGGCGTTTCCTCCTCCTCGCCCGGCGGGATCGCCGGGGAACAACGCCCGGCATTGTAGGCCCAGCGGCGGCGGTGCACCGGTCGCGACGGTTGGCGCCGGCTCAGCGGCGCGCCTCCAGCGATTCCCAGCGCTCGAGCGCCGCGAGCAGCTCGACCTCGATCGCGGCGAAGCGCTCGTTCATCGCCCGCGCTTCGCCCGGGTCGCCGCGCCAGGCCGAGGGGTCGGCCAGGCGCTCGCCGAGCATCTTCTGCTCGGCTTCGAGCGACTCGACCAGCGCCGGCAGCGCTTCGAGCTCGCGCTGCTCCCGGTAGCTCAGCTTCGCACGCGGCGCCGGCGCCGTCGCGGCCTCGCCGGCCCGGGCGCCTGTCCGGCCGGCCTTGGCGGACAGGGCGGCGGCGGCGGCGGCGTGATCCGCCCCGCCCGGCGACGCGGCGGCCTCGCGGGCCCGCGCCGCCTCGTAGTCGGCGTATCCGCCCGCGAATTCGCGCCAGACGCCGTCGCCGAGCGAGGCGATCGTCTGCGTGACCACGTTGTCGAGGAACGCCCGGTCGTGGCTGACGATCAGCACGGTGCCCGGATAGTCGGCGAGCAGATCCTCGAGCAGCTCGAGCGTGTCGATGTCCAGGTCGTTCGTCGGCTCGTCGAGCACCAGCAGGTTGGCCGGGCGCGCGAACAGCCGGGCGAGCAGCAGCCGGTTGCGCTCGCCGCCGGAGAGCGAGCCGACCGGGGAGCGGGCCCGCTCAGGCGCGAACAGGAAGCGTTCCAGGTAGCTCATCACGTGCGTTCGCCGTCCGCCCACCTCGATCCATTCGGAGCCGGGGCTGATCGTCTGCACCAGCGTGGCGGCGTCGTCGAGCTGCTCGCGCAGCTGGTCGAAGTAGGCGACCTGCAGCTGCGTGCCCAGCCGCACGCTGCCGCGGTCCGGGGCAATCTCGCCCAGCATCAGCCTGAGCAGCGTCGTCTTGCCGCAGCCGTTGGGGCCGACGAGCCCGACCCGGTCGCCGCGCTGGACGATCGCGTCGAAGTCGCGGACGACCACCCGCTCGCCCCAGGCCTTGGCGACGCCGCGCAGCTCGACGACCAGCCTGCCCGAGCGCTCGCCCGCGTCGACCGCGAGCCCGACGCGGCCGAGCCGCTCGCGGCGCTCGGCGCGCTGGCGTCGCAAGGCTTCGAGCCTGCGCACCCGGCCCTCGTTGCGCGTGCGCCGCGCCTCGACGCCCTTGCGGATCCAGGCTTCCTCCTGCGCCAGCAGCTTGTCGAATTTCGCGTCGAGCACCGCCTCGCTGGCAAGCTCGTCGGCCTTGCGCGCCTGGTACTGCCCGAAGCTGCCCGGGTACGAACGCAGCCGGCCGCGGTCGAGCTCGACGATCCGCGTCGCGACCCGGTCGAGGAAGCGCCGGTCGTGCGTGACGACGACCAGCGCCCCGCGCAGGCCGCGAAGCAACTCCTCGAGCCAGGCGATCGACTCGATGTCGAGATGGTTGGTCGGCTCGTCGAGCAGCAGCAGGTCGGGGTCGGCGACCAGCGCCCGCGCCAGCGCGACACGCTTGCGCCTGCCGCCCGACAGCTTCGCGACCGGCTCGGTGCCGTCGAGCGAGAGCCGGGAGAGCACGCTCTCGATCCGGTGCGCGGACGCCCAGCCGCCGTCGGCGTCCAGCCGCGCCTGCAGCGCGGCGAGGCGCTCGAGCTGGCCCGGCCGTGGCTGCGGCTCGCGGGCGAGCGCCGCGGCCAGCGCCTCGTATTCGGCGATCGCGGCCGCCTGGCCGGCGAGCCCCGCCGCGACGGCTTCGAAGATCGAGTGCGAGGGATCGAGTGCCGGCTCCTGCGGGACGAACGCGATCGACACGCCGCCCTGCCGGATGACCTGGCCGTCGTCGAACACGAGCTCCCCGGCGATGCCGCGCAGCAGCGACGACTTGCCGGTGCCGTTGCGGCCGATCAGCGCGATCCGCTCGCCGGCGTCGATCGAGAAGTCGGCGCCGTCGAGCAGCGCCACGTGTCCGTAGGCGAGGTGGACGTCCTGCAGCGAGACGAGCGGCATTCGTGGATTGAACAGGCCCTGGCCCGCGGGCTAGCCCGCCCGGCGCGCGCGCCCGCCCGATCCGCCCGTCCGCTTGCCCGGCGCGGCCGCCTTGGCGGTGGCCGCCGCCTTGTTCGCCGCGATGCGCATGCGCAGCGCGTTGAGCTTGATGAAGCCGCCCGCGTCGGCCTGGTCGTAGGCGCCCTGGTCGTCCTCGAAGGTGGAGATGCGCTCGTCGAACAGCGAATCGGGCGACTTGCGCGAGACGACGATCACGTTGCCCTTGTACAGGCGCACGGTCACCGTGCCGTTGACGCTGGCCTGCGTGTGGTCGATCAGCACCTGCAGCGCGCGGCGCTCGGGCGACCACCAGTAGCCGTTGTAGATCATGCTGGCGTAGCGCGGCATGAGGTCGTCCTTCAGGTGCGCGACCTCGCGGTCGAGCGTCAGCGACTCGATCGCGCGGTGCGCGCGCAGCAGGATCGTTCCGCCCGGCGTCTCGTAGCAGCCGCGCGACTTCATGCCGACGTAGCGGTTCTCGACCAGGTCGAGCCGGCCCACGCCGTGCTTGCCGCCGAGCCGGTTGAGCTCGGCGAGCAGTTCGTGCGCCTTCATCTTCCGGCCGTTGATCGCGACCAGGTCGCCGGCGCGGAACTCGAGCTCGACGTCCTCCGGCTTGCCCGGCGCCTTCTCGACGGGAACCGTCAGGCGCCACATGCCCTTGGCCGGGGGCTCGGCGGCCGGGTCTTCGAGGATGCCCCCCTCGTACGAGATGTGCAGCAGGTTCGCGTCCATCGAGAACGGCGCGCCGCCCTGGCGCTTCTTGAAGTCGACCGGGATGCCGTGGGTATCGGCGTACGCCAGCAGCTTGTCGCGCGAGAGCAGGTCCCATTCGCGCCACGGCGCAATGATCTTCACGTTGGGCATCAGCGCGTAGGCGCCGAGCTCGAAGCGGACCTGGTCGTTGCCCTTGCCGGTGGCGCCGTGCGAGATCGCGTCGGCGTTCTCGCGACGGGCGATCTCGACCAGCCGCTTGGCGATCAGCGGCCGCGCAATCGAGGTGCCCAGCAGGTATTCGCCTTCGTAGACCGTGTTGGCGCGGAACATCGGGAAGACGAAGTCGCGGACGAACTCCTCGCGCAGGTCTTCGATGTAGATCTTCTTCACGCCGAACATCCGCGCCTTCTCGCGCGCCGGCTCGAGTTCCTCGCCCTGGCCGATGTCGGCGGTGAAGGTGATCACCTCGCAACCGTAGGTGTCCTGAAGCCACTTCAGGATCACCGATGTATCGAGCCCGCCCGAGTACGCGAGCACCACCTTGTTGATCTTTTCCATGAACCGCTGCCGTGTGGGTGCAAAATCCGTCGATTATAGAACCTGGCGCCTGCGCGCCGCTCAGCCCGACAGCGGCAGCTCCCCTTGCCGCGGGCCCGGCGACGCGGCGCCAACCCGGCCGGATCCGGTGCGCGCGGCCGTCGCGCCCGGGCGCGACAGGCTGCCGACGCGCACGCCGAGCAGCCGCAGCCGACGCACCGCCGGCACCCGGTCCAGGCACTCGAACGCCGCGCGGCGG
Source organism: Burkholderiaceae bacterium (assembly GCA_019635275.1). Lineage (GTDB taxonomy): Bacteria > Pseudomonadota > Gammaproteobacteria > Burkholderiales > Burkholderiaceae_E > Zeimonas. Next base: position 52,207 of record JAHBZV010000008.1, on the reverse strand, counting down.
ATCGCCGCGTCGTCGTCGGTCGCCTCGGGCAGCGTCAGGTCGCGGGTCACGATGCGGAAATCGTCGTAGCGCGCCTTCACGCCGATCGTGCGACCGGCGTAGCCGCGGCGGCGCAGGTCGGCGGCGACGTCGCGGCACAGCTCGGCCAGGCAGGCGGCGAGCGCCTGCCAGTCGCGCCGCAGGTGCAGGTCGTGCTCGAAGGTGGTCTCGCGGCTCATCGAGACCGGCTCGCTCGCCGTGACCACCGGACGCCCGTCGCGGCCGTGCGCGGCCTCGTGCAGCCAGTGCCCGTAGTGGGCGCCGAAGCGGGCCACGAGCATCGATGGCGGCGCCGCGGCCAGGTCTCCGATCGTGCGCAGCCCGAGTTCCTCGAGTTGCAGGTCGGCCTTGGGCCCGATGCCGTTGATCCGGCGCACCGGCAGCGGCCAGATCAGCGCCGGGATGTCCTCGGCGTCGACGATGGTGAGGCCGGCCGGCTTGTGCAGGTCGGAGGCGATCTTCGCGAGGAGCTTGTTGGGCGCCAGGCCGACCGAGCAGGTCAGGCCGGTGGCCTCCAGCACGCGGCGCTGGATGTCGCGGGCGACCGGCGCGCCGCGATCGATGCGGATGCCCGGCACTGCGGTGAGGTCGAGGTAGACCTCGTCGATGCCGCGGTCCTCGATGCGGTCGGTGACTGCGGCGATCGCTGCCTTGAACATCCGCGAGTAGCGACGGTACTCGTCGAAGTCGACCGGCAGGAACACGCATTGCGGGCACAACTCGGCGGCGCGTCGCAGCGCCATGCCGGATCGGATGCCGAACGCGCGCGCCTCGTAGGTGGCGGTCGTGACGACGCCGCGGCGCGATGGCTCGCCGTGGCCGCCGATGGCGACCGGCCGGCCGCGCAATTCGGGCCGGCGAAGCAGTTCGACCGACGCGTAGAACGCGTCCATGTCGAGGTGCGCGATGCGGCGCCAGTCCATCGGGTCGGGGTCGGGTCGCTGGCGGGTGGGGCGGAGGGCGGGCGCTCGCGTCGCGGCGGGGGGAGGCGGCGCTTCTCAGGCCGTCAGCGGCAGGTCGATGAAGAACGTCGATCCGCGCCCGGGCTCGCTGCGCAGGCCAGCCGTTCCGCCGTGCAGCTCGGCCACCCGCTTGACGATCGCCAGGCCCAGCCCCGAGCTTCCGCGGTGCTCGCGGTGCCGGCTGGTCTGGTAGAAGCGCTCGAAGACGCGGGGCTGGTCTTCGGAGGCGACGCCCGGGCCGGTGTCGGCGACCTCGATCCGCACGCCGTCGCCCTCGCGCAACGCGCGCACCAGCACGCGGCCGCCCGACGGCGTGACCCGCAGCGCGTTGTCGATCAGGTTCGACAGCGCCCGCTCGATCAGCGCCGCATCGGCGCGGGTGAGCGGCAGGCCGTCCGGATACTCGACGCCGAGCGTCACGCCGGCCTGCTGGGCCGCGGACGCGAAACGCTGGACGACGTCGTCGGCCAGCTCGCCGATCGCAATCGGCTCGGGCTGCGCGCGGAACTCGGGGCTGTCGAGCCGCGCCAGCTCGGCCAGTGCGTCGGTGAGCCGCTTGAGGTGCTGCGCGTTGTGCAGCGCGCGATCGAGCAGGTGTGCCTGCGCGTCGGGCGGCAGCGCGTCGCCCTTCAGGCGGATCGTCTCGATCTGGCCGATCAGCGCGGTGAGCGGCGTGCGCAGGTCGTGCGAGACGCTGGCGACCATCTCTCGGCGGTGCGAGTCGACCGTGCGCACGCGCTCGGTTTCCTGGCGCAGCCGGTCGAACGCTTCGCGGAAGGTGCGGCTCAGGCGCCCGATCTCGTCATCGCGATCGGCGTCGGGAAAGAAGTCGTCGCACAGCTGGTCCGAGAAGCCGGAGTTGCGGATCCGCTCGGTGGCCCGCGTCAGCGCGGTCAGCGGCCGGGTCAGCAGCGAGATCATCGCGATGGTGAGCAGCACGCCGATCGCGATCGTCATCAGCCCGGCGGTGGAGGCCGCGCGGATCGCGTAGCTCTTGAGCAGCGCCGGCATCGCGGTGTCGATGTCGGTCTGCCTGGCGACGACGTAGAGCCAGCCGCGCGTCTTGCCTTCGTCGACGACCTCGTGCGCGGCGACCAGCGAGCGGCGCCCCTCGGTGTCGGGGTCGTCGGCCACGATCGGCAGCGCCGGATCCATCTGCATCGTTTCGGTGACCGGCTGGAGATCGACCCGGTAGCGGGTCCAGAACGGCTGGCGCTCGCCGGCCGTCGCCAGCACGCGGCCGTCGAGGTCGAGCAGGTACAGGCCGGTGTTCGGCGAGTACAGCGTGTACTGGCGAAGCGTCGCGCCGAACCCGGCCGGATCGCGGGAGTAGTCGCGCCAGAGGTCGGGGTGTGCCTCGAGCACGCGCTGCGCGAATGCGGCGTTCTTCGCGTACATCCAGTCGCTGTAGTACTGCCGGACCGAGGCGTGCATGATGATCGCGAGCAGCGCGGCCATCATCAGGCCGAAGCCGACGACCAGCAGCAGGACGCGTGCGCGCAGCGATTTCATCGGCGGTCGGCGAAGCGGTACCCGACGCCGCGCACCGTGAGCACGCGGCGCGGGTTGGCCGGGTCGGCCTCGATCTTGGCGCGCAGGCGGTTGATGTGCGTGTTCACCGTGTGCTCGTAGCCTTCGAACGTGGTGCCCCAGACGGCGTCGAGCAGCTGCATCCGCGTGAACGCGCGCCCGGGGTGCCGGGCGAAGTGCGCGAGCAGGTCGAACTCCTTGGCCGTGAGCGCGATCGGCTGGCCGGCGAGGCGAACCTCGCGGCTGGCGCAGTCGATGAGAAGGTCGCCGACCTCGATGCGCTCCGTGCCGGCGCTGGCGGCCGTCGCGGCGCCGGCGTCGGCGGCGACCGGCGCGTGCATGTCGACGCGGCGCAGCATGGCCCGCACGCGCGCCTGCAGCTCGGGGATCGAGAACGGCTTGGTCAGGTAGTCGTCGGCGCCGAGCTCGAGCCCGAGCACGCGGTCGAGCTCGGTCGAGCGGGCGGTCAGCATCAGCACGGGCGTGGTCACCTTGTCGATGCGCAGCGCACGCACGATGTCCAGGCCGTCGCGCCCGGGGAGCATGACGTCGAGGACGATCAGGTCGTAGCGTCCCGACCGGGCCGCCTCGTAGCCGGCGGCGCCGTCGTGGACGCAGTCGATGCGATGACCGAGATCGCGCAGGTGCATCGCGATCAGCTCGGCGATGTCGCGCTGGTCCTCGACCACGAGTATTCGCCTGTCCATCGAATCCAGCATAGCAAAACCCCACGTCCCGCCCGGACCCCGGGGGTGGGTCAGCGCCCGGCCGGTTCGCTTACGGGGATTCGTTATCGAAACGTGATCTTCGCGAGACGACCGGGTAAGACTGGCACGGCAGACTGCATCCGTCGCATCCAGCCAGAGCCAGACGAATGACCGCTTCCTTCGGAGGTCTTGCCTTCCAGTCCCCCAGCCCGGCCGACCTGGCCGCTCACCGCGGCGCCATGCTGCGCTTCGCCCGGCGCCGGATCCGCGACGAGGATCTCGCCGAAGACGCGGTCCAGGATGCGCTGCTGGCGGCGCTGTCGAATCGCGCGTCGTTCCAGGGCCAGTCGGCGCTGCGCACCTGGCTGATCGGCATCCTGAACCACAAGATCCAGGACACCTTCCGGCGCGAAGGACGCTACGTGCCGGTCGCCGATACCGCGCGCGACGACGAAGGGCTCGACGACGGCCTCGATCGCCTGGCGTTCGGCCAGCCCGGGCAGTTCGACGAGGCCGAAGACCCCGCGCAGCGCGTGGCCAGCGCCCGCCTGCTCGACGCGCTGCTGGGCGAGATCGATGCGCTGCCCGACACCCTCAGGGAGGTCTTCGTGTTGCAGGTGCTCGAGGCGCGCGAGACCGCCGAGGTCTGCCAGCGGCTCGGCATCACCGAGGCCAACTGCTGGGTCCGGCTGCACCGCGCCCGCAAGCGGCTCGCCGAGCGCATGCGCGACCACCTGGCCTGATCGGGCCGGCATCGGGCCGGGCGCCGGCGTGTTCGCCGGCGGGCGGCCGTGGGCCGGCGGACGTCGCGCTCCGTCGGGCGTCCGTGCACCCGGCGAACCGGCGCCGGCGCAAACCGGCTATCGTTGCGGTTTTGGGCTCGACCACCGGAACCGCGCGACATGAACCCCCGTCGGATGGGACGCAGCAGCCTGCTGGTCTCGGAACTGTGCCTCGGCACGATGATGTTCGGCGACCAGACCGAGGCGGCCGCCGCGGCCGACATCGTGGCGATGGCGCGCGAGCGCGGCGTCAATTTCATCGATACCGCCGACGTCTATTCGCGCGGCGCGTCCGAGTCGATGCTCGGCCCGCTGCTCGAGAGCGACCGTGACCGGTGGGTGCTGGCATCGAAGGTCGGCAACCCGATGTCCCGGAAGCCGAACGCGTCGCGCTACTCGCGCAAGTGGCTGATCCAGGCGCTCGACGCGAGCCTGGCGCGGCTGCGGACCGACTACCTCGACATCTGGTATCTGCACCGTGACTTCGAGGACGGCGGCGACGAGGAGATGCTCTACACGATCGCCGACCTGATCCGCGCCGGCCGGATCCGCTACTGGGGGCTGTCGAACTTCCGCGGCTGGCGCATCGCCACGCTGTGCGCGATGGCCGAGCGGATGGGCATGCCGGGGCCGATCGTCTGCCAGCCGTACTACAACCTGCTCAACCGCCAGCCCGAGGTCGAGATCCTGCCGTCGTGCGCGCATCACGGGCTGGGGGTCACGCCGTACAGCCCGGTGGCGCGCGGCGTGCTCACCGGCAAGTACGCACCGGGCAGCGCCGCCCCGGAGGGCAGCCGGGCCGGGCGCGGCGACCGGCGGATCCTGGAGACCGAGTGGCGCGAGGAGTCGCTGCTGATCGCGCAGAGGCTGAAGGCGCACGCCGAGGCGCGCGGGATCACGCTGCTGCAGTTCGCCGTCGCGTGGCTGCTGGCGAACCGCGTGGTGAGCTCGGTGATCGCGGGGCCGAAGACGGTCGAGCAGTTCGGCGACTATTTCGGCGCGCTGGACTACGCCTGGACCGACGAGGACGAGGCGCTGGTCGATTCGCTGGTGACGCCGGGGCACGCGTCGACGCCGGGGTACCACGATCCGCAGTACCCGTTTCATGGCCGCAGGCGCTGACGCGGACCCGCCGAGATGGATTTCGTCGATCGCCTGCTCGCCGACCCGGCGTACCTGAACATGACGCTTCGGCTGCTCGCGGCGCTGGCGGTCGGCGGCGCGATCGGGCTCGAGCGCAGCTACCACGGCCGCCCGGCGGGGTTTCGCACTCACGCGCTGGTCTGCCTGTCGACCAGCCTGCTGATGCTGGTGACCGTCTACGAGAACCGCTGGTTTCCGGAGCTCACGCAGGGCCGCGTCGCGCTCGACCCGACACGGATGGCGCAGGGCATCATGACCGGCATCGGTTTCCTGGGCGCCGGCACGATCATGAAGGAGGGGCCGACGGTGCGCGGCCTGACCACCGCGGCGTCGATCTGGATCACCGCTGCGATCGGCGTGCTGATCGGCATCGGCTTCTACTTTCCGGCGCTGGTCGCCACCGTGCTCACGCTGGGCACGCTGTCGGTGTTTCGCTGGATCGAGACGCGGATGCCGGCGCAGTTCTATGCGCACTTCACGATCCGCTTCCGCCGCTCGGCGACGATGCCCGAGGATGCGATGCGCCAGATGCTGTCGCAGCTGGGATTCACCGTCGCCAACCTGAACTACCGGCTCGACGCGGCCGAGGATTTCTTCGAGTACCGGATGGTGATCCGCACCAGCCGGTCGGCGAACCTGCGGCTGCTCACCGATTCGCTGGGTGCGCTCGACTCGGTGCGCGAGTTTCGCATCGCGCCCACCGGCGACTGAGCCGTGCGCCGCCGCTGGTTGCTCTGGGTCGTGGCGCTCGCGGTGTTGGTCGCGGGCGCGCTGTTCGTGTTCGGCGCGGGCCGCGAGGCCGACATCGTCGTCGTGCGCCGCGCGCCGATCGTCCAGTCGGTGGTCGCCACCGGGCGCGTGGCGACGCCGGCCCGCATCGAGGTGTCGAGCCAGCTGGCTGCGCGCATCGAGCGCATTTCCGTGCGCGAGGGCGACGCGGTGAAGGCGGGAGCGGTGCTGGTGCAACTGCGCAGCGACGAGGCCGAGGCCGCGCTCGTGGCCGCGCGCGCGGCGCTGCGCGAGGCCGAGGGGCGGCAGGCGCAGCTCGTGCGCGTGCAGCGGCCGGTGTCCGAGCAGCAACTCGCGCAGGCGCAGGCCAACCTGCGGCTGGCCGACCAGGAGTTGGCGCGCGCGCGCGACCTCGTCGCGCGCGGCTTCGTCGCGCAGGCGCGCGTCGACGACGCAGTGCGCGGCGAGGCCACGGCGCGCGCCGCACTCGCCGCCGCGCAGGCGCAGGCGCAGGGCAACCGCGAGGGCGGGGCGGAGTCCGAGCTGGCGCGGGTGCGCATCGAGCAGGCGCGCGCGAACGTCGCGAGCGCCACGGCACGGCTGGACCTGCTGACCTTGCGCGCGCCGGTCGACGCGACGGTGCTCACGCGAACGGCCGAGCCCGGCGACACCGCACAGACCGGCCGCGCGATCCTGACGCTCGCCCAGAACGGCGAGACCCGCGTCATTGCGACCGTCGACGAGAAGAACCTGCGCTACCTGCGCGCCGGGCAGCGCGCGTCGGCGCTGGCCGACGCGTTCCCGGCGCAGCCGTTCGAGGCCGAGCTCTTCTACGTGGCGCCGTCGGTGGACGCACAGCGCGGCACGGTCGAGGTGCGGCTGCGCGTGCCGCAGCCGCCGGCATTCCTGAAGCCCGAGATGACCGTGTCGGTCGAAATGGTCGTGGGCCGCCGCGACTCGGCGCTGGTGCTGCCGGCCGATGCGGTCCGCGACGCCGATGCGGCTGCGGCGGCGAGCGGAAAGGCCGCGGTGCTGGCGGTGCGCGACGGGCGCGCCGAGCGCGTGCCGGTGTCGGTCGGCCTGCGCGGTGTCGGCACGGTCGAGGTGCTCGAGGGCCTCGCCGAGGGCGACGCGGTGATCCTGCCCTCGTCGTCGGCGCGCCCCGGCGACCGGGTGCGCCAGCGCGCGGTGCGCGCCCTGGCCAACCCGCAGGCCGTGCCGATGATGACGCGCTAGCGCGATGTACGCATTCGCCGTCGCCCATGCCCGGCACGCGCGCGTCGCACCCGCGGCGTCCCGGCAATGACGATCCGCCTGCCGTTCGAGTGGCTGGTCGCGCTGCGCTACCTGCGCGAGGGCCGCATGCAGACCGCGCTGATCCTGTCCGGGGTCGTCGGCGGCGTCGCCGTGATCGTCTTCCTCACGCACCTGATCACGCAATTGCAGGCGTCGATCATCGAGCGCACGCTGGGCAGCCAGGCGCACATCGTGATCCGGCCAACGGAAGAGGTCGCGCTGCGCTCGCTGCCCGCGGACTCGACTTCGTCGATCGTGCAGCCGCGCGCGCAGCGCCTGCGCTCGGTCGACCAATGGGAGGCGGTGGTCGGACTGGCCGCGGCGACGCCGGGGGTGGTCGCCGTGTCGCCGGTCGTCTCGGGGGCGGGCTTTGCGCTGCGCGGGACGGCCAACAAGGCGATCGCGCTCAACGGTGTCGATCCCGCGCGCTACCGGCGCGTCGTGCACATCGACGATCACCTCGTGGCGGGGCGCTTCGAGCTGTCCGGTTCGGACGCGGTGATCGGCGTCGAGCTCGCGAAGGACCTCGGCGTGTCGCTCGGCGACCGGATCCGCCTGCTCACGGCGGAGGGGCGCGACGACCTGGTCACGATCGTCGGCCTGTTCGACATCGGCAATCGCGACCTGAACCGACGCTGGGTGTTCGTGAGCATCAGGCTCGCGCAGTCGCTGCTGGACCTGGCCGGCGGCGTCTCGAACGTCGATCTCGCGGTCGACGACATCTTCGGCGCCGACGCGGTCGCCGACCGCCTGGCGGCGCAGACCGGGCTGCAGGTCGACAGCTGGATGAAGACCAACGCGCAGCTGCTGGCGGCGCTACGCAACCAGAGCGTGTCCAACGGGCTGATCCGCGGCTTCGTCGTGGCCATCGTCGCGGTGGGCATCGCCAGCGTGCTGGTGGTCTCGGTGGTGCAGAAGCAGCGCGAGATCGGGATCCTGCGCGCGATGGGCGCGAGCCCGGGGAAGATCATGACGGTGTTCCTGCTGCAGGGGGCCCTGTACGGACTGGTCGGCTCGGCGCTCGGCGTGGGGCTGGCCACCGGGCTGCTGTACTTCTTCGCGAGCGTCTACCGCAATGCCGACGGATCACCGCTGTTCGTCGCGCAGATGGACCCGACGATCGTGCTGTCGGCCTGCGCGATCGCGATCGTCGTCGGGCTCGCAGCCGCTGCGCTGCCGGCGCGGCGTGCCGCACGAATGGATCCGGTCCAGGCGATCAGGATGTGAGCGGCGTGGGCGCGATCGTCGAGCTACAGGGCATCCGCAAGTCGTACGGCGTCGACACGCCGGTCGCGACCGAGGTGCTGCACGGCATCGACGCCCGGCTCGACGAGGGCGAGTTCGTCGCGCTGGTCGGGCCCTCGGGATCGGGCAAGAGCACGCTGTTGAACATCATCGGCCTGCTCGAACGGCCGACCGCGGGGCGCCTCGCGATCGCGGGGCGCGACACCGCGGGGCTCGACGAGGCGGGGCTGACCGCGCTGCGCGGGCGCGCCATCGGCTTCGTCTTCCAGTTCCACCACCTGCTGCCGGGATTCAGCGCGCTGGAGAACGTGATGATGCCGGCGATCATCGACCGTGGGATGGCCGACGCGCAGGCAGAGGCTGCCGCACGGGCGCTGCTGGCGCGCGTCGGCCTCGCGGACGCGATGCGCAAGCGGCCGTCGCAGCTGTCGGGCGGCATGCAGCAGCGGGTCGCGATTGCCCGTGCACTGGCACTCGCGCCAAGGCTGATCCTCGCCGACGAACCGACCGGCAATCTCGACACGAAGAGTGCCGACGAGGTATTCGACCTGCTGCTCGAGTTCAACCGCGACATGCGATCGGCCTGCCTGATCGTCACGCACGACCCGAGGCTGGCGGCGCGCTGCCACCGCAGGATCGAGATCGTCGACGGACGCATCGTCGGGGGCGTCTGAGGAGGGCCCGGGGGGCGCCTGCGACCGTGGCGTCGCGAGCCACGGCCCGCAGCGGGCCGGTTCGGCAGGGGGCTCGGGGGGCCGCAGCGGGCGGCACGGAGACTGCGCGCAAGCCGACTGTACCGGTCGCTCGCCATGACGGCGACGGCGCGCGGCAATGCGCGCTGCCCGGGACGAAGGCGCCGCCGCCGCGCTAAGGTGACCGGGCAGCGCAGCTCGTGCGCTGAATCCGCCGCGGAGGTCACCCATGGACCAGGACACGCTCCGATACGGTGCCGATACGCCGCTTGCGCGCCGGGTCGTCGCGATGCGCAGCTCGGCGGTGCGCGACCTGCTGCGCGACGCGCAGCGGCCGGGAATGCTGTCGCTGGCCGGCGGCCTGCCGGCGGCCGACCAGTTCGACGTCGAAGGCATCGAGCGCGCGTTCGCGCAGGCGATGCGCGAGGCGCCGCGGCAGGCGCTGCAATACGGGGCGACCGATGGCCAGGCATCGTTGCGCGAGTCGCTCGCGGCGCTGATGGCGCAACGTGGCGCCGCGGTCGAGCCGGCCGACGTCGTGGTCACTGCGGGCTCGCAGCAGGCGCTGGACCTCCTCGCGCGCGCGCTGGTCGATCCGGGCGACCGGGTCGCGCTCGAGCGGCCGAGCTACCTGGCGGCCCTGCAGGCGTTCGCGCTGAGCGGCGCACGCTTCGTCACCGTGCCCGCCGACGCCGACGGCGCCTGCGTCGAGCGGCTCGTCGCGGACAACGGGCCGGCCCCCAAGTTCGTCTACCTGGTCACGAACTTCGCGAACCCGACCGGCGCGACGCTGTCGCTCGAGCGGCGGCGTGCGCTGATCGGATGGGCGCTGCGCCGGCGCGTCGTGCTCGTCGAGGACGATCCGTACGGCGAGCTGCGCGTCGAAGGCGTCGCGCATCCGCCGCTGGTCGCGCTGGCGCGCGAGACGCCGGGAGCCGCGCACTGGTGTGCCTACGTGTCGACGCTGTCGAAGGTGATGTCGCCGGGGCTGCGGATCGGATTCGCGGTGCTGCCGCGCTGGCTGCGCGACGCGGTCGTGCGGGTCAAGCAGGCGCTGGACCTGCACACCGGGACGCTGGTGCAGGAGGTCGCCGACCGCTACCTGCGCTCGGGCCGGCTCGCGCAGCGGCTGCCGCAACTCCGCGCGACCTACGGGGCGCGTCGCGACGCGCTCTGCGACGCGCTCGGCGCGCGCTTCGGCGATTCACTGCGCTTCGGGCGTCCCGAGGGCGGAATGTTCGTCTGGGCGCGGTTTACCGACGGCACCGACGCGTCGGCGTTGCTGCCGGCCGCGCGCGACGAGGACACGATCTTCGTGCCCGGCGCGGCGTTCTACGACGACGCGCCGGACCCGTCGGCGCTGCGCCTGAGCTATGCGACGCTCGATCCGGGACAGCTGGCCGAGGCGGTCGAGCGCCTGGCCCGCGCGCACCGGCGCCTGCGCGCGGGCAACCCCACCGCTGCCGCGGGCCTCGAGGCCGGCGCGGCTGCGGGCCACTAGAATCGCGCTCGGTGCGGTCTCGCACGCAACGCGCAAAGGGGGCCCGGCAATGAGCTCGACGACGCTGTCCGACCTGGCGGCCGCGGTGCGCGACGCCTGCTCCGGCGCGGCGATCGACGCCTACGAGGATGCCGGCATCCAGGGTCTGTGCGAGCTGGGACGCTTCGAGGCCGCGGTCGGGGCGATCGAGCGCGTCGACCTGGCCGCGATCGTCGCTGCCGCCGGGGCGGCCGCGGGCACTGCGGTCCCGGCCGGCGCGTCCGCCGCCGCGGGCGAGGGCGGCCCCGGCGTGGGTGGCCCCGCCGTGGGCGAATCGCACACCCCTGCGCCGGGTACCCCGTACGCGGCCGCACCGGCTACCGCCCCGCAAGCGCCCTTGCTGCGCCGGGCGACCCGCGAGGACCTGCCGGCGATCGTCGCGCTGCTGGCCGACGACGTGCTCGGCGCGCAGCGCGAGCGGCCCGGGCTGCCGCTCGCGCCCGGTTACGCGCAGGCGTTCGACGCGATCGAGCGGGACCCGAACTGCGAGCTGCTGGTGGCGTGCCGCGACGGGCGCGTCGTCGGCACGATGCAGCTCGACTACACGCCGGGCCTGTCGCGCCAGGGCGCCTGGCGCGCGACGATCGAAGCGGTGCGCGTGGCCTCGGCGGAGCGTTCGAAGGGTACCGGGCGCGCGATGATCGAATGGGCGATCGAGCGCGCGCACGCGCGGGGGTGTCGCGTCGTGCAGCTCAGCACCGACCGCTCGCGCGTCGATGCGCACCGCTTCTACGAAAGGCTCGGGTTCGTCGCCTCGCACCTCGGCATGAAGCTCGAGATGGCGCCGCGCGAACGCTCCTAGCCCTCGAGCCGGCCGAGCAGCAGGTACTCCATCAGCGCCTTCTGCGCGTGCAGGCGGTTCTCCGCCTCGTCCCAGACGACCGACTGCGGGCCGTCGATCACTTCGGCGGTGACCTCCTCGCCGCGGTGCGCCGGCAGGCAGTGCATGAAGAGCGCCTCGGGGCGCGCGACCCGCATCATGTCGGCGTCGACGCACCAGTCGGCGAACGCCCTGCGGCGCTCGTCGTTCTCGGCCTCGAACCCCATGCTGGTCCAGACGTCGGTGGTGACCAGGTCGGCGCTCCGGCAGGCTTCGATCGGGTCGGGGAACTCCTCGAAGTGGCTGGTGCCGAACAGGCCGGCGCGCTCGGGCTCGACTTCGTAGCCGGGGGGCGTCGACACGTGCACGTTGAAGTCGAGCAGCTCGGCCGCCTGCAGCCACGTGTTGCAGACGTTGTTCGAGTCGCCGATCCAGGTGACCGTCTTGCCGGCGATCGGGCCACGGTGCTCGATGAACGTGAAGATGTCGGCCAGGATCTGGCACGGGTGGTACTCGTTGGTCAGCCCGTTGATGACCGGCACCCGCGAGTGCGAGGCGAAGCGCTCGATGATGTCCTGCTCGAAGGTGCGGATCATCACGATGTCGCACATCCGCGAGATGACCTGCGCGGCGTCTTCGACCGGCTCGCCGCGCCCGAGCTGCGAGTCGCGCGTGTTCAGGTAGATCGCCGCGCCGCCCAGCTGCTGCATGCCGGCCTCGAACGACAGCCGCGTGCGCGTGCTGGCCTTCTCGAAGATCATGACGAGCGTGCGGTCGGCGAGCGGATGGTGCTTCTCGTAGCGCTTGAAGCGGTCCTTGATCACGCGGGTGCGCGCGAACAGGTAGTCGAACTCGTCGGCGGTGAAGTCGCGGAACTGCAGGAAGTGCTTGTGGTTCATGACGTGCGCGCCGCTCATGCGGCCTTCGTCCGGTCCTCTTCGAGGAAGCGGCGGATCAGCGGGACCAGCGTTCCGACGAGCTGCTCGGCGTGCTCGACGCCGAAGATCAGCGGCGGCAGCAGGCGGACGACGCGGTCGGCGGTGACGTTGAGCACCAGCCCGGCGTCCAGCGCGCGCTTGGCCAGCACGCCGCAGGGGCGGTCGAGCTCGACGCCGATCATCAGGCCCTGGCCCCGCACCTCGACGAAACCGGGCATGCCCGCCAGCCCGCGCTCGAGCGCCGACATGATGACCTGGCCGAGCCGCGACGCGTTGTCGAGCAGGTCGTCTTCCTGCATCGTCGCGATCGTGACCAGGCCGGCGCGCATCGCCAGCGGGTTGCCGCCGAAGGTCGTGCCGTGGTTGCCCGGCTGGAACACCTCGGCGGCGGCGCCGCGGGCGACGACCGCGCCGATCGGCACGCCCGAGGCCAGCCCTTTCGCGAGCGGCATCACGTCGGGAAGGATGCCGGCCCACTGGTGCGCGAACCACCTCCCGGTGCGCCCGGTGCCGCACTGGACCTCGTCGACCATCATCAGCCAGCCGCGCTGGTCGCACAGCCGGCGTACCGCCTGCAGGTACTCGACGCGCGCGGGCTGGATGCCGCCCTCGCCCTGGATCGCCTCGAGGAACACCGCGACGACGTTGGGCCGTTCGGCGGCGACCCGCTCGAGCGCGGCGACGTCGTTCAGCGGCACGCGCACGAAGCCTTCGACCAGCGGCTCGAATCCTTTCTGGACCTTCTCGTTGCCGGTGGCCGACAGCGTCGCGATCGAGCGGCCGTGGAACGCCCGCTCGTAGACGACGATCTCGGGCAGCGCGATGCCGCGCTCATGCCCGTACTTGCGCGCGATCTTCAGCGCCGCTTCGTTGGCCTCGAGGCCGGTGCTGCAGAAGAAGACGTTGGTCATGCCGGACAACTCGACCAGCTTCGCGCCGAGCTCGGTCTGCAGCGGCACCTCGAACAGGTTCGAGCTGTGGATGATCCGCGCGACCTGCTCGCGCAGCGCCGCCACCAGCTTCGGGTGATTGTGGCCGAGCGTGTTCACCGCGATGCCGGCCAGGCAATCGAGATAGCGGCGGCCGTCGGTGTCGTACAGCCACGGGCCGTCGCCGTGGGTGAACGCCACCGGCTGCCGGGCATAGGTGTTCATCAGGGGCTGGGTCGCGGCCATCTCGGGGTTCCTGGTCGGCGCGCCGTGTGCAGCGGCGCTCGAAAAACGCGAACGGCGGCTGCGTGCCTGCCCCGCACCCGGGAAACATTCGCGGACCGCCGTTCTAATTGCTTGAATTGTAGGGGAAAGTCGCCCTCCGGCCAATGGTGGTCGGCTCCGGCGGCGCTATAATCGCGGCTTCGCGCGCCGCTTGCACCGGTGCGGCCGCCTTCGATGATCGAACCCCCCGTCGCCAGGTCTTTCGTGATTGTCGGTCTCACGACGACGGGGCGACCGTTCCGGCCGAGCGACTGGGCCGAGCGCCTGTGCGGCGTGATGTCGGGCTTTCGTCCCGAGGGCGGCGCGCCGGGCGCGCACCTGACCTACTCGCCGTACGTGATGCCCGGCTGGCGCGACGGAGTCAAGTGCGTGTCGGTCGATTCGCGGCTGTACGCGCTCGACCCGCTCGCTTACCGCTTCGTCGTCGGCTTTGCCGTCGACAACGGCTTGCAGGTGGTCTGGGGATGAGGATCCCCGGGGCGGTCGGCGGCACCGGCCCGTCGCAGGTGGGGGCCCGACCAGGCGATGGTTGCGACGCCAGATGAAGAATCGCAGCTAAGTTGCCGACGGGATTCGGTTTTTCTGCAAAGAAGTGCTTGCAAGATGCGGGGGGCTCGTGGTTAGAATCCAGCCAGGGAGATGAGCGTGCCGGAGGAGAACAACGAAATGACCCAGGCATCCGATTCCAGGCCCGAATTCCGGGTGGCCGTGTTCGGCCTGGCAACGAAGTTCCAGCGCCTGCTGGAGATCGTCCTGCGCCACGCGCGGCATAACCGGTACCGGTATTCGCTGTCGCCGACGCGCGGGCCGGGCGAGTTCGACATCGCGCTGGTCGACATGACCGTCGCTGGCGGCCCCGAAGTCGCGAGCACCCTGCGCCGCGTCCTCGAGGACGAAGCGGTGCTCAGGGTGGGGCGGCGCGCCGATCCCGAGCGTCCGCGCGACGACCTGCTGCAGAGTCACTTCGTCGCGCAGGTGCTGTTTGCGCTCAACGGCGTGGTCGACACGATGGTCGGTCGGCGCCGCGAGGCCGAGGCCGCCAGGGCGGTGGAAGCCGGCCTGATGGTGGCCGAGCACGGCGACCGTCGGCGTCCGCGCGCGCTGATCGTCGACGACAGCCCGACCGTGCGTCGGCAACTGTCGCTCGCGCTGCACCAGATCGGCCTGGACAGCGAGGCGGTGGCGAGCGCGCGCGAGGCGCTCGACGTGCTGGCGATGCGTCGCTACGAGATGGTGCTGGCCGACGTGGTGATGCCCGACATGGACGGTTACAAGCTCACGCGCGCGATCAAGCGCAACCGCGCGTTGCGCGGGATGCCGGTGATCATCCTCACCAGCCGATCGTCGCCGTTCGACCTCGCGCGCGGCGCGCTCGCGGGCTGCAACAGCTACCTGGTGAAGCCGGTGTCGATGCAGTCGCTGCGCGAAACCGTGCAGCGACACCTGAAGAAGCTCGCGCAGCGCCGCCGCGACGGCGGCGAATACAGCTTCGCCTGAACCGCGCCGGCGCCCGGCCTGCGCCGAGGGCGCGCCGGGCGGCTTGCGCGCGGCGGGCCTCGCCGCCTCGCCCGGCCTTAAGCCTTCACGCGACTGCGGTATTCGCCGGTGCGCGTGTCGATCTCGATGCGGTCGCCGATCTCGACGAACGCGGGCACGGGGACCGTGAAGCCCGTCGGCTTGATCCGGGCCGGCTTCATCACCTTGCCCGACGTGTCGCCCTTGACCGCCGGCTCGGTGTACTCGACCTCGCGCACCACGCTGTTGTCCATCTCGACCGAGATCGCGCGGCCTTCGTAGAAGGTGACCTGGCAGGGCATGCCGTCGTCGATGTAGTTGAGCACGTCGCCCATGCTCTCGGCTTCGATCTCGTACTGGTTGTAGTCGGCGTCGACGAAGACGTACATCGGGTCGGCGAAGTAGGAGAACGTGACGTCCTTCTTGTCGAGCACCAGCACCTCGAACTTCTCGTCGGCCTTGTAGACCGACTCGGTCGCCGAGCCGTTCAGCAGGTTCTTCAGCTTCATCTTCACGACCGCGGCGTTGCGGCCGGACTTGTTGAACTCGGCCTTCTGGACGATCATCGGGTCCTTCCCGATCATGACGACGTTGCCGGTGCGCAGTTCCTGGGCGATTTTCATGAGGCGAGCAATCGGTTCGGGGCCCCTCGGGGCGTTTCGGCGCTGGGGCGCGCGCGAAGGCCGTCGGTAAGCCGGGTTTCTACGGATCGGGATGCGCGGCCCGCTGCAGTGCCTGGGGCAGAGTGGCGCGGGCCGGATTCCGGGTAACCCTCGATTATAGCCGGTCGGCACAGAATTCAACCAGCCGGGTCGCCAGGTCGGTCTGCCCTGCGAGCCTCGCCGACCAGCCGCGATAGGCGGGCTCGAGCCCGGGCAGCGCGGCGTCGTACGACGCCCACGCGGGCGCGAGCGCGCCGGCGCCGCTCCAGGCGCGCATCATCGCGTCGACGGCGGCACCGGCCGCGAAGCGATCGAGGAACGCCTGCAGCTTCACGTGATGCGCCTGGCCGGCCTGCACGTACGGTTGCCAGACGAACGGGCGGCCGGCCCAGTGGGCGCGGATCCAGGAATCCTCGCCGCGCACGAAGTTCAGGTCGGCGCTCCAGAGCAGCCGGTCATAGTCGTCGTGCGACAGGAACGGGATGCGCTGCACCCGCAGGCGGCCGCGGCGCAGCGCGGCGCAGGTGGCCGGCGCGGCGCCGAAAAAGGCGGCGAGCGCAGTCTCGGCCGTCGCTTCGGGCACCAGCACGCAATGCGGGCGCTCGCCGGCGGCGATCGCCTCGAACCACGCGCCGACGGGGGCATCGGGGTAGCAGAACAGCGTCACCAGGCGCTCGCCGGGCTCGCGGGCCACGCCGAGGTCGAGCAGGAAGTCGCGCTGCTGCGGCGATCCGGCGAAGGCCGCGCGGCGATCGAGCAGCGAGCGCTCGCGCAGCAGGCCGCCGCTGTTCACGGTGAAGCCGGGATAGAAGAAGTGCTCGATCGCGCCGTCGCCGGGCTTGGTCGACCCCATGCCGTGGCAGCCGTCGATCCAGTTCTCGGCGCTCAGGTACTCGAGGTTGACCCAGATCGGGCGCCGGGGTCCGCCAGCCAGCGCCGCGCGCAGCGCCGGCGGTGGCTCGGCGCCGAACGCGCCGATCAGCACGTCCTCGGCGACCGGCGAGCGGCCGTCGCCGGGCCACGGCTCGACCCGCACCGCGGCCTGCGGGTCGGCCCCGAATCGCGCGAGCAGTTCGGGGCGGTCGATCGTGAGCGTCACGCGCCAGCCGAAGTCCAGCGAGAGCTGGCGCGCCAGGCGCCACGCGACCCCCGCATCGCCGAAATTGTCGACGACCCGGCACAGGATGCGCGCGGCGAGGCTCAAGCGTCGCCTTCGTCCCGGCGCGGGCCGAACAGCGAGTCGAGCTTCGATTTCGCGTCGTCGCGCCCGTCGGCGCGCGCGCGCGCGAACGCATACTCCTCCTCGATCCGGTCGGCATAGAACGACGCGGGGTTCGGCGCCGCGACCAGCCGGCGCCAGACTTCGGCGGGCACGGCCTTGAAGATGCGGCGCTCGCCGTCGACGAAGTCGATCTCGAGGCGCTGTTCGCGCGCGTCGTAGCCGGCGGCTTTCAGGCGGCCGCCGCGAAGAGGGCGTCGTTCCATGGTTCGAACTCCGGCGTGCGGTGCATGCGCGATGTTGCCGCGTCGGCTGGATGCGGGCAAACGCCGCGGGGCGGGGCGCTCGACGGCCCGGACGGTGGCCGTTCACCGTCGCCCGGCGGGGCGGCGTTCAGCGGCCCAGCGCGAGGCCCTCGCGTCGCGGATCGACGCCGCCCTCCAGCCGGCATCTCCGCGCATCGCAACGGCGCGCGATGCCGTGCAGCCCGCTGGTCATGTCGACGAATTCCACCGGGTGGCCGCGGCGCGCGAGTGCGTCGGCGATCGCGGGCTCGACGCGCCCGCGTTCGAGCTCGGTCGGTCCGTTACGGCTTCCGAGGTTCGGCAGCGAGATCGCGCGCTGCAGGCCGAGCCCGTCGTCGAGCACCTCGATGAGCACGCGGGCGACGTAGGACACGATCGACGGGCCGCCCGGCGAGCCGATGACCAGCACCAGCGCGCCGGTGGCGCGGTCGAGCACGATCGTCGGCGACATCGCGCTGCGGGGCCGCTTGCCGGGCTGCACCCGGTTGGCGGCCGGCCGGCCGTCGTGCGTCGGCGCGAACGAGAAGTCGGTCAGCTGGTTGTTCAGCAGGAAGCCGCGCGCCATCGTGCGCGCGCCGAATGCGTTTTCGATCGAGCTGGTCATCGCGACTGCGTTGCCGTGCGCGTCGACGATCGACAGATGCGTGGTGGCAGCCAGTTCGGGGCTCCAGGCGCTCGCGCCGTCCTCGACGGCGCCGCCCGGCACGCCCGGTGGCGCATGCACCATCGATCGCGCGCCGATCATCGCCGCCCGGGAGGCGAGGTACGCAGGATCGAGCAGCGAGCCGCGTACCGCGGCGACCGGCTCGCCGATGCGCTGGCCGGGCAACGCGACGAAGTCGGTGTCGGCGACGTAACGGTCGCGATCGGCGAAGGCCAGGCGCGCCGCCTCGACGAAGCGGTGCGCGCCGTCGGCGTCGAGCCGGCCGTCGGGCGTGGCCAGCCGCGTGCCGGCGGGCGCGGCGCGCCAGTACGCGAGCATCTGCGCGATCGCAATGCCGCCCGACGACGGTGGCGGCATCACGCAGACGCGATAGCGGCGGTGCGCGGTGCACAGCGGCTCGCGTTCGAGCGGGCGATAGAAGGCGAGGTCGCGCTCGCCGAGCAGCCCCGGGTTGCGCCGATGGTTGCGCACGGCGTCCACGACGTCGCGCGCGATCGCTCCGGCGTGCAGCGCAAGGCTGCCTTGCGCCGCGATCCGGGCGAGCGTGTCGGCGAGGGCCGGGTTGCGCAGCCGATAGCCCACCGGGCGGGCGCGCCCCTGCGCGTCGTAGTACAGGGCCGCTGCCGCCGGATCCTCGCGCAGGGACGGATCGCGCGCCAGCAGGCCGTGCAGTCGCGGGCCGACCTCGAAGCCCTCGCGCGCCAGGCGGATCGCCGGGGCGAACAGTCGCGCCCATGGCAGCACGCCGTGGCGCGCGTGCGCGAGCTCGAGCATTCGCACCAGGCCCGGCACGCCGACCGAGCGGCCGCCGACGACGGCGTCGAAGAACTCCATCGGCTCGCCGTCGCGGCCGACGAACAGATCGGGGCCCGCCTGAGCAGGCGCCGTCTCGCGGCCGTCGTACGCGCGCACCGAGCGCGTCCGCGCGTCGTAGTGCAGCAGGAACCCGCCCCCGCCGATTCCCGAGGACTGCGGCTCGACCAGCGTGAGCACCATCTGCGCGGCGATCGCCGCATCGACCGCGCTGCCGCCCGCCGCGAGGACATCGAAGGCCGCGCGCGACGCATGGGGGTTGGCGGTGACGGCCATGAAGCGATGCGCCTGCACGCCGGCGCGTTCGCGGTACCCACTGGCGGCCTCGGGCTGGGCGGGGCGGGACGCTTGCGCGCGCGCAACCGGGCTCTCGGCGAGCGCCGCGGTCGACGCGGTCGCCAGCGCCGCGATCGCCCACGCCCGGATCACGAATGTGCGCATCGGTTCATGATAACGTCGCCTCGAACCCGCACCGCGCCCGTTCTCCATGCCCACTCTCGTCGAGACCGTCGAGTCGATCGCGCGCCAGGCCGCCAGCGCACAGGCGCTGATCGAGTCGGCGCAGCGCCAGGCGATGCGCGCGGCCGACCTCAACCCGATCGCCTACGTCGACTGGGGCGCAGCGCTCGACGAGGCGCGCCGCCTCGACGCCGAAGCGAGGGCGGGGCGGCTGCGTGGCCCGCTGCACGGCATCCCGGTGTCCGTGAAGGACCTGTTCGCGGTGCGCGGCATGCCGACGCAGGCGGGCACGCGCGCGCCGCTGCCGCCGCTCGGCCGCGACGAGGCGGTGCTGGTCTCGCGGCTGCGCGAGGCCGGCGCGCTCGTGTTCGCGAAGACCAACATGCACGAGGTCGCGCTCGGCGCGACCGGCGAGAACCGCTGGACCGGCGACGTGAAGAACCCGTTCGATCCGGCGCGGCAGGCCGGCGGCTCGTCGAGCGGCGCCGCGGTCGCGGTAGCCACCGGCATCGGGCTCGCCGGCATCGGCAGCGACACCGGCGGATCGGTGCGCATTCCCGCGGCGTTCTGTGGAGTCACCGGCTTCAAGCCGAGCTTCGGCGCGATCCCGCTCGCGGGGGCGCTTCACCTGTCGTGGACCTGCGACCACGCCGGCCCGCTGGCGCGCTGCGTCGACGACTGCGCGGTGCTCTTCGAGGCGATGGCGCGCCGGCGCGTCGCGCACGGTGCACCGGCCCGGCGTCCGCGGCTCGCGGTGCCCGCCGCGTGGCTCGCCGGGCGCCTGCAACCGGCGGTGCGCGAGGCCTTCGAGCGCCTGCTCGCGGCGCTCGCGGCCGAGCAGGCCGAACTGGAACACGTCGTTGCGCCGGCGCTCGCGCTGGCATGGCAGTGCTATACGCCGATCGTGCGCGCCGAGGCGGCGTGGGTGCACCGCGCGGCACTCTCGGTCGGCGCGCCCGGCTTCTCCGAGCTGGTGTTGCCGGCGCTGAAGGCGGGGCGCGCGCTCGCCGCGGCCGACTACATCGACGCGCTGAAGGCGCGCGAGGGGGTCTGCGCGGAGCTCGATGCGCTGCTGGCCGGCGTCGACGCGCTGGTCCTGCCGACCAGCGCCGTGCTACCGCCGCTGCGCGGGCAGGACGAGATCGAAGTCGAAGGCGGGCGCACCACCGTGCGCGAGGCAGTGCTCGGCCAGACGCTGCCGTTCTCGCTGTGCGGCCTGCCGACGCTCAGCGTTCCGGTGGGCCTGGTCGACGGGTTGCCGATGGGCCTGCAGCTGGTCGGGCGCCGCGACGGCGACGCCTCGCTGCTGGCGCTGGGGCGCTGGATCGAGGCGGCGGTCGGCGTGACGCCGATGCCGCCGGAGGAGTAGGCGCGGCTCGCGCCGGGGCGCGCGGCTCCGGCAGCCAAGGCCGGTCAGCGTGGCGCCATCCTGATCGCTCCGTCGAGCCGGATCGTCTCGCCGTTCAACATCGTGTTGGCGAAGATGTGCCCGACCATCTGCGCGTATTCGTCGGGGCGCCCGAGCCGCGGCGGAAACGGCACTTGGCGGCCGAGCGATTCCTGCACGTCCTTGGGCATGCCGGCCAGCAGCGGCGTCAGGAACAGGCCGGGGGCGATGGTCACCACGCGCACGCCGTCGCGCGACAGGTCGCGCGCGATCGGCAGCGTCATGCCGACGATGCCGCCCTTGGAGGCCGAGTAGGCCGCCTGGCCGATCTGCCCGTCGAACGCCGCCACCGATGCGGTGTTCACGATCACGCCGCGCTCGCCCTCGTCGTTCGGCTCGTTGCGGGTCATGGCCGCGGCGGCAATGCGGATCATGTTGAAGGTGCCGATCAGGTTGATGCCGATCACCTTCGCGAACATGTCGAGCGGGTGAGGCCCTTCCTTGCCGACCGTCTTGGCCGCCGGGCCGATGCCCGCGCAGTTGACGAGCCCGACGAGCTTGCCCAGCGATTGCGCGGCCTCGACCGCGGCCTTCGCGTCGGCCTCGCCGGTGACGTCGCAGCGCACGAACTTCGCACGCGCGCCGAGTTGCGCGGCGAATCGCTCGCCGAGCTCGGCGTTGACGTCGGCGATCAGCGCCTTGCCCCCGGCTTCGACGACCATTTTCGCGGTCGCACCGCCCAGCCCGGACGCGCCTCCGGTGATCAGCACCACGTTGTCCGAGATCTTCATCGCTGCCTCCGCTCGCCTGGTCGAAAAGCCTCCATTCTAGACAGGCGCGATGGACAGGCGCGAGGTGCGCGCCCTAAGATCGGCGCCAACCGCCGGACTCCCCGATCATGGACGCGACCCTCGACTACTGGCGAGCGCTGGTGCGAAGCGACGAATCGCTGCCGCTGTTCGAGGCGGCGCTCGCGATCGCGCAGGATGCCTATCCCGACCTGCCGATGGCCGAGCTGCTGGCGCGCGTCGACGGCTTCGCGTTGACGCTCAGGCGCCGCCTCGAGTCGATCGGGCAGCCGGCGGCGCGGGTCGAGGCGCTCGGCGAGCACTTCGCCGACCAGCTGGGCTTTCGCGGCAACGCCAACGACTACTTCGATCCCGACAACAGCTACCTGAACCGCGTGATCGAGCGGCGCCTGGGCATCCCGATCAGCCTGTCGGTGCTCTACATCGAGATCGCCGAACAGGTGGGATTGCCGGCCAGCGGCATCGGGTTTCCCGGTCACTTCCTGGTGCGCCACGACCTGCCCGGCGGGGCGCTGGTCGTCGACGTGTTCGCGGGCGCGCGAGTGCTGTCGCAGGAGGAGCTCGAGTATCGGCTTCTGCCGTACGCCGCTGGCGACCGCGGCCAGGCGAGCCGCCTGCTGCCGGCGCAACTCGCGGCGGCCACGCCGCGGGCGATCCTGGCGCGGATGCTGCGCAACCTGCGCGCGATCCACGCCGAACGCGGCGACACGGCACGCCTCGGCGCCGTCGATCGCCGGCTGGCCGTGCTGGCCGATCCGCTGCGCTGACCGACGTCACCGGCCGGGGGCGCAGGCACGGCGCCGTCGGAAACGGCGAGGGCGCCTTCCGGCGCCCTCGTGACGTCTTGCCGGCCGCGACGCGGCCTGGCGTGCCTCAGTGACCGCCGTACAGGATCCCCATCAGCGGCACGATGAGCAGCGCCACGATGTTGATGATCTTGATCAGCGGATTCACCGCCGGGCCGGCCGTGTCCTTATACGGGTCGCCGACGGTGTCGCCGGTGACCGCGGCCTTGTGCGCGTCCGAGCCCTTGCCGCCGTGGTGGCCTTCCTCGATGTACTTCTTCGCGTTGTCCCAGGCGCCGCCGCCGGTGCACATCGAGATCGCGACGAACAGGCCGGTGACGATCGTGCCCATCAGCAGGCCGCCGAGCGCCGCCGGCCCGAGCAGCAGGCCCACCAGCACCGGCACCGCCACGGGCAGCAGCGACGGAAGGATCATCTCGCGGATCGCCGCACCGGTCAGCATGTCGACCGCGCGCGAGTAGTCGGGCTTGGCCGTGCCTTCCATGATGCCCTTGATCTCGCGGAACTGCCGGCGCACTTCCTCGACGACCGAGCCGGCCGCGCGGCCGACCGCTTCCATCGCCATCGCGCCGAACAGGTACGGCACCATGCCGCCGATGAACAGGCCGACGATCACCATGTGGTTCGACAGGTCGAAGGTGACGGCAACGTGCTCGGCCTCCAGCGCGTGCGTGTAGTCGGCGAACAGCACCAGCGCCGCCAGGCCCGCCGAGCCGATCGCGTAGCCCTTGGTGACCGCCTTGGTGGTGTTGCCGACCGCGTCGAGCGGGTCGGTGATGTTGCGCACCGACTCGGGCAGGTTGGCCATCTCGGCGATGCCGCCGGCGTTGTCGGTGATCGGGCCGTACGCGTCGAGCGCGACGACGATGCCCGCCATCGACAGCATCGACGTGGCGGCGACGGCGATGCCGTACAGGCCGCCCAGCCAGTACGACGAGATGATCGCCGCGCAGACCAGCAGCACCGGCACGGCGGTCGACTTCATCGACACGCCGATGCCGGCGATGATGTTGGTGGCGTGGCCCGTCGTCGACGCCTGCGCCACGTGCTTCACCGGCGCGAACTGCGTGCCGGTGTAGTACTCGGTGACCCAGACGATCAGCCCGGTGAGCACCATGCCCACCACCACGCACAGCCACAGGTTCATCACCGAGGTGTGCGCGCCCGACAGGTCGACGCCGGCGAACATCCAGCTGGTGATCGGCCAGGCGAGCACCGTCGCGATCGCGCCCGCCCAGGCCAGCCCGCGGTACAGCGCGGGCATCACGTTGGTCTGGCCCGGCTTGGCCTTCACGAACATCGCGCCGATGATCGACGCGATGATCGACAGGCCGCCCAGCGCCAGCGGGTAGACCACCGCCTGCAGCTCGGCGCCCTTGATCATCAGCGAGCCGAGCAGCATCGTCGCGATCAGCGTGACCGCGTAGGTCTCGAACAGGTCGGCGGCCATGCCGGCGCAGTCGCCGACGTTGTCGCCGACGTTGTCGGCAATCACGCCGGGGTTGCGCGGATCGTCCTCGGGAATGCCCGCCTCGACCTTGCCGACGAGGTCGGCGCCGACGTCGGCGCCCTTGGTGAAGATGCCGCCGCCCAGGCGCGCGAAGATCGAGATCAGCGACGAGCCGAACGCCAGGCCGATCAGCGGCTTGATCACCGTGTGCAGGTCCTCGACGGTGCCCAGGCCATGCGGCGCCGAGCCCATCAGGATGCCGTAGTAGCCGGCGACGCCGAGCAGGCCCAGGCCGACCACCAGCATGCCGGTGATCGCGCCGCCGCGGAACGCGACGGCGAGCGCCGGGCCGATGCCCTGCGTGGCGGCCTGAGCGGTGCGCACGTTCGCGCGCACCGACACGTTCATGCCGATGTAGCCCGCCGCACCGGAGAGGATCGCCCCGATCGCGAAGCCGACCGCGGTCGGCAGGCCCAGGCCCGGCACGAACCAGATGACGAGGAACAGGATGACTCCGACCAGCCCGATCGTGCGGTACTGGCGGTTCAGGTACGCTTTCGCGCCCTGCTGGATCGCCGCGGCGATCTCCTGCATCCGCGCGTTGCCCGCGTCGAGGGAAAGGATCCAGCGGCTCGAGGCGATGCCGTAGATCACTGCAGCCAGCCCGCAGGCCAGGGCCAGCCACAGACCTGCCGAGGTCGCAGTCATGAGTGAACCTCCATCCGTAATGCTTGGTTTTTGAAGTGGAAAGGGAAACGGAATCGGCGTGACGCGGGCGAGAGTTTACTTGAGCGCATCGAACGCGCGAGCGGCGATCTGCTCGACGCTGCCGAGCCCCGAGATCCGGCGGTAGGTCGGCGCGGCGGCATCGCCGCTGCGCTCCCAGGCGCTGAAGTACTCGATCAGCGGGCGCGTCTGCGAGTGGTAGATGGCCAGTCGCTTGCGCACGGTCTGCTCGCGGTCGTCGTCGCGCTGGGTCAACGGCTCGCCGGTGATGTCGTCGCGGTCGGCGACTTTCGGAGGATTGAACCTGACGTGGTAGGTGCGTCCGCTGGGCAGGTGCACGCGGCGCCCGCCCATGCGATCGATGATCTCTTCGTCGGGCACGTCGATCTCGAGCACGTAGTCGATGCGCACGCCGGCAGTCTTCATCGCCTCGGCCTGCGGGATCGTGCGCGGGAATCCGTCGAACAGGTAACCCGCCTCGCAGTCGGGGTAGCGCAAGCGGTCCATCACCAGGCTGACGATGATGTCGTCGGACACCAGCGAGCCCGCGTCCATCACCTTCTGGGCCGCCAGGCCGATCGGCGTGCCCGCGTTGATCGCCGCGCGCAGCATGTCACCGGTGGAGATCTGGGGAATTCCGAACTTGCGGGTGATGAAGGCGGCCTGCGTACCTTTGCCGGCGCCGGGCGGGCCGAGGAGAATCAAACGCATGGATGTGCCTGGACGGTGTGATCGGATCGCGGGTGATGGCGGCCATGCTCCGGCAGCGCGATCGACAGGCGCGGACGAACCGGGCCGATCCGGGCCGGCCGCCGCCCGCAAAGCCGGTCAAGCGTACCGTCAAACTCGAGATCCGGTCAATTTGACCGGATTGCGGCCGTGGCATCGCTGCCGCGGGCGGGCGCCGCGTGCGCCGGCGTCAGCCCGGGGGCGGCGCCCCGTCCGCGCCGGCGAATGCCCGGCGCACGCGGGCGAGGTCGGCTGCCGTGTCGACGCCCGCCGGGGGCGCCTGCGCGGCCAGCAGCACGGCGATGCGATGGCCGTGCCAGAGCGCGCGCAGCTGCTCGAGCGATTCGAGCGCCTCGAGCGGCGAGCGCTCGAGCCGCGGATACGCGTCGAGGAAGTCGGCGCGGTACGCGTACAGGCCGATGTGGCGCAGCGGCAGGCCCGCGGGTGCGAGGCCGGCGGGCATCCCCGCGGGAAGCCGTTGCGGAAATCCGGTCATCGCGTCGCGCTCGAACGGAATCGGGGCGCGCGAGAAATAGAGCGCGCGAAGCGCCCGGTCGCAGACCACCTTGACCACGTTGGGGTCGAGGAACAGTGCGACGTCGTCGATCGCGTGGGCGGCGGTGGCAATCGAGCAGTCGGGCGCCGCGGCGAGCCGCTCGGCGACCGCGCGCACGAGGGGCGGGGGGATCAGCGGCTCGTCGCCCTGCACGTTGACGACGATCTGCCCGGCGGCGAGCCCGAGCCGCCCGGCCGCCTCGGCGAGGCGGTCGGTGCCCGACGCGTGGTCGGCGCGGGTCATGATCGCCTCGAAGCCGGCCGCCGCCACCGCGTCGGCGATGCGCTGCGAATCGGTCGCCACCGCGACCCGTGCGGCGCCGGCGGCCGCGGCGCGCTCGGCGACGCGCACCACCATCGGCTTGCCGCCGATGTCGGCGAGCGGCTTGTCGGGCAACCGCGTCGACGCGAGCCGCGCCGGGATGAGCGCGACGAAGTCCGGCGTCATGTGCGCGCGGTGCTTCAGTCGGCGTCGCCGAGCTTGCGCGCCTCGTCGACCAGCATCACCGGGATGCCGTCGCGCACCGGAAAGGCGAGGCGGTCGGCGCGGCAGACGAGTTCGGCGTCGAGCGGCGTGCCGTCGGCCGCGGTGCCGCCGCGCTGTTGCTGAAGGGGCCCCTTGCACAGCGGGCAGACCAGGATTTCAAGCAGGCGTGCGTCCACGGATCGTCTCGGTCAGCCAGTCGATGAGCGCGGCATCCGGCACTGCCTGCACTTCGAGTGCCCAGCAGCGGCCATCGGCCCACGCCGCGCATTTTACGGCGTCCTTGGCGGTCATCAGGACGAAGGTGGCCGGCATGGCGGCGAGTTCGGCGGGGCCGAGCGTCGCGTGGTCGCCGAGCTCGACGCAGCGCGGCTGCAGGCCGAGCCCGCGCAGCGTCGCGAAGAAGCGTCGCGGGGCGGCGATCCCGGCGACCGCGATCATCGGATGTCCGGCCGCGCGCCGGACGAAGGCCTGCGGATCGAGCGGCGCGGCGTGACCGTCGACCGCGACGAAGCGCAGCGGCTCGATCCGGAACCGGTATTGCCTCGGGTGAGCGAGCGGCGCGACGGCGTCGCCGTTCAGAACCAGCGCGTCCATCGACGCGGCCTGCTCGAGCGGGGCGCGCAGAGGGCCGGCGGGCAACAGCCGGCCGTTGCCGACGCCGCGCTCGTCGAACACGGCCAGTTCCACGCTGCGCGCGAGCGCCGCGTGCTGAAGCCCGTCGTCGGAGATCACCAGGTCGAGTTCGGGATGCGCGTCGAGCAGCCGCGCGACGGCTTCGGCGCGCCGCCGGCCCGCGGCGACCGGCAGCCCGGTCGATTGCGCCAGCAGCAACGGCTCGTCGCCGGCCGCGGCGGGATCGTCGCGCGGGCGCACCAGCCGCGCGTCGTCGCGCGTCGCCCCGTAGCCGCTGGCGACGATGCCCGGGCGCAGCCCGCGCGACGCCAGCGCTGTCGCGATCGCTGCGACCAGCGGCGTCTTGCCGGCACCGCCGGCCACCAGGTTGCCGACGACCAGCAGCGGCGGCCGGGGTGCGGGCAGCCCGCGCAGCCGCGCGCGACGGCGTCGCGCCACCCAACCGGTGAGGGCCGCCAGCGGTGCGAGGCAGGCGCGCAGCAGGCGCAGCCCCGGTCCGGGTTCGCTCGCGTACCACAGCTGCCGCAGCCGCGACTCGAGACGCCTGCGCAGCATCGGGCTCATCGAAGCCTTGCCCGGTCTCGTGCCAGGTCAGCGACCGGCGGCGCGTCCGGGTGCGGGGGCCGATGCGCCGCCCGATCCGCCCTTGGCGGCGAAGGTCACTTTCGCGACGCCGGCCTGGCGGGCGGCCTCGAGCACGCCGACGACGGCCTGGTGGGTCGCCCCGGCGTCGGCGTAGATCACCAGCACCGGATCCTTGCGCTCGGCCGCAGCGCGGCGCAGCGCGCCGGCGAGCGCCGTGGCGGCGACGAACTGCGGGTTTCCGGCGTCCAGCATGTACCGCCCGTCCGTGGAGACTGCCACGACGATCTCGCTCGGCCGCTCGGTCGCCTGCTCGGCGTTGGCGCTGGGCAGGTCGACCTGCAGCTCGGTGAACTTCGAGTAGGTGGTCGTGACCATCAGGAAGATCAGGATCACCAGCAGCACGTCGATCAGCGGGATGAAGTTGATCTCCGGCTCGTCGCGCCGGATGCCGCGACGGAAATTCATCGCTGCAGGCTGCGCAGCGTATCGACCAGGCGCAGCGACTGCTGCTCCATCTCGACCAGGTAGCTGTCGACGCGGGCGCGGAAGTGGCGGTACGCGATCATCGCGGGGATCGCGATCATGATGCCGAGCGCGGTGTTGTACAGCGCCACCGAGATGCCGTGGGCCAACTGCTGGGGGTTGGCCGCACCGGTGGGGGCCTGCGACCCGAAGATCTCGATCATGCCGACCACGGTTCCGAACAGCCCCATCAGCGGCGCGGTCGCCGCGATCGTGCCCAGCGCCGACAGGTATCGCTCGAGCTCGTGCGCCACCGCGCGCCCGGTCTCCTCCATGGCCTCCTTCATCAGTTCGCGGCCGGCGGCCTCGTGCCGGAGTCCGCTCGCCATCACCCGGCCCAGCGGCGAATTGGCCGCCAGCTTGTTCAGCAACTCCGGCGTGATCGGCTGGGAGCGGCGCAGCGCGACGACCTCCTCGAGCAGGCCGGGCGGCAGGACCTTGGCGCGCTTGAGCGACAGCGATCGTTCGATGATGAGCGCGACCGCGGCGACCGAAGCGATGATGAGAAACCACACCGGCCAGCCGGCCGCCTGGATCAGGGACAGCAATTCGTTCTCCGAGGGGGCAGTCAAGGGGCCCGCAAACGCCGGAGCCCGCCGCTGCGGCCTGCAGTGGGCCCGCAATTGGCCCGCAATTGTCGGGTCTTTTCGCGGACACGAGCAAGTTCGGCCGCCGGACGGCGAATCGGGCGGCGCCGCGACGCGAAATCTGTGGACAAGTTTGTGAATAACGCGCCGCACAACCGCCGCCGGCCCGCGTCCTGGCTCGCCGCGCGCGATTGCCCATTTGCAGGGCAGCGGAAATACCGCTGCGAATCATATACTTGGACCATGCACTGCAGCGCCTGCCGGCGCTCGACGTGCGGCGCGACGCAGGGGCCGAGCGTGTGGAAAGCTGTCGACCGGAAAGGCGCATGAATACTGGATCCACGGGCGCAAACCAAGGATTGGCGCGGGAAATCCTCACGGTCGGCCAGCTCAACCGCATGGTTGCTGGGTTGTTGCAACGCAGTATCGCGCCCGTCTGGGTGTCCGGCGAGTTGTCGAACGTGACCCGGGCCGCCAGCGGGCACTGGTACTTCACGCTGAAGGACGCCTCGGCGCAGGTGCGGGCCGTGATGTTCCGCGGGCGCGCGCAGTACGTCGACTTCTCGCCGCGCGAGGGCGACCGGGTCGAGGTCCGCGGATCGGTGACCCTGTACGAGCCGCGCGGCGACTACCAGCTCTCGGTCGAGTCGATGCGCCGCGCCGGCGCCGGAGACCTGTACCAGCGCTTCCTGCAACTGAAGGCGCGGCTGCAGGCCGAGGGGCTGTTCGATGCGCAACGCAAGCGACCGCTGCCGGCCATGCCGCGCACCGTCGGCATCGTCACGTCGCCGCAGGCGGCGGCGTTGCGCGACGTGCTGACGACGCTGCGCAGGCGCTCGCCCGGCGTGGCGGTCGTCGTCTATCCGACGCCGGTCCAGGGCGTGGACGCGCCGGCCGCGATCGTCGCGGCGCTGGCGGCTGCGGCGCGTCGGCGCGAATGCGGGGTGCTGCTGCTGGTGCGCGGCGGCGGCTCGATCGAGGACCTGTGGGCATTCAACGACGAGGCGGTCGCGCGCGCGGTGGCCGCCTCACCGATTCCGGTGGTGAGCGGCGTCGGCCACGAGACCGACTTCACGATCGCCGACTTCGTGGCCGACCAGCGCGCGCCGACGCCGACGGCGGCGGCTGCGCTGGCCGCCCCGGACCAGCGCGAGCTGCTTCGGGCGGCGAGCGTGCTCGGCGAGCGAATCGCCCGCGCGTGGGCGCGGCGAGCCGAATCGCTCGAGCAGCGGCTCGACACCAGCGCGCGGCTGCTGCGTTCGCCGTCGGCGCAGTGGCAGGAGCGGGCGCTCAGGCTGCGCGCGCTCGCACAGCGCGTCGTGGCGGCGGGCCGCCACTCGCTCGAGCAGCGCGCGATGCGCATCGAGCGGCTGCGCGCCGGCCTGCGCGCGCCGCGCGTCGACGTCGCCGGGCATCGGCTCGACGCCGCGACCCAGGGGCTGCAGCGGGCGGTGCAGGTGCAGTGCTCGCGCCGCGACGAGCGCGTCGAGCGGCTCGCGGCATCGCTCGCGCTGGTGAGCCCTCAGGCGGTGCTCGAGCGCGGGTACGCGATCGTGCAGGACCGCTCGGGCCAGGTCGTTCGCGCCAGTGCCGAAACTGCCGTCGGCGACGCGTTGTCGGTGACGCTGGCGCGCGGCGCGCTTCGCGTCGAGGTGCGCGACGCCTTGCCCGAAGGCCCGGCGTGACGCTTGCGGCTTGACCCGCACGGCGGGGTGGCCGCGTTGGCCGGCGCCGCGCTTTCGTCCTAGAATCGACGGCTCCGGCGCGCGCCAGGCCCGCGCTGCGACTTCACCCGAACGACAAGGATAACGACCATGGAACACACCCTCCCGGCGCTGCCGTACGCGATGGATGCACTCGCGCCGCACATCTCGAAGGAGACCTTCGAGTACCACTACGGCAAGCACCACCAGGCCTACGTGACCAACCTGAACAACCTGATCAAGGGGACCGAATTCGAGAACCTCGGCCTCGAGGACATCGTGAAGAAGTCCTCGGGTGGCGTGTTCAACAACTCGGCCCAGGTCTGGAACCACACCTTCTTCTGGTCCAGCATGAAGCCGGGCGGCGGCGGCGAGCCCAAGGGCGCGCTGGCCGACGCGATCTCCCGCAAGTGGGGCTCGTTCGCGGCGTTCAGGGAAGCGTTCACGAAGAGCGCGGTCGGCAACTTCGGCTCGGGCTGGACCTGGCTCGTGAAGAAGCCCGACGGCTCGGTCGACATCGTCAACACGAGCAACGCGGCGACGACGCTCACCACGGCCGATCGCGCGCTGCTGACGATCGACGTCTGGGAGCACGCGTACTACATCGACTATCGCAACGCGCGCCCGAAGTTCGTCGAGACGTTCCTGAACAGTCTCGCGAACTGGGATTTCGCCGCGAAGAACTTCGGCTGACGGGAGCGCTGCCATGGGCCTGATCTGGACCGCGATCATCGGACTGGTCATCGGCGCCGTCGCCAAGTTCATCATGCCGGGCACGCAGGGTGGCGGCCTCATCGTCACGATGCTGCTCGGGATCGTCGGCTCGTTCGTCGCGACCTTCGTCGGGCAGGCGGCCGGCTGGTACCCGCCGGGCGCCAGCGCCGGCTTCATCGCGTCGGTGATCGGCGCGATCGTGGTGCTCTGGGTCTACGGCAAGTTCTTCCGCAAGGCCGGCTGAGCCGGGCCCGCGCGGCGGCGCGCCTCAGCGTCGCCGCGCCTGCCCCGGGAAGACGTCCGGATTGGCCAGCTGCGCGCCGGGCGCGAGCGCGCGCCGGGCAAACCATCCCTTTTCCATCTCGAGCGCGAAGCGCACCGGCGCGGCCGCGCAGTGGCTGTCCTCGCTGCGCGGCTTCATGTCCGCGATGTTGACGATCCGGCCGTCGTCGTCGAGGAAGGCGATCGACAACGGCAGCAGCGTGTTGCGCATCCAGAAGCAATACGCGCGCGGTTCCTCGAACACGAACAGCATCCCTTCGTTCGGCCCGAGCCGCTCGCGCATCATCAGCCCGATCTCGCGCGACTGCGGCGTGGCCGCCACTTCGGCGAGCACGATGTGCATGCCGGCCTGCAACCGCACCACCGGCAGCTTCGGCTGCGGCGCAGCCTGCCCGAGGGCAGCGAGCGGCGCGGCAATCAGCGCGGCCACGCCGGCACCGGCGAGCAGTCGCCGCAAAGGAAGCAGGCGGCGCCCGCGAGGCGGGTGGGCCGGCGCCGCGCCGGTCGCGTTGGCGGATCGGGCGCGGCGCGCGCTTGCGGGGGCGGCGTCGAGGGCCTTCGCAGAGTCGGCGCCAGGCGCCTCCGGAATCGTCTTCATCGCGCCATGGTGCCCGCGATCGCCGCGCGGGAAAAGCCGCGACGCTGCGGCATAATTGCGAATTCGCCCACTTCCCACGAGGAATCTCCGGCATGTACCAGCACATCAAGGTCCCGTCCGCTGGCGAGAAGATCAAGGTCAACGCCGACTTCTCGCTGCAGGTCCCCGACAACCCCATCATTCCGTACATCGAGGGCGACGGCACCGGATTCGACATCACGCCGGTGATGATCAAGGTGGTCGACGCGGCCGTGGCGAAGTCCTACGGCGGCCGGAAGAAGATCCACTGGATGGAAATCTACGCCGGCGAGAAGTCGACCAAGGTCTACGGCCCCGACGTCTGGCTGCCCGAAGAGACGCTGCAGGTCCTGAAGGACTACGTCGTGTCGATCAAGGGCCCGCTCACCACGCCCGTGGGCGGCGGCATCCGCTCGCTGAACGTGGCGCTGCGCCAGGAACTCGACCTCTACGTCTGCCTGCGCCCGGTGCGCTGGTTCAAGGGGGTGCCCTCGCCGGTGAAGGAGCCCGAGAAGACCGACATGGTGATCTTCCGCGAGAATTCCGAGGACATCTACGCGGGCATCGAGTACGAGGCACAGAGCGAGAAGGCGAAGAAGCTCATCGCCTTCCTCACGAAGGAGCTCGGCGTCACCAAGATCCGCTTCCCCGAGACGTCGGGCATCGGCATCAAGCCGGTGTCGAGCGAGGGCACCTCGCGGCTGATGCGCAAGGCCGTCCAGTACGCGATCGACAACGACAAGCCGTCGGTGACGATCGTGCACAAGGGCAACATCATGAAGTACACCGAGGGGAGCTTCCGCGACTGGAGCTACGCGCTCGCGCAGAAGGAGTTCGGCGCGCAGCCGATCGACGGCGGCCCGTGGTGCAGCTTCCGCAACCCGAAGACCGGCAAGGAGATCGTCGTCAAGGACGTGATCGCCGACGCGTTCCTGCAGCAGATCCTGCTGCGGCCGGCCGAGTACAGCGTGATCGCCACGCTGAACCTCAACGGCGACTACATCTCCGACGCGCTCGCCGCGCAGGTGGGCGGCATCGGCATCGCGCCGGGCGCCAACCTGTCCGACTCGGTGGCGATGTTCGAGGCCACGCACGGCACCGCGCCGAAGTACGCCGGCAAGGACTACGTCAATCCGGGCTCCGAGATCCTGTCGGCCGAGATGATGCTGCGCCACATGGGCTGGACCGAGGCGGCCGACCTGATCATCTCGTCGATGGAGAAGGCCATCCTGTCGAAGAAGGTCACCTACGACTTCGCGCGGCTGATGCCGGGCGCGACGCAGGTCTCGTGCTCGGGGTTCGGGCAGGTGATGATCGACCACATGTGATCTCGCTCCAGAGCGTCTCTTGACGCCCCGCAAGCCCCTGATGTTGTTGAAGAAATCAGGGGCTTTGTCTTTTCAGCACGTCTCACGGCAGACCACGAAATCCCGCCCTTTTGGCGTACCTAAAGGCGGGTGGAGAGGAGAAAAACCCTCCAAATTCCTCCATTTGGAGGGGGCCGCCAACTGCCCTTGTGAGACCCCGCATGAGACTCTGCAACTACTCCCTGACCCCGACCCGGATCAGCAGCGCGAAGCTGCGCTCTCGCCTGTACAAGCTCACTGACGGTGGGGGCTTGTTCGTCGAGGTCAGCGCCGCCGGGCTGAAGACTTGGCGCTACCAGTACCGTTTTGGCGGAAGCCGCCGAGAGATCACGATCGGGAAGTTCCCGGAGGTCGGCGTCGCCGATGCTCGAGAGAGGCACTTTGAGATGCGGGCGATGCTTGAGCGTGGCATCGACCCGCTCGATGCCCGTCGGCAGCAAGAGAGTGCACGTCGTGAGCGATCTGCGGAAGTCCGAGCGACAGGCGACGACTTCGAGTCGTTTTCGCGCCGCTGGATCCGGGAGCGCTTGGTGACCAAGTCGGAAACCTACCGACGCCAGGTTGAGTCAAGACTGGAGAGGTTCGTGTGGCCCGAGATCGGCAGCAAGCCCCTCAGTGCAGTTCGGCCGGCTGATGTCCTTGAGATCATCGAGGCTCGGAGAGCGACGCCGAAAACAGCCGAAGGCGTCAGGCAGCAGATTCAGCAGATCTACAACTACGCGATCCAGAAGCTGCTGGTCGAGGTCAACCCGGCCTTGCCACTGCGAGGCGTCATCGAGGTGCCTGCTGCCGAGCACCACCGGCATCTGACCGAGCCAGAACTGGGCGCCTTCTGGCGGTCGGTGGCGAAACAAGGCGCGCACTTCGTGACCATCGCTGCCACCAGGATGCTCATGTACACGATGTGCCGCAAGTCAGAGGTGCTGCGAGCCCGGTGGCGCGAGTTCGACCTAGAGCGGGCCCAGTGGGACATCCCGGCCGAGCGCATGAAGATGAAGGCGCCGCACCGTGTCTACCTTTCCCGACAGGCACTGGAACTCCTCGGGCTGCTGAAGGCATTCGGCTCCGAACCGCAGGCCTACGTGTTCCCGTCGGTTCTTCGTGCGGCGGTGCCGCTCGGCGACGCTACGCTGAACCACTTCTTCAAGCGACTCGACTTCGGCGTTCCGGACTTCTCGCCCCATGGGACCCGAGGTACGGCGGCGACCTTGCTCCGCGAGCACGGATTCAGCCGCGAGGTGGTCGAGCTTCTACTGGCGCATGCCGAGCGAAACAAGGTGACGGCCGCCTATCACCATCACGAAATGGCTGACGAGCGGCGGCGCGCGCTCCAATACCTGGCGGATCAGATCGATCGATTGGCCAGCGCATCCGTCGCTGGCTCAACGGTGTCTTCTGAAGGTCGTGAGCACCGCGTGACCGCATGAAGCGACTTGGGGATGCGGATGTTGCAGTCAAGCATCGTCTACAACGCCGGCGTTGGCAGTACCCTGATGCTGCAATTTCTTCCACTGAATCGCAGGAGGCTCGACTTGCGACTGGCTCTCTTCCTTGCGATCGTCGCTGCGGGTGCAATCGCAGGCTTCGCAACCGGCAGCGGTGAGGACAGTGCGACAAGGCTTGTTCTCGCCGGTGTCGGCGCGTTGATCGGCGCTGCGATCGGCGGGGCGGTCCTCAAGCTCGGAGGCATCAAGGGGTCAAACACGTCTACAGGAGGCGCGATTCCAGGTTCCGGCGTGACTTCCGAGGACCTCGCGGCCAACTACTGGCGCGACAAGGGACACCCACCCTTCATGAAGCCGCCTGAGGGGGACCCGCCATCTCGCGGGCAAGATTGACTACCGCTTGATGATCCCCTTCACTGCGTCTTTGGCATCTTGGAAGGTCTCGGCCGCGTCCCGAGCCACTTGCCTTGCGGTGCCTTTGAACAGCGACTGCCGTGGGGAAATCGTGCCGTCGTCGGCGCGCCCGGGGCTCCGCTCGTCATCGAACTCTTGCCGTAGAGCAGCAGTCCGGCCACGGAGATCGTCCGACGACGTCTGAATCTGCTGGCGAGCGTCGCTTGGTTCGGGCGCAGGTTGTGCCGGTGGATCGACTGGAAAAGGAGCCTGACGAACCGCGCCCGTCGCTCTTCGATATGTAGCGTCAATGTCCGGCGTGACGCGCGGGTCGCCGCTGTTGGTCGTGTACAGATGACGGACGTCGTCGAAGGATGACGGCATGCCAGTGCCGTCGCTGAAGTTTCGGGTTGGAGCCAGCGCCTGTCGGGCAAGTTCAGCGCTCAGCAGTTGTTGAGCGGACGCGCTCGTACCACCGTACTGTTCAGCGTACCGAGTGAACATCGCCAGGTTGTAGGGATCCTGCGCAATGTCGATTGAAATCGAATCGCCTCTCTCCCTGGCCACGGCAAGCCGCTCAGAGAACGCGGTGCGGTCGGCAAGGGAAGCATCTGCGCGGGCGGAGCGTGCGGTTGTGGTGGCGATCCTCGACGACAGTTCGCGTGCTTCGCGAGCATCGGTGGCTACAAGGCTCGCGACGGAACTGTCGCGCGACACACGATCGCCGAACTGCTTGAACTCCGAGGCCTGCTCGGACGTGAGCGCACCAAGCACCTTCCGCTCGTCTGCACTCAGTCCGGACAGGTAGGTCTTGTCTGCACTCGCGTTCAGTTGGGCGCCAACGAACCGCGCATTGAATCCGGCGTGACCTGTAACGCCAAGCGCAATGCGAGCAACCTGAGACTGTGTCAGCCCAGTGGACTCGGAAACGCTTCGGGAGATCTGATCCAGCCGATCGATGGTTTGCCCCAACTGCTCGAAGCTGCTGGATGTCGACCCCGTGCTGCTCCGCGATGACTTCAGCTTTGCCAAGCCCTTGGTGAATGCCTCGGACAGCACCGCCGAACGTTCGGTGCTGGCAGCGACCGCTTCGCTGCGGGCTGCGTCGACCTGGCGGCTGGCGTCCTGCACGTCCTGCTCGCTCACGCGCATCGATACGACCCGGGACGCGTAGCCCTGGTTGCGCAGCAAGCTGACGGCGGTCCGGCCGGTCAGCGTGTTCGACGAAAAGGTGTTGCCACTGATGTCGTTCTGCCAGTTGCTCATGAACGCGGACGTCCGGTTCGGCGCGAGCCGGATCTGGTCCATCGAGACATTGCCCATGCTCAGGTTGCCAGCGGCGGCACCTGCCGTCGCGCCGGCCACCATCGACTGCAGGCCCGAGAGGCCGCCCACCAGCGCGGTGCCAAAGGTCTCCATCCGCTTGAGCGCGGCCCAGGCGATGAACGGGATGCTGATGGCGAGGTAGCCGACAACGGCCTCGCCGGAGATCGCCCGGGAGTAGATCGTCGATGCCGTCTGCAGCGACAGAGCCTTGGCGCCGCTGCCAAGGTCGGCTGCTGCCGCGAGGTCGTAGGCGGCATAGATGGATGCCATGTAGTTGAGCACGGCATACAGCGGTGGCCAAAGCTGGATCCAGATCAGCACCGCGGCATAGCCCTTGAAGGCCAGCATGGTCTCGCGCCCGCTGGTCAGCAGCATCAGCAGGACGAGAAGGGGGAACAGCGCGTAGGTGATGGCCTCGATCACGTTGCGGAACACCGGCAGCGCCTGCTCGGCGACCTTGCCTGCGTTCAGCCAGGCCGCGTTCTGCTGCGCCACGGACTGCGCCCGCCCGACGGCCAGCACCATGGCCGCCGGGTCGTTCACCTTCTGACCGATGATGTTGCTGGTGTCGTTGATCGCATTCAGCACTGCGTTCTGGCGGATCAGGTCGGCCGCCGTCGCGGCCGCGGTCGCGATGCTGTTCTTCAGGTAGGCCTGCTGGATTTGCCCGGCAATGGCGGCATTGGCGGCCGCAGCCGGCAGCGTCGGATTCAGCTGGAAGGCGAGCTTGCCCTGGATGCGGGTCAGCTGCGCCGGGAGCCGGCCGTTGAGGTTCGTGTAGGCGTTCGGGCAGGTGTCGACGGTGATCGAGCCGCCGGCGCTGGTCAGGGTCGTGAAGCGGGCCGGGTTGGGCGATGCCATCAGCGCCCACACGTCGTCCGAGCTGGAGAATGTGCCCGGATCGACCGTGCCGTCGATCAGGTCGTACATCGTGCAGTTGTGGATGAAGTTGACCAGATCCGTGCGGAAGTTCGGATCCTGGAAGGCGACGCCGCCTGTCTCCCGGATGAGGCGGTTGCCGAACATCAGGCCGTTCTTCTCGTAGCTCAGTTCGCTCGGAAGGGCGCCGACACCCGGGATGACCTGGAAGGCCGTCTCGAACAGGCCCGTGAGCGTGTGCCCGACCGTACTGGTGACACTGCCGAGAAAGGCCACGCCGAAGGGGACGTTGGCCACCACCTTGACGGCGGATCCGCCGGTCTTGTCGACGACGCCCACGGTCACCCGCGGCACGATGAGGACGGAGAACACCAGCAGCACCGTGGCCAGCCACTTCCAGCCCTGCAGCTTCTCGGGCGCGAAGGCGTAGGCCACCAGCGCCGCGATGAACCCGCAGAAGGCCACGGCGGCGACCGCCGCCATGTAGTCGCCAGAGCCGTGGATGGTTGCCGCAGCGTTGAAGATGCCGAACAGGCTGTCGGCGTTCTGGTAGGCGTAGATCTCCCACATGCGTCGCTCCAGGGGGAGCGTGGATCCTGAAGCGATGTGACGATGGCGTCGGCCAGGAACGACCTCAAAAGCACGGGGATATCGGCACTAAGGTGAACGACGGACTCCCGCCGGGGCTGGCCCACCCCAACCGGCTGCACCCGGTGGAGGGCCATCTTCTTGCACCCACAAGCCCGACCGAAGGGCGATGGCGAGTGCAGGGCGATGCTGGGACGGTAGAGGTCCCCATCGAGTCCTCTGCATGCCGTGCACGCCGCCCGCCAGCCCGGTTCCTTACCCGGCTTGGCCAGCCGGCTCCACTACGAACGCCACCGACCGGAGCAGACCACGCTGTACCGCCTGGTCCAGCAGCATGCGGCCAGCTTCATCGCCCACACCGAGGCCAGCACGGACGCCGAGTTGCCGCGGTTCATCAAGGACGAGTTCGACGCCTTCCTCGAGTGCGGCATCCTGGCGCATGGATTCCTGCGGCTACGCTGCGGCGAGTGCGGCCACGACAAGCTGCTGGCCTTCAGCTGCAAGCGCCGGGGATTCTGCCCCTCTTGCGGCGCCCGGCGCATGTCGCAGACCGCTGCGCACCTGGTCGACCACGTCATCCCGCACGTGCCGGTGCGGCAATGGGTGCTGTCGCTGCCGATCCCGCTGCGCGTGCTGCTGGCCGCGCAGCCGGAACTGGTCACGCCGGTGCTGCAGGTGGTGCAGCGCGTGGTCACGCGACATCTGCTGCGGCAGGCGGGGCTCAAGGCTGACGAAGGTCACGGCGGCGCCGTCACGCTGATCCAGCGCTTTGGCTCGGCCGCCAACCTCAACATCCACCTGCACTGTCTGGTACTGGACGGGGTGTACTGCTGCGACGCCGATGGTTCGCCGGCCTTCATTGAGGCGGATGCGCCCACCGACGACGAATTGCACGCGCTGC
The DNA here is from genome assembly GCA_019635275.1 of Burkholderiaceae bacterium. Classification (GTDB taxonomy): domain Bacteria; phylum Pseudomonadota; class Gammaproteobacteria; order Burkholderiales; family Burkholderiaceae_E; genus Zeimonas. The sequence continues at coordinate 13,443 of JAHBZV010000008.1, read as the reverse complement.
TGCAGACCGTCATCGCCCGGCTGATGAAGATGCTCACGCGCCGGGGCGTGCTGGTCGAAGACATGGGCCAGACCTACCTGGCCGAGCCGGATGCCGACGGCGAGGAGGCGCGCACGCTGCGGCCGCTGCAGGCCGCGGCCATCACCTACCGAATCGCCTTCGGGCCGCGCGCCGGGCAGAAGGTGCTGACCCTGAGAGGCGCGATGCCGCGCGAGGACTCGGCCCGCCAGCCGCTGTGCGCCGACATCGACGGATTCAGCCTGCACGCCGCGGTGCGGGTCGAAGCCCATGACCGCAAGCGGCTGGAGCAGCTGTGCCGCTACATCACCCGGCCGGCGCTTTCCGACGAACGGGTGCAGGTCAATGCCGCCGGGCAGGTCGAGCTGAAGCTGAAGACACCGTGGCGCGACGGCACGACGCATCTGGTCTTGAGCCCGCTGGAGTTCATGCAGCGGCTTGCGGCGCTGGTTCCCCGGCCGCGTCTGCATCTCATCAGGTTCCACGGCGTGCTGGCGCCCAACGCCAAGCTGCGGTCCCTGGTGGTGCCGCAAGGGCCCGAGGTGGAGGAACGGGCCACCGCAGCCGTTGCCGCCAGCGAATGCGTGGTCCAGACCGAGACTAACCCGGACCGGCCGGACCGACCGCACCGAATTGCTTGGGCGCGGCTACTCAAGCGCGTGTTCGACATCGACATGCAGCACTGCCCCAACTGCGGCGCCGGGGAGCTCAAGATCATCGCGGCCATCCTGGAGCGACCGGTGATCGAGAAGATCCTGACCCACCTGGGACTGGATCCGCAGCCGCCGCCCAGAGGCCGAGCGCGCGAGGCGCGGCAAGACTGAAGCCGCCTGAGCCGCGTCGACCGTCCCGGACACCGTACACATCACAAAGGGCTGCGCAGCCTGGCGCCAGTGGCCGGTGGCGCTGCGCCCGCGTGCGGACTGGATGGCGGAAAACACAGGGTCAACCCCGAGATCAAGGCCCAACGAGCGCGAGGCGAGCCGTCAGGGCGGGCCGAATCCAGACAAGGCAACGGCCCAGGCGCCAGTTCCAAGCCATCCAGGCAGGCATCGGCTGCCCACCCAGGGCTGAGTCGGGCTTTCCAGGCTTTTCACAGACCAGACCGTTTGAAATTCCTATGCGCGCCCGTCAGCGCTTATTCATTGCGCTGCACGGGAATGCTCACCGACACGCTCTCGCGCCGGCGCACCTCCAGCAGGGCCTGACCCTTGTCGACCACGCCCCAGGGCAGCGGCAGGCTGTCGTTGCGCACGCTGAGCGTGCGCGGCCCGCTGGCCACGAAGGGGAATTCGAAGCGGCCCTGGCTGTCGGTGCGCACGGCGTAGCGGTTGTCCAGGTAGACGGTGGCGTTGGGCACGCCGGCCTCGCTGGCTTCCTGCGTGCCGTTGCGGTTGGTGTCGAAGTACACCGTGCCCTCGATGCGCCCGCCGCCGTCGGCGGCGCGCCCACCCAGGGGCACGCTGCGGCTGCCGGCCTCGAACTCGTAGCGCAGCAGCACGTAGAACGAGCGGTCCGAATCCGGCACGGTGAGCGGCAGGAAGGGCGCCAGCGGGTCCAGCGAGGGCGCGAGGCGGCTGCGGCCGCTGGAGCGGTTGTAGCTGGCCTCCACGCTCCAGCGCGGGTCGATGCGCCAGTTGGCGCTCAGATTCAGGCTGTGGCGCGACTGACCGTTGTCGCCGCGCTCGGTGGCGAGGTTGCCGCGCAGCCCGGCGCGGTTGCCCAGCGGCGCGGACAGGCTCAGCGCGGCGTTCCAGGCGTTCTCGGCGGGCTGGGCCTGGAAGGCGTCGTAGTTTCGCAGGCCGAGGCTGGTGGAGACCGCCCAGCCCTGTTGCGCGGCCCACTCCTGGTCCCAACTCAGCCAGCGCGAGTCGGGCGCGCCCTGGCCATGCGTGAGTTCCAGGCGCAGGCCGCTGGTGCCCCAGCCGTTCTGGAAACGCCAGTCGCCCCAGGTGCTCCAGGCGTCGCCGTCGAAGCGGCGCAGGGTGGCGCCGGCGCCCAGGCTGTGGTCGCGGTTGAGGCGCCAGCGCGCCGAGCCGGTGGCGAAGGTGCCGCTGCCGCTGCGCCCGCTGAGGGAGTCGAGCCAGTCGACGGAACCCTCGGCCGACCACTGCCGCGTGCGCCAGGCCGTGCGCGCGTAGGCGCCGACCAGGTCGTTGGCCATGGGCAGGTTCGCCCAGCTCAGGTTCGGCTGCAGGCGGTAGGCGCCCAGGCCGTGGGTGCGCGGGCCGTCGTCCCATTCGCCGTCGAACCAGAAGCCGCTGCGCGAGCCGCTGAACTGGCTGGAGCGCGCGCTCATCAGCTGGCCCTGCAGGCGGTAGCCGGCGTCTTCGCGCCGCAGGGCCAGCAGGGTGGCGTCGGCGTTGACGGTGTCGCCGGGCTGGGTAGGGGTGTCCAGCACCGACACGCGCCGCCCCTCCTCGTGCCGCAGCGCGACCGTCCAGCCCTGGTTGGACAGCGGGTTGGCCTCGTCCGCGCCCAGGCGCCACTGGCCGCCGAAGGCCGTGCGCTGGCCGGGCAGGCGGCGAAAGCCGTTGGCCGGCAGGAAGTCGAGCCGACCGGGTTCGCCGGTGCTGGCCTGCAGCTGCAGGCCGCGGCCCGGGTTGTCCCATTCGGCGCTGGCGCCCTGCAGCAGCGCGCTGGGCACGAACACGCGCGCCGGCAGGCGCAGGATGCCCGGCAGGGGCGGGTTGATCACGCCCAGCTCGTGGCTGGCCAGCCAGCCGCCGTCCAGCGGCATGGCGCGCTGGCGCAGCGTCAGCGTGCCGCTGCTGTCGGCTGGGGCGTAGTTGCCGTCGATGGACAGGCTGCCGTGGTTGGGCGTGTCCAGCAGGCCGTACAGGCCGTAGCCAATGCGGGCGCGGCGTCGCTGGTCGAAGGGCTGTGAGCCCACGCGCGCCTCCAGCCGCAGGTAGCGCGGCCAGCCGTCGCGGTCGTAGGGGGTGTCGGCGGCGGTGTCCGCCGGTTCGGGCGGCAGGTTCTCGATCACGCGGTCCAGGTAGGGCGCGGCGCCGCCGGCGGGCGGGGGCTCGCCGGTCTGGGCGCCCAGCCAGGGCGCCCAGGCACCCAGGAGGATCAGCAGGCCGAGGCGCGGACGCGGCATCGAGGCCTTCAGGGCGCGAAGCGGGCGTCCAGCGGCAGGCGGTTCTTGCCCCACTCCAGGTTGCCTTTGATGGTCAGCGGGAAACTCAGCTCGGGCGCGGGCTTGCCGTTGTCCGGCACCGGGAGGATCGCCACCGCGCGCGTCTCGCCCGGCAGAATGGGCAGGTCGGCCGGCGCCATCTCCACGCGCGCGCCGCGGGCGTCGGTGCCATTGACGAAGCCCTCCAGCCGGCCGTGGGCCTTGCCGCTGTTGCGCACGTCCACCACGGCGGTGGGCTGGCCCTGCACCGTGACCACGCGCGTGCCGGTGATGGCCAGCTGTGGCGCGGCGTCGCCGACGGCGGCGTAGACGATCACGCCGATGCGCCCGCCCACGGGGAAGTTCAGGTCACCCTGCACGCGCGTGGTGTCCAGGCCTTCGATCATCAGCGCGAAGCGGCACTCGCGCGCCGGCGTGTCCGGCGGCGGCGTGATCTCGAAGCGGTAGCGGTAGCGCGCGCCGGGGTCGATGCTGAGCTCGCGCCGCTCGATCGCCACCCAGGGGCGGCAGCTGTCGGGCGCCAGGGCGTCGCTGAAGTCCACCGACTGGTCGGCGCGCAGGCTCCAGTCGTTCGTGTAGACGCGGTAGCTGCCCTTCTGCAGGCCCGCGTGCTGGATCTCCACCACCTGGCGCGAAGCCTCGCCGGCGTTCAGCCGCAGCTCGAAGCGGGGCGGCGTGATGTAGGCGGCGAAGCCCTGCGCCCCGGCGGGGGCGGCCTGAAGGGCGAGCGCGGCGGCCCCGGCGGCGAGCAACAGGCGTGTCAAGGAGGCGGTGCGCATGGGGCGTTCAGTCCACGTCCAGTTCGAAATGGAAGTCCAGGCGGCGGCTGTGGGCGGTCCAGTCCGGGTTGGCGCGCAGGCGCACCCGCAGCTGGTCCTGCAGCGTCGGGCCGGGTATGGGGCCGGCGTAGACCAGGGCCCGCTCGCCGGACAGCAGCCGCCCGGCCAGCAGCCGGCCCTGGGTGGTCCAGGCGGCCTCGACGCGCGAGGCCTGGTCCGAGGGCAGCACCATGTAGATCCGCCCGCTGCGGCCCGCCCACGGGCGGGTGTCGATGCGCACGTTCACGCGCAGCCAGGCCTCCATGCCCTGCCCGAAGGGCTGGCCGGGCTGCAGCGGCAGCCACTGCATCTGCACGTTGGGCGGGACGGTGTAGCTCTGGGAATCGTCCAGGCGGTGCGGGTTGGCCGCCGCCGGCAGGGTCAGCGCGGCGCCCAGCAGGGCGGCGCTCAGGCGGGCCAGCGGGCGCGCGCGGCTCATGGCGCGCTCAGGGTGTAGGTCACCCGTCCGTTGTAGGTGCCCGCCGCGCGCACGGCGTTGTTGGCGTAGCTGAAGGTGTGGCAGTTCTCGATGTAGGTGTTGCCGGGCACCGTGGCGAGGGTCTGCGTGGCGCCATTGAAGGTACCGGCGGGGATCACGTTGGGCACGCCGCTGCCCGGGGCCGAGACGGTCCAGCTGATTTCGGTGAACGGGATCGTGTCGCCCGCGGCGCTGGTGAGGCTGGCCGGAGAGGTGACGCCGAGCGTGGCGCTGGCCGAGCCGCCGTTGCGGCGGTAGCCGGCGCCCACCATCACCTGGGTGGACGGCGTGGGGCAGGTGTTGTTGCCGTCGCCATACAAGCTGGTGGATTGGGTGCTGTCGCTGGTCATGGCCAGGTCGCTGCCGTTGCCCAGCTGGGCCGCCGGCACCGTGACCTGCACCAGGTTGATGGCCCCATTGGTGCCCGTGGCGCCATTGAAATTGCCGCTGGCGTTGCTCACCGCGCCATTGCCCACGTGCAGGAACAGGCGGCGGCTGCCGGCGCTGATGTTCAGCGACCAGGCGTGGGCGGTGGCCATGTCCGCCAGGCCCAGCAACAGCAGGACAGCACCGGCGGCGGTTCTGAGGGTGCGCGAGGGCGCGGTGCGCGGCATGGTGTCTCGGGGCCTTGGGCTTCCAGGGCGGTTCGGGGCGCGTCCCTTTCGGGGGGCGGATCGGGTGGGGCAGCCGGGCGACGGGGCGGTGCGCTCCCGCCGTGACCCGGCGCTGGCCGGGCGCCCGGCGTCACCGGGCGGCGAACCGCCGCGGCCGGGCCCGCGCCTTCAGGGCATGGACGCGGTGTAGGTCACGCGGCCGTTGGTGGTGCCGTAGGTGCCGGGGGCCACCACGGCCGAGTTGGCGTAGCTGAAGGTCCAGTTGGCCGAGCGGTCCGTGACCTTGGTGCCGGAGGACAGGGAGACGTTGCTCGCCGCGCCCGCGCCGGTGTTCGGAATGACCGGGCTGGGGAGGGTGGCGGCCTGGCTGCTGGTGGCGGTGATCTCGGACCAGGCGATGGTGTCGGCCGTGGCGTTGGTCAGGGCGCCGGTGGTGGAGGCCGCCAGGGTGATCTGGCCGTTGTTGCCGATCACGCGCACCGGCACCACGTTGCCGGTGATGGTGCCGGCCGCCGCGCCGGTGCCGACGGCCGCCGGGTTGGCGGAGTAGTCGAAGGTCACCGTGTCGACGGTGGTGTTGTTGGCCGGGGTGGCGGCGGCGGCGCCGGTGCCCACGCCCAGGAACAGCACGCGCGGGACGATGACGCGGAAATCCAGGCGGGCGGCGGCATTGCCGGCGCCGGTGACCAGTTGGGATTCGGCCGAGGCCAGCAGGGGGGTGGCCATGGCCAGGGCCAGGGCCGAGCGGAGCAGCAGGGAGTTCTTCACGGGGCTTCCTTCAGGGCTGAGGGATTGAATACTTTGTAGCGTAACACCTTGGCTCTATGGTTGGCCAACTGCTAGGCGCTGAAACTCCCTGTGACAAATTATCAGACAGGAAAAGGTGACGTTTTTCAAGCACTTGTGGCGCATAGGTGACTTGGCGGTCGAAATTTGAGCGCCAGTGGATAAGCGCTCTGCTTAAGTTTTTGCCTCCATTGCCGTGTGCGTACCTTTGTTGGCCAGCCCCGCACACAAAGGCAGTGCATCGCTGCCGGGGGGACGGCGCACGCGGCCACCGGCGCGGCCGGCGGGCCGTGAGCGACTCGGGGTCGGCGCGCCGGCGGGGCGGTTTACAGCAGCGTGGCGCTGGTGCGCAGCGGCCAGGGCCCGGCCGCCTCGGCGCCGAAGCGGTGCTCGATCAACACCGTGTGCGTGCCCGGGCGCATCGTGCACAGGCGCCAGCCGTTGCTGAGCGCCTGCACCGACACCGGCTCGCCACCCACCGGGAGCAGGACCCAGGCGCTGGCCGCTGGCGCCACGCTCCAGAGTTCGACGCAAGCGCCTTGGCGGACATTGGTGTGCAGCACGAGGCGCTGCTGGGCGGTGATGGCGCCCGGCTCACGGGCCAGCACGGGGGGGTGGTGGTTTTCGAGCAGGTTCACCACCGGCGGAATCGCCACGAGGACGTTCACCCGCGCCGACGCGCTGGGCCCGTTCCAGACGATGGCCGATGCCGATTGGGCGGGCCCGGGCGACAGCAGCGCCAGGGCCAGCAGGGCGGGGACGATGGAAACACAAGGTGCGTATGCCATACCCAGTTGTCGACCCTTTGGTCGGCAACTGGAGCATAGCCCGGCTCATTGCAGCGTGGCCTCGACTTTGAAGGCGCCTTCGTCCCAGTCCAAGGTACCAGATACCTGTAATGGGAAGCGCAGCGGCGCGGCCTGGCCCTCCTTGTCGCGCACGGACAGGCCCAGGGTGCGCGTCTGGCCCGGCAGCACGGGCGCGCCCTCGGGCACCAGTTCCAGGGCCTTGCCCTCGGCGTCGCGCACGTTCAGCGCGCCGTCGAGGCGCCCATGGGCGTCGCCGGTGTTGCGCACCACCACCACGGGACGGCGCTGGTTCTTCAGGCTATCGGTGCCGACGCGCACCAGCTCCAGCTGGGGCTTGGCGCCGCCCACGGCCACGTACACCGTGATGGCGATGCGCCCGCTCACGGGCAGGCTGAGCGTGGTGCCGCCGCTGTTGAGGGCCGATACCTGGGCCGGGTCCACGCCCTCGATGGCGATCATGAAGCGGCATTCGCCCTTGGGGGCGTCCGCCGGCACCGATACCTGGAAGCGGTAGGGCTCGTTCGCGCGCGCGGCGAGTTGCCGCGTCTTGCGCTCCAGCGCCACCCAGGGCCGGCAGCTGCCCGGCAACAGCTCGTTGTGAAACCGCAGCTCACCGCTCTCGGCCAGCGACCAGTCCATGGTCCGGAAGGCCAGGGTGCTGACCTGGTTGCCCACGTTGTAGATGCGCAGCGACTGGCCCAGGCGCTGGCCCGGCTGGGCCCGCAACTCCAGCCGGGACGGCGAGGCGGCCACTTCGAAGGGCGCGGCGGGCGCTGCCGCGGGCTGGGCGGTGGCGGCGCCCCACAGCAGCACGGCGGCGAGGCTGGTGGCCACGCGCGCGGCGGTCGCGAGGGGGCGGCGCCGGGGAGGGGGGCAGGGGGTGCGCATGGAGTACTCCTGGGCGGTCAGGGCGTGGCGGCCGAGAACGTGATCCGGCCGGTATAGACGCCCGCGGTCGGTGAGGTGACGGGGGTGTAGCGGAAGGTCCAGTTCGCGCGGCGGTCGGTGAGCAGGGTGGGGGCGGCCGCGGTGCCGCTGCCGCCGAGGCTCACGTTGACGCTGGCGCCGAGGCCGCTGTCGGGGAGAGGCGGCGCGGGCAGCGCGGCGCTGTCCGACGACAGGCTCAACTGCGACATCGGGATCTGATCGGCGCCGTGGCGCAAGGGTCCGCTGCTCTGGGCACTGAGCCGGATCTGGCCGGCGTTGCTGCGCACTTCCACGGGCAGGGTGACGGCGTTGGACGGGAGGTACACCGGCGCCTTGGCGCCGGGGGCCAGGCCCACGCTGAGGGTCACGTCGCTGACGGTGGCGCTGGCCGCGGGGCCCGTGCCCGAGCCGGTGCCCGGCTGCGCCGCGCCGGCCCCGACGCGCAGGAAGATCACGCGGTCGATGCTGAGCTCGAAGTTCAGGCGCGCGTCGGTGGTGCGGCGGTCCGCCCCTTGGGACAAGGTCTGTTCGGCCTGCCCCGCCAGCGGAACCAGCAGGCCCGCCGCGCTGGCCAGGCATAGCCAGTGCTTCACGGCAGCGTCACCAGTTCGAAGTCCGGCTCGACGCCGAACGCGCCGCCGTGCCAGGGACCCATGGCGTCCAGGTCCAGCCGAAGCTCGAGCTCGATGGCCAGCAGGGTCTGCGGGCCGGTGATGGTGCCGCTCCAGACCGGCTGGCGCTGGCCGGGCATGAGCTGGCCGTCCAACGCGCCGTCCAGGCCCCGCCAGCGAAGCAGCAGGCCGCTGGGGCGCCGCAGGCCGTTCACCACAGGCGGCAGCACGATGTCGATGCGGGCGCGGCGCTGCAGAAAGGCGCCGGTGTTCAGGCAGTACTCGACGCGGCCGAATCGGGCATTGGCCTGTTGCGCAAAGGGGTTGAGCGCGAGGGGCTGGCCGTTTTGATCGGTGACCTGCAGCGCGGCCACGCGCTGCCGTGGCGAGGCGGCGCTGTCGAGCCGCTGGGGTGTCTGGGCCAGCGCCGGTCCGACAAGTCCGCAGAGGACCGCGATCGCCACGAAGAGGGCGCGCAAGGGCGGCGTCACGGTCACTCGATCACGGCGGTGAAGGTGACCGTGCCGCGGTAGCGGCCGGCCGGGTACAGGGTGGCGTTGTCGTAGGTGAACACCAGGGTGTTGGCCACCTCGACGGCCTTGTTGGTGAAACAGCAGGTCATGCCGACCAACTGCTGGGCGGTGCTGCCATCGAAGCGGCCGCTCTGGATGTCCCAGCCGGCATAGCCCGGCGTGGACTCCAGCTCGTGCGAGACCCAGCCGACCGTGGTGAAGGGAATGACGGTGCTGCCGCAACCGGTGCCCGCCACGCAGGCCATGCCGGCGGCCGAGTTGACGAGCAGGCGCAGGGTTTGGTTGCCCGTGGCCCATTGGCCGCGCAGGCGCACGCGCACGCCGCCCGGAACGCCGGTGGCGGGGTTCAGCGCGTCGGGCACGCCTTGCACGGGTTGCGGGCTGGGGCTGGTGTGGGCGCCGGTGACGTTGAAGCCGACGGTGTTGACGGTGCCGCCGCTGGCACCGACTTGCAATTGGATGAAGCGTGGGCTCGCGAGATCGAAGAAAACGAGCACCGCCGTGGCGGGGCCGCAGGCCAGCGACAGGCAGAGCAGTGCCAGCGCGACGCGGACGCGACACGGAAACAAGGCGGTGAAGGGCTTCACGGCACAGGCCCGATCGGGTGGGGGATGAGCAAGACAGTTGGCGGGGCCAGCCGGGCTCGCCAGCGCCGGCTGGCCGACGCCGGGCCAGGCGGCGCGGGGGCGCGCCGCCTGGTGCCTATCAGAGTGCCGAGGCGGTGTAGGTTACGGTTTGCGAGAACGCCCCGGCGGTGGCCGCGGCGGCGGCGGCGGCGTCCACGCTGTAGGTCCAGGTTCCGGTCAGCAGCGTGTTGGCCGCGATCGGCAGCGTCGTGAACGTGCCGGTGTTGGCGCCGGGGTGCTGCAGTGTATCGGTCGCGCCGGCGCTGACCAGGATGGCCGCCGCGCTCATGCCGGTGGTGCCGGCGTCGGGCGTGCTCACCGCGCCGGTCAGCGTGGCGCCGGCGGCGTTGGTCCAGGCGAAGGCGTTCAGGCCAGCGGCCGTCGAGGCGGCGAAGACGGGCGCGGTGCCGTCCCAGTTGAAGGTCTGGTTGTCACCGTTGGCAAAGCTGCCCGAGGTCGGCGTGAGGGCGATGTTGACGTTGTCGACCGTGGCGCCTTCGGAGCCGACGCGCAGCATGATCAGCTTCGGAATCGTGACGTTCACGTTGACGCGGGCGGTGGCGCTGACGGCGCCGGTGCCGGTGTCGCTGTAGCCGTAGGTGCTCTCGGCGTGCAGCGCCTGGGTGCTGAACAGGGCGGCCGCGGCGGCGGCGACGGCGGTGAGCAGACGGGTGGAGGATTTCATGCAGTTCCTTAAAGAGACAGGAGTGGAGACACAAGACACAGCTGTTCACGAACAGCGTGACCGTCGGCAGCGACGCCACCGACCGCATCGGCGCCGCCGCGCGCCAGGCCGGCGTCCACGTCGTGCTCGGCATCTCGGAGCGCGACGGCGGCACGCTCTACAACACGCAGCTCTGGTTCGACCGCAAGGGCGCGATCGTCGGCCGCCACCGCAAGCTGCAGCCCACGCACGTCGAGCGCACCGTGTGGGGCCGCGGCGACGGCTCCGACCTGCCGGTGCTCGACACCGATATCGGCCGCCTGGGCGGTCTGATCTGCTGGGAGCACTCGATGGATCTGGCGCGCTACGCGCTCGCGAGCCAGCGCCAGCAGGTGCACGTCGGCGCCTGGCCCGGCATCTCGGCGCTGACGCACGATCCGAACTCGCCGTTCTTCAACCAGGTGGTCGAGACGGCGGCGCGCTACCACGCGTGGGCGGCGCAATGCTTCGTCGTCAACGTCAGCTCGCGCATCGACGACGAGGTGCTGCGCCGCCTCGATCTCGTGGACCGGCCCGAGATGATCCGCACCGGCGGCGGCTGGAGCGCGATCGTCGCGCCGACCGGCCGCATGCTGGCCGGGCCGAACGTCGACGACGAGGCCCTGCTGGTGGCCGACATCGACCTCGCGGAGATCGTCTACCTCAAGTACGCCTGCGACTCGGCTGGCCACTATGCGCGGCCCGACATCCTGCGCCTGGCGACGAATCTGACACCGCAGCCGGTGGCGGCGCCGTTCGCCGCGTCGTTCACGGCGGCCCCGCAGCGCAGCGAACCCGAGGCAGTGCGCAGCGCCGACACGCAGGAGGCGGCGGCCGTTTGACAGCCCCTGCCGCGTTTGGCATAAGCGGCAGGGAGATGAACGGCCCCGCCCTGCTGCCCGAGCGCGACACGCATGCGATCCCGTCGCTGCGCCAGAACCGGTTGATCGCCGACAGCCGCGGCTTGGGCTGGAGAGACCTGTACCTGTCGCTGACCGCCGAGCAGCCGTGGTCGGCCGAGTTGCAGTCGCTGCCGCACGACTGCCTCGTCTACTGCCTCAACGGGCAGGCGCTGGTCGAGCGCCGCATCGACGGCGTCGCCGAAGCCGAGCGCGCGCTGCTCAAGCCGCGCATGTTCAGCCTGATCCCGGGCGACCACCGCTCGACGTGGTCGATCGGCGGCACACCCGACATCGTGCTGCTGTACCTGCATCGACGCCTGAAGGACGAGATCGCCGCGGAGTGGGGCGAGGCCGTCGAGCTGTTGCCGCGCCTGGCGCAGTTCGATCCGCTGCTCGAGCAGTTGTGCGTGGCGCTGCTCGCCGCGCTGCGCGAGCGCAGCCGCTTCGGCGGCGCCTATGCCGACCAGCTCGCGCGCACAGCGATGTTCCACCTCGCTGCACATCATGCCGCTGCGTCCGGCCCGCCGCGCGAAGCCGCGCTGCGCCGCACGACGAACACACCGGCCGCCGGCGTGCGCCGCGCGATCGGCTACCTGCAGACCTGCCTGGCCGAGCCGCTGGCGGTCGAGGCGCTGGCCGAGGTGGCCGGATCGAGCGTGCCCGTGTTCGTGCGCGCATTCAAGGCGCACACCGGACTCACGCCCTACCAGTACCTGCTGCGCGAGCGCATCGCACGGGCGAAGGAACTGCTCGTCGCGACACGCCGGCCGGTATCGGAAATTGCGCTCGACACCGGCTTTGCGACGCCGAGCCACTTCGCTGCTGCGTTCCAGCGCCGCGTCGGCGTCACGCCGACGGCCTATCGGGCCGATCGCTGAAACGACGTTCTGCGCTCGTGCTGTCCACGAGCGGGGCCGCACCTCCCGGCGCGGCCGCCCACCGCTATCCGGGGCTCAAACGAGAAACAGCGTCTGGGCAGCCTGGCGCAGCTCGGCGGCGCGTTCGGGCTGCTTCGCCTCGATGCGGTCGGCCTCGCGCAGCATGTCGGCCATCTTCTGCACGTTGCGCTGCACGCTGCGTGCGTGGATGACGACCTCGGCGATGGCGGCCACGTTGCGCGCGAATCCCCTGGCGAACGCGGCGACGGCTTGCACCGCCCGCGACGAGACCGGAGCCGGCAGTCGGAGTTGGTTGGTGGTCATTGCAGGTTCTCCCTCAGGCACACCCTGTACCCGTGCAGTGCAGTATAGGGAAAACCCTAGGTTCCCGCTGCGCCCCGGCGCAAGACAGCACCGGAGCGAGGGGAAAGGGCTGCGAACGCGCCGGGGGCCGGGCTCAGTCGGCGAAGGCCAGCGTGGGCAGGTCGACGGCTGAAGCCCCGCCGTCCACCAGCAGCGACGTGCCGGTAATCATCGCGGCGCGCGGCGACGCGAGGAACAGCACGGCATCGGCCACCTCCTGCGCCGTCGCCGGGCGGCCCAGCGGCACGTCGCGCGTGACCAGATCGTAGGCCGCTTCGACGCCGGCAAGACCGCGGCGGCGCACCAGTTCGGCCATCTGCTCGTCGGCCATCGCGGTGCGCACCCAGCCCGGGCAGACGGCATTGACGCGCACGCCGCGGCGCCCATAGTCGCGCGCGACAGAGCGCACCAGGCCGATCAGCGCATGCTTCATCGTCACGTAGCCGACGACGTCGGGCCCGGCGAAGTGGCCGGCCGGTGACGCGCGTCAGCAGGCCCTCGCGCTCGACGGTGTCGTTGCGCTTGCTGGTCCAGACCTCCTGGTAGCGCTTGCCGTCGGCCGTACCCTCGATGCGGTAGCCGCTGGTGGTGGCCATCTTCAGCGGCATGTCGGCGCGCATGGCCGGGTTCTCGACGACCTGCACGTCGACCTGGACGCCGTCGGCCATGCCCACCACGTTGAGCACGGCGCCGAAGCCGGCGCACATCGTGACCGGCACCCTGGCCGTCACGCCGCCGCGATCGAGCGTGAACTCGATCGATCCCGGTGCGCCGGGGTCGGCCGCGGGCGCGGCGGCCTGGGGGGTGGCCGCGGCCGGCGCGGCCTTCGGCGCGGCGGCGCCGGGTGCCGGTGCGTCGCCGCAGCTGGCCAGCGCCAGCCCGGCCAGCGCCGTGCAGGCCAGGGCCGCCCGCCACGGCGGTCGTGCAGGCGCGGCGGGGCAGCGCGGGGAATCGGTCTTCATCGGAGCTCCTTCGGAAGAGTCAGGGTCGGGGAGTGGGTTGGGCGGGGCGACGGCGCGCCGACGGCCTGATGGCCCGGGCTCGGCGGTCACGGCGGGGTGGGCGCGGTCAGCCCCTCTTGTCCGTTGTCGGTGCCCGCTGCAGGCGTACCGAGCCAATGCTGCTGGGCCCGGCCCGGCCGCCGATGAGGACGGAGAACACCAGCAGCACCGTGGCCAGCCACTTCCAACCCTGCAGCTTCTCGGGCGCGAAGGCGTAGGCCACCAGCGCCGCGA
>JAHBZV010000079.1 GCA_019635275.1 Burkholderiaceae bacterium | reverse complement strand
TCCGCCCGGGCGCACCAGCGGCACCGCGGCGGCGAGGATCGCGCGCTGCGCGGCGACCAGCCGCTCGAGGTCGGCAGGCCCGGTGCGCCACTTCAGGTCCGGGTTGCGCCTGAGCGTGCCGGTGCCGGTGCAGGGCGCGTCGACCAGCACCGCGTCGGCGCGCGCGTGCAGCCGTTCGAGCCGCGCGTCGCGCTCGTCGGCGATCGCCATCGGCTGCACGTTGGTCGCGCCGCAGCGCTCGAGCCGGCGGCGCATCCTCAGCAGCCGTGGCGCCGACACGTCGCAGGCGTAGACCTGGCCGGTCGAGCGCATCGCGGCGGCCAGCGCCAGCGTCTTGCCGCCCGCGCCCGCGCACAAGTCGACGACGGTCTGTCCGCGCCGGGGCGCGACGAGCGCCGCCAGCAGCTGGCTGCCGAGGTCCTGCACCTCGCACCAGCCCGCCTCGAAGGCCGCGCTTCGCTCCAGCGCAGGCTTGCCGCTGACGCGCAACGCGCCGTGCCACTGCGGCAGAGCGCGCGCCTCGATGCCGGCAGCCGCCAGCGAAGCCACGACCGCGGCCGGCTCGGACTTCAGCGTGTTCACGCGCAGGTCGAGCGCGGCGCCCTCGAGCAGCGCCGCCGCAAGCGACTCGGCTCGCGCGGCGCCGTAGTCGGCCACCAGGGCGTCGGCGAGCCAGTCGGGCAGGCTGAAGCGCACCGCGAACGGCAGCGCCGGAACCTCGAGGCGCCCTTCGCCGCCCTGGCGCCGCTCGCGCGAAAGCGCGAGCAGGCGCGACTCGAGCGGTCCGGCCTGGCTCTGCGCCAGGTGCGCATAGAGCCGGCGGTTGCGCAGCACGTCGAACACCGCCTCGGCGATCTCGCCGCGGTCGCGGCGCCCGAGCACCGGGTGCCGGCGAAAGAACGCGCGCAGCACCGCATCGGCCGGCGCCTCGAAGCGCAACACGCGGGCCAGGGCGTCGCGCTGCAGCGCCTCCAGCGTGGGCGTCGCGCCGCGGCCGCGTGGCGCCCGGGGCGCTTCGCGGCGTCCGCCGCGCCCCGCGTCGCGCGCCGGCTTCACCGGTCGCCGCTCCACAGCAGGCGCGATTCGCCTGGTCGCAATCCGGCCAGCCGTGCCCGCGTGCCGTCGAGGCGCAGCCGATCCTCGACGAACCAGCGCAGGACCAGCGGATACAGGCGGTGCTCGGCCTCGAGCACGCGCGCGGCGAGCGTCGCCTCGTCGTCGTCGAGCCGCACCGGCACCGCCGCCTGCGCGACGATCGGCCCGCCGTCGACCTCGGTGCCGACGAAGTGGACCGTCGCCCCGTGCACCGCCACGCCTGCCTGCAGCGCCCGCCGGTGCGTCGCCAGCCCGGGGAACGCCGGCAGCAGCGACGGGTGGATGTTGAGCATGCGGCCGCGGTAGTGCTCGACGAACGCGGCGCCCAGCACGCGCATGAACCCGGCGAGCACGACCGCGTCGGGCGCGAGCGCGTCGATCGCCTCGCGCAGCGCCTGCTCGAAGTCCTCGCGGCGCCCGAAGGCGCGGTGGTCGATCACCGCGGTCGGCAAGCCGAGCCCCGCGGCGAGTTGCAGGCCGGCGGCCCCCGGACGGTCGGCGATCACGCCGGCGATCTTCGCCGGCCAGTGCTCGCTGCGAAGCGCCCGGGCGATCGCCGACATGTTCGAGCCCCGCCCCGACAGCAGCACGACGATCCTTTTCATCGGCCAATCCTATCATCGCCTTATAATTCAAGGTTTTGCATCGCCGTCCGCCGAACCCCGCCCAGCCCCACCCGCCCTCGCCGCGACCCCGAGATGGAAGTCTTCCGCCGCCTGCCGCCCCCCGATCGACGCGACCCTTGCGCGTTGACGATCGGCAATTTCGACGGGGTCCACAGCGGCCACCGGGCGGTGCTCGCGCAACTGCGGCGGCGCGCCGACGAGCTCGGGCTGCCCACCTGCGTGCTGACCTTCGAGCCGCATCCGCGCGAGTACTTTGCTGCGCTCGCCGCGCCGACCGCTGCGCTCTCCGCATCGACTCCTGGCGACGCGGGCGCGCGCCCCGCGATGCCGGCGCCCGCGCGGATCTGCACCGAGCGCGACAAGCTCGACGCGCTGGCCGACTGCGGCGTCGACCGGGTCTGCATCGCGCACTTCAACGCGTCGGTGGCCACGCTGGCCGCCGAGAAGTTCATCGACGAGATCATCGTCGAAGGCCTGCACGCGCGCTACCTGCTGATCGGCGACGACTTCCGCTTCGGCGCGAAGCGCCGGGGCGACTTCGCGATGCTCGAGCAGGCCGCCGTGCGGCACGGCTTCGAGCTCGCCCGCATCGCGACCGTCACGCGCGACGGCCAGCGCATTTCCAGCTCGGCGGTGCGCGAGGCGCTGGCGGCGGGCGACTTCGCGCGCGCCCACGAACTGCTCGGCCGGCCCTACTTCATCTCCGGGCACGTCGTCCACGGCCGCAAGCTCGGCCGCACGATCGGCTACCCCACGCTGAACGTGCCGATCCCGTTCGAGCGCCCCGCCGTGGCCGGCGTGTTCGTCGTGCGCGTGCACGGGCTGGGGGAGCGTCCGGCGCCGGGCGTCGCGAGCCTGGGCACGCGGCCGGCGGTCGAGCGCGACGGGCGGCAACTGCTCGAGGTGCACCTGTTCGATTTCGACGACGACCTCTACGGCAGGCTGGTGCGCGTCGAGTTCCTGCACAAGCTGCGCGACGAAGCGCATTTCGAATCGATCGAGGCGCTGACGGCGCAGATCGACCGCGACGCGCAAGCCGCGCGCGAATGGTTCCGCGAAGGTCGCGCCGGCGACCGACCCGACTGATCCGAGAGAATCACATGGCCGAAGGCAAATCCGACCGCAGCGCGAAGGGCGATCAGTCGTACCGCGACACGCTGAACCTCCCCGACACGCCGTTCCCGATGCGCGGCGACCTCGCGAAGCGCGAGCCGCAGTGGACGAAGGCGTGGCAGGACAAGGGCATCTACCGACGGATCCGCGAGGCGTCGAAGGGCCGCCCGGTGTGGGTGCTGCACGACGGGCCGCCGTACGCGAACGGCGACATCCACCTCGGGCACGCAGTCAACAAGATCCTGAAGGACATCATCGTCAAGAGCCGCAACATGGCGGGCTTCGACGCGCGCTACGTGCCGGGCTGGGACTGCCACGGGATGCCGATCGAGATCCAGATCGAGAAGCAGTACGGCAAGAACCTGTCCGCCGGCGAGGTGCAGGCGAAATCGCGCGCCTATGCGACCGCGCAGATCGAGCGCCAGAAGAAGGACTTCATCCGGCTCGGGGTGCTCGGCGAGTGGGACAACCCGTACCTGACGATGGCGCCGCGCAACGAGGCCGACGAGTTGCGCGCGCTGGGCCGGATCCTGCGCAAGGGCTACGTCTACCGCGGCCTGAAGCCGGTGAACTGGTGCTTCGACTGCGGCTCGGCGCTGGCGGAGGCCGAGGTCGAGTACGCCGACCGCGTCGACCCATCGATCGACGTCGGCTTTCCGTTCGCGGCCGAGGAGCTGCCGAAGCTCGCGCAGGCGTTCGGCCTGCCCGCGCTGCCGCTCGAGCGCGGCTACGCGGTGATCTGGACCACGACGCCGTGGACGATTCCGGCGAACCAGGCGCTTAACCTGCACCCCGACTTCGACTACTCGCTGGTGAAGGTGCAGTGGAACGGCGCGCCGGCGCTGCTCGTCGTGGCCACCGACCTGGTCGAGGCCTGCCTGAAGCGCTGGAAGCTCGAAGGCGAAGAGGTGGCCCGCTGCAAGGGCAAGGCGCTCGAGCTGGTGCGCTTTCGCCATCCGTTCGCGGACCGCTTCGCGCCGGTCTACCTCGGCGACTACGTGACGCTCGACTCGGGAACCGGGCTGGTTCACTCGGCGCCGGCCTACGGCATCGAGGACTTCGCGTCGTGCAAGCACCACGGGATGGCCGATGCGGACATCCTGCAGCCGGTGCTGGGCGACGGCACCTATGCGAGCTGGCTGCCCGACTTTGCCGGCCTGTCGATCTGGGACGCCAACCCGAAGATCGTCGAACACCTGCGCGCGCACGGCTGCCTGTTCAGCGTCGAGCATTACCCGCACAGCTACATGCACTGCTGGCGCCACAAGACGCCGATCATCTATCGCGCGTCGAGCCAGTGGTTCGCGGGAATGGACGTCGCGCCGCACGACGGCGGCCCGACGTTGCGCGAAGCCGCGCTCGCCGGCATCGAAGCCACCCGCTTCTACCCGGCCTGGGGCAAGGCGCGCCTGCACGGGATGATCGCCAACCGGCCCGACTGGACGCTGTCGCGCCAGCGCCAGTGGGGCGTGCCGATGGCGTTCTTCGTGCACAAGGAGACCGGGGCGCTGCATCCGCGCACCGACGAGCTGCTCGAACAGGTCGCGCAGCGCATCGAGCGCGACGGCATCGAGGCCTGGCAGCGGCTCGATCCGCGCGAACTGCTCGGCGACGAGGCCGACCGGTACGTGAAGAACCGCGACACGCTCGACGTCTGGTTCGACTCGGGCACGACCCACGAGACGGTGCTGCGCGGCTCGCACGCGGCGCAGTCGACCTTTCCGGCCGACATGTACCTCGAGGGCAGCGACCAGCACCGCGGCTGGTTCCATTCGTCGCTGCTCACCTCGTCGATGTTGAACGGCGTGCCGCCGTACAAGGCGCTGCTCACGCACGGTTTCACCGTCGACGAGCGCGGCTACAAGATGAGCAAGTCGGCCGGCAACGGCATCGACCCGCAGGAGATCTGGAACCAGTACGGCGCCGAGATCCTGCGGCTGTGGATCGCGAGCACCGACTACTCGGGCGAGATGGCGCTGTCGAAGCAGATCCTCGCACGCGTCGTCGAGGCCTATCGCCGCATCCGCAACACGCTGCGCTTCCTGCTCGCCAACGTGTCCGACTTCGACCCCGCCCGCGACGCGGTGCCCGCCGACCAGATGGTCGAGATCGACCGCTACGCGATCGCGATGACCGCCGCCTGGCAGCGCGACATCGAGCGCGACTACGAGCGCTTCGAGTTCCACCCGGCGGTCGCGAAGCTGCAGACCTTCTGCTCGGAGGACCTCGGCGCGTTCTGGCTCGACATCCTGAAGGACCGCCTGTACACCACGGCACCGAACTCGCATGCGCGGCGCTCGGCGCAGACCGCGCTCTACCACGTCGCCCAGTCGATCGTTCGGCTCATGGCGCCGATTCTGTCGTTCACCGCCGAGGAGGCCTGGCCGCTGCTCGCGCCGCAGGCGTGGAAGGCCGGCGGCGAGACGATCTTCACGCAGAGCTGGCACGCGTTCGACGGCATGGGCGAACTCGCGTCGGAAGATGCGCAGTCCACCGCGCTGCTGCGGCTGAAGTGGGAGGCGATTCGTGCCGTGCGCGCCGAAGTGCTGAGGAAGCTCGAGGAAGCTCGCAGCGCCGGCGCGATCGGCTCGTCGCTGCAGGCCGAGGTCGAGGTTCGCGCGTCGGGCGAGACCTTCGACGCGCTCGCCTCGCTCGGCGACGACCTGCGCTTCGTGTTCATCACCTCGCAGGCGCGCGTCGTGCGCGGCGCCGACGACGAGCTCGTCTCGGTCTCGGTCGTCGCCAGCGAGCACGCCAAGTGCGAGCGCTGCTGGCACTATCGCGCCGACGTCGGCGCCGACCCGGCGCACCCGACGATCTGCGGGCGCTGCAACGAGAACCTGCACGGCGCGGGCGAACCGCGCCGTGCCGCCTGAGGGCACCCGCGATGGCGAAAGGCGGTTCGGGCGCGATGAAGCGCTGGCTGTGGCTGGCGGCGGCGATCGTCTTCGTCGACCAGCTCACGAAGTTCGCGATCCTGCGCAGCTTCTCGTTCGGCGAGCGGCTGGCGGTCGTGCCCGGGCTGTTCGACCTGACGCTGGTCTACAACCGCGGCGCCGCGTTCAGCTTCCTGGCGGGCGCGTCGGGCTGGCAGCGCTGGTTCTTCACCGGCCTGGGCGTGGCCGCGGCGATCTTCATCGTCTGGCTGCTGGCGCGACACGGCACGCAGCGGCTGTTCGCGTTCGCGCTGGCGCTGATCCTCGGCGGCGCGATCGGCAACGTGATCGACCGCGTCGCGCGCGGCCAGGTGGTCGACTTCCTGCTCGTCTACTGGCAGCGCTGGCACTGGCCGGCGTTCAACGTCGCGGACAGCGCGATCACGGTGGGCGCGGTGCTGCTGATCGTCGACGAGTTCCGCAGGGTGCGCCGCGGCCGCTGAACCATCCTGGCGCGGCCGCCGCAGCGGCGCGGCTCACAGCCCGTGCCGCGCGTGCCACTGTGCGAGCGACTCGTCCGGATAGGCGTCGTGGCACAGGTCGCCGGCGCGCACTTCCGGCTCGACCCACGGCGCTTTCGAGCCCAGCATGATGTGCACGCGCTGCGGCGGCACCGGCAGCGGGGTGTCGATCGCCGAGGCATGCGGATGCACCAGCTCGGGCCAGGTCGGGTCGTAAAGCCACAGCGCGCTGCCGCAGCGGCGGCAGAAGTTGCGTTCGCCGCTGCTGGTGCTGCCGTCGTCGAGCCGCGCGCGATACACCGACAGGTGCTCGCTGCCCTGCACCGTGAGCGTGCGCCGATCGGCGCCCAGGTTGATCGCATAGCCGCCGCCGCCCGCGGTCTTGCGGCAGATCGAGCAATAGCAGCGCATGAACGGATACGGCGACGACGCCTGCACCGTGAACCGCACCGCCTTGCAGTGGCAGGATCCCTCGAGCTTCATCGGATGCCTCCGTTCGAGTGAAATCGTGTCGCCCGGTGCCATGGCCGCGGGCGCCATCGCAGCGGCACAGTGTGCTATACAGCACGGATGGACCTGCAAGGCAAACGGATCGTGCTCGGCATCACCGGCGGCGTGGCCGCCTACAAGGCGGCCGAGCTGGCGCGCGAACTGCAGCGCGCGGGGGCGCGCGTCCAGGCGGTGATGACCGAGGCGGCCACGCGCTTCGTCGGGCCCGCCACCTTCCAGGCACTCACCGGCGAGCCCGTGTTCACCGACCAGTGGGACACCCGCATCGCCAACAGCATGGCGCACATCGAGCTGTCGCGCGCCGCCGATGCGATCCTCGTCGCGCCGGCGACTGCCGACTTCCTCGCGAAGGTCGCGCACGGGCTGGCCGACGACCTGCTCAGCACGCTCTGCCTGGCGCGCGAGTGCCCGCTGCTCGTGGCGCCGGCGATGAACCGCCAGATGTGGCTGAACCCCGCCACGCAGCGCAACGTCGCGCAGCTGGCCGCCGACGGCGTGGCGATCCTCGGCCCCGACAGCGGCGACCAGGCCTGCGGAGAGACCGGCATGGGCCGGATGCTCGAGCCGCCGGACCTCGTCGCCGAGCTGGCCGATTTCCTCGCGCCGAAGCCCCTCGCCGGGCGACGGGTGTTGCTCACCGCGGGTCCGACCTACGAGCCGATCGACCCGGTGCGCGGGATCACCAACCTGTCCTCCGGGAAAATGGGTTTCGCGATCGCCCGCGCCTGCCGCGCCGCCGGTGCGCAGGTCACGCTGGTCGCCGGGCCGACGGCGCTCGCCACCCCACGCGGGGTCGAGCGCATCGCCGTGCGCACGGCGCAGCAGATGCACGACGCGGTGATGGTCGCGCTCGACGCGGCCCCGCGCACCGACGTGTTCGTCGCGGTGGCCGCGGTCGCCGACTGGCGGGTGGCCCACCCCAGCGAGCGCAAGCTGAAGAAGAGCGGCGCCCACGACGTGCCGAAACTCGAGTTCGTGCAGAACCCCGACATCCTCGCCGGCGTGGCGCAGCGACCCGACGCGCCGTGGTGCGTCGGCTTCGCGGCCGAGAGCGAAGACCTCGAGGCCAATGGCCAGGCCAAGCGGGCCGCCAAGGGCGTGCCGCTGCTGGTCGCGAACATCGGCCATGCGACCTTCGGCCGCGACGACAACGAGTTGCTGCTGATCGACGAGCACGGCAGCCGACGGCTGCCGCGCGCCGACAAGGCGCAGCTGGCGCGGGCGCTGGTGGCCGAGATCGCGCTGCGGCTGCCGCCGCGCCGCTGAGCACCGCCCGCGCATGAACACCATCGATCGCGACGGCCCCCCCGACGGCGACTACGCCAGCTACGTCGAGCGCCTGACGGGCGCCGCCGGGCGCACGCCGGGGCGCGTCGAGTCGCGCGGTGCGCTGGCGAAACGCGACGCGCGCGCGGCCGCCTCCCGCTCGACCGGCGAGCCAGCAGCGCAGGCGGGCGGCACGCTTGCCGAAGCGGCGGCCGAGGCGCTGCGCCGGGCGGCCGACGGCGCCCGGGGCCAGGGCGGCGCCGCGAACCGCGGGGCCGGCGCGAAGGGTGCGTCGGGCGCGGCCAGCGCCGATGCACTGCGTGCCGCAGGCCGTGCGGTCGGCTTGCGACTGAGCCGCTGGCTGATGATCGGCGGTTTCGCACTGATCGCGCTGGCGATCCTCGATCTCGTCCCGGCGATGACCCCGCTGCCGGGGTTCGCGCTGCTTCTGCTTTCGATCGTGCTGCGCAACCTCTCGAACCGATGATGCGACTCGACGTGCGGATCCTCGATCCGCGGCTGCAAGGGCAACTGCCCGCCTACGCCACCGCCGGCAGCGCCGGCCTGGACCTGCGCGCCTGCATCGATGCGCCGGTGACGCTCGCGCCCGGCGACGCGCTGCTGCTGCCGACCGGCATGGCGATCCACATCGGCGACCCCGGCCACGCCGCGATGATCCTGCCACGCTCCGGGCTCGGAACGAAGCACGGGATCGTCCTGGGCAACCTCGTCGGCCTGATCGACTCCGACTACCAGGGGCCGCTGATGGTGTCGTGCTGGAACCGCGGCCGCGAGCCGTTCACGATCCAGCCGATGGAGCGGATCGCGCAGATGATCGTCGTGCCGGTGGTGCAGGTGCAATGGAACCCGGTTCAGGCGTTCGTCGCCAGCGACCGCGGCAGCGGCGGATTCGGGAGCACCGGCAAGGCGTGAGCAAGCGGCTGCTGGTCGTCTGGTGGACGATGACCGGAGGCACGCGCCAGCTGGTCGACGCGTTCCGCGACGGCGCCGGCGCGCAGGAGGGCGTGGAGCTCGTCGTGCGCCGCGCCGACGAGGCGCAACCGTCGGACCTGCTGGCCGCCGACGCGGTGCTGTTCGCCACCCCCGAGAACCTGGCGTCGATGGCCGGCATGATGAAGGACTTCTTCGACCGCAGCTATTACGCGGCGCTCGGGCGCGTCGAAGGCCGGCCGTACGCGACGCTGGTCTGCGCGGGTTCCGACGGCCAGGGCGCGGCGCGCCAGATCGCCCGCATCGCCACCGGCTGGCGGATGAAGCCAGTCGCCGAGCCGCTCGTCGTGATCACGCACGCGCAGACGCCCGAGGCGATCCTCGCGCCGAAGTCGATCGACGCCGCCTCGCTCGATCGCGCGCGCGAGCTCGGTGCGGCAATGGCCGCCGGCGTCTCGATGGGAATCTGGTAGTGGTAGCGCGGCGCGCGCGAACTCGCGCCGCGCCCGCTCAGCGCGCGGCGGCGACCAGCGCCTCGAGCTTGAGCACGTCGGCCGCGAACAGCCGGATGCCCTCGGCCAGCTTCTCGGTGGCCATCGCGTCCTCGTTGTGCGCCCAGCGGAAGTGCTTCTCGTCGAAGCGCACCCGCTCGATCGCCTCCTCGCGCGCGCGCGCCGGGTCGAGCCGGCGCGCGACGGGTTCCGCGGAACCGCGCAGCTGCTCGAGCAGTTCGGGGCTGATCGTGAGCAGGTCGCAGCCGGCCAGCGCCAGCACCTGGCCGGTGTTGCGAAAGCTCGCGCCCATTACCTCGGTGGGATAGCCGAACTTCTTGAAGTAGCCGTAGATGCGCCGCACCGACTGCACGCCCGGATCGTCGTCGGGCGCGTAATCGACGCCGTCGCGTTTGCGGTACCAGTCGAAGATGCGC
>JAHBZV010000078.1 GCA_019635275.1 Burkholderiaceae bacterium | reverse complement strand
AGCGCGCACGTCGGGGAAGATCGCACCCATGCGCTCGAGCCAGCCGATGCGCTGCGCCTCGGTCGCGGCGAGGTCCAGCCGCGCGATCTCGGCCGCGCTGCGCTCGGCGATCGCCGCGCCCGACAACGATCGTGCATAGCTGATCTCGAGCGCGAAGGCGTCCGTGCCGATGCGCTCGGGGTCGAGGCCGCGCGGCCCGACCCACAGCCGTGCGTCGTAGATGCGCAGTCCGAGCCAGTGCAGTGCGCCCTCGCCGGCCAGGCGCGCGGACGGGAGCGTGGCGCGTATCGGGGCGGGCGCGGCGGTGTGGGGAGCGGTCGCGGGCGCACCCGCGTCGGGTGCCGCCGGCGCGGCCCGGGCCGCTTCGGCTGCCGACGGCGTCGCTGTCGACGACGAGTCGCGCGAGGGCCCCGCGGCGTGCGCGTTCGCGACCGCCAGCACGCCCGCGAGGGCCAGCGCGTGCGCCGGCGGTGGCCAGCCGAAGGGCCGGTGTCGGAAGGCCGGGCGCCTCATCGCTGCTCGATCGTGAACTGGACGACGTCGGTGTTGCCGTGCCTGAAAGCGGCCTCGCAGTAGGCGAGGTAGAACTCCCAGGTGCGCACGAACCGGCCGTCGAAGCCGAGCGCGCGGACCGCCGCGAGGCGCGTGACGAAGCGCTCGCGCCACTGGCGCAGCGTGAGCGCGTAATCCGGGCCGAACGCGAAGCGGTCGACGATGCGCAGGCCGGTCGCCTCGGCCTCCTGCGCGAAGCGCGAAGCACTCGGCAGCATGCCGCCGGGAAAGACGTACTGCTGGATGAAGTCCGTGCCGCGGCGGTAGCGATCGAACAGCGCGTCGTCGATGACGATCGTCTGGACTACCGCGCGGCCCCGCGGAGCCAGGCAGCGGCGCAGCGTCCGGAAGTACGCGGGCCAGTAGCGTTCGCCGACGGCCTCGAACATCTCGATCGATGCGATGCCGTCGTAGCGGCCGGCTTCGTCGCGGTAGTCGCGCAGCTCGAAGCGTGCACGGTCGGCGAGTCCGGCGCCGGCGATGCGCTCGCGCGCCCAGCCGAGCTGCTCGGCCGAAAGCGTCAGCCCGGTGACCGACAGTCCGCGTCGCGCGGCCATTTCGGCGAACGCACCCCAGCCGCAGCCGATCTCGAGCACCGACGCACCGGCCGGCAGCGCCAGCGCGTCGAGGATGCGCGCGTACTTGGCGTCCTGGGCGTCCTTCAGCGGCCTGCGATCATCGCCGTCGAACAGCGCGCTCGAGTAGGTCATCCCTTCGTCGAGCCACAACCGGTAGAAGTCGTTGCCGAGGTCGTAGTGGGCGTGGATGTTCCTGCGCGCGCCGGCGCGCGTGTTGCGATGGAGCAGGTGGCGGATCCGGTCGGCGAGGCGCCCGAGCCAGTGGCCATAGACCGCGTCCTCGATGGCGCCGCGGTTGGCGACGGCCACCGAAAGCAGGTCCGCCAGCGAGTCGGTGCTCCAGTCGCCGGCGATGTACGCCTCGGCGAAGCCGACGTCGCCGCGACGCAGCGCGGCGTCGAACGCGTTCCAGTTGCGCAGCCGCATGGTCGCGGTCGGTTGCCCGCCGCCGAAGCGCAGCTGGCGGCCGTCGGGCGTCACGAGCTTCAGTTCGCCGTGGCCGATCCGCTCGAGCAGCCGCAGGACGAAGCGCGCTCCGCGCGACGGCGGTTCGGGGTGGCGCGCGCCCGGCGGCGCGAGCGCCGCCGACGCGTCGGAATGCTGGATGGTCATCGGGTTCCCCGGGTGGCGACGGCAGGCGTCCTGCCGCGAAAAGGCACGCGCCGCATCCACAACCTCAGCGCCTGCCAGTGAATGCGAACGATCACGCCCATGGCGAACAGCGGATAGCCGAGGAGCGCGCGTGCGACGCCCGCGACGTCGAGCGCCGCGAAGCGGCCGCTCTGGCTCGTCGTCAGCAGCGGACCGTCGCGGTCGTCGTAGTCGATGCGCGCGACGGCGCGCTCCGCGGTCGTGACGAAACGGAAGCGGTAGCGGCCTTCGACGTCGCAGAACGGCGACACGTGGAAGACCTTCGCCGCACCGAGCTCGGCGCCCGCGCCGATCGGCGTGCCCGGCGCATCGCCGAGCACGTAGCAGTGGCGCTCGCCGAAGGTGTTGTTGACCTCGGCGATCACCGCGACGAGGGCGCCGTCGCGACGATGGCAGAACCAGAAGCTCACCGGCTTGAACGCATAGCCGAGCACGCGCGGCAGCGCGTGCAGCCAGACGTCGCCGTCGGCGATGATGCCGGCCTCGCGCAGCATCGCCCCGACCCAGACGCGCAGCGGCCGGCCGTCGCCGTGGTCCTCGCGCCGGAAGCCGACGAGGGCGGCGCGGTTCACGCCGAACAGCCAGGAGCCGGCGCGCGCCTCGAGTTCGTCGAGCGGCGCGCGCAGGAAGAACGCCCGGTAGCGGAACGCGTGCAGCACCGGCCGTAGCCGCGCATGGCGCACTTCGCCGAACGCCAGGCGCCAGTGGGGCAGGCCGGGGCGCATCGTCTGCGGCCCTCAGGCGGCGCGGCGCAGCGCCGGTGCGCGTTGCAGCAGCGACGCGGCCACCGCGAGCCCCGACTTCAGCCCGTCCTCGTGGAACCCGTAGCCGGTCCAGGCGCCGGCGAACCACGTGTTCGAGCGCCCCTGCAGGCTGGCGAGCCGCCGCTGGGCCGCGGCGGCCCCGGCGTCGAACACCGGGTGCTCGTAGTCGATGCGGGCGATGACCTTCTCCGGCGCGGGCGGCGAGAGCGGATTCAGGCTCACCATCAGGGGCGTCGAGAAGGGCAGCGGCTGGAGCCGGTTCAGCCAGTAGGTGACCGACACCTCGGGCGCCTCGCGGTCGCCGTTGCCCAGGTAGTTCCAGGCCGCCCATGCGGCGCGGCGCCTGGGCATCAGCGCGACGTCGGTGTGCAGCCAGGCGCGGTTCGGGTGGTAGGGCACCGCGGAGAGCACCGCGCGCTCGTCGCGGTCGGCGTCGGCGAGCAGACCCAGCGACTGGCTGCTGTGGCAGGCGAGCACGACGTGGTCGAAAGCCTCGGCGCCGGAGTCGGTGACGACGCGCACCTTGCCGTCGATCGCGGTCGTGCGCCGGGAGACGGAGCGCACCGGCGTGCCGAGTCGCACGTCGTCGAGCCGCGCGAGGATGCGCTCGACGTACTGCCGCGCGCCGCCGGCAACCGTCAGCCACTGCGGCCGGTCGTCGATCTGCAGCAGCCCGTGGTTGTGGAAGAAGCGCACGAAGCTTCCCAGCGGGAACTGCAGCATGCGCTGCATCGGGCACGACCAGATCGCCGCCGCCATCGGCAGCAGGTAGTGGTCGCGGAACCCGTCCGAGTAGCCCTCGCGGCGCAGGAATCCGGCCAGCGGCTCGTCGAGCTCCGCGCCGTGGGCTGCACCGGTCGCGAGCGCGGTCGCCCGGCGGTTGAAGCGCAGGATGTCGTTGATCATCCGCCAGAACGACGGCCGCAACGCGTTGCGCGGCTGCGCGAGCAGGGTCGCGAGGTTCGATCCGCACCACTCGAACCGGTGCGGACCGATCGACACCGAGAACGACATGTCGGAGTGAGCCGTCGGTACGCCGAGTTCGCCGAACAGGGCGATCAGTTCCGGATAGGTCCGCTCATTGAACACCAGAAAGCCCGTGTCGACCGCCGCGCGCGCGCCGTCCAGCGTCACGTCGACCGTGTGCGTGTGGCCGCCGGGCCGTCGGTCGGCTTCGAACAGCGTGACCCGGTGGTGCCCGGCCAGGCGCAGCGCAGCGCCGAGTCCGGAGATTCCCGAACCGACGATGGCGATTCGCATCGCCGGCCGCGTATCGTCGTGCATCCTGTGGCTCCCGTGGGTGGCTCGAAGGGTCGGACGGCCTTCGGCGGATCGGCTGCGCAGGCGCTGCCCCGTCCGGAGGTGATCAGGGTCGCCGGAGCGGCCCCTTGAACCGGTGTCCGGCCAAATTTGTCTTGGTCAAAACAGCGATTTCGGCGTACATTAAGCGAAAAGCAAGCGGGAGTCAATAATTTGTCCAAGACAAATAGCGGTGCGGGCGGGGACGCCTCCGATCCCGGACTGAGCATTTCGGCGGTCGAGCGCGATACCGGCCTGTCGAAGGACACGCTGCGGGTCTGGGAGCGTCGCTACGGCTTCCCGAGTCCGGGGCGCGATCCGCTCGGCGAGCGCGTCTACCCCCCGGACCAGGTCGATCGGCTCAGGCTGATCCGGCGGCTGATGGACGCCGGGCGTCGCCCCGGGAAGATCGTCGGCTTGCCGCTCGAGGCGCTGCGGGCGCTGGCCGAGCAGGG
Source organism: Burkholderiaceae bacterium (assembly GCA_019635275.1). Classification (GTDB taxonomy): domain Bacteria; phylum Pseudomonadota; class Gammaproteobacteria; order Burkholderiales; family Burkholderiaceae_E; genus Zeimonas. Next base: position 6,343 of record JAHBZV010000078.1, on the reverse strand, counting down.
GCCGGCACCCGCCTCCGCAGCCGCGGCCGCGGGCCGCGAGCACGCGGAGCTGGCGCGCTTCATGGAACTGACCAAGGCGCACCAGGTCGAGGACCTGCGAGGCGCGCTGTCGGAAGCCGCCCTCCGGATGGGGCTCGACCGCTTCGTCGCCGAACTCGTGGCGCCGTTGAACCGCCTGGTCGGCGAGGCGTGGGCCAGCGGCGACTTCCAGGTGTTCGAGGAGCACCTGTACACCGAGGCGATGCAGGGCGTGCTGCGCACGGCGATCGGCAGCATCCCGTCGTCGGCGGCCTCGCGCCCGCGCGTGCTCCTGACGACCTTTCCCGCCGAGCCGCACGGGCTGGGCCTGCTGATGGCCGAGGCGGTCCTCGCGCTCGAGGGCTGCCGCTGCTCGTCGCTCGGGGTGCAGACCCCGATCCGCGACATCGCACTGGCCGCCGCCGCGCAGCGCGCCGACGTCGTGGCGCTGTCGTTCTCGGCCGGGTCGAACGCGCGCGGCGCGATCGAAGGCCTGGCCGAGCTGCGCGGGCGATTGCCGGCCCCGATCGAGCTCTGGGCCGGCGGCGGCTGCGTCGCGCTCCGGCGCCGTGCGCCTGCCGGCGTCCGGGTGGTCGGCGACCTCGCGGCGATCGGCGCCGAAGTCGCGCGCTGGCGCGATCAGGCGGGGCCGGAGTCGCGCGGCGCGACGAACAGCGTGAGCACGCCGGTATAGCCGTAGATGCGGTCCCGGGCGATCTCGCCATTGGCGAAGAAGCCCACCAGCGGAACTTCGCCGAGGTTGTGCGAGACGATGCCGAGCTCGGCGCCCGGGGCGCCGAACAGGTGCTCGCCGCGCGCGACGCAGGACACGTAGTGGGCGCCTAGCACGCGCAGCGATTCGGCCTCGAGCTCCTCGCGCAGTTCGGTGCAGATGCGGATCAGGTCGGCGCGCGCCGCGCGGCGGTCGCGCGTGCAGAAGACGGCGCGGTCGCCCGGCTGCGGTGTCGCGGCGATCGCCAGCAGGCGGTTCTGCGGGTCGATGCCCAGCACGTTGCGCACCGTGTAATCGACGAACCCGATGCCGCGATCGCGACTCGCCGGCGCGAGCCCGACCATCAGGCCATTGGACAGGCGCTCGGCGGGCAGTGCCCGCAGGATCTCGTCGCCGTCGCGCGACTCGCGCACCTCGGCGGCGACGCCGAGGTCCTCGAGCAGCACGTCGAGCGCGGGCTGACCGTCGAGGCGCTGGATGTATTGCGACGAGCACTGCGAGATCACGTGCTCGCGCGCCAGCGGCGCACAGCCCTGCGTGACCCGTGACAGCAGGCGGACCGGCGCGCCGAACGACGCCCCGGTGAGCGTCGCGCGGACGAGCTGGCCCGCGAGTTGCGCGCTGCCCGGTTGGCTGCCGCCCACCAGTCCGCCGAACAGGAAGCCGGTGTCGACCTGCGCTGCAAGTTCCGACACCGCCGCCGCCAGATCGGGGGTCGTCGGCTCGGCATGGACCAGCGCCGTGAAATCGCCGCCCGGCTCGCGCCCGGCGCCGCCGAAGTCGCGCGCGACGTCGCCGGCCGCGGGCGCGCCGCCGCCGAGCCCGTCGCCGTGCGATCCGCCGAACACGCGCCAGCTGCCCGCCGGCAGTTCGCAGATCATCGCCGCGAGCGCGGCTTCGCCGGTGTACTCGACGCCGGCCGCGCAGACACCGTGCGCGCTCGCGCCGATCCAGTCGACGCGCGGGAAGCGCTCGCGCAGCAGCGTGGCGATGTCGCCGAGCCGCTCGGCGAGCCGCTCGGTGACGTAGACGATGCCGAGCCCCTGCGCCTGCGCGCCTCCCGGGCCGAGCCGCGCGATCAGCAGATCGGCCGCAGTGCGCCAGCTCGGGTGTGCCGCATGGCCGTGTCTGAACGCCTGCATCGGGACGGTCCGCCGGTCGGGGTGCGTGCCGGTCAGTCGGGCGTGGGGCTCAGTCCTTGCGGCCGCCGGACCCGCGCCTGCCGTTGGCTGCCGTCGTGGCGCTGGCGGGGACGTCCGCGCCGTCCGCGCGGCGCGCGCGTGCGGCGCCGGCGCGCGCGGCTCGACGCGACTTCTCGCGCGCCGGTTTTTCGCGCGTGCGCTTCTCGCGCGCCTGCGACGCCCCGGCCTCCGGCCGCGGCAACCCCACGCCCGACAGCGCGGCCGCGGCGACCTGGTTGAACTGGCTCTGCAGCAGGTTCCACCACGCGCTCGGGCTCAGTCCGGGGTCGGCGAAGGCGGCGGGCTCGGTCGTCGCCGCGCCGCGGCCCTTGCGGCGGGCCGGCTTGGCGCGACGCGGCGATTGCTCGGCGGGCGCCGTCGCTTCGGATGCCGCGACCGACGGCATTGCTGCCTGCGGCAACGCGGCCTGGGGCCGCGACGCCCGCGCCAGCGCCGAGGCGATCGCCTGCGTCGCGGGTGCCGCCGCCGCAACCGGCGCGCCGAACGCCTTCAGCGTCGCGATCGTGCCGCGCTGGATCTCCAGCGCCTGGATCGTCCCCTGAAGCATGTTCATGTTGACCGTCAGCCACTGCTCGACCGCCTTGAGGTCGGCGATGCGCTTGTCGAGTTCCTCGAGGTCGACCGTCGGCGCGAAGCTGGAGGGCACGCCGATCGACGCCCACGCTCGCTTGACGAAGTCGACCGTGTCCAGCACGTTGCCGACGTTCAGCGGGCCGATGCCCACGTTTCCCAGCCCCATCGCCGCGAGGTCGCCGATCCCGAGCTTGCCAGCCATGTCGAGGTCTCCCGATCGAGCGCCGGAACCACGAAGCGCGCTCCGGTGAACGACAATAGCAGGAAACGGCTGCCGCACAATGTCCCGAGGGGGGGCCATGTCCGACATCGAAACGCTTCGCCGCATTCTCGCCACGACTCGCGTCATTGCGGTCGTCGGCCTGTCGGCCGAGTGGCACAGGCCGAGCTACTTTGCCGCGAAGTACATGCAGGAGCACGGCTACCGGATCGTTCCGGTCAACCCGAAATACGACGAGATACTCGGCGAGCGCTGCTACCGGTCGCTGGAGGACATCCGCGACAAGGTCGACATGGTCGACGTGTTCCGGCGCACCGCCGACGTGCTGCCGATCGCGCGGGCAGCGATCACGATCGGCGCGAAGGTGCTGTGGCAGCAGCTCGGCGTGGTCAACGAAGAGGCCGACCGGCTCGCGCGCGAGCACGGCCTCGATTCGGTGATGGATCGCTGCGTGAAGATCGAGCACGCGCGGCTGTTCGGCGGCCTGAACTGGGCGGGTGTCGACACGAAGGTCATCTCGGCGAAGCGGCCGCGCTGGCTGCCCTACTGATCGGGAGGAACGGATGGCGGACCATCGCTACGGCATCGAGACCCTGTGCCTGCACGCCGGGCAGATCCCCGATGCCTTGACCGGCGCGCGCGCGGTGCCGATCTACCAGACGACGTCGTTCGTCTTCGACTCGGCCGACCACGCTGCCAGCCTGTTCAACCTGCAGACCTTCGGCAACGTCTACTCGCGCCTGTCCAACCCGACGGTGGCCGTGCTCGAGGAACGCGTCGCCGCGCTCGAAGGCGGGCGCGCGGCGATCGCCGCCGCCAGCGGCATGGCCGCCGAGATGGTCGCGATGCTCACGCTGTGCAGCCAGGGCGACCACATCGTCGCCGCGAACACGCTGTATGGCGGCACGTACTCCCAATTCGCCGTCACCTTCGCGAAGTTCGGCATCGATTGCAGCTTCGTCGAGCCCGACGATCCCGACAACTTCCGCCGCGCGCTGCGCCCGAACACCAAGGCCCTGTTCGCCGAGACGATCGCCAACCCGCGGCTCAACGTGCTCGACATCGAGGCGGTCGCGGCGATCGCGCACGAGCACGGCGTGCCGCTGGTGGTCGACAACACGCTCGCGTCGCCGTACCTGTGCCAGCCGATCCGCCACGGGGCCGACATCGTCGTGCACTCGGCCACCAAGTACCTGGGTGGCCACGGCACCACGATGGGCGGCGTGGTCGTCGAGTCGGGCAGGTTCCCGTGGGACAACGGCCGCTTCCCGGAGATGACCGAGCCCTCGAAGGGCTACCACGGCGTTCGCTTCTACGAGACCTTCGGCGACTTCGGCTTCACGATGAAGGCGCGCATGGAGACCGCGCGCACGCTCGGCCCGACGCTCGCGCCGATGTCGGCGTGGCTGCTGTTGCAGGGCATCGAGACGCTGCCGGTGCGCATGGACCGCCACGTGCAGAACGCGCAGCGAATCGCCGAGCACCTCGCCGCGCATCCGCGCGTCGCGTGGGTCAACTACCCCGGGCTGCCTGGCAGCCGGTACCATGCCCTGGCACGCAAGTACCTGCCGCGCGGCGCGGGCGGCATCCTGTCGTTCGGCGTGAAGCCTTCCGGCAGCAGCCCGGCGGCCGCGCAGCGAGCGGGCGAGCGCTTCATCGAGGCGGCGACCTTCATGAGCCACCTGGCCAACGTCGGCGACGCGCGGACGCTGATCATCCACCCGGCGTCCACCACGCACCGCCAGTTGTCCGAGGACGAGCAGCGCGCCGCGGGCGTCACGGCCGACATGGTGCGCCTGTCGGTGGGCATCGAGTCGATCGACGACATCGTCTGGGACATCGACCAGGCGCTGGAGAAATCGCAGGCCTGAGCCGGTGCGGCACAATGGCGGTCGTGGCTGCAACGCGGAGGCCCCGATGGGCGCATCGAGGAAGGTCCCGATCTACTGCTATCAGTGTGTCGCCGGCCCCGACCTGCTGAAGGTCGAAGTCGAGAACGGCGTCGCGACGCGCGTCGAATCCAACTACGACATCCGCGGGCAGCACCCCGGCGGCGGGCGCGTCTGCGTGAAGGCCTACGGGCTGGTCCAGAAGACCTACAACCCGAACCGGATCCGGCAGCCGATGAAGCGCACCAACCCGAAGAAGGGGCGTGGCGAAGATCCCGGATTCGTGCCGATCGGCTGGGACGAGGCGCTCGACATCGTCGGCGCCAAGCTGCGCGAAATCCGCGCCAAGGGGCTGCTCAACGACGAGGGGGTGCCGCGCCTGGCCAGCACCACCGGCGGCGGCGGCACGCCGGTGCAGTACATGGGCACGTTCCCGGCGTTCATGGCGGCGTGGGGGCCGATCGACCAGGGCTATGGCGCCGGGCAGGGCGTCAAGTGCTATCACTCCGAGCACCTGTATGGCGAGCTGTGGCACCGCGCATTCATCGTCTCGCCCGACACGCCGTACGTGAACTACATCATCAACTGCGGCAACAACGTCGAGGCTTCCGGCGGCGTGGCCGGCATCTGGCGCGAGGCCGACGCGCGAGTGCGCGGGGCCAAGCGGGTACAGGTCGAGCCGCACCTGTCGATCACCGGCGCGGTGTCCGCCGAATGGGTGCCGATCAGGCCCAAGACCGACGCCGCGTTCCTGTTCGGCCTCATCCATCGCATCCTTCACGAGCGCGATTGGCGCGAGGTCTGCGACCTCCCGTACCTGAAGCACCGGACCAGCTCGCCGTACCTGGTCGGCCCGAACGGCTGGTACCTGCGCGACGCCGGCTCCGGCAAGCCGTTGGTGTGGGACCTCGCCGACGGGCGGGCCAAGCCGCACGACGCGGCGGACCTCGCCAATCCGGCGCTCGACGGCGAGTACCAGGTGGGGGGCGTCGAGCACGGACCCGACGACGAGCGCATCACGCACGCTGCGGCGCGCGCGCGCCCCGCGTTCCAGATGATGCTCGAGCACATGAAGGGCTACAGCCCCGACTGGGCCGCGGCCGAGTGCGACGTGCCGGCCGCGACGATCCGGCGGATCGCCGACGAGTACCTCGCCCACGCGTGCGTGGGCCAGACGATCGAGATCGAGGGCCAGACGCTGCCGTTCCGGCCGGTCGCGGTGATGCTGGGCAAGACGGTCAACAACGGCTGGGGCGGCTACCACTGCTGCTGGGCGCGCACCGTGCTGGCGGTTCTGGTGGGCGCGCTCGAGGTGCCCGGCGGCACCCTCGGCACGGCGGTGAAGCTCGTGCGGCCTGCCGTCTCGCGTGTCGGCTCGGTGGTGCCGGGGCCGGACGGCCTGATGGCCTTCCAGTTCAACGAGACCTCGCGCGAGGGCTGGCTGAGCAAGCCCCACATCCGCAACGCCTACAAGACGCTCGTGCCGCTGGTGTCGGATTCGCCGTGGTCGCCGGCGCTGGGGCCGGCGCACCTGCCGTGGCTGTTCCAGAAGCAGGCTCCGAAGAACTGGCCGCGCACCACGCCGCCCGACGTCTGGTTCTGCTACCGGACCAACCCGGCGATCTCGTCGTGGAACGCGCCCGAGGTGGCCGAGCGGCTGGCCGAGTTCCCGTTCATCGTCGCGTTCGCGTACACCGAGGACGAGACC
>JAHBZV010000077.1 GCA_019635275.1 Burkholderiaceae bacterium | reverse complement strand
CCGACGAACGGCGAGACCAGCGTGACGCCGGCGTCGGCGCAGGCCACCGCCTGCGCGAACGAGAACAGCAGCGTCAGGTTGCAGTGGATGCCTTCGTTCTCGAGCGACTCGGCCGCCCGGATGCCTTCCCAGGTCGACGCCACCTTGATCAGCACGCGCTCGCGGCCGACGCCCGCCTCCTCGTAGAGCCCGACGAGGCGCCGCGCCTTGGCGATCGTCGCGTCGACATCGAACGACAACCGGGCATCGACCTCGGTGGAGACACGCCCCGGCACGATCGACAGGATCTCGCGGCCGAAGCGCACCAGCAGCCGGTCGCACAGGTCGGCGACCGACTCGCCCGGATGTGCAGCGACCGTCTGCGCGAGCAGCGCGCCGTATTCGGGCTTCTGCACGGCCTTGAGGATCAGCGTGGGGTTCGTCGTCGCGTCGCGCGGCGCGTACGCGCGCATCGTGTTGAAGTCGCCGGTATCGGCGACCACGGTCGTGAACTGCCTGAGTTGCTCGAGTGCGTTCATGCGGGATTCTCCGTCGCGCGGCGCGAGCCCAGCGTGGCGCGCGCGGCGAGCGCGGCCAACCCGGCCAGCAGCACGAACAGCGCAGCGCTCCAGAGCGCGAAGGGCACCCCGAGCAGCGGTGCGTTCGCGTCGCGGCACGACGCGGTGGCTTCGAACAGCCACGGCAGCGTCTCGTCGAGCCGCAGCTTCATCAGCGCGCGATCGGCGAAGGTGAACGCGCACGACAGGCTCTGCGCGGCGACGAACTGCTGGTGCAGCGCCGCCCACAGCCCGCCGAGCGCCGCGAGCGCAGCCAGCACCGATGCCGCAACCAGCGCTGCGCGCGAACGGCGCGCGAGCCAGCCGAGCGCCGCGAGAGCGGCGAACAGCAGGAACAGCAGCCGCTGGAAGGTGCACCAGGCGCAGGGCTCGATGCCGAAGCGGTGCTGCAGCACGAGCGCGACGCCCACGGCGCCGACCGCGAGCAAGGCACTGAGCAGGAGGATCGATTCGCTGCGGCGAAGCATCCGCGCACTATACGACATCGCGGCGGCCGCCCCGGCGCCAGGCGGCGCCGTGCAGGTGCCCGCGGGCGCCCGCCGGTCTCCCCGCGCGGCCGGTGCCGCGGGGAGACGGCGGCGCGAGCGGGGCTCAGGTCAGCATGTCGTTCCAGATGTTGCGCGCCCACGCGTTCGCGTACTGGCCCTCGAGCTCGTTCGCCGCGGGCGAGAGGCCGCCCGCACCCGCCACCGGCTCGATCGTCTTCTTCTCGGGCACGTAGCGGTGCACCGACGCGACGTGTACGACGTTCTTGTCGTCGATGAAGCTGTAGCAGGTGTTGGCCATCATCGGCGGCTGCGGCGCGCGGCCGTTCAGCGTCTCGACGATCGCCGCGGCCACCGCCTTGCCGTGCTGGTTCGCCATGTGGCCCGACTTCGGCATCGCCGGCGCCGACAGCGTCGAATCGCCGAGCACGTGCACGCCCGGCGCGGCTGTCGACTCGAGCGTGAGCCAGTCGACCATGCACCAGCGGTTGTTGGCGTTGACCAGACCGGTCTTCTGCGCGATCGCGCCGGCGCGCTGCGACGGCACCACGTTGAGGACGTCGGCCTTGACCTTGTCGCCGAGCTCGGTCACCGCGACGCGGTTGCGCGCGTCGACTTCGGTGACGTTCATGTTCGGCTGGTAGCTGACGATCCCCTTGTACGGTCCGTTCCAGGCCGCCAGGAACAGCCCCTTCTTCGACTGGATGTCGGGGTTCGCGTCGAGCACGATGATCTTCGAGCGCGGCTTGGCCGTCTTGAAGTAGTGCGCGACCTGGCAGACGCGCTCGTAGGGCCCCGGCGGGCAGCGGTACGGCGACTTCGGGATCGACAGCACGTAGACGCCGCCGTCGGGCATCGCCTCGAGCTGCGCTCGCAGCGCCACCGTCTGCGGCCCGGCCTTCCAGGCGTGCAGGATGGTCTTCTGCGCCTCGGCGTCGAGCCCCTGGACCGAGTCGAAGTCGAACTCGATCCCCGGCGACACGACGATCCGGTCGAAGCTCTGGTTGGCGAGCTTGCGGAAGGTCGCGCTGCGTTTGGCCGGATCGATCGCCTCGACCTCGTCGTTGACGACGATGACGCCGGCGCGGCGCAGCCCGTCGTAGGGCACCGTCAGGTCGGCGATCTTGCGCGATCCGCCCAGCACCAGGTTCGACAGCGGGCACGAGACGAACGCGGTCTGGCGCTCGACCAGCATCACTTCGAGGCCTGGGCCGCCCCACTTCTTCAGGTACTTCGCGGCAGTCGCGCCGCCGAACCCGCCGCCGACGACCAGCACGCGGCCGAGCTTGCGCTCGGCGGTGGTGGTCGGCCCGGTGGCGCAGCCGGCCAGCGACAACGCCGCGCCGCCGCCGACCATCGACAGCGCCGTGCCCGAGCCGATCGCCTGCGCGAAACGCCGGCGGGAGATGTTCGTGTCCTTCATGTCGTCCTCCGTCGGCCGGTTCATTTCTTCTGCTGCGAGAAGTAGTCGGCGAGCGCCGCGATCTGCTCGTCGGTGTAGCCCTTGGCGATCTGGTGCATGATCGTCGCCTTGCGCGTGCCTTCGCGGAACGCCTTCATCTGTTCCTTGAAATATGTCGGCGACAGCCCGGCGATGCCGGGCATGCCGCCGCCGCCGGCCGACCGCCCGTCGGTGCCGTGGCAGTTGGCGCAATTGGCGGCGATGTACTGCGCCTGCTGGGCGTGCGCCGGCCCGGCGGCGAGCACGGCAACGGCTGCACAGGCCGCGGCCGCGAGCGTGAACGTTCTCATCGATGTCTCCTCTTCTGGTGGGAACGCGACCGCAGAGTCTGTCAACGACGAACGACAGCCGCCATGATCTGCGGCAAGGTTATGCGCTTATTCGGAACCGGGGGCACGAAGACGACGGGGGCCGAGAACGACGAGGGGCCCGCGCGGGGCCCCTCGTGAAAGGGAACGAACGATCGATCGACGCGGCCGCGACGGGTTGCCGCCGCGGCCGCGCGTCAGGCGGGCAGCACCTCGACGAACTCCTCGCCCTCGCCGCCCGCGGTGGGCGGCGCGCCTTCGGCGAAGGACAGCGTCACCTGCTCGGCGTCGTCGACGTCGACGGTCACCTTGCCGCCGTTCACGAGCTTGCCGAACAGCAGCTCGTCGGCCAGCGCCTTGCGGATCGTGTCCTGGATGAGGCGCTGCATCGGACGAGCGCCCATCAGCGGATCGAAGCCCTTCTTTGCGAGCATCTTGCGAAGCCGCTCGGTGAACACCGCCTCGACCTTCTTCTCGTGCAACTGCTCCTCGAGCTGCATCAGGAACTTGTCGACCACGCGCAGGATGATCTCCTCGTCGAGTGCGGCGAAGCTGATGATCGCGTCGAGCCGGTTGCGGAACTCGGGCGTGAACAGCCGCTTGATCTCGACCATCTCGTCGCCCTGCTTGCGGGTGTCCGAGAAACCGATGCCGCGCTTCTGCAGGTCGGACGCCCCGGCGTTGGTCGTCATGATGACGATGACGTTGCGGAAGTCGGCCTTGCGCCCGTTGTTGTCGGTGAGCGTGCCGTGGTCCATCACCTGCAGCAGGATGTTGAAGATGTCCGGGTGCGCCTTCTCGATCTCGTCGAGCAGCAGCACCGCGTGCGGCTTCTTGCTGACCGCCTCGGTGAGGAGCCCACCCTGGTCGAAGCCGACGTAGCCCGGAGGCGCACCGATCAGCCGCGACACCGCGTGGCGCTCCATGTACTCGGACATGTCGAAGCGGATCAGCTCGATGCCGAGGATGAACGCCAGTTGCCGGGCGACCTCGGTCTTGCCGACGCCGGTGGGGCCCGAGAACAGGAACGCGCCGATCGGCTTGTCGGGCTTGCCGAGCCCCGAACGCGCCATCTTGATCGCGGCCGCCAGCGCCTCGATGGCGGGATCCTGGCCGAACACCGTGGCCTTCAGGTCGCGGTCGAGCGTCTGCAGCCGCCCGCGATCGTCGGACGACACCGACGCCGGAGGGATGCGCGCGATCTTGGCGACGATGTCCTCGATCTCGCCCTTGCTGATGATCTTCTTCTGCCGGCTCTTGGGCAGGATGCGTTGCGCGGCGCCGGCCTCGTCGATCACGTCGATCGCCTTGTCGGGCAGGTGGCGATCGTTGATGTACTTCGCCGACAGCTCGGCCGCCGCCGACAGCGCCGACGACGAGTACTTGATGCCGTGGTGCTCCTCGAAGCGCGACTTCAGCCCGCGCAGGATCTGCACCGTCTGCTCGACCGTGGGCTCGACCACGTCGATCTTCTGGAAGCGCCGCGACAGCGCGTGGTCTTTCTCGAAAATGCCGCGGTACTCGTTGTAGGTGGTCGCGCCGATGCACTTCAGCGTGCCCGAAGACAGCGCCGGCTTGAGAAGGTTCGACGCGTCGAGCGTGCCGCCCGAGGCCGACCCGGCACCGATCAGCGTGTGGATCTCGTCGATGAACAGGATCGCGTGCTGCGCCTGCTTGAGCTGCTTGAGCACGGTCTTCAGGCGCTGCTCGAAATCGCCGCGGTACTTGGTACCGGCCAGCAGCGCGCCCATGTCGAGCGAGTAGACGGTGGCGTCGGCGAGCACCTCGGGCACGTCGCCCTGCGTGATGCGCCAGGCCAGCCCCTCGGCGATGGCCGTCTTGCCGACGCCGGCCTCGCCGACCAGCAGCGGGTTGTTCTTGCGCCGCCGGCACAGCACCTGGATCACGCGCTCGACCTCGTGCTCGCGCCCGATCAGCGGGTCGATCCGGCCTTCCTTGGCGGCGGCGTTGAGGTTCTGCGTGTACTGCTCGAGCGCGCCCTGCTGGCTGGCGGCGCCCTCCTGCTCGGCCTCGGGTTGCTCTTCCTTCTGCGGCTCCTTCGGCTGCGGCGTCTTGGTGATGCCGTGCGAGATGTAGTTGACGACGTCGAGCCGCGTGATGCCCTGCTGATGCAGGTAGTACACGGCGTGCGAGTCCTTTTCGCCGAAGATCGCCACCAGCACGTTGGCGCCGGTGACCTCCTTCTTGCCGTTCGACGTGCTCTGCACGTGCATGATCGCGCGCTGGATCACGCGCTGGAACCCGAGCGTGGGCTGCGTGTCGATCTCCTCGCTGCCCGGCACGACCGGAGTGTTTTCCTTGATGAAGGTGGTCAGGCTCTTGCGCAGGTCTTCGATGTTGGCGGCGCACGCGCGCAACACTTCGGCGGCCGACGGGTTGTCGAGCAGCGCCAGCAGCAGGTGCTCCACGGTGATGAACTCGTGGCGCTGCTGCCGGGCCTCGACGAAGGCCATGTGCAGACTGACTTCCAATTCCTGCGCGATCATGCTTCCTCCATCACGCACTGCAGCGGATGCTGATGCTGGCGTGAGTAACTGCTAACCTGCTCGACTTTCGTGGATGCCACGTCGCGCGGATACACCCCGCACACGCCACGACCCTCCCGGTGCACCTTCAGCATGACCTGCGTTGCCTTTTCGCGGCCCATGCCGAAGAACTTCTGCAGCACGCTGACGACGAATTCCATCGGGGTGAAATCGTCGTTCAGCAACATCACCTGGTACATCGGCGGCGGCTTCAGCCGCGATTCCTTTCGCTCCAGAACCGTGGAGGGATCTTGCCGTGTCGCCATGAACCCCATTCTAGCGAGTCGTCCACCCCATGCAACAACGGATAGGAGGCCTTTTCCGACGACCGTGACCGCGTTCACGAAGCTGTCAGGGTTTTGCCGAACGACCCTTGACGAAGGAACATTTTTGCCAAAGAATCCGAGCGCTATCCGGGGTCTTTACCGCTGGAACCGTTCTTCGATGACAACGAGAAGTTGGGGGGCGGCGCCACGGCTTTCAAGACGCCGGAGCACCGAGATGGTCGTGTCAGTGAGACCCCGGCGCATCGCGCCCCGTTCTCTGCAGCCTCGAGTCTGGCCGACCTTGTCCATTGGCATTGAAGGATAGGCAGGCATGGCTACAGGCACCGTCAAGTGGTTCAACGATTCCAAGGGGTACGGCTTCATCACCCCCGACGATGGAGGAGAGGATCTGTTCGCGCACTTTTCCGCGATCCAGATGAACGGCTTCAAGACGCTGAAGGAAGGTCAGAAGGTCCAGTTCGACGTCGTCGCGGGCCCGAAAGGCAAGCAGGCGTCAAACATCCAGTCGGCCTGACGTCGCCGACACTGCTTGCCCGGGGCCCGTTCGCCGGACCTCGGGCGATGCGGGCGACCAGCCGGAGTGCCGGCGATCGCCTCCGCTCCCCTCTTTCGCTCGCTGCGCCTCCCCCCGCTCGCGTTACGCCCGCCCCGCCTCCGCGGGCCCCCGAACGTCGCTCGCTGCGGTGTTGACCATGTGGTCGGCCATCTCGGTGAAAGCGCGATCGACCCCTGCGCGCAGCGCGTCGTCCGTCACCAGCTCGGCCAGCGCCTGGCGCATGCACAGCAGCCATTCGTCGCGCTCGGCCGGGCCGATCGCGAACGGCAGGTGCCGCATCCTGAGCCTCGGGTGGCCGCGCTCGGCCACATACAGCGGCGGGCCGCCGAACCAGCCGCTGAGGAACTTGAACAGGCTGTCGGCACTGCCGGCCAGGCTTTCCGGGTGCAGCCGCCGCACGCGCCAGGCCTCGGGCAGCTCGTCCATCAGTTCGTAGAAGCGATCGACCAGCGCATGCACGCCGGCGGCGCCGCCGATACGCTCGTAGACGCTGGCCTGGGTCGTCGCCTGGGCAGGCCGGTTCGACGCGTCGGGCATCGGCGCCCTCAACGGTAACGACGCAGGTAGTTCCACTCGAAGGCCCGCTTGGCCCAGTGGAACGCGCGCGCCGACGGCAGCAGCACGTTGCGGCGCACGTCGCGGAAGACCAGCGTGCCGTGATCGATCGCGTCGACGATACACACCAGCTCGACCTTGAAGGTCTCGTTCGCCGGCCGCCCGCTCAGGTCGCCGAGCAGGTTCGCCGCCGCCGCAGCCGCCTGCAGGTCGGCCATGTGGGCCTGCTTGGGCATCCAGTCGGGGCCGGGAAAGCTGCCCGAGTCGCCGACCACGTAGACGCGTTCGCGGCCGGGCACGCGGCAGTGCGCATCGGCCTGCACCAGCCCCCCGGGCGAGCGCGGCAGGTCGGTGGCGTCGAACCACGCGTTGCCGGTCATGCCCGGCATGAAGAGGATCAGGTCGGCGGGGAACTCGCCGCCTTCGGTGACCACGCGGTCCGCATCGAAGCGCTCGAGCTTGTGGCCGAGGTGAGTGCGAATGCCGCGCCGGTTCATCTCGGCCAGCAGGTGCCTCACCGCCTTGGGGCCTAGCCGGTTTCCGGGCTCGGCGGCGGGACTGAAGAACACCAGCTCGAAACGCTCGCGCCGGCCCTCGCGGCGCAGCTGCGCGTCGATCCCGAACAGGAACTCGAACATCGGGCCGCCGCGCATCGCCGACGGCTCGTTCGGGTTGCCGGCGAAGCCGAGCGCGATCGTGCCGCCCTGCATCTCGCGCAGCCGGTCGCGGATGCGCTCGGCCGCGGCGATTCCCTCGCAGGGCGTGATCGCGTGCTCGATGCCGGGCAGCTTCTTGATGAAGCGCCCGCCGGTGGCGATGACCAGCGCGTCGTTGGCCAGGTCGCCGGCAGTGGTCTCGACGACGCGCCCGCCCTCGCGCAATCCGGTGACCTCGGCCGCGCGGAACTGCACGCGCATCCGGTCGAAGTAGCGGTCCAGCGAAACGACCAGCTGCTCGCGCGTGCGCAGGCCGCTGGGAATCCAGATGATGCCGGGCAGGTAGTGCAGCTCGGGGCGCGGCGCGACGAGCGTGATCTGCACGCGCGGATCGCGGCGGCGCAGCGCGTGCACGGTCGACAGGCCGGCGAATCCTGCGCCGAGTACGGTGATGCTGTGGGTCATGAGGAACGTTGCAGGAGGGGCGGCGCGCCGACGCCGGCGCGATACCGGTCCCGAATCAAGGGTCGTCGGTGCCGCGATGTTAACCCGGCGCGCGCTCCCGCCACGCGGGCGGGCGCGGCGGTCGCGCGCGGCGGTCGCGCGCGCGGTAAGCTCCCGACATCCGGCGTGCAGCCGGCGCCGCACGCGATCCCGGTCGGGACATGCCGCGCCGGCCGGCGCGAAGGGCCACGAAGGCGATGGAGCTTCGATGCGCGACCCGAGCCCGACGACGCAAGCCCGCGTGGCCCGCCACGGCGGACGCGAGGCGCTGGCGCTGGCGCTGCAGGCCAGCCGCGCGGACACGCTGGCGACGTTCGCGGCCTGCGAGAGCGCCCTTCCCGACCTGCGGGTGCCGCTGCGCGCCGAGCTCAATCCCCCGCTGTGGGAGCTGGGTCACGTCGGCTGGTTCCAGGCGTACTGGGTGCAGCGCAACCCGCAGCGCGACCGTGGCGTGCGCGCCGACCCGGACGCGCCGCGCGCCGCCGCGGAGCCCGCCGACGCGGATGCGCTGTACCACTCCGGCCGGGTGCCGCACGACAGCCGCTGGCGGCTGCCGCTGCCCGACGCCGACACGACTCGGGCGCAGTTGCAGCGCCAGCTCGACCGAACGCTCACCCTGCTGGCCGGCGCGCCCGAGCACGACGACGCGCTCTACTTCTTCCGCCTGGCGCTGTTGCACGAGGACATGCACCACGAGGCCGCTCTGTACATGGCGCAGGGGCTGGGCATCGCGATCGACGACCCGCGCTGGCAGCCGCGCGCGCTGCCGCCACCGCCCGACGCGTTGCGCTTCGACGCGGGAAGCTGGCGGCTGGGCAGCGACCCACGCGGCTTCGCCTTCGACAACGAGCGCCCGGCGCCCGAGCGCACCGTGCCGCCTTTCGAGATCGACGCACAGGCGGTGCGCTGGGCCGAATTCCTGCCCTTCGTCGAGGCCGGCGCTTACACGCGGCCGCACTGGTGGACCGACGAGGGCCGGCAGTGGCTGCTGCAATCGGGCGCCCGCGCCCCGCGGTACCTGCGACCCGGCGGCGACGGCTGGCAGCGGTGGCGGCACGGCCGCTGGCAGGCGCTCGACCCGGCCGAGGCCGCCTGCCACCTGACCCTGCACGAAGCGCAAGCCTGGTGCCGCTGGGCCGGCCGCCGACTCCCCACCGAGGCCGAGTGGGAGCTCGCCGCCGTCGTGCAGCCGCAGCGCTTGCGCTGGGGCGACGTCTGGGAATGGACCGGCAGCCCCTTCGAGCCTTTCCCGGGCTTCGTCGCCCACCCGTACCGCGACTACTCGGCCCCGTGGTTCGACGGTCGGCCGGTGCTGCGCGGCGCGTCGTTCATGACGCAGCCGCGGATGCGCCACCCGCGCTACCGCAACTTCTTCCAGGCAAGTCGCGACGACGTGCCGGCCGGGTTCCGCAGCTGCGCGGCCTAGACACCATGGTCGCCCGAGTCATTGCGGGCGGCCGGTCTCCTGAGTCGTAGGTTGCGCGGCGAGCCGCGCCGAGCTACATGCCGAGAACGAGTCATCGGCAAACGTAACGGAGACCGGCCATGGAACAGGTTATCAAGGTTCACGTCGGACTGGACGTGCACAAGGATTCGATCGCCATCGCGGTGGCTGAAGCGGGCCGAAGCCCGGGGCGGCCGATCGGTCAGATCGTCCACGACGTTGCCAAGTTGCTCAAGGCGCTGGCGCGGCTGGGCGAACCCGAGACGATGCACGTGGTCTACGAGGCGGGTCCGACCGGTTACGGGCTGCAGCGCGCGCTCTCGGCCAAGGGCTACCGCTGCGAGGTCATCGCCCCGTCGCTGATCCCGCGGCGCGCGGGCGATCGCGTCAAGACCGACCGGCGTGACTGCCTGCGCCTGGCCGAGCTCTCGCGTGCGGGCGAGTTGCGTGCGGTGTGGATTCCAGACAGAGGCGACGAGGCGATCCGCGACCTGTCGCGGGCGCGCGAGGATGCGGTGAATTCGCGCACGCAGGCCCGTCACCAGCTCAAAGCGTTCCTGCTGCGCCACGAGATCCGCTACGGGGCCAAGACCGCCTGGACGAGGTCGTTCTACCGCTGGCTGGGGGAATTGAACTTCGGCGATCCCAGCAGCCAGGTGGCGTTCACCGAGTACCACCTCGCGGTGCAGGCGGCCGACCAGCGCCTGCAACGGCTGACCACGGCGCTGACCGCCTCGGTATCGGGCTGGCGATTCGAGTCGGTGGTGCAGGCGTTACAGGCGCTGCGCGGCATCGACGTGGTCTCGGCGATCGGCCTGGTGGCCGAGATCGGAGACATCGCGCGCTTCGATCACCCGCGCAAGCTGATGGCCTACCTGGGGCTGGTGCCCTCGGAGCACTCCAGCGGGGATCGTGTGCGCAAGGGCTCGATCACCAAGACCGGCAACGCGCACGCACGACGATTGCTCACCGAGGCCGCGTGGAACTATCGGTTCACCCCGCGCATCGGGCGGGCCGCCCAGGCGCGCCAGGAGAGCCTGGCCGAACCGATCAAGTCCATCGCCTGGACGGCACAACTGCGCCTGAGCGGGCGCTACGCACGATTGAACGCCAGGGGCGTACACCACAACAAGGTGTGCGTGGCAGTGGCGCGCGAGTTGGCCGGCTTCGTCTGGGCAATCGCGCAAGCCAGCGGCGCCCAACCCCGGTGACACAGGAAAACACGACATGAACCGTGCAGATCGATGCGGCGATGCGATCCGGACCACGATCGTGGAAACCCTCGCCGGCCCTATGGCGGCACTCCGAAAGGACTGACCCGCGACGCTAGACCGAGGCAGCCCACGCGACGAATCCGTGAAATGTGGTACCCAACCCACGCATACGAGTCTGATTCATCGTCGCTGCATCGTCCGAGTCGCATCGCCACATCGATCCGCAAACCCAGGACTTGATTA
>JAHBZV010000076.1 GCA_019635275.1 Burkholderiaceae bacterium | reverse complement strand
CTGCGTGTAGTGGTCGCGCGCCTGGCTGCTCGGAATGCCGCCTTCGTTCTTCTCGAGGCCGTCGGCCGTGTAGACGATGCCCGGCGTGCCGGGGATCGCCATCGGCGACACGCCGGACTCGGTATTGCGGTAGCGCTTGAAGTCGGGCGTGTCGGCCTCGGCGACGAGGCGCTTCGCGACGAAGCCGGGGTCGGCCGGGCGGTCGACGATCGCGCGCGACTGGCCCATGAACTGGTCGGACAGGACGATCGCCGGCGCCTGCATCGCCTCGGCGAGTTCGACCGCCCACTGCGTCGTGGCCACGCAATCGGCGATCGACGTGGGCGCGAGCACGAGGCGCGGGGCGTCGCCGTGAAGTCCGCTGACCGCGAAGGAGAGATCGCTCTGCTCGCTCTTGGCCGGAATGCCGGTGGACGGGCCGCCGCGCATGACGTCGACGATCACCACCGGCACCTCGGCGCTGACGGCCAGCCCGATGCCCTCGGTCATCAGCGCCAGGCCGGGCCCCGCGGTGGCGGTCAGCGAGGGCACGCCGCCGAACGACGCGCCGACGATCATGTTGATCGACGCGAGCTCGTCCTCGGCCTGCAGCAGCGTACCGCCCACCTTGGTCAGTGCGGGTGCCATCCACTCGAGCAGCTCGGTGGCCGGCGTGATCGGGTAGGCGGCCACGAAGCGGATGCCGCCGCGCAGCGCGCCGAAGCCGGCGCCTTCGTTGCCGCTCAGCAGCCAGCGCTTCTCCTTCGCGGCTGCGACGGCGGCGATGCGCGGCATGCCATCGATGCCCGCGGCCGCGTCGACGCCGGCGCGCAGCGCCTGCAGGTTCGCCTGCAGCGCCGTGTCGGCGCGCTTCCAGGAGGCGCGCAGCGCTTCCTCGAGGGCCTCGGTCGGGACGCCGGCGAGCGCGCCGGCGACCCCCAGCGCGACCATGTTGGTCCAGCTGCCGGGAATGGCCTTGGCCATCTTCTTCAGCGGCAGCGACACGAAGCGCGCCCCGCCTGCCAGGAACACCGCGGGCGGCTCGCCCTCGTCGGAGTCGCCCACCAGCACGCCGGAAGCGCGCATCGGGATCTCGTCGGCGAAGCGGTTGATGTTCTGCCAGTCGATCGCCAGCAGCAGGTCGAACCCGTCGTCGAGCGACTCGGTCTGCGTGCGCGCCAGGCGCAGCAGCGCGGCCGCCTCGCCGCCGCGGATCTGCGGCCCGCTGGTGCGCACCATCAGGCCGTAGAGGCCGGCCTTCGCCGCGGCGTCGAGCAGCAGGTTGCCGGCCGTCATGACGCCGCTGCCGCCGCTTCCCGCCATGGCGATGGAGATGCTCGATGCAGCGGCGCGCTGCTGCGATGTGTCGTTGGGTTCGGGCTTCAAGGTGGGCTCGCTCGCGTGGGGTTCGATTGTCCGTCGAGGGCGTGGAATGTCGGGTTTGATGCAGATCAAGGCACCCGAAACGGGCCTGCTACAACATCCTGACCAGATAACAGTATTTCGGTACCACAATACAAGAATAAACGGCGACAACAGGCCGGTCAACCCCGAAAAGCGGGCGCGATGCGGGGCGCGAAGAACGAACAGGGTACGGCACAGGAGGCCGCGAAACAATGAGCATCGAAGCGCATCGCTGGCTGATGAATGCGGTCAATACGCCGCTCGAGCGTGCCGCTTTTTCGGCGACGGCCGGCGACGGCGAGGTCGTGGTGGCGGTGGCCGGTTGCGGCGTCTGCCACACCGATCTCGGCTACTTCTACGACGGCGTGCGCACCAACCACCCGCTGCCGCTGGCGCTCGGCCACGAGATCAGCGGGCGCGTCGTGGCGGCGGGCGCCGGCGCCGAGCAGTGGCTCGGCAAGTCGGTGATCGTGCCCGCCGTGCTGCCCTGCGGCGAATGCGACCTGTGCCGCCGCGGGCTGGGCACGATTTGCCGCAACCAGAAGATGCCCGGCAACGACATCCAGGGCGGCTTCTCATCCCACATCGTGGTTCCCGGCCGTGGCCTGTGCGAGGTCGACGAGGCGCGGCTCGCGAAGGCGGGGCTGACGCTGTCCGAAGTCTCGATCGTCGCCGACGCGCTCACCACGCCGTACCAGGCGGTGCGGCGCGCCGGCGTGCGCCCCGGCAGCCTGGCGGTCGTGATCGGGGCCGGCGGCGTCGGCGGCTACTGCGTGCAGATCGCCCACGCCAGCGGCGCAAAGGTCGTCGCGATCGACGTCGACGACGCGAAGCTCGAGGCGATCGCCGGGCACGGCGCCGCCCTCACGCTGAACAGCCGGCAACTCGACGCCCGCGCGATCAAGGCGGCGATCGTCGACTTCGCAAGGAAGAACGGCCTCCCGTCGACCGAGTGGTTCATCTTCGAGTGTTCGGGCACCGCGCCCGGCCAGCTCACCGCGTTCGGGCTGCTGGTGCACGGCGCCACGCTGTCGGTGGTTGGCTTCACGATGGACAAGGTCGAGATCAGGCTGTCGAACCTGATGGCCTTCGATGCCCGGGCGATCGGCAACTGGGGCTGCCCGCCCGAGTTCTATCCGGCTGCGCTCGACCTGGTGCTCGACGGGAAGGTGCAGATCAAGCCGTTCGTCGAGTCGCATCCGCTCGACGACATCAACCGCGTGTTCGACGCGGTCCACCATCGCGAGATCCGCAGGCGCGCGGTGCTCGTTCCCTGACGCAGGAGTCCAAAGTGCGCGAATTCAAGAACCACGATCTCGTCGACGACATCTCGAAACCCGGGGTGCGCTACGAGAAGCGCCCGGCGAAGCTGCCCGACGGTACGGTGGTCGCGGGCCTGTACAACGCCTGGATCACGCTCGACAACCCCGGCCAGTTCAACTCGTACACGACCGACATGGTCAAGGGCGTCATCCTCGCGTTCCGTGCCGCCTCGAACGCCCGCGACGTCAACTGCGTGGTGTTCACCGGAGCCGGCGACAAGGCGTTCTGCACCGGCGGCAACACGAAGGAGTACGCCGAGTACTACGCCGGCCACCCGCAGGAGTACCGGCAGTACATGCGGCTGTTCAACGACATGGTGTCGGCGATCCTCGCCTGCGACAAGCCGGTCATCTGCCGGGTGAACGGCATGCGCATCGGCGGCGGGCAGGAAATCGGCATGGCCTGCGACTTCTCGGTCGCGCAGGACCTCGCCCGGTTCGGCCAGGCGGGTCCGAAGCACGGCTCGGCGCCGATCGGCGGCGCGACCGACTTCCTGCCGGTGGTCGTCGGCGCCGAGCGGGCGATGGCGGCCTGCGTGCTGTGCGAGCCGTTCTCGGCGCACAAGGCCTACCAGATGGGCGTGCTCACCGACGTCGTCCCGGCGCTGAAGGTCGACGGGAAGTTCGTCGCCAATCCGCTCATCGAGACGCAGCGGATGTTCGACGAGTACGGCCGCAACGTCTACGGCGAGCCGAAGACCGGCGAGGCAGCGAAGGAAGGCAAGGCGCTGATGGCGCGCGGCACGGTCGACCTGTCGCTGCTCGACGCGAAGGTCGAGGAACTGTGCGCCAAGATGCTGCTCACGTTCCCGGATTGCACGACCAAGACGATCGAGGAGCTGCGCAAGCCCAAGCTCGACGCCTGGAACCGCAACAAGGAGAACTCGCGTGCCTGGCTCGCGCTGAACATGATGACCGAGGCCCGGTCCGGCTTCACCGCGTTCAACGAGGGCACGAAGGAAGATCGCGAAGTCGACTTCGTGCTGCTGCGCCAGAAGCTCGCCGCGGGCGAGAGCTGGGTCGGTCCGCTGCACGACTCGATCCAGCCCAAGGCGAAGCGCAAGGGGTGATGCCGTGGCCGATGCCTCCCCGCTGAAGCAGGCGATCGAGCGCGACGGCGCGTTGCTGCGCCTGACGCTTGCGCGTCCCAAGGCGAACATCGTCGACGCCGCGATGATCGCCGCCCTGTCGGAGGCGCTCGCGGCGCACGCCGACGCAAGGGGGCTGCGCGGCGTGCTGCTTGGCGCCGAGGGCCCGAACTTCAGCTTCGGCGCCAGCGTCGAGGAGCACCTTCCCGAGCGCTGCGCGGGCATGCTCGCGTCGCTGCACGCGCTCGTGCTGGCGATGGTCGGCTTCGCGGCGCCGATCCTGGTCGCGGTGCGCGGGCAGTGTCTCGGCGGAGGCCTCGAGGTGGCGCTGGCCGGCGGCCCGATCTTCGCCGGGCGCGACGCGCAGTTCGGGCAGCCCGAGATGAAGCTCGGGGTGTTCGCCCCGGCCGCGTCGGTGCTGCTGCCTTACCGGGTCAACCAGCCCGCCGCCGAAGACCTGCTGTTCTCGGGCCGCTCGATCGGCGCCGACGAGGCACGAGCGATCGGACTGGTGCAGAGCGTCTCCGACGACCCGGAAACCGCGGCGCTCGCTTACTTCGATTCACACCTGGCCGGCAAGAGCGCGGCCAGCCTGGCGCACGCGCTCACCGCCGCACGCGGCGCGATGCTGCGCGACGTGCGCAACCGCCTCGCCGAAGTCGAACGGCTCTATCTCGACCGGCTGATGAAGACCCGCGACGCGAACGAGGGCCTCGTCGCATTCCTCGCCAAACGCAAGCCCGCATGGGAGCACTGCTGATGAACACCGTCTCTCCAGTCGAAGCGATCGTCGATCGCTGCCAGACGCTCTTCGAGGACCTCCACTTCAACGCCGTCAAGGAGTGGAAGGCCGCCGCCCCGGGTCGCAAGGCGATCGGCTACATGCCGGTCTACGTGCCGCGCGAGCTGGTGCACGCGGCCGGCATGCTGTCGGTCGGCATCCTGGGCGGCGGCGACCAGCTCGAGGTGATCCAGGGCGACGCCTACTACCAGAGCTACATCTGCCGGATCCCGCGCTCGACGATCGAACTCGGCCTCACCGGCCGCCTCGACTGTCTCGACGGGATGCTGTTTCCGTCGATCTGCGACGTGATCCGCAACCTGTCGGGCATGTGGCAGCTGATGTTCAAGGACAAGTACGTCCGGTACATCGACGTGCCTCAGAACTACGAGGACGCGATCGGCGGGCGCTTCTACGTCGAGGAAATGGAGATCCTGCGCAAGGACCTCGGCGAGCTGCGCGGCAAGCCGATTACCGACGACGAACTGAACGCGTCGATCCGGGTCTACAACGAGAACCGCAGGGCGGTGCGCGACCTGTATGCATACCGCGCGGCCAAGCCGTGGCAGGCGCCCACCTCCGAGGTGTACCTGGTGCTGCACGCCGGCATGCGCCTGCCGCCCGAGGAGCACACGAAGCTGATCCGCGACTACCTTGCAGCGACCGACGCGGTGCCCCGCCAGCGCCGCGACAACGCGCGCATCGTCATCAACGGGTCGTTCTGCGAGCAGCCGCCGTTGAACCTGATCAAGTCGATCGAGATGTCGGGCTGCTACATCGTCGACGACGACTTCATGCTCGTCACCCGCTGGCTGCTCGACGAGGTGCCTGCCGACGGCAAGCCGCTCGAGGAACTCTCGAAGGCGTTCCTGCACCGCTCGGCGTCGACCGCGGCGAAGTACGACGCGAAGCGCGAGGACAAGGGCCAGTACCTGTTGAAGCAGGTCAAGACCGGCGCCGCCGAGGGCGTGGTCTTCGCCGCCCCGTCGTTCTGCGACCCGGCGCTGCTGGAGCGGCCGATGCTGCAGGACGTGCTCGCGAAGCACAAGGTTCCGTACACCGCGTTCAAGTACGCCGAGAACACCGGCCAGATGGCGCCGATCCGCGAACAGGCCGGCACCTTCGCCGACTCGATCAAACTCTGGAGTGCAGCATGACCACCGCCGCCACCCCCGCCAGCACGAAGAAGCCGCAGAACGTCCAGAAAGAGGACGCGATGTGGCTCCAGAAGGAGCTGATCAACAAGAACTACATGGACCTCGCGACCGCGCGGGCCAACAACCGCAAGGTCTCGGCGACCTTCGTTCCGGGCAACCTGAACGAGTTGCTGATGTGCTTCGACTTCGCGCGCAGCCTGCCCGAGACGAACGCGCTGCAGAACGGCATGCGCAAGAAGTCTGGCAAGTTCATCATGGACGCCGAGCGCGACGGGCAGTCGGAAGACGTCTGCACGTACGTGAAGGCCGACCTCGGCATGATGCAGGGCGGCGAGATCGGCCCGACCGGCGACCCGCTGCCCACCCCGGACGTGCTGCTGCTGTCTTACACCGGCTGCTTCACCTTCATGAAGTGGTTCGAACTGGTGCGGCACAAGTACGGCTGCGAGACCGTGATGCTGCACGTCCCGTACCAGGGCGAGGGCAAGATCGCGCCCAACATGCGCGACTACGTCGTGCGCCAGCTCAAGGAGACGGTGATCCCGACGCTCGAGCGCGTCTCGGGCGTGAAGTTCGACATCGACCGCCTTCGCCAGTACATGAAGGAGTCGGTGAAGGCCGAGGAAAACCTGGTCAAGGTGCTGCAGTCGGCGAAGAACCGGCCGTCGCCGATCGACGGGTACTTCGGCGCCGTGTACTACATCGGCCCGATCTTCACCGCGTTCCGCGGCACGCCGGAGGCCACGCAGTACTACGACGTGCTTCGCTCGGAGATCGAGGAGCGCATCCGCCTGGGCAAGGGCCCGGTCACCCCCGACGGCGACATGGGCGAGGAGAAGTACCGGCTGGTCGTCGAGGGTCCGCCGAACTGGACCAACTTCCGCGACTTCTGGAAGATGTTCTACGACGAAGGCGCGGTGGTGGTCTCCTCGACCTACGCGAAGGTGGGCGGCCTGTACGACTTCGGCTTCCGCCACGACCCCGATCATCCGCTCGAGTCGCTGGCCGAATACTGCCTGGGCTGCTACACGAACCTGAACCTGCCGTCGCGGATCGACATGATCTGCAAGTACATCGACGAGTACCAGGCAGACGGCCTGCTGATCAACTCGATCAAGAGCTGCAACAGCTTCTCGGCCGGCCAGCTGCTGATCCTGCGCGAAGTCGAGAAGCGCACCGGCAAGCCGGCGGCGTTCATCGAGACCGACCTGGTCGATCCGCGCTACTTCTCGGCGGCCAACGTGAAGAACCGGCTCGAGAGCTACTTCCAGATGGTCAAGCAGAAGCGCGGCGCGGTCGCCGCGGCGCACTGAGAAAGGGGACCGCCATGCGCTGTTTCATCGGCATCGACCTGGGCTCGACGACCACCAAGGCGGTGGTCATCGACGAGAACCAGAACATCATCGGGCGCGGGATCACCAACTCGCGCTCCAACTACGACACCGCGGCGGCGATCGCCAAGCAGGAGGCGCTGCTCAATGGCCGCTTCTACCTGTTCCGGCAGGCGCTGGCGCAGACGAAGGCGCTCAACGGCCACCTCGAGACCTTCCTGGGCCAGCTCGAGCGCGACTTCCGCGCCGAGCAGTACCTGGAGCAGCTCGGCGACCTGCACGAGACCTGCCGGCGCAGCCTCGAGACCGCCAAGTTCGGCGACAGCACCAAGGTCGTCGGCGAGGCGCTCGACGAGGTGTTCAAGCGCATCACCGCCGAGGCGCCGTCGCTGTTCGTGCCGGGCGCCCGGCGCAAGTCGGACTTCTTCCGCGACATCGCCGGCAGCCAGTACCTGGCCACCGGCGAGGCCGTCGCGAAGGAGATGGGCACCCGTTACGACTTCCTGCTGAACGTGTTCGATCGCTCGATCATCGAGGTCGAGAACCGCGTCTACGACGAGTCGATCCGGCGCCACCTGGTGTCGGCGCTCGACAAGACATTCAAGGCGCTGCCCGAGACGGCCGGCCGCCGCGAGCAGGTCGAGGCGCCCGTCAAGGGCGTGCTCGACACCGAGATGGAAGAGACCTACGTGATCGGCACCGGCTACGGCCGCGCGCGGCTGCCGTTCTCGAAGGAGCACGTGCGCTCGGAGATCCTGTGCCACGGGCTGGGCGCGCACGTGATGTATCCGAACACGGCGACGGTGCTCGACATCGGCGGGCAGGACACCAAGGCGATCCAGGTCGACCCGAACGGCATCGTCGAGAGCTTCCAGATGAACGACCGCTGCGCGGCCGGCTGCGGGCGCTACCTCGGCTACATCGCCGACGAGATGAACATGGGCCTGCACGAGCTCGGGCCCCTGGCGATGAAGTCGACCAAGACGGTGCGCATCAATTCGACCTGCACCGTGTTCGCCGGCGCCGAGCTGCGCGACCGGCTGGCGCTGGGCGACAAGCGCGAGGACATCATGGCCGGCCTGCACCGGTCGATCATCCTGCGGGCGATGTCGATTCTCGCGCGCTCGGGCGGCATCCGCAACGAGTTCACGTTCACCGGCGGGGTGGCGAAGAACGAGGCCGCGGTCAAGGCGCTCAAGGAGCTGGTGTTCGAGAACTACGGCGAGATGACGCTGAACATCGACCCCGACTCGATCTACACCGGGGCGCTGGGCGGCGCGACCTTCGCGTGGCGCGCGGTGGTCGAGGAAGGCAAGACTGCCGAGGCTCGCGCCTGAGCGGCGTCGCAATCCAGGAGAACGACATGACATATTCGATCGGCATCGACATCGGCTCCGGCGCAGTAAAGAGCGTGCTCTTCAAGGTCGACGGAGACCGGCAGGAATGGCTGGCCAAGCGCTGCGAGCGCATCCGTCGCCGCGACCCGATGCAGTTGGCGGAAGAGGGCCGAGACGGCGTGCTCGCCGACGCCGGCATCGCGCCCGACCAGGTCGACTACATCGCAACCACCGGCGAGGGCGAGAACGTGAAGTTCGCCACCGGCCACTTCTACTCGATGACCACGCACGCGCGCGGCGGCGTGTTCCTGCGGCCGGGCGCGCGCGCGATCGTCGACATCGGCGCATTGAACGGCCGCGCGATCTACGTCGACGAGCGCGGCAAGGTGCTGTCGTACAAGATGACCAGCCAGTGCGCGTCCGGGTCGGGACAGTTCCTCGAGAACATCGCCCGCTATCTGGGCGTCGCGGTCGAGGAGATCGGCCCGCTGTCGCAGAAGTCGGAGAACCCCGAGAAGGTGAGCTCGATCTGCGCGGTGCTGGCCGAGACCGACGTGATCAACATGGTGTCGCGCAGCATCGCCCCGACCGACATCCTGAAGGGGATTCACTTGTCGATGGCGTCGCGGATCGTCAAACTGCTCAAGGTCACCGGGATCAAGGAAGGCACTGCGCTGATGACGGGCGGCCTGGCGCTCGACACCGGCCTGCTGGCGGCCATCCGCGAGGAGATCGCCAACGAGAAGGCCAACGTCGAGGTCGTCAACCACCCCGACTCGATCTATGCCGGCGCCATCGGCGCGGCACTCTGGGGGGCGTTCCGCCACAGCAAGCTCGCCGGCCTGCAGGAACAGGCCGTGGCGTAATCAGGAGAATCCGAATGGCACTCACGATCAACGACAACTGCACCGCCTGCGACGCCTGCAAGCCGGTGTGCCCCAACGAGGCGATCAGCGCCGGCGACCCGATCTACGTGATCGACCCGATGCGATGCACCGAATGCGTCGGCGCCGAGGACGAGCCGCAGTGCATGCTGGTCTGTCCGGCCGACTGCATCGTGCCGCACCCCGACTTCCAGGAGACGCCCGAGCAGCTGATGGAGAAGTACCAGCAGCTGCACGGCTGAGCGGGCGTGCCCGGCCGCGATCAGGCCACCGGTGCCTGCTTCGCGCGAGACCGCGCCCCGCGCACGACCGCTGCGGCCGTGCTGGCGATGAACGCTGCCAGCGCGACGGCGTTGAGCAGGCCGCCGGCCTGTGTCCAGCCGTAATGGCCGGCCGCGTCGCCGGCCAGGCGCACCAGCAGCGACAGGTGCAGCAAGGCCAGCGGCAGGTAGAACGTCGGGTGATACGGCACCGCGACCCGCAGCACTGCGGGGAAGATGATCGCCGCGTGGCCGAACACCATCGAGAAGACGAAACCCAGCGTCAGCGCGTGCATCGCGGCGTCGTAGGCGCGCGTTCCGGGTACGAAACCCCCGGCCCACAGCGCGGTGGCGCTGCCCACCGCCAGCCACGCATAGCCCGAGAGCAGGCAGACGGCGATGAATCGCGTCAGCCCCTTGTTGCGCACGGTGCGGCGCGCGATGTCCTGCCGGAACAGCCACGCGGCCAGTGCCAGCAGCCCGGCCGAGAAGGTGGGCGCCGCCCACGGGTGCCCGGCGCCGAGCAGCCCCGCGAGGATCGCCGCGAGGATCGCCGCGAACATCCGCCGGGCGACCGGTGACGGCGGCAGGAAGCGCGACAGCTCGAGCCGCTCGCCGGCGATCGTCAGGATCAGGAACGCGAGCCACCAGCCGACGACCTCGTGCACGCTCGCGCCCGTCGCCCAGAGCGCCACGCCCACCGGCCAGCATGCGGCGCCGAGCGCGAGCGTGAAGGTGAACAGTGCGGTCTGCCTGCGGAACACGTCGAGCGAGGCCGCCAGCAGCACGAGGCCGCCGCCGAGGAAGAACCAGGGTGCGAGGGCGCCGGCGCCGAATACGGTGGTCGCGCTGCCGATGCCGGCCAGCAGCGGACCGAGGTACGCCCAGTAGCGGCCGATCGCCACCGCGCGCTCGAGCGAGATCACCACGCCGAAGAAGCCGCAGACCATCAGCGGGCCGTGCAGCGCGGCGGCCGATGCGGCGAGCGCGGGCACGCTCCAGCCGAGCCGCGCCAGGCCCGCGCCGGCGCCGACGACGAGGCCGAGGAAGCCGAGCACGAGGAGAGGCACCCGCCACGGCGGTGGCAGGCCGGACGGGGCCGGGGAAGGCGCGGGTCGCCGGGTCAAGCCACGCTACCAGCCGAAGTGGTCGCGGGCGATGCCTGTCATCTTGTCCGGGGTCCAGGGCGGATCCCAGACCAGCTCGACGTCGATCGCGGTTTCGGGCGGCGTGATCGCGGCGATCACGCGGCGCGCGTGGTCGGTGATCATGTCGGCCATCGGGCACGCAGCCGTGGTCATCGTCATCTCGACGTGCACGGACTTCTCGCCGACCTCGACCACGTAGACCAGGCCGAGGTCGACGATGTTCATCCCCGCCTCGGGGTCTTCGACCTCGCGCAGTGCCTCGCGCACCGCGTCGTCGTCCGGCATCTCGGCAACCATGGCAGCGACCCCGTCGGCGCCGATCAGGCGGCGCGCCGCGCGAACGGCAGCCGTTGCGAGGGCCGGAAGCCGACGTCGTACAGGAACCCGAGCAACCCGAGGTCGCGAGGTGCCACCTGGGTCTCGACCCGCTCGATGCGCAGCGCCCCGAGGTTCAGGAACAGCTGCGACAGCAGCGCGTGGCCGACGCCGCGATGCCCGTACCCGGGGTCGACGCCGATCGTGTCGATGACCGCCACCGGCTCGGTGCGGCCGAAGTCGCCGAGGTCGGCACGCGCCATCACGAAGCCGACGATCACGTCGTCGAGCCGCGCGGTGAGCGACACCCGGATCGCGGAATCGGCCATCGTCTCGCCGAGCAGGCCCGCA
>JAHBZV010000075.1 GCA_019635275.1 Burkholderiaceae bacterium | reverse complement strand
GTGGGTTTCGTCTTGACGACCGGCATTTAGATTGCCTCCGCGAAGTTGATTTCCTGGCCCGGCTTCAGGTTCACGTAGGCCTTGCGCACGTTGCGCCGGCGGCCGTTGAAGCGGCCGAAGCGCTTCTGCTTGCCCTTCTGGTTCAGCACCTGCACCGAGTCGACCTCGACCTTGAACAGCAGCTCGACCGCCGCCCGGATCTCGTCCTTGGTCGCGTCCTGCAGGACGCGGAAGGCCACCTGCCCGTTCTTCTCGGCGACCATCGTCGCCTTCTCGGAGACGATGGGCGCGACGAGCACCGTCATCAGACGCTCCTGATTCATCCCAGCATCTCCTGGACTTTGGCCAGCGCCGGCCTGGTGATCAGCACGTTGGTGAAGTGCACCAGCGACACCGGATCGGCGTAGCGCGGCTCGACGACCAGCACGTGCGGCAGGTTGCGCGAAGCGAGATAGAGGTTCTCGTCGAGGTTGTCGGTGATCACGAGCACCGACTCGCCGTTCAGGCCCATGCCCATCGCCTTGATCTTGTCGGCGAGCAGCTTGGTCTTGGGGGCCTCGACGGCGATGTCCTCGATGACGGCGACCCGATCCTCGCGCGCAAGCTGCGAGAGAATGGAACACACGCCGGCGCGGTACATCTTCCGGTTGACCTTGTGCGAGAAGTTCTCGTCGGGCGAATTCGGGAAGATCTTGCCGCCGCCGCGCCACAGGGGGCTGGAGGTCATGCCGGCGCGCGCGCGGCCGGTGCCCTTCTGGCGGAACGGCTTCTTCGTCGAGTGCTTGACGTCGCCGCGATCCTTCTGGGCGCGATTCGCGCTGCGGCCGTTCGCCCGGTAGGCGATGACGACCTGGTGGATCAGCGGCTCGTTGAAGTCACGGCCGAAGATCGTGTCCGGCGCCTCGACCTTCGATGCTGCCTGGCCCTTGGCGTCGAGCAGTTTCAGTTCCATTGGCTACGCTCCTCGCGCCTATTTCGTCGCGCGCTTGCCGGCGGCGGGCGTGCGCACGGCCGGGGTCACGACGACGTTGCCGTTCTTCGACCCGGGAACCGCGCCGCGAACCATCAGCAGGCCGCGCTCGGCGTCGACCCGGGCGACCTCCAGGTTCTGCACGGTGCTGGCGACGGCGCCCAGGTGCCCCGACATGCGCTTGCCCGGGAAGACCCGGCCGGGGTCCTGCGCCATGCCGATCGAGCCCGGCACGTTGTGCGAACGCGAGTTGCCGTGCGACGCGCGGCCCGAACCGAAGTTGTGGCGCTTGATCGTGCCGGCGAACCCCTTGCCGATCGAGGTGCCGTGCACGTCGACCTTCTGGCCCGCGGCGAAGATCTCGGCCTTCACGACCGCGCCCGGCTTCAGCTCGCCGAGCGCGTCGGCGGCGACCCGGAACTCGCGCACGATGCTGCCGGCCTCGACGCCCGCTTTCGCGAAGTGTCCGGCCTGGGGCTTGGTGACGCGGGTGGCGCGGCGCTTGCCGTAGGTCAGCTGCACGGCGCTGTAACCGTCGGAATCGACGGTCTTGATCTGGGTGACGCGGTTGTCCGACACGTCGAGCACCGTCACCGGGATGGAGTCGCCATCGTCGGTGAAGATGCGCATCATGCCGACCTTGCGTCCCACAAGGCCAAGGCTCATTGTTCTCTCCGATCCCGGCTGCGATTGGCCGGGTATGACTCGGGAAGCACTGCCGCTTCCGCTAAACCCCGCCCGGTCTCAGGACCGGCCGGGAAAAAAGACTGCGATTATAGCTTGGGCAATCGAGCCCGGCAAGCCGTGCCGCCGGGCCAGGCGCCCGCGTCAGCCGCGCCAGCCCTCGGCCTGCTGCACGTAGATCTTCACATCGACGCCCGCCGGCAGGTCGAGCTTGGTCAGCGCGTCGATCGTCTTGTCGGTCGGATCGACGATGTCCATCAGCCGCTGGTGGGTGCGGATCTCGAACTGGTCGCGCGAAGTCTTGTTGACGTGCGGCGAGCGCAGCACGTCGTAGCGCTGGATGCGGGTGGGCAGCGGCACCGGGCCGCGGACCACCGCGCCGGTGCGCTTGGCCGTGTCGACGATCTCGGCCGCCGACTGGTCGATCAGCCGGTAGTCGAACGCCTTCAGGCGAATGCGGATCTTCTGGTTCTGCATGTCTTGCTCCAAAGAACGGTGCGGCGAAGCCGCGAATCAAAGAACGTTGCGCCTCACTCGACGATCTTGGCGACGACGCCGGCGCCCACGGTGCGCCCGCCCTCGCGGATCGCAAAGCGCAGCCCCTGCTCCATCGCGATCGGCGCAATCAGCGTCACCACCATCTTCACGTTGTCGCCCGGCATCACCATCTCCGTGCCCTCGGGCAACTGCACCGACCCCGTCACGTCGGTCGTGCGGAAGTAAAACTGCGGCCGATAGTTGTTGAAGAACGGCGTGTGCCGCCCCCCCTCGTCCTTCGAGAGCACGTACACCTCGCACTCGAACTTCGTGTGCGGCGTGATCGAACCCGGCTTGGCCAGCACCTGCCCGCGCTCGACCTCCTCGCGCTTCGTGCCCCTCAGCAGCACCCCCACGTTGTCCCCAGCCTGCCCCTGGTCGAGCAGCTTGCGGAACATCTCCACACCCGTGCACGTCGTCTTCGTCGTCGGCTTGATGCCCACGATCTCGATCTCGTCGCCCACCTTCACGATCCCGCGCTCGACCCGCCCCGTCACCACCGTGCCGCGACCCGAAATCGAAAACACGTCCTCGATCGGCATCAGGAACGCCCCGTCCACCGCCCGCTGCGGCGTCGGAATGTACGTGTCCAGCGCATCGGCCAGCGCCATGATCGCCTGCTCGCCCAGCTCCCCCTTGTCGCCCTCGAGCGCCTTCAACGCCGAACCCTTCACGATCGGCACGTCGTCGCCCGGAAAATCGTACTTCGACAGCAGCTCCCGAACCTCCATCTCCACCAGCTCGAGCAGCTCCGCATCATCGACCATGTCGCACTTGTTCATGAACACGATGATGTACGGCACCCCCACCTGCCTGGCCAGCAGAATGTGCTCGCGCGTCTGCGGCATCGGACCATCGGCCGCCGACACCACCAGAATCGCACCGTCCATCTGCGCCGCACCCGTGATCATGTTCTTCACGTAGTCCGCGTGCCCCGGGCAATCCACGTGCGCGTAGTGCCTCGCCTTCGTCTCGTACTCCACGTGCGACGTGTTGATCGTGATCCCACGCGCCTTCTCCTCCGGCGCGTTGTCGATCTGGTCGTACCCCTTCGCCTCGCCTCCGAACTGCTTCGACAGCACCGTCGTGATCGCCGCCGTCAGCGTCGTCTTCCCGTGATCCACGTGCCCGATCGTCCCCACGTTCACGTGCGGCTTCGTACGCTCGAACTTTCCTTTGGCCATTTGGAGACTCCGATTCCCGATTAGCTTTGAATGGATGAGCCGTTCACTTCGTGCGCGCGGAGATGATGGCTTCCGCCACGTTCTTCGGCGCCTCGGCGTAGTGCTTGAATTCCATCGTGTAGGTGGCGCGGCCCTGCGTCAGCGAACGCAGCGTGGTCGCGTAGCCGAACATCTCGGACAGCGGCACTTCGGCGCGGATCACCTTGCCGCCGCCGACCATGTCCTCCATGCCCTGGACCATGCCGCGACGCGACGACAGGTCGCCCATCACCGTACCGGCGTAGTCCTCCGGCGTCTCGACCTCGACCGCCATCATCGGCTCGAGCAGCACCGGACTGGCGCGACGCAAGCCTTCCTTGAAGGCAATCGAGCCGGCCTGCTTGAACGCGTTCTCGTTCGAGTCGACGTCGTGGTACGAGCCGAAGAACAGCGTCGCCTTGACGTTCACGACCGGATAGCCGGCCAGAACGCCCGACGGAAGCGTCTCCTCGATGCCCTTCTGCACTGCCGGAATGAACTCGCGCGGCACGACACCGCCCTTGATCGCATCGACGAACTCGAAGTTCGCGCCACCCGCTTCCAGCGGCTCGATCTTGAGCACCACGTGGCCGTACTGCCCGCGCCCGCCCGACTGCTTGATGAACTTGCCTTCGACTTCGTCGCAGGTCTTGCGGATGGTCTCGCGGTACGCGACCTGAGGCTTGCCCACCGACGCCTCGACGCCGAACTCGCGCTTCATGCGGTCGACGATGATCTCGAGGTGCAGTTCGCCCATGCCGGCGATGATCGTCTGGCCCGACTCCTCGTCGGTGCGCACGCGGAACGACGGGTCTTCCTGCGCCAGTCGACCGAGCGCGATGCCCATCTTCTCCTGGTCGGCCTTGGTCTTCGGCTCGACCGCCTGCGAGATGACGGGCTCCGGGAACACCATGCGCTCGAGGATGATCGG
This sequence comes from Burkholderiaceae bacterium, assembly GCA_019635275.1. GTDB lineage: Bacteria > Pseudomonadota > Gammaproteobacteria > Burkholderiales > Burkholderiaceae_E > Zeimonas. The sequence continues at coordinate 7,314 of JAHBZV010000075.1, read as the reverse complement.
CGCGTCGACGTGGCACAGCGTCTCGCCGGTAGTGACGTCTTTGAGGCCGACGCAGGCGGCGATGTCACCGGCGCGCAGTTCCTTGATCTCCTCGCGCTGGTTCGCGTGCATCTGCAGGATGCGCCCGATCCGCTCCTTCTTGCCCTTGATCGAGTTCAGGACGGTGTCGCCGGAATTGAGCACTCCCGAGTAGACGCGCACGAACGTCAGCTGGCCGACGAACGGGTCGGTCATCAGCTTGAACGCGAGGGCCGAGAACTTCTCGCCGTCGTCGGCCTTTCGCTCGGTATGGGCGTCGTTGTCGTCGGTGCCCTGCACCGGCGGGATGTCGACCGGCGACGGCAGGAACTCGATCACCGCGTCGAGCATGCGCTGCACGCCCTTGTTCTTGAACGCGGTGCCGCACATCATCGGCTGGATCTCGTTGGCGATCGTGCGCTTGCGAAGGCCCTGCCTGACCAGGTCCTCGGGGAGGTCGCCCTCTTCGAGGTACTTGTTCATCAGCTCCTCGTCGGCTTCGGCCGCGGCCTCGACCATGTTCTCGCGCCACTTCTTGCAGGTGTCGACGAGCTCGGCCGGGATCTCGGCGTATTCGAACTTCATGCCCTGCGAAGCCTCGTCCCACAGGATGGCCTTCATCTTGAGCAGGTCGACGACGCCCTTGAACCCCTCTTCGGCGCCGATCGGGACCACGATCGGCACCGGGTTCGCCTTGAGGCGCGTCTTCATCTGGTCGTAGACCTTGAAGAAGTTCGCGCCCATCCGGTCCATCTTGTTGACGAACGCCAGCCGCGGCACGCCGTACTTGTTGGCCTGGCGCCAGACCGTCTCGGACTGCGGCTGCACGCCGCCCACCGCGCAGTAGACCATGCACGCGCCGTCGAGCACGCGCATCGAGCGCTCGACCTCGATCGTGAAGTCGACGTGCCCGGGGGTGTCGATGATGTTGATCCGGTGCTCGGGCATCGTGAGGTCCATGCCCTTCCAGAAGCAGGTGACCGCAGCCGAGGTGATCGTGATCCCGCGCTCCTGCTCCTGCTCCATCCAGTCGGTGGTCGCGGCGCCGTCGTGGACCTCGCCGAGCTTGTGGTTGACGCCGGTGTAGTACAGGATGCGCTCGGTCGTCGTCGTCTTGCCGGCGTCGATGTGGGCGGAGATGCCGATATTGCGATATCGGTCGATCGGGGTCTTGCGGGCCATGATGGGTACTTTCTTCGGGTTTCGCGACGCCTCGTGAGCGTCGCCAGTGCTGGGGTAGCGGTGTGCCGCCCCGTCAGAATCGGAAGTGCGCGAACGCCTTGTTCGCCTCGGCCATCCGGTGCACCTCGTCGCGCCTCTTGACCGCGCCGCCGCGATTCTCCGAGGCTTCCATCAGTTCGTTGGCGAGCCGCACGCCCATCGACTTCTCGCCGCGCTTCTTGGCGGCCTCGCGCAGCCAGCGCATCGCCAGCGCCAGGCGGCGCACGGGACGCACCTCGACGGGCACCTGGTAGTTGGCGCCGCCGACGCGGCGGCTCTTCACCTCGACCATCGGCTTGGTGTTCTGCAGCGCCTGCGCGAACACTTCGACCGGGTCCTTGCCGGACTTGGTCTTGATCTGATCGAACGCGCCGTAGAGCATGCGCTCGGCGACGGCCTTCTTGCCGTCGAGCATCAGCACGTTGACGAACTTGGAGACCTCGACGCTGCCGTAAAGCGGGTCGGGGAGGATCTCGCGCTTGGGAACTTCGCGACGACGTGGCATGTTTCACCTCACTGTTCAGCTCGCGCGCGGCCCCGGCCATCGGGGAACCGCCCGCGTGGCGACCCTACTCGCCGCCCCGCCCATCGGGACGGCGGAGGCCGCCGCTTACTCGACGCGGACCGCCCGGGACGGGCGGCGCACGCCGCAAAAACAAGAGCGCGAGCCTCCGCCTGCCGGCTCGCGCCCACCCTTGCTGGCAGGCGTCCGCCGTCGTCGGCGGCCCGCCGCCGGTATCAGCCCTTCTTCGGGCGCTTTGCGCCGTACTTCGATCGGGACTGCTTGCGATCCTTCACGCCCTGCAGGTCGAGCGAGCCGCGAACGATGTGGTAGCGCACGCCCGGCAGGTCCTTGACCCGTCCGCCGCGAATCAGCACCACCGAGTGTTCCTGCAGGTTGTGCCCCTCGCCGCCGATGTACGAGATCACCTCGAAACCGTTGGTCAGGCGCACCTTGGCCACCTTGCGAAGCGCCGAGTTCGGCTTCTTAGGCGTGGTGGTGTACACCCGGGTGCAGACGCCGCGGCGCTGCGGGCAATCCTGCAGGGCCGGGCTCTTGCTCTTCGTGACGGCCGTCTCGCGACCCTGACGAACGAGCTGGCTGATGGTTGGCATCTGATGTCCTCGTGTTCCTGGCCGGCGCCCGCCGGCGAACCGGCCGTCGGTCACCCGGCTGCGGCGATCGATTGCGCCGCGCTGTGAATTCCGGAAAGCCGATTAGTATAGATTGGCGAAGGCCCGAGAGCAAGTCCGTGCGGGCCTGCCGGGAGCAGCGCTGTCGCGATTCCGCGTCGCCCAGGCGCCTGCGGCGTCAGCGCCCGCGTCGGTAATCGACCAGCTCCTGGACGACCCCCAGCTCGCGCCCGCCGTCGGCGCGCCGCAGGTCGACCTCGAGCCGGACCCACGTACCCACGGCCGGCGCGTACCAGTACGTGGTGGTGACGGCGCCGCTGCGCAGCGCGGGCTGGCCGCGCTCCAGCACCGGCCGGCTCCACTCGCCCTCGTGCACCACGCGCACCGTGTCGAAGCGTCCGGCCGGCGTGCGCACGATCTCGGTCCCGTCGACCCGCGCCTGGTAGCGATAGGTGGTCACGGCGTCGCCGGCGCCGGCGGCCAGCCAGTACTCGTACTGCCACTGCTTGTCCGGCGTCAGCGGGAACGCGAGGCTGCGGATCTCGCCGGACGAACGGACGCCGGGGTCGAGGTGCCAGACCGACAACCTCACGTTGCGCGCGCGTGCCGGGCCGGCGGGCCGGCGGGTGGCCGCGTCGAGCGGCACCTGGCGCAACTCGACGCGGTCGCCGGCGACCCGCGTGACGGTGCGCTCGAGGACGATGCGCCCGTCGGCGGCGCTGTCGCCGAGCTCGCGGCCCGCGTACACCCAGCGGTCACCGACGCGCAGCTGCGGCCTGTCCACCGGCCAGGCGATCGCCTGCGACCCCGCACCCGCGGGTCCGCCGAGGCCGCCGGGCCAGCCTGCGCCGGGGCCGGCGCAGGCCGCCAGGCCCGCCCCGAGCGCCACCCACAGCGCCGCGGCGGCGGCGCGCCGCGCGAGAGCCGCGGCCGACATCGCCGGTCCGTCAGGCCTCGCCGCCCTCGGCGCCTGGCGCGGCCTCGGCCTCCGCCGCGTCGCCGGCCGGCATCGGCTCGAACAGTGCCTCGGCGGCGGCCAGCGCGGCCTGCTCCTGGGCCTCGGTCTGCTCCTTCATGCGGCGGGCGCGATGGTAGGCCAGGCCGGTTCCCGCGGGGATCAGGCGGCCGACGATCACGTTCTCCTTGAGACCGCGCAGTTCGTCGCGCTTGCCCATGATCGCCGCCTCGGTCAGCACGCGGGTGGTCTCCTGGAACGAGGCCGCCGAGATGAACGAGTCGGTCGACAGCGACGCCTTGGTGATGCCCAGCAGCAGGTTGATGTAGCTGGCCGGCTGCTTGTCCGCCGCGATCGCCTTGTCGTTCTCGTCGAGCATCTCGGAGCGCTCGACCTGCTCGCCGGTGATGAACGGCGTGTCGCCCGGGTCGGTGACCTGGACGCGACGCAGCATCTGGCGAACGATCACCTCGATGTGCTTGTCGTTGATCTTCACGCCCTGCAGCCGGTAGACGTCCTGCACCTCGTCGACGATGTAGCGCGCGAGCGCCTCGATGCCGAGCAGTCGCAGGATGTCGTGCGGGTCGGCCGGGCCGTCGACGATCATCTCGCCCTTGTTGACCACCTGGCCGTCGTGCACCAGCACGTTCTTGTCCTTCGGGATCAGGAACTCGTGGGCGTTGCCGTCCAGGTCGGTGATGACCAGGCGCTGCTTGCCCTTGGTGTCCTTGCCGAACGACACGGTGCCGGTGACTTCGGCGAGCATGCCGGCGTCCTTCGGCGAGCGCGCCTCGAACAGCTCGGCCACCCGCGGCAGGCCGCCCGTGATGTCGCGCGTCTTCTGCGACTCGAGCGGAATGCGCGCGAGGATCTCGCCGACGCCTACCTGCTGGCCGTCGCGCACCGTGATCAGCGCGCCCACCGGGAAGCTGATCGTCACCGCGTGGTCGGTGTTGGCGATCTTCACTTCCTCGCCGGCCTCGTTGATCAGCTTGACCTGCGGGCGCACCGACTTGGTCGTCGGGCCGCGGCGCTTGGCGTCGATGACGACCAGCGTCGACAGGCCGGTAACCTCGTCGATCTGCTTGGCGACCGTCACGCCCTCTTCGACGTTCTCGAAGCGGATCGTGCCCGAGTACTCGGTGATGATCGGGCGCGTCAGCGGGTCCCAGGTGGCGAGCTGCGTGCCGGCCTTGACGGTCTTGCCGTCGGTGACCAGCAGCGTGGCGCCGTACGGCACCTTGTGGCGCTCGCGCTCGCGGCCGTTGTCGTCGACGATGACGACCTCGCCCGAGCGCGAGATGACGATCTGCTCGCCCTTGGCGTTGGTCACGTAGCGCATCGTCGCCGTGAAGCGCACGATGCCGTTCGACTTGGCCTCGACCGCGCTGGCCACCGCTGCCCGCGACGCGGCACCGCCGATGTGGAAGGTACGCATCGTCAGCTGCGTGCCCGGTTCGCCGATCGACTGCGCGGCGATCACGCCGACCGCCTCGCCGCTGTTGACCAGCGAACCGCGGCCGAGGTCGCGCCCGTAGCACTTGGCGCACAGGCCGTAACGCGTCTCGCAGGTGAGCGGCGTGCGCACGCGCACCTCGTCGATGCCCAGCCGGACGATCTCGTCGACGACGTCCTCGTCGAGCAGCGTGCCGGCCTCGAAGACCGTCTCCTGCGTCTCGGGATGGATCACGTCGACGGTCGCCACCCGGCCCAGGATACGGTCGCGCAGCGCCTCGATCACCTCGCCGCCCTCGATCAGCGCCTTCATCGACACGCCGTTCGTCGTGCCGCAGTCGTCCTCGGTGACCACCAGGTCCTGGGTCACGTCGACCAGTCGGCGGGTCAGGTAGCCCGAGTTCGCTGTCTTGAGCGCCGTGTCGGCCAGGCCCTTGCGCGCGCCGTGCGTCGAGATGAAGTACTGCAGGACGTTCAGGCCCTCGCGGAAGTTCGCGGTGATCGGCGTCTCGATGATCGAGCCGTCGGGCTTGGCCATCAGGCCCCGCATGCCGGCGAGCTGCCGGATCTGCGCCGCCGAGCCGCGCGCGCCCGAGTCGGCCATCATGTAGATGGCGTTGAACGACTCCTGCTTGACGACGTTGCCCTTGCGGTCCTCGACGTTCTGCGTCTCGAGCTGGCGCATCATCGCCTTGCCGACGTCGTCGCCGGCGCGGCCCCAGATGTCGACCACCTTGTTGTAGCGCTCGCCGTGCGTGACGAGGCCCGAGGTGTACTGCTGCTCGATCTCCTTCACTTCCTTCTCGGCCTGGGCGAGGATCTCGACCTTCTGGGCCGGAACGAGCATGTCGTCGATGGCGATCGAGATGCCGGCGCGGGTCGCGAGCCTGAAGCCGTTCTGCATCAGCTGGTCGGCGAAGATGACCGTGTCGCGCAGGCCGCAGCGCCGGAACGACGCGTTGATCAGCCGCGAGATCTCCTTCTTCTTCAGCGCGCGGTTGATGAAGTCGAACGGCAGGCCCTTCGGCAGGATCTCGGACAGCAGCGCGCGGCCGACCGTCGTCTCGGCGCGGATCGGGTTGGCCTCGACCTCGCCGGTCTCGCGGTTCTTCGTGTACTCGACCAGCCGGACCGTGATCTTCGTGTTGAGCTCGACCTGCGCGTTGTCGTAGGCGCGCTGCACCTCGCCGACGTCGGCGAAGAACATGCCCTCGCCCTTGCCGTTGATCTTCTCGCGCGTCGTGTAGTACAGGCCCAGCACGATGTCCTGCGACGGCACGATCGACGGCTCGCCGTTGGACGGGAACAGCACGTTGTTCGACGCGAGCATCAGCGCGCGCGCCTCGAGTTGCGCCTCGAGCGACAGCGGCACGTGGACGGCCATCTGGTCGCCGTCGAAGTCGGCGTTGAACGCGGCGCAGACGAGCGGATGGAGCTGGATCGCCTTGCCCTCGATCAGCACCGGCTCGAACGCCTGGATGCCCAGCCGGTGCAGCGTCGGCGCGCGGTTCAGCAGCACCGGATGCTCGCGGATCACTTCCTCGAGGATGTCCCAGACGATGGGTTCCTGGCTCTCGACGTACTTCTTCGCCTGCTTGATGGTCGTGGCGACGCCCATCGTCTCGAGCTTGTTGAAGATGAACGGCTTGAACAGCTCGAGCGCCATCAGCTTGGGCAGCCCGCACTGGTGCAGCTTGAGCTGCGGCCCCACCACGATGACCGAACGGCCCGAGTAGTCGACGCGCTTGCCGAGCAGGTTCTGGCGGAAGCGCCCGCCCTTGCCCTTGATCATGTCGGCGAGCGACTTGAGCGCCCGCTTGTTCGCGCCGGTCATCGCCTTGCCGCGACGGCCGTTGTCGAGCAGCGAGTCGACCGACTCCTGCAGCATGCGCTTCTCGTTGCGCACGATGATCTCGGGCGCCTTGAGCTCGAGCAGGCGCTTGAGCCGGTTGTTGCGGTTGATGACGCGCCGGTACAGGTCGTTGAGGTCGGAGGTCGCGAAGCGGCCGCCGTCGAGCGGTACCAGCGGGCGCAGCTCGGGCGGCAGCACCGGCAGCACCTCCATGACCATCCAGTCGGGCTTGATTCCCGAGCGCTGGAATCCCTCGAGCACCTTCAGCCGCTTGGCGATCTTCTTGATCTTGGCTTCCGAGCCGGTCGACTCGAGTTCCTTGCGCAGGTTCTCGATGTCACGATCGATGTCGATCGTGCGCAGCAGCTCGCGAACGCCCTCCGCGCCCATCATCGCGCGGAATTCGTCGCCGTATTCCTCGGTCTTCGCGATGAAGTCGTCCTCGGTCATGATCTGGCCGCGCTTGAGCGGCGTCATGCCCGGCTCGATGACCACGAAGGCCTCGAAGTAGAGGACGCGCTCGATGTCGCGCAGCGTCATGTCGAGCACCATGCCCAGGCGCGACGGCAGCGACTTGAGGAACCAGATGTGCGCGACCGGGCTCGCGAGCTCGATGTGTCCCATCCGCTCGCGGCGCACCTTGGCCAGCGTGACCTCGACGCCGCACTTCTCGCAGATG
>JAHBZV010000074.1 GCA_019635275.1 Burkholderiaceae bacterium | reverse complement strand
ACAGCCAGCCGAGCAGGTGACCGCCCATCGCGAGCGCGAGCACGACGACCGTCGGCGGCAGCGTCCACCAGAAGCGTCTCGTGAAGTCGCGCAGCTCGGGGTTCTCGTCGTCGTCGAGGCTGGGCATCAGCGGCTCGAGCGCCATTCCGCAGATCGGGCAGTGGCCGGGCGCGTTCCGGCGGATCTCGGGGTGCATCGGGCAGGTGTAGATCGTGCCCTGCGGAGCCGCCGAAGCGGGCTCGGTCACCGCCGGCGTCGGCGCGTGATGCTCGTGATGCTCGTGATGCTCGCGATGCTCGTGATGTGCGCGACGGGCTTCGCTCGCCGGCTGCGACGGGTCGCTGCGCGTGTCCATGAGCTCGTCTACTCCTTGCGTTCGCGCTCGAATGGGGCGCCGTGCCGTCCGTGGCCGCCGTGTCCGTGAAACAGGTGCATCAGCGGACACGCCAGCAACAACAGGTAGATCCAGAGCCCCGCAAGGTGGGTCCAGTGCTCGCGCACGAGGAAGAAGGCGACGATCAGCCCGATCATCGCGAGGGCGCTACCCCAGGGCCGGTGCAATACACCCCCGGTGCGCGGCGTCGAAGCGTCACGGTGCCCGGATTCGTCCATGAGCAAGCCACTTCCCCTGCGCTCGACATGATGCCAGCTTGCCGACCAGGCACCCGCAGGAAGGTGACCGCGGCATTACATTTCCGTAAGCGGCACGCGTCCGTCGATCGTCGGCGACCTGCGTGCGGCGTCATCGCGCCGCAGGGCTCATCTCGCGAACGAAGGCCGCGGCCCTTCGTCCCATGTAGGCGATGCCGAGCGCGTTGGCGAGCAGCCCGACCCAGAACAGCTCGACCTGATACTGGGCGACGAACGTCACCAGGCCGGCCGCGCCCAGCGCCGGCAGGAGGTTGACGAGGTAGTGCGCGCAGCATGAAACCATCGTGACGCCGGAAGTCGTGCCGCTCGCCGCGACGATCTTGCCCGAACCGTGCGCAGCGTGAACGGCCCGCTGCAGCCACGAAAACAGGCCGACCTGGATGCCGAACCCCGTGGCCAGCGCCACGACGTACGGCCAGAACGTCGCGAACTGATCCAGCGCATAACCGGAGCCGGAAACCGCGCTGAGCGTGGCGAAGTAGATCGCCAGCAGCGCCGCTGCTCCGAAGGTTCCGAGCGCGAACGCGCGAACCAGGCCCCGCGCCCACGCTGCGTCCGCGTGCCGGGCCTCGGGTGCGTCGACAGTCATGCGTTGCTCCGACGAGTGAAGTGAATCAGCGACCGTCCGGCTTCCAGCGCAGGACGCGGACCGACGATTCGCCCGGGCGCGAAAGATGCAGCTCGAAGGCGCCGGGCACCGGGTCGGGCGCGGGAAAGCTCAGCACGCCCTCTCGGTGGTGCCCGCCGGGCGGCGCGCCGGCCCAACCTGCCGGCTTCAGCCGCCTGCCGTCGTCGGTCACGAGCGTGGCGGTCCGCGTCAGGTCGTCGGCGAGTTCCTGGCTGTGCGTGTCGAGGACGACGGCGAAGTCCCACGTCGCGGCCCCCGGAGCCGGGCGCCGGGGCGTCACCTTCACGTTCACGCCGGACTGGCTGCTCGTCTGCGTGGCGCCCGACGCCTGCTGCTGCGCCGCCACTGCCCCCGGCGAAGAGGCGAGCAGGCAAGCCAGCAGGTACGCAGCCGCGCCGCCGCCTCGACGTGCGCGCCCGCGATGATCGATCGCGCGTGTCATGGCGCGGCCCTCCGTCTACCGGCTCGGCTCGATTTCCGTCACCGCGTAGTGTCCGTCGACCTTCGCGGCCCTGAACTTCACCTTGTCGCCGACCTTCAAGCCGTCGAGCAGCTTCGCATCGCTCGCCTGGAACACCATCGTCATCGGCGGCATGTCCAGGTTACGGATCTCGCCGTGCTTGATCGTCAGCTTGCGATTCGCGCGGTCGATCTTGCGCACCTCGCCCTGCGCCAACCCGGCGTCGGGCTGAGCGCCCTGCGCACCCTGGGCGCCCTGGGTAGCCTGCGCGACTTGCGCAACCGCGTGTCCGCTCGGCTCACCGTGATGCGCGAAGATCGGCGCCGCGGCCCCCGCCAGTGCTGCCGCCACGACCCACTTCCCTGTCTTCATCCTCGTCGCTCCTGTCGAAGGTTCAGCGTCTCGGGGCCACGCGCACCTTGCCGACCATGCCGGCCTGGTAGTGCCCCGCGATCAGGCAGGCGAAGTCGAACTCGCCGGCCCGGTTGAAAGTCCAGACGATCTCGCCGCGTCGCCCCGGCGCGACGTGGACCATGTAGGGCTCGTCGTGCTCCATGTCCGGGAACTTCATCATCAGCGCGGCGTGCTCGTCGAGCACCGGCTTCGTGCCGAGCACCAGCTCGTGCGTCGTTTTGCCGGCGTTGCGCAGCACGAGCCGCACCGTCTCGCCCTCGCGCACCTCGATGCGGTCGGGAACGAAACGCATCGTGTCGAGCATCCGGATCTCGATCGTGCGCTTCGCGTCGTGCGCGTCGCCGGCGATGCCCCACGGCTTCTGTTCCTTCTGCGCCGCCGCGCGTGGCGCGTCGTGCGCCGCATCGCCGTGGGCCCATGCGCCCGACGCGCCGGATGTGAGTGCGAGGGCCAGCACCGCCGTCGATCCCATGGCCCGCACGATCGTCGCGGCGCTTCGCCGCCGCGAAATACGCGCCGCGCCGCCGGCCGGCGCGCATTGCCTCGATTGCTTCATCGCGCGATCTCCGTCAGTGGTCGTCATGTCCGCCGTGCGCGCCCGGCTTGCGCACCTGCACCTCGATCGACGGCGCCGGCTTCGTCGCCAGCGGCATCGACTGCCCGCCCGCCGAGCGCGCAGGCGTCGCGTCCGCCAGCGGCCCGGCCCACTCGGTGGCGACGGTCCCCGGCGGATGCCGGTACCAGCCCGGATCGGTGTAGTCGCCCGGCTTCTGGTCGGCGCGCACCTTCAGCACGGAGAACATCCCGCCCATCTCGACCGAGCCGAACGGCCCTGCTCCGGTCATCATCGGCACCGTGTTGTCGGGCAGCGGCATCTCCATCTCGGCCATGTCGGCCATGCCTCGCTCGCCCATCACCATGTAGTCGGGAATCAGCCGCGTGATCTTCTTCGCCAGCCCGCGGTGGTCGACGCCGATCATCGTCGGCACGTCGTGGCCCATCGCGTTCATCGTGTGGTGGCTCTTGTGGCAGTGGAACGCCCAGTCGCCCTCCTCGTCGGCAACGAATTCGACCTGCCGCATCTGGCCGACCGCGATGTCGGCGGTGACCTCGGGCCAGCGCGAAGCCTTCGGCGTCGGACCGCCGTCGGTGCCGGTGACGACGAACTCGTGGCCGTGCAGGTGGATCGGGTGGTTGGTCATCGTCAGGTTGCCCACGCGGATGCGCACCTTGTCGTTCTTCCTGACGACGAGCGGGTCGATGCCGGGGAACACGCGGCTGTTCCACGACCACAGGTTGAAGTCGAGCATCGTCATGATCTTCGGCGTGTAGCTGCCAGGATCGATGTCGTAGGCGTTCAGCAGGAACACGAAGTCGCGGTCCACCTCGTCGATCAGCGGGTGCCGGCCCTTCGGGTGCGTGACCCAGAAGCCCATCATCCCCATCGCCATCTGCGTCATCTCGTCGGCGTGCGGGTGGTACATGAAGGTGCCGGGGCGGCGCGCAACGAACTCGTAGACGAACGTCTTGCCCGGAGCGATGCCCGGCTGCGTGAGGCCGGTGACGCCGTCCATGCCGTTGGGCAGTCGCTGGCCGTGCCAGTGGATGCTGGTGTGCTCGGGCAATCGGTTGGTGACGAAGATGCGCACGCGGTCGCCTTCGACCACCTCGATCGTCGGGCCGGGCGACTGGCCGTTGTAGCCCCACAGGTGCGCCTTGAAGCCGGGCGCCATCTCGCGCACGACCGGCTCGGCGACCAGGTGGAACTCCTTGACGCCCTGGTTCATCCGCCACGGCAGCGTCCAGCCGTTCAGCGTGACCACCGGGCGGTACGGGCGGCCGCTCGGCGGCGCCAGCGGCGGCATGGTGCCGGGATCGCCCTGGATCACCGGGTCGGGCAGCGCGGCCAGCGCCGCCCGCGCCACCGAGGTCGCGGCCGCGGCCGCCGTGATCGCGGTCGCTCCGCGGAAGAAATCGCGTCGGGAAGCCATGTCGGGGTTGCTCGCAGTCTCTTCGTTGGACCTCAGTGCCCGCCGCCGGCGGCCACCGGCGCTGCGGCGCCCGCGGCCGGCATCGCCAGGGTCGGCTTGCCGACCAGCGCCAGGTCGAGGTCGGCCTGCGCGACCCAGAAGTCGCGCAGCGCATCGATGTAGCCGTTGACCGACGCGATCTGCGCGCGCGCATCGGCGAGCAGCTCGAACACGCCGATCAGCATGCCGTTGTAGCGCAGCAGGTTCTCCTCGGCGATGCGGTTCCTGATCGGAACGATCTCGTCGCGCTGGTGCCGCGCGATGTCGAACGTCGAGCGGTACGCGCGATAGGCCTCGCGGACTTCCGAGCGGGCGTCGATCGCGATGGCCGCCGCGCGGTTCAGCGACTGCATGTAGATCGCCTCGGCGCGCGCGACGCGCGCACCCGACCAGTCGAACAGCGGCAGCTCGAACGACACTTCCCAGCCGCGCTGCGTCGGCGCCTCGTTCGACGCGTTGCGCACCGCGCCGAGCTCGAGCACGTTCACGAATCGCGTGGCCTGCGTCAGGCCGAGGTTCTTCGCGGTCTGCTCCGCGCCCAGCCGCGCCGCCTGAACGTCGAGCCGCTCGGCGATCGCGCGCCGCTCGACATCGGGCATGTCGAGCGGCGCCTCGGGCAGGTCGGGCAACCTTTCGGGCAGCCGGAACTGCGTCTGCCCGCCCCAAAGGCCCATCAGCCGGGTGAGGCGCTCGCGGGTCGCGTCGCGCAGCCGCTCGGTGCGCGCGAGCCCGAGCGCGGCATCGGCGTAGAAACCCTGCTCGCGGGCCTGCTGCAGCTTGTTCCAGTTGCCGGCGCGCGCCATGCGCCGCGCGAGCTCGGCGCTCGCGTCGGCCGCTTCGCGCACCTGGCCCATGTAGCGGACCGACTGCTCGGCGGCGACGGCCGCCACCCAGGCCTTGCGCGTGTCGGCCGCGAGCGCCAGCATCGCTGCCGCCGCTTCGCGCTTGACGCGCTCGAAGCGGCGCGACTCCATCTCGCGCACCATCGGCATCGCCAGCAGCCGGGCCAGGTCGAAGTGCAGCGAGCGCTCGATCTCGGTCTCGTCGCCGCGCCGCAGCCGCCCGAAGCCGAAACCGGGGTTCGGCAGCCGGCCGGCCTGCACGAGCCCCGCTTCGGCGATGCCCAACTCGTCGAAGCTCGCCTGCAGGCCCCGGTTGTTCAGCAGTGCGACCTGCACCGCCGCATCGGCCGTCAGAGGCCCGGCGAGCAGCGCGTCGACCCGCGTGTCGATGGCGGCTCGCTCGTCGTCGGAGCGCGCCCACCGCACTTCCTTGCCGAGCCGCTCGCTTGCCGCCTGCTCGACCGTGCCGAAGCCGCCGTCGGCGCTGAAGCTCGCGCAACCGCCGAGCGCGAAGGCGGCGAGCGCCGCGGCGGCCATCCGGATGCGTCGCAGCCTCATCGTTGACCTCCGCGGTCGCCGCGCGCCTCGTCGCTCGCGGGCGTTGCGCCGCCGCCCGCACCGCCGGGCTGCGCCGCCGCATCCGGTGGCGCCGGCACATCCGGCTGCGCGGCTTCGCGCGCATAGGCCTTCCAGCCGCCGATCCGCCCGACGGTGTCGTTGGTCTCCCGCCACGAGCCCACCTTCTCGTCGGCCAGGCCCCGATAGCCGGCGAACGACGAACGCACCCGCACGGCCGGCACGTCGGCGCTCGCGTCGAGAGGGTCGGCTTTCGGGGGGTCCACCGCGGGCTGCGCTGCGGGCTGCGCCGCGGCGAAGGCGGAGGCGACAGCGGTGCTCGCCGCCAGCAGGATCGCCGGCAGGCTCGGTCGGATCCGCGAACGGATGCGCGAACGGATGCGCGAATCGGGCATGGTCTTCTCGTCAGCTCGAACCGGGGACGGCGGCCGTCGCGGGCCGCCGATGTCGATCGGGTCTGCCCCCGGGGCGCGCGGACCGTCTCGCGCGCGCCGGAACGCAGTCAGGCGAAGAAGTCCCGGGGGGGATGCTCCAGCCGCTCGACGACGAAGTCGCCGCTGGGCTGCAGTCGCTCCGGAATGGCCTCGGCGGCAGGCCGCTGCGCTGCGACGATGACCAACGACGTGGGCAACGCAGTGGCCACGGAGCACGCCGCGCAGGCGCTGCACTTGAACGCACCCGCGGCCGCAAGAGCGGTCGCATCGGAGGCCGTTGCGCTGGCCATCGCTGCCGTTGCCGCGGTGCCATGCGACGCGTGGGCATGCCCGGCTTCGACGGCGCCTGCCATCCGCTCGTGCCCGGGCCCGCACGACAGCATCGCCGCCGCGGCAAAACCCTGCACGGGCAGCGCCACCGCGACCAGCCACGCCATCACGATCCGGGCGAGGGTTTTCATGCGCCGCAGTCTAACCCAGGCCGCGCGCGGCCGCGTTCGGCTACGATCCCGCCAGCCGCGCAACGAGGGAGACGACGGTGCCCGCGACTCGACCGACTTCTGCATCGAACCGAAGACTGTTCCGGCTGCTCGGCCTGGCCGTCGGCGCGGCCGCCACCGCTGCGTGCGTCGCCACCGCCGCACCGCCGCGCCCCCTCGCATCGGGCGAGCAGGTCTATCGCCGGGTCTGCGTCGCCTGTCACGCGACCGGGGTCGAAAAGGCGCCACGGTTCGGCGATCGCGAAGCCTGGAAACCGCTGATCGAGTAGGGTCAGGACGTGCTGACCGCGCACGCGTGGGTGGGCGTGCGCGGCATGCCGGCGCGCGGAGGCGACCCCGGCCTGGCGCTGGAGGAGTTCGCCCGCGCCACCGCCTTCATGGCGCGCGCTGCGGGCGGCGACTGGAAGGATCCCGACGCCCGGATGCTGCACGAGATCGAGGAGGAAATCGCCGAGCGGCTGAAGTCTCTGGACGGGAAGAAGTAGCGGATATAATCCCCAGCTTCGTTTCCCAACCGGCCGCGCCAGAATGAGCGACGAACACCAGGCATTCATCAAGACCCCCCGGCAGCTGATCACTGTGGTCGTGCTGGCCTTCGTGGTCCCGATCCTGATCATCGTGCTCCTCGTGAAGTACGTCGGCACCAGCACGCGCACTGGCGCGGGCGCCGACGCGATGACGCCCGAGGCGATCGAGGCGCGCATCCAGCCGGTCGCCGGTTTCGAGCTGCGCGACGCGAGCTCGCCGGGCGCGCTGAAGACCGGCGAGCAGGTCTTCAAGGCGCAGTGCTCGGCCTGTCACGCCACCGGCGTCGCGGGCGCGCCCAAGCTCGGCGATGCCGGGGCCTGGGCGCCGCGCATCAAGACCGGCCTGCAGGCGCTGGTGACTTCGGCGCTCAAGGGCAAGGGCGCGATGTCGCCGCAGGGCGGCGGCGACTTCAGCGACGTCGAGGTCACGCGCGCGGTCGTCTACATGGCCAACCAGGCGGGCGGCAAGTTCGAGGAGCCGAAGGTCGAGGCCGCGAAGCAGGCCGACGCGAAGCCGGCGGCAGCCGCTGCGGCGCCGGCGGCCACACCCGCTGCGCCTGCTCCTGCCGCGGCACCCGCTCCCGCCGCCGCACCGGCACCGGCCGCCGCAGCGCCCGCCGCGACGGCCAGTGCCTCTTCGGACGAAGGCAAGAAGGTGTACGACGCGACCTGCATGGTCTGCCACGGCACTGGCGTCGCCGGCGCCCCGAAGTACGGCGACAAGGCCGCCTGGGCGCCGCGCGTCGCGACCGGCGAGGACACGCTGGTCAAGTACGCAATCACCGGCATCCGCGCGATGCCGCCGCGCGGCGGCAACGCGAACCTGTCCGATGCGCAGGTCCGCGCCGCCGTTGAGCACATGCTCGCCGCGGTGAAGTAGGCCCTCCCGAAGCGCTCGATCAGGCCTCGGCCCGGTCGAGCGCGAACGACAGCATCCCGATCGAACCCAGCTCGATCCCCTCGGTCAGGATCGTCGCCCGGTCGTCCGGCCGGCGCGCCCCCAGCACGACGAGCATCGGCAGGTAGTGCTCGGGCGTCGGCACCGACAGCCGGGCCGCCTCGCCGAAACCCCCGTAGTCGATCAACGGCGCGACGTCGTCGCGCAGCACGCAGTCGCGCACGTGCGCCTCGAACGCGAGCGCCCAGTCGTGCGCCGGCGCGTCGGCGCGGCGCGCGAGCCGCCCGAGGTGATGGACCGCATTGCCGCTGCCGACGATGCGCACCCCCTCTTCGCGGAGCACGGCCAGCCGTCGACCCAGCGCGTGGTGGAAAGCCGGCTCGCGTCGCGCATCGAGGCTCAGCTGCACGATGGGCACGTCTGCGTCCGGATAGACGTGCGCCAGCACCGACCACGTGCCGTGGTCGAGCCCCCAGTCGGCATCGGCGCGCACCGGCAGCGGCGCGAGCAGCGCGCAGACGCGCTCGGCCAGTGCGGGGTCGCCCGGCGCCGGATAGTCGAAGGCGTGCAGCTCGGCGGGGAAGCCGTAGAAGTCGTGGATCGTGCGCGGGTGGGCCATCGCGGTCACCGCGGTCTCGCCGACGTACCAGTGCGCCGAGATCGCCAGGATCGCGCGCGGTCGCGGACCGATGGCGGCGCTGCGGCGCCAGGCCCCGGTGTGCCGGTTCGCCTCGAGCGTGTTCATGGGGCTGCCGTGGCCGTAGAAGACCGCAGGCTGGATCGTCGCCGCTGGCGCGTTCATCGTCGCTCCTCGCGCGCCTCGCCGCCGGCGAATGCGCGAACGCCCCAGCGTAGCAGAGGAGCCGGCCGACTACCGCCCGCCTGCCAGGTACACCCCGCACATCACGAGCGCCGCACCCGCCACGTGGAAGCCGCCGAGCGCCTCGCCGAGAAAGGCCACCGCCAGCGTCGCGCCGAACAGCGGCATCAGGTGGATGAAGACACCGGCCCGGCTCGGGCCGATGGCCGCCACGCCGCGCACCCACAGCGCGTGCGCGATCGCCGACGAGAACACGGCGATGAACGCGACCGCAGCCCATGCGCCGGCGCTCGCGGGCAGGGCCACCCCGCTGCCCGACTGCCACGCGAACAACGGCAGCATCCAGAGCGTGCCGGCCAGCACCGAGCAGGCATGCACGGCGAGCGGCGGCACCTCGGGCGGACGTCGCCTGAGCAGCACCGAATAGGCGGCCCAGAGGCCGACCGCGACGAGCATCCAGAGATCGCCGACCTCGAACTGCAGCGTCATCAGGGTCGCCAGGTCGCCGTGCACGACGAGCACCGCGGCCCCTGCGGACGAGACCGCCAGGCCGAGCCCCTGCCGGCGCGTCACCCGCTCGCCGAGCGCGAGCCACGACACGAACACGATCGCGAGCGGCGCGAGCGACAGCAACAGCACCGCGTTGACTGCGGTCGTCGTCCGCAGTGCCACGTAGCAGAGCGTCTGGAACGACGCGATGCCGGTCAGTCCGAGCATTGCGAGCAGCTTCCAGTGCCCGAGCAGCGCCGCGCGGTGCGCGCGAATGTCGCCCAGCGTGAACGGCAGCAGGACGGCCAGCGCGATCGCCCAGCGCAGGAAGTTCATCGTCACCGGCGTGACGTCGCCGCGCACGGCGCGGCCGATGACGAAGTTGCACGACCACAACAACGCCGTCAGCGCCAGTGCCGCGTAGGTCGGATCGATCACGAGCCGGGATCTACTCAACGCGAGCCGCATGGCGGATTCCTCGTTGGCGGGTCGATGCGACGGACTCGGCTGGCGGCTCGACCGCGCACACCAGGCTCGGCTCGAGCGCGGTGACCAGCGCGCGGCCGTTGCGGCGGATCGCGTACGACTCGCCCGGTCGCAGGATGCGGCCGCCGCCGAGCGATGGCTCGATCACCCACAGCAGGCCGCTCACGCAGACCACCTCGGTGTCGAGCGCGTCGTGCAACTCGAGCGTGCCGTTGAAGTCGAGGTCGATCAGCGGGTCGAACGGATCCAGGTTCATCGCGAAACTCCTGCGCGCCCCGATGGCGTCGCCGATGAGTGCGATTTGAACCTGCCGGTGTCCCGGGTCGCATGAGCCGGGCGTCCCGTCCGCCGACGCCGCCGGGACCCCCGGCGCGGACGAAGTGGAGCGAAACCGGGACAGGCGTCCCGGGCGCGGCTACTCCTGGCTGCCCAGCCCCGCCTCGCGGGCGCAGACGATGGCCTGCGCGCGCGTCGAGACCTGCAACTTGTCGAAGATCGCGCTCACCTGGTTGCGCACCGTCTTGGCTGCGATGCCGAGCCGCTCGGCGATCTCGTCGTTCGCGAGCCCGCGCGCCAGCAATTCGAGCACCTGCCGCTCGCGGCCGGTGAGCGCGGGCAGGGCCTTCGTCGGCCCGGCCGAGGCGGCGGCGTCGCCGCTGCCGAGGAATCCGTGGACCTCGTGCCAGAACCTCGTCCACGCAGGCTCGCCTTCGAGCAGCACGTGGTTCGTGCCGTCGAGCGGTACGAAGCGCGCACCCGGGATGCCGCTCGCGAGCAGGCGCCCCTCCTCGAACGGGATGCGCGCGTCGCCGCGCGCGTGCAGCACCAGCGTCGGCACCTTCACCTGCGGCAGCAGGCCGACCACGTCGATGCGGCTGGAGGCTTCGATGATCCGGGCGGCGTTCTCGGGCGATGCCGAGACGCGCTGCAAGTCGTCGAACCAGCGGATCTGCTCGAGGCCGCCGTCCGGCAGGAACTGGCTGGTGAAGTGACGCCGGAACGCCGGGTTCTCCCGCCCCCAGCCCATGCGAACCAGGTCGAGCTCGAGGCGCATCTCGTCGGCCTGCTGCGGCTGGCCACGACGGCAGCGCCCGCGCGCGAAGCCGCCGGCGAGCACCAGGTGGCTGACCCGCTGCGGATGGCGCACGGCGTACGCGATCGCCAGCGGCGCGCCGCGCGACATGCCGAACAGCGCGAAACGCGCCAGTCCGACGGCGGACACCACCGCTTCGAGGTCCGCGAACCAGCTGTCGAACGAAATGTCCGCGACGTCCCAGTCGGACAGGCCGCTGGCACGGTCGTCGTAGCGGACCAATGTGCGGTCGCGCGAAAGCTCGGTGAGCCACGGCCGCCAGACCGGACTCTCCCAGTCGAACTCGAGATGGCTGAGCCAGTGCGAGGCGCGCACCAGCGGCGGGCCCGAGCCGACCGTCGCGTAGGCGATCCGCGTGCCATCGGCAGCCGTGCAGAAACGGATCTGCTGCTTGTCGGATACCGCCATCGCGCCGCTCGTCAGCCCTCGCGTGGATGCCCTGCGGCGTCACGGCTGCAGGCACGCCTGCATTGTAAGTCGATGCGCCGCACCGCGGCCCGCGCGATACTGGGCACCCCGCACGCACCGCCTCGCCCGACGCCGCTACCATGTCCCACCGATCCAGCGACCCCCCGGCCCATCCCGAACCGACGCCATCGGCCGAACCCGCCTACAAGGCCCTGACGAAGCACCTGCCGGAGCCGCGCTTCGTGCCGCTGCCCGGCTACACCCGCATCGACGAGGCGCAGATGCTCGCCCGGGCCGAGGCGTTCTACCGGACGATGGAACGGCGCCGCACGACGCGCCACTTCGCCACCGACCCGGTGCCGCGGCGGCTGATCGAGCTGGCGCTCCTCACGGCCGGCACCGCGCCCTCCGGCGCTCACCGCCAGCCGTGGCGCTTCGTCGCGATCGACGATGCCGACCTGAAGGCGAAGATCCGCGCGGCAGCCGAGGAAGAGGAGCTCAAGACCTACAGCGATCGGATGACCGACGAATGGCGCGAGGCGCTGCACCCGCTCGGCACCGACCACGTGAAGGAGCACCTGACCGATGCGCCGTGGCTGGTCGTGCTGTTCGCCGAGAAGTTCGGCCTGCGCCCCGACGGCTCGCACCGCAAGAACTACTACGTCGACGAAAGCGTCGGCATCGCGGCGGGGCTGTTCATCGCGGCGATTCACATGATGGGGCTGGTGACGCTCACCCACACGCCGAACCCGATGGGCTTCCTGCGCGA
>JAHBZV010000073.1 GCA_019635275.1 Burkholderiaceae bacterium | reverse complement strand
TCGCGCACGCGCTCGACGATGTTCTCCCGCTTGTAGAGGATCGTGTGGTCGCAGCCGAAGCGGCGCGCGAGCGCCGCCTTCTCTTCCGAGCCGACGGTGCCGATCACGGTGACGCCGAGCGCCTTCGCCCACTGCATCGCGATCAGCCCGACGCCGCCGGCCGCCGCGTGGAACAGGATCGTCTGCCCCTTCTGCAGCTTGTAGGTGCGCCGGAACAGGTACTGCACCGTCATGCCCTTGAGCATCATCGCGGCGGCCGTCTCGAAGTCGATGCCCCGGGGCAGCCTCACCAGCGGCTTGGCCGGCATGTTGCGCAACTCGGCATACGAGCCGGGCGGACGGTCGCTGTAGGCGACGCGATCGCCGGGCTTCACGTGCGTCACGCCCTCGCCCACGGCGGTAACCACGCCCGCCCCCTCCAGGCCGATGCCGCCGGGAAGCGGCTGCGGATACAGGCCGGTGCGGAAGTAGACGTCGATGTAGTTCAGGCCGATCGCGTGGTGGCGCACCTGCGCCTCGCCGGGGCCGGGCGGGCCGACCTCGACGTCGACGTACTGCATGACTTCGGGGCCGCCGGCCTGCTGGATGCGGATCGCTTTGGGCATGCTCGCTCCGGGAAAAGGGGTTCGGCCGAGTATAGCGAGGCGTGGCGCTCGTCGCCCCGCGTTTCCCGGCCCCGGAACGTTCGTCCGGCGAGCCGACCCTAGAAGGTGCCCGGGTACGCGCCGCCGTCGATCAGCAGGTTCTGCCCGGTGATCCATCCGGCCTGCGCACTGCACAGGAACGCGCAGGCCTGGCCGAACTCCCAGGGGTCGCCGATCCGCCCGGCGGGGATCGTGGCGATACGCTGGCGGATCGCCTCCTCGTAGCTGATGCCCTGCGCCTTCGCCTGCGCGCCGACCACGCTGCGCACGCGGTCTGTGTCGTGGAAGCCGGGCAGCAGGTTGTTGATCGTCACGTTGTGCGCGACGGTCGTCCTGGCGAGGCCGGCGACGAAACCGGTCAGGCCCGAGCGCGCGCCGTTGGACAGACCGAGGATGTGGATCGGCGCCTTCACCGCGCCTGAGGTGACGTTGACGATCCGGCCGAAGCGGCGCTCGATCATCGGGTCGACCGTCGCCTTGATCAGTTCGATCGGCGCGAGCATGTTCGCGTCGAGCGCCCGGATCCAGTCGTCGCGGGTGAACTTGCGGAAGTCTCCGGGCGGTGGCCCCCCGGCATTGGTCACCAGGATGTCGACCTGCGGGCAGGCGGACAGCGCCTCGTCACGGCCCGACGGCGTCGCGATGTCGCAGGCCACCGCCACGACGGTCACGCCGGCGTCGTCGCCGATCCGCTGCGCCGCCTCGGCCAGCGGCCCCGGCGTGCGCGCGTTGATCACCAGGTTGACGCCTTCGCGCGCCAGCGACAGCGCGCAGCCGTACCCGAGGCCCTTGCTGGCGCCGCAGACGAGCGCCCATTTGTCGGCTATTCCGAGATCCATTGTCGAGCTCCACGTTCAGAGAGCAGTACTTCGTGATGATGACATGCATGTCCGTACAATGTCCGTCGCCCGGAACGTCAGGTGCGCCGAGGGGCGCTATTGATTCGACGATGCCGTCCCGAATTCCGAACGAGTGCATCACCCGAGACCACGTGCAACCGCGTGCGCACCGAGTCGTTCTTGTCGCGCACAGCCATGTCGTCGGGGGGATCGAACGGCACGTCGTGACGCTTGCCGAAGGGCTCTCCGGCATGGGCCACCACGTCGCCTACGCTGGCCCGCTCGATGGGTGGCTCGGCAGCCGGATGCGCAGCGCCGGATATGCGTGCATGCACCTTCCAATGCACGGCATGTACGACCTGTGGTCGGCCTGGCGGCTGGCGAAATTCTGCCGCATTCAGCAGGCGACACTGCTCCACGGGCACGCGCAGCGAGGGGCGCGATACAGCGGCTGGGCCGCGCGGCGCCTTGGCCTGCCTGCGGTCGCCACCGCGCACTCCACCCAGGGGTGGAAGTGGTTCGATCGAGACACGACCCTGATCGCGGTCTCGAGGGCGGTGCGCGACGCGCTGGTCGCCGCCGGCATCCGCTCCGAGCGGATTCACGTCGTGCATTCCGGCGTCGAGGACATCGGCGCGACGCCGTTGCCGGGCGCCAGCGCGCCAGGCCGGACCGGTGCCGCGGACCGATCTGGCCAAGTTCTGGTTCTCGGCATGCTGTCCCGCCTCGAGCGCGTCAAGGGCCACGACATCGCGCTCGAAGCGCTGGCGTCGATACGCTCCAGATTGCCGGTCCGACTCGTCGTCGTCGGCCCCGAGGACACCGAGTGGGCGCGACAGATCCGCGCGAAGGCGACTGCGCTCGGGCTGGACGACCTCGTCGAGTTCCAGGGACTGCGCAATGATCTCCCGGCGGCCTTCTCGCAATTCGACGTCGTGCTGTCGCCATCGCGACGCGAAGCCCTGTCGTTGACGCTGATCGAAGCGGCGGCCGCCGCCAGACCGTCGATTGCAGCGGATATCGGCGGTATCCCGGAGGTCGTCGTGCACGAACAGACCGGCCTGCTGGTTCCTCCCGAAGACCCGGACGCGCTGGCCCGTGCGATCCTGCGCCTGGGCACGGACCCCGAACTGCGCGCGCGCCTGGCCCGGCGCGCGCGCGAGCGCTACGAGCAGGAATTCACGATCGACGCGATGATCCAAAAGACGCTGAGTGTGTACACGGGAGCAATCGCCGGACAGGCAGGCAAGCCTCGATGAGCGGAATCTCGATCCTGATGTACCACCAGGTCGGCCGTTTCCCGCCGATGAAGACGCATCGCGCGGTCTATTGCGATGTCGGTCGCTTCCGTCTGCAGATGCGCACGCTGCGGGCGCTGCGCATTCCGGTCCTCTCGATGAGCGAGACGGTCGCGTGCCTGCAGGGCAAGGCGGCGATGCCCGACCGTGCCGTAACGCTCACCTTCGACGACGGGTGCGAGAACTTCTACGAGAACGCACTGCCCGTGCTCGAAGAGTTCGGCCTGCCGGCAATCGTCTACGCCATCGCAGACCTGGCTGGCGGCCCGGCACAGTGGCTCGCGGCTGACGACCATCCGACACCGCCGCTGATGAGCTTCGGCCGCCTGCGCGAAATCGCCTCACGAGGCATCGAGATCGGTAGCCACGGGGCTCGACACGTTCGCCTCGAAGGGCTGCCCGCCGAGGCGCTTCGCACCGAGGTAGCGGGAAGTCGGGAACGTCTGCAGGAAGAATTGGGGCAGCGCGTGCAGCACTTCTGCTACCCGTACGGCTCGCACGATCTCGCCGCCATCGAGGCCGCCGCCGGCGCCGGCTACGAAAGCGCGGTCACCTGCCAGCGCGGAGCCGCAACCCCCGCCTTCGACATCCTTGCACTCCCGCGCAAGGCGATCTCGTACGGGGACGACATCGTCGGCTTCCTCTGGAAGCTCTACGCCAAGGACGCCCCGAAGGGGCACGCGATTTCGCGCCCGCGCTAGCGAGGGCTTCCTTCGCCCTGCCCTGCCGATCCCGGCGACCGGCTCAGCGTCGCCGGCTACCGCCCAGCAGCGTGCCGAGCACGCCGCGGATGATCTCGCGGCCGAGCGACGAGCCGATCGAGCGCGCCGCACTCTTGGCCATCGCCTCGATCGCGGAGTCCTTGCGGCCGCTGCCGGTCATCACGCCCCCCAGCGCGTCCTTCAGCATGCCGCCGATGCCGCCGCCCTCCGCAGGCGCGCCGGCCGGCTGGGCCCCGCCCTGCGCGCCGCCCGCGGCGCTGCCCGCTGCGCTGCCCGCGGCGCGCCCCTTGAGCTTCTCGTAGGCCGACTCGCGATCCTGCGGCTTGTCGTAGGTGCCCGCGACGACCGAGTGCCGGATGAGCGCCGCGCGCTCGGCATCGGTAATCGGGCCGATCCGCGAGGCCGGCGGCGCGATGAACGCGCGCTCGACGACGCGGGGACGCCCCTTCTCGTCGAGCAGCGACACCAGCGCCTCGCCGACGCCGAGCTCGGTGATCGCCTTCTCGGTATCGAACTTCGGGTTGGCGCGCATCGTCTCGGCGGTAGCCCGCACGGCCTTCTGGTCGCGCGCGGTGAACGCGCGCAGCGCGTGCTGGACGCGGTTGCCCAGTTGCCCGAGCACCGTGTCGGGCACGTCGATCGGGTTCTGCGTAACGAAGTAGACGCCGACGCCCTTCGAGCGGATCAACCGCACGAGCTGCTCGACCTTGTCGAGCAGCGCCTTCGGCGCGTCGCTGAACAGCAGGTGCGCCTCGTCGAAGAAGAACACCAGCCGCGGCTTGTCGGGGTCGCCGACTTCGGGCAGCTTCTCGAACAGCTCCGACATCAGCCACAGCAGGAAGGTCGCGTAGAGCTTCGGGGCATTGAGCAGCTGGTCGGCCGCCAGGATGTTGACGACGCCGCGGCCCTGCGCGTCGACCTGCATCAGGTCGTCGATGTTCAGCATCGGCTCGCCGAAGAAGCGGTCGGCGCCCTGCTGGTCGAGCGTGAGCAGCCCGCGCTGGATCGCGCCGATCGACGCGGTCGACACGTTGCCGTACTCGGTGGTGAACTCGCGCGCGTTGTCGCCGACGAACTGCAGCATCGCGCGCAGGTCTTTCGCGTCGAGCAGCAGTAGTCCGCGCTCGTCGGCGATCTTGAACACCAGGTGCAGCACGCCTTCCTGCGTCTCGTTCAGGCCGAGCATCCGCGACAGCAGCAGCGGCCCCATGTCGGAGACGGTTGCGCGCAGCGGGTGCCCCTTCTCGCCGTAGACGTCCCACAGCGTGACCGGCGCGCCGGCGAAATCGGGCACCGCGAAGCCGAGCCGGTCGAGGCGCTCCTTGAGCTTCGGCGACAGCGTTCCCGGCTGCGAGATGCCGGCGAGGTCGCCCTTCACGTCGGCCGCGAACACCGGCACGCCGATCGAGGAAAAGCGCTCGGAGAGCACCTGCAGCGTCACCGTCTTGCCGGTGCCGGTGGCGCCGGTAATCAGGCCGTGACGGTTGCCCATCGCCGGCAGAAGGTGCAACTCCGTCTCGTTGTTGCGGGCAATCAGCAGGGGATCGGGCATGGCGGCGATGCTAGAATTTCGGGTTCGACGATGCGGGTATTCGATCACGGCAGCGCCTGCGCGGCAAGCGCGATCGCCACGAGAGGGAGCAATGGCCGGGCATAGCAAGTGGGCCAACATCCAGCACCGCAAGGGGCGCCAGGATGCCAAGCGGGGCAAGCTGTTCACGCGCGTGATCAAGGAGATCACCGTCGCCGCCAAGCTGGGCGGGGCCGACCCCAACGCCAACCCGCGCCTGCGCCTGGCGATGGACAAGGCCTCCGAGGCCAACATGCCCAAGGATACGGTCCAGCGCGCGATCCAGCGTGGCGCGGGCGGCCTCGAGGGCGCCAACTACGAAGAGATCCGCTACGAGGGCTACGGCATCGGCGGGGCTGCCGTCATCGTCGACTGCCTCACCGACAACCGCACCCGCACCGTCGCCGAGGTGCGCCACGCGTTCTCCAAGAACGGCGGCAACCTCGGCACCGACGGCTCGGTGGCGTTCCAGTTCAGGCACTGCGGGCAGTTCCTGTTCGCGCCGGGCACGCCGGAAGACAAGGTGATGGACGTCGCGATCGACGCCGGCGCCGATGATGTCGGCACCGACGAGGAAGGCGGCATCGAGGTGACCTGCGCGCCCGGCAGCTTCGGCGCGCTGAAGGACGCCCTCGCGAAAGCCGGCCTGAAGGCCGACGTCGCCGAGATCACGATGAAGCCGCTGAACGAGACTTCGCTCGCGGGCGACGACGCCGCGAAGATGCAGAAGCTGCTCGACGCGCTCGAGAACCTCGACGACGTCCAGCAGGTGTACACCAACGCCGAGTTCGACGAAACCGCCACATGAAGATCCTCGTCGTCGGCTCCGGAGGGCGTGAGCACGCGCTGGCCTGGCGGCTGTCGCGCTCGGCGCGCGTGCAGGTCGTCTACGTGGCGCCCGGCAACGGCGGCACGGCGCGCGAGCGCAACCTGAAGAACGTGCCGATCACCGACCTGACCACGCTCGCCGCGTTCGCCGAGCGCGAGAAGGTCGCGTTCACGGTCGTCGGGCCCGAAGCGCCGCTGGCAGCCGGCATCGTCGACCTGTTCCGCTCGAAGGGGCTGCGCATCTTCGGGCCCACGCAGCGCGCCGCGCAACTCGAGTCGTCGAAGGACTTCGCCAAGGCGTTCATGAAGCGCCACCGCATCCCGACCGCCGACTACGAGACCTTCTCCGACGCCTCGGCCGCGCACGCATACGTCGACCGGCGCGGCGCGCCGATCGTCGTCAAGGCAGACGGGCTGGCGGCAGGCAAGGGAGTGGTAGTCGCCACCAACCTCGACGAAGCGCACGCCGCGATCGACGCGATGCTCGTCGACAACCGGATGGGCGACGCCGGCGCGCGCGTCGTCGTCGAAGACTTCCTCGAAGGCGAGGAAGCCAGCTTCATGGTGATGGTCGACGGCCACAACGTGCTGCCGCTGGCCACCAGCCAGGACCACAAGCGGCTTCGCGACGGCGACCAGGGGCCCAATACCGGCGGCATGGGCGCCTATTCGCCGGCGCCGGTGGTCACGCCCGAGATTCACGCCCGCGTGCTGCGCGAGATCATCAAGCCCACGGTCGAGGGGATGGCGACCGACGGCATCCCGTACACCGGCTTTCTCTATGCCGGCCTGATGATCGACGCGACCGGCCATCCGCGCACGCTCGAGTTCAACTGCCGGATGGGCGACCCCGAAACGCAGCCGATCATGGCGCGCGTGAAGAGCGACCTGGTCGGCGTGTTCGAGCACGCGCTGTCGGGCACGCTCGACGCCGCGACGATCGAATGGGACCGCCGCACCGCGCTGGGCGTGGTGCTCGCCGCGGCCGGCTACCCCGACTCGCCGACGAAAGGCGACGAGATCTCCGGCCTGCCCGCCAACGGCAGCGTGATCGACGACGACTGCCTGGTGTTCCACGCCGGCACGGCCGCCGACGGCGCGCGCACGCTCACCGCGGGCGGCCGCGTGCTGTGCGTGACCGCGTTGGGCGACTCGGTGAAGATGGCGCAGGCGCGCGCGTACCGCGCGATCGACGCGATCCGCTTCGAAGGCATGCAGTACCGGCGCGACATCGGCCATCGCGCGATCGGCCGCGGGTCCGGGCGATGAGCGCCGCGGCCGGCCGCGCATCGGCGCCCGGCGTCGACGCCGGCGCGGTGCGCGACTACCTGCTCGGGCTGCAGCGCCGCATCGTCGCCGAGCTCGAGTCGATCGACGGGCAGCCGTTCCGCACCGACGCCTGGCAGCGCCCCGAGGGCGGCGGCGGCATCACGCGGGTCATCGAGGAGGGCAACGTCTTCGAGCGCGGCGCGGTGCTGTTCTCGCACGTGCGCGGTGCGCGCCTGCCGGCCTCGGCGAGCGCGCATCGCGCCGAGCTCGCCGGCCGCTCGTTCGAGGCGATGGGCGTCTCGCTCGTCATCCACCCGCGCAATCCGTACGTGCCCACCGTGCACCTGAACGTGCGCTTTTTCGTCGCACCGGGCGCCGACGGCGCTGACCCGGTCTGGTGGTTCGGCGGCGGCATGGACCTCACCCCGTACTACCCGTTCGAGAAGGACATCGTCCGCTTCCACAGCGTCTGCCGCCAGGCGCTCGCGCCGTTCGGCGAGCACTGGCACCCGCGCTTCAAGAAGTGGTGCGACGACTACTTCTTCCTGAAACACCGCAACGAGGCGCGCGGCGTCGGCGGCATCTTCTTCGACGACCTGAACGAGCCGGGCTTCGAGCGCTCGTTCGCGCTCACCCGCTCGGTCGGCGACGCCTTCGTCGACGCCTACGCGCCGATCGTCGTGCGCCACCGCGACGAGCCCTGGGGCGAGCGCGAGCGCGACTTCCAGGCCTACCGGCGCGGCCGCTATGTCGAGTTCAACCTCGTCTACGACCGCGGCACGCTTTTCGGCCTGCAGTCGGGCGGGCGCACCGAGTCGATCCTGTGCTCGATGCCGCCGCTGGCGCGCTGGCGCTACGACTGGCATCCCGAGCCGGGCTCGCCCGAGGCGCGGCTGCACGAGTTCCTCGTCCCGCGCGACTGGGTCTAGACCTTGGCCGCGCGCCGACGCATCGGGCTGCTGGGCGGCACGTTCGACCCCATCCACGTGGGCCACCTGGCGCTGGCGCGCGCGGCGCGCGAGGTCTTGCTGCTCGACGAAGTGCGCTTCATCCCCACCGGGCAGTCGTGGCAGAAGTCGGGCTCCGGCGTCGACGCGGCCGCTCGGCTCGAGATGGTGCGACTCGCGGTGGGCCCGACGCCGGGCTTCGTCGTCGACGATCGCGAGGTGCGCCGCGCGGGCGCGAGCTACACGATCGACACGCTGATCGAGTTGCGCGCCGAGCTCGGCCCCGAGCCGGCGCTGGTGCTGGTGCTGGGCAGCGACCAGTTGCGCAACCTCGCCACCTGGCACCGCTACCGCGAGCTGCTCGATCACGCGCACATCGCGGCGACCCAGCGCGGCACGCATCCGCTGGCCACGCTCGACGCGCCGGTGGAGGCGCTGCTCGCCGCGCACGGACGCGACGCACTGCCCGACGCGCCCGCCGGCGCCATCGTCTACTTCCGGATGGCGCCGGTGCCGGTGTCGGCCACCGCCCTGCGCGAGCGCCTCGCGCGCGGCGAGCGGCCGGCCGAATTGTTGCCGCCCGCCGTTCTCGACTATATTGAACGACATCGACTCTATCGCGCCGCAGCGGGTTCGCCCTGAACTCGGCGCGCTGGTCCGAAGGAACCGGATGGATCTCAGAAAGCTGCAGCGCATCGTCGTCGACGCCCTCGACGACATCAAGGCCCAGGACATCCGGGTCTTCAACACCACCGGCCTGACCGAGCTGTTCGACCGCGTGATCATCGCCACCGGCACCTCGAACCGGCAGACCCGGTCGCTCGCCGCGCACGTGCGCGACAAGGTCAAGGAGGCGGGGGGCACCATCGTCTCGATGGAAGGCGGCGACACCGGCGAGTGGGTGCTGGTCGACCTCGGCGACGCCGTCGTCCACATCATGCAGCCGGCGATCCGCGCGTACTACAACCTCGAGGAGCTCTGGGGCGCCAAGCCGGTGCGGATGCAGATCGCGCGTCCGCCCGCGGCGTCGCGCGCGTCGGCGGCCGGCGAGCCGCCCGCCGCGAAGAAGGCCCCGGCGCGCAAGCGCAAGCCCCGCGCCGCCGCGGGCTGAGCATGCTGATCCGCATCGTCGCGGTCGGCACGAAGATGCCGGCCTGGGTCGGTGCGGCCGTCGACGACTACGCGCGGCGGATGCCGCCCGACTGGCGGGTCGAATGGCGCGAAGTGCGCGCCGAGCCGCGCGGCGCGTCCGGCCACGCGGCGGCCTGGATGCAGCGCGAGGCCGAGCGCATCCGCGCCGCGCTGCCTCAGGGCGCGCGGCTGGTCGTGATGGACGAGCGCGGTCGCGACCTCGACACCCGGCAACTCGCGCAGCGCGTCGCGGCGTGGCGCGACGAGGCGCAACCGGTGGCGATCGTCATCGGCGGACCGGACGGGCTGGACCCCGCCCTCGCGCGCGACGCGCGCGAGACGCTGCGCCTGTCCAGCCTGACCCTGCCGCACCCGCTGGTGCGCGTGCTGCTCGCCGAGCAGCTGTTCCGCGCCTGGTCGATCCTGGCCGGCCACCCCTATCACCGCGAATGACGCCGTGAACGAATCCTTCGTCTACCTCGCCTCGAAGAGCCCGCGCCGCCAGGAACTGCTGCGGAGAATCGGCGTGCGCTTCGAATTGCTGCTGCCCGACGACGGCGAGGACGCCGAGGCGCTCGAGGCGGTACGCGCCGGCGAGTCGCCGACCGCCTACGTGCAGCGCGTCACCCGCGCCAAGGCCGAAGCGGCGCGCGATCGGCTCGCCCGGCGCGCGCTGCCCGAGGCCCCCATCGTGGTCAGCGACACCACCGTCGCGGTCGGCGGGCGGATCCTCGGCAAGCCGGTCGACGCCGCCGATGCCGTGCGGCTGCTGCGGATGCTCTCGGGGCGCACGCACCGGGTGCTGAGCGCCGTCGCCGTCGTGCGCGGCCGCCGGATCGAGTCGGCGCTGAACGTGTCGCGGGTCGTCTTCGCGCGCCTGCCGCCGGCCTGGATCGACGCCTATGTGGCCAGCGGCGAGCCGATGGACAAGGCCGGCGCCTACGCGATCCAGGGCGACGCGGCGCGCCATGTACGCCGGATCGACGGCAGCCAGTCCGGTATCATGGGCCTCCCGCTGTACGAGACGTCCCGGCTGCTGCGCGGGGCCGGCCAGACCCCGCGATGACCGAAGAGATCCTCGTCAACCACACCGCGCACGAGACGCGGGTCGCGGTCGTCCAGCAGGGTGCGACCCAGGAGCTGCACATCGAGCGCGCCGCCACCCGCGGGCTGGTCGGCAATGTCTGCCTGGGCAAGGTGTCGCGCGTGCTGCCGGGCATGCAATCGGCGTTCATCGACATCGGCCTCGAGCGCGCCGCGTTCCTGCACGTGGCAGACCTCTGGCAGTCGCGCAGCGGCTCAGCCAACGGCGGCGGCCACCCCGCGCCGATCGAGAAGCTGCTGTTCGAGGGCCAGCCGCTGCTGGTCCAGGTCATCAAGGACCCGCTGGGCACCAAGGGCGCGCGGCTGTCCACGCAGATCAGCATCGCCGGGCGGCTCCTCGTCTACCTGCCCCAGGATCCACACATCGGCGTGTCGCAGCGCATCGAGGACGAGGCCGAGCGGCAGCTGCTGCGCAGCCGGCTGCAGAAGCTGATGCCGGCCGACGAGAAGGGCGGCTTCATCATCCGGACCTCGGCCGAGGAAGCCGGCGAAGCCGAGCTCGAAGCCGACATCGCCTACCTGCGGCGGCGCTGGCGGCAGATCCTCGACGGCAGCCGCCGCGAGTCCGCGCCCGCATTGCTCTACCAGGAGCTCAGCCTCGGCCAGCGCGTGCTGCGCGACATCGCCGGCGACGCCACCGCGGCCATCCTCGTCGATTCGCCCGAGGCGCTGGCCGAGCTGTCGGAGTTCGCCCGCACCTACATGCCGGCGATGGCGGGCCGGTTGCGCCAGTACAGCGGCGAGCGCCCGCTGTTCGAGCTGCACGGCGTCGAGGGCGAGATCGCCAAGGCGCTCTCGCGACGCGTCGACCTGAAGTCCGGCGGCTACCTGATCATCGACCAGACCGAGGCGATGACGACGATCGACGTCAACACCGGCGGCTACATCGGCGGGCGCAATTTCGACGACACGATCTTCCGCACCAACCTCGAGGCCGCGCACGCGATCGCGCGCCAGCTGCGCGTGCGCAACCTCGGCGGCATCATCATCGTCGACTTCATCGACATGGCCAGCAGCGAGCACCGCGAACAGGTGCTGCAGGAGCTGCGCAAGGCGCTCGCGCGCGATCGCACCAAGTCGAGCGTCAACGGCTTCACCTCGCTCGGCCTGGTCGAGATGACGCGCAAGCGCACCCGCGAATCGCTCGCGCACCTGCTGCTCGAGCCGTGCCCCACCTGCGAAGGCAAGGGACAGGTCAAGACGGCCCGTACGGTCTGCTACGAGATCCTGCGCGAGATCCAGCGCGAGGCGCGTCAGTTCAACCCGCGCGAGTTCCGCATCGTCGCGTCGCAGGACGTGATCGACCTGTTCCTCGAAGAGGAGGCGCAGCCGCTGGCCGCGCTGGGCGACCTGATCGGCAAGCGGATCGCGCTGCAGGTCGAGACGCTGTACCTGCAGGAGCAGTACGACATCGTGCTGATGTGAGGGCGTGCGCCCGCCGCCACCCTCAGAGCAGCTTCGACGCGTCCACCGGGTTGCCGTCGGCCAGCGCGAGCCAGCCCTTGACGATGCGGTAGATGACCCAGACCCCCACGGCCAGCAGCAGCGGGAAGCCGATCAGCACGATCATCAGCAGCCACGACGCGACCGCGCCGGCCAGGCCGTACCAGAAGGTCTTGATCTGCCACTCGAAGTGGCTGGCGACCCAGGTGCCCGCGACGTCGTCGCGCTTGAGGTAGTTCACGATGATCGCCGCGATCGCGGTGATGCCTACCAGGCA
>JAHBZV010000072.1 GCA_019635275.1 Burkholderiaceae bacterium | reverse complement strand
GGCCACCCGGTCTCGCCGTGGGGCACCCCGACCAAGGGCTTCAAGACCCGCCGCAACAAGCGCACCGACACGATGATCGTGCAGCGCCGCGGCCGCAAGTAACAGGTGAGTGACGAGTAAGTTATGGCACGTTCAGTCAAGAAAGGGCCGTTCGTCGACGCCCACCTGATGCACAAGGTCGATGTCGCGCTGGCCACCAAGGACAAGAAGCCGATCCGTACCTGGTCGCGGCGCTCGACGGTCGTCCCCGAGTTCATCGGGCTCACGATCGCCGTGCACAACGGCAAGCAGCACGTACCGGTGTTCATCAACGAGAACATGGTCGGCCACAAGCTGGGCGAGTTCGCCCTGACCCGCACGTTCAAGGGTCATGCGGCCGACAAGAAATCGCCGGCGAAGCGCTAAGGGAAACGAGACATGGAAACCCAGGCCATCCTGCGCGGAGTGCACCTGTCGGCCCAGAAGGGACGGCTGGTCGCGGACATGGTGCGCGGCAAGCCGGTCGAGCAGGCGCTGAGCATCCTCGCCTTCTCGCCCAAGAAGGCGTCGAAGATCGTCAAGAAGGTGCTCGAGTCGGCGATTGCCAACGCCGAGCACAACGACGGCGCCGACGTCGACGAGCTCAAGGTCAAGACGATCCACGTCGAGAAGGGCACCTCGATGCGGCGCTTCCACGCGCGCGCCAAGGGCCGCGGCTGCAAGATCGAGAAGCAGACCTGCCACATCTTCGTAACCGTCGGCGACAAGTAAGGGACTCGGAAGGAACGACATGGGACAGAAGATTCATCCGACCGGATTCCGACTCGCCGTCAGCCGCAACTGGTCGTCGCGCTGGTTCGCCACCGGCGAGCAGTACGCGAAGACGCTCAACGACGACCTCAAGGTGCGCGAGTACCTGCGCCGCAAGCTGCGCAGCGCTTCGGTCGGCCGCGTGCTGATCGAGCGCCCGGCGAAGAACGCGCGCATCACGATCTTCTCGGCGCGACCCGGCGTCGTGATCGGCAAGAAGGGCGAGGACATCGAACTGCTCAAGGGCGACCTTCAGCGGCTGATGGGCGTGCCGGTGCACGTCAACATCGAGGAGATCCGCAAGCCCGAGATCGACGCGCAGCTCATTGCCGACTCGATCACCCAGCAGCTCGAGAAGCGAATCATGTTCCGCCGCGCGATGAAGCGCGCGATGCAGAACGCGATGCGGCTCGGTGCCCAGGGCATCAAGATCATGAGCTCGGGGCGGCTGAACGGCGCAGAGATCGCGCGCCGCGAGTGGTATCGCGAAGGCCGCGTGCCGCTGCACACGCTGCGCGCCGACATCGACTACGGCACCTCGCAGGCGCTCACCACCTACGGCATCATCGGCGTCAAGGTGTGGGTGTACAAGGGCGACACTCTGGGCCGCAACGAGGCGCCGCTCGGCGCCGACAAGGAAGCGCTGCCCGCGCCCGACAAGGAAGACCGCCGCACGCGCCGCGCGCCCGGACGTCCGGGTGCGCGCGGCCCGCGCCGCCGCGCCGATGGCGAGGCGGGTGCTGCCGACCGGCCGGCCGAACAGCCGGCCGAAGCCCCGAAGACCGCCGTCAAGCGCGTGCGCAAGGTGACGGCTGCCTCGGCCGACGGTGAAAAGAAGGGCGAATAGGAGTGAGCGATGCTGCAACCCGCTCGACGTAAATACAGGAAAGAACAGAAGGGCCGCAACAAGGGCATCGCCACGCGCGGCACCTCGGTCTCGTTCGGCGACTTCGGCCTGAAGGCCACGGGCCGCGGGCGCCTCACGGCGCGCCAGATCGAGGCCGCGCGCCGTGCGATGACGCGCCACATCAAGCGCGGCGGCCGCGTCTGGATCCGCATCTTCCCGGACAAGCCGATCTCGAAGAAACCGGCCGAGGTCCGCATGGGCAACGGCAAGGGCAACATCGAGTACTACGTGGCCGAGATCCAGCCGGGCAAGGTCCTCTACGAAATGGACGGCGTGAACGAGACGCTGGCCCGCGAGGCGTTTGCGCTCGCTGCGGCCAAGCTGCCGATCGCGACCGTCTTCGTCTCCCGCATGGTCGGCGCGTGAGCGCTGCCGGCGACGACAAGGGCACGAACATGAAAGCGAAAGAGTTGCGCGCCAAGGATCCCGCGGCGCTCAAGAAGGAACTCGACGAGCTGCTCAAGGCGCACTTCTCGCTGCGCATGCAGATCGCCACTCAGCAACTGAACAACACCAGCCAGCTGGGCAAGACGCGGCGCGACATCGCGCGCGTGCGCACGGTGATGAACGAGAAGGCGGCCGCGAAATGACGACGACCCAAGCGACGGCGGCCACCGCCCCCGGCAAGACCGCGCTCAAGCGCACGCTGGTCGGCCGCGTGGTCAGCAACAAGATGCAGAAGACGGTCACGGTGCTGATCGAGCGCCGCGTCAAGCATCCGGTCTACGGCAAGTACATCGTGCAGAGCACCCGGTACCACGCCCACGCCGAGACGCCGTACAACGAGGGCGACCTCGTCGAGATCCAGGAGTGCCGGCCGATCTCGCGAACCAAGGCCTGGAAGGTCACGAAGCTGGTGACCCCGGCGGCGGCCTGAGCCGGCCGGCGGGATCCGGTTGCGGCCGCCCGCACGACGGGCGGCCGGTTCGTTTCGGGGCTGTGCGACCGGAACGAGCTTGCAGGAACGTTGCGCACGTGCAATAATGTTCGGCTCTGGTTGGCGGGCAGGTTTCGCCACCGGATCACCCAAACCACGGGACCAAGACTGACCGCGAGCGGGCGCTGAGCCAGGCGGCGGATCAAGTTGGGGCAGACAAATGATTCAGATGCAATCGACGCTGGACGTCGCCGACAACACCGGCGCGCGCTCAGTCATGTGTATCAAGGTGCTGGGCGGCTCGAAGCGTCGCTACGCCGGCATCGGCGACGTCATCAAGGTCTCGGTCAAGGAGGCGCAGCCGCGCGGCCGCGTCAAGAAGGGCGAGATCTACAACGCGGTCGTCGTGCGCACGGCCAAGGGCGT
Organism: Burkholderiaceae bacterium; assembly: GCA_019635275.1. Taxonomy (GTDB): domain Bacteria; phylum Pseudomonadota; class Gammaproteobacteria; order Burkholderiales; family Burkholderiaceae_E; genus Zeimonas. The sequence continues at coordinate 10,085 of JAHBZV010000072.1, read as the reverse complement.
GCGGCGCCAGGACGGCTCGCTGATCCGCTTCGACGGCAACGCCGCGGTGCTGCTCAACGCCAAGCTCGAGCCGATCGGCACGCGCATCTTCGGGCCGGTCACGCGCGAGCTGCGCACCGAGCGCTTCATGAAGATCGTTTCGCTCGCTCCGGAGGTGATCTGATGCGCAAGATCCGCAAGGGCGATGAAGTGATCGTCGTCGCCGGACGTGACAAGGGCAAGCGCGGCACGGTGCTGCGCCGCGTCGACGACACGCACCTGGTCGTCGAGGGCGTGAACATCGTCAAGAAGCACGTGCGCCCCAACCCGATGAAGGGCCAGACCGGCGGCATCGTCGACAAGCCGATGCCGATCGACCAGTCGAACGTGATGCTGCTCAACCCGGCCACGGGCAAGGGCGACCGCGTCGGCGTGAAGACGCTCGAGGACGGCCGCAAGGTGCGCGTCTTCAAGTCCAACGGCGAAATGGTGAACGCCTGAGGGTCCTTCCCTGGGGCTGATTAGGAAATCGAAATGGCTCGCCTGCAACAGCACTACCGCGAGAAGGTCGTACCCGACCTGATGAAGCAGTTCGGCTACAAGTCCGTGATGCAAGTGCCGCGCATCACCAAGATCACGCTGAACATGGGCGTCTCGGAGGCGGTGGCGGACAAGAAGGTCCTCGACAACGCCTCGGGCGACCTGACGAAGATCGCCGGCCAGAAGGTCGTGACCACCAAGGCGAAGAAGGCGATCGCCGGCTTCAAGATCCGCGCCGGCTACCCGATCGGCTGCATGGTCACGCTGCGCGGCGAGCGGATGTTCGAGTTCCTCGACCGCCTGGTCACGGTCGCGCTGCCGCGGGTGCGCGACTTCCGGGGCGTGTCGGGCAAGGCGTTCGACGGTCGCGGCAACTACAACATCGGGGTCAAGGAACAGATCATTTTCCCCGAGATCGAGTACGACAAGGTCGACGCGCTGCGTGGGCTGAACATCAGCATCACGACCACCGCGAAGAACGACGAGGAAGCGAAGGCGCTGCTGGCTGCCTTCAAGTTCCCGTTCCGCAACTGAATCGAGGAAGCACAAAGTGGCCAAACTCGCCATGATCAACCGCGACCTGAAGCGCCAGGCGACGGTTCGCAAGTTCGCCGCCAAGCGCAAGGCGCTCGAGGCGATCATCAACGACCAGTCGCTGTCCGAGGAAGATCGCTACCAGGCGCGCCTGAAGCTGCAGGCGCTGCCGCGCGATTCCAGCCCGACGCGGCTGCGCAATCGCTGCGAGATCACGGGCCGGCCCCGGGGCACTTTCCGCAAGTTCGGCCTCGGCCGCAACAAGCTTCGCGAGATCGCGATGCGCGGTGAAGTCCCGGGCCTGACCAAGGCGAGCTGGTAAACAAGGAACCCATCATGAGCATGAGCGATCCGGTCGCCGACATGTTCACGCGCATCCGCAACGCGCAGCGCGTCGAAAAAGAATCGGTGTCAATGCCGTCGTCCAAGCTGAAAGTGGCGATTGCACAGGTCCTGAAGGACGAGGGCTACATCGACGGCTTCGCAGTCAAGGGCGAAGGCGTCAAGAACGAGCTCGAAGTGCAGCTGAAGTACTACGCCGGCCGTCCGGTGATCGAGCGCCTGGAGCGCGTCTCGCGCCCGGGCCTTCGCGTGTACAGGGGCCGCGACGCGCTGCCGCAGGTGATGAACGGTCTCGGCGTGGCCATCGTGACCACGCCCAAGGGCGTCATGACCGACCGTCGCGCCCGCGCAAGCGGCGTGGGCGGCGAAGTCATCGCCTACGTGGCCTGACGGAGGGCGAAATGTCTCGAGTAGGCAAGAATCCGGTCGCGGTGCCCGCAGGCGTCGAAGTGACGCTCGCCGACGGCGCGATCACCGTCAAGGGCCCGCTGGGCACGCTGACGCAGCGGATCAACCCGCTCGTGAGCATCGCGCGCGAAGGCGCGCAGCTCACGTTCCCGCCGGCCGACGAGAGCCGCGAGGCGAACGCGATGAGCGGCACCTACCGCGCGATCGTCGCCAACATGGTGCACGGCGTCTCGAAGGGCTTCGAGAAGAAGCTGCAGCTGGTCGGCACCGGCTACCGGGCGCAGGCGCAGGGTGCGACGCTGAACCTGTCGCTCGGGTTCTCGCACCCGGTGGTCTACAAGCTGCCCGGCGGCGTGAAGGCCGAGACGCCCACGCAGACCGACATCTTGATCAAGGGCGCCGACAAGCAGGTCGTCGGCCAGGTCGCTGCCGAGATCCGCGCGTTCCGCGAACCCGAGCCGTACAAGGGCAAGGGCGTGCGCTACGCCGACGAACGGGTGGCGTTGAAGGAAGTGAAGAAGAAGTAAGCCCTCTGGCTGCTTCCGGGGAATCGACCGATGGACAAGAACCAATCCCGTCTGCGCCGTGCCCGCCAGACCCGGCTGAAGATCCGCGAACTGCGGGTCCGGCGCCTGACCGTGCACCGTACCAACCTGCACATCTACGCCAGCATCCTCGATGCCGCGGGCGAGAAAGTGCTGGTGTCGGCGTCGACGGTCGAACAGGACGTGCGCACGCAGCTCGCTGGCAAGCAGGGTCGCGGCGGCAACGTCGACGCCGCCGCGCTGGTCGGCAAGCGCATCGCCGAGAAGGCGCTCGCGGCCGGTATCGACAGCGTGGCCTTCGACCGCGGCGGCTACCGCTTCCACGGGCGCGTGAAGGCGCTCGCCGAGGCGGCCCGCGAAGCGGGCCTGAAGTTCTAAGCGAACGGATTCGAACATGGCAAAGATTCAAGCGAAAGTCGCCGGCAAGACCGCCGAGGAGCGTGACGACGGCCTGCGCGAGAAGATGATCTCGGTCAACCGCGTCACCAAGGTCGTCAAGGGCGGCCGCATCCTGGGCTTCGCGGCGCTCACCGTGGTGGGCGACGGCGACGGCCGCATCGGCATGGGCAAGGGCAAGTCCCGCGAGGTGCCGGTGGCGGTGCAGAAGGCGATGGACGAGGCGCGGCGCAAGCTGGTCAAGATCCCGCTGCGCGGCGGCACGCTGCATCACCAGGTGATGGGGCGGCACGGCGCGTCGGTCGTGATGCTCAAGCCGGCTCCGGACGGCACCGGCATCATCGCGGGCGGCCCGATGCGCGCGATCTTCGAGGTGATGGGCGTGACCAACGTCGTCGCCAAGAGCCACGGATCGTCGAACCCGTACAACATGGTTCGCGCGACGCTCGACGCGCTGCGCAACCTGAACACGCCGGCCGAGATCGCGGCCAAGCGCGGCAAGTCGGTCGAGGAGATCCTCGGCTGAGGGCACGCGGGCGTGCCGGCGAAGCGCGCCGGCGCATGGAGAGCACGATGAGCAAGAAGACGTTGAAGGTGACCCTGGTGAAGAGCCCGAACGGAACGCGCGGCACGCATCGCGCGACCGTGCTCGGCCTGGGCCTGAAGAAGGTCAACCAGACGCGCGAGCTGGAAGACACGCCCGCGGTGCGCGGCATGATCAACAAGGTGTCGTACCTGGTCAGGGTGCACTGAGATGAAACTGAACGAACTGAAACCCGCCGAGGGCAGCACGCACGCGCGCAAGCGCGTCGGCCGCGGCATCGGCTCGGGCCTGGGCAAGACCGCGGGTCGCGGCCACAAGGGCCAGAAGTCGCGTTCGGGCGGCTTCCACAAGGTCGGCTTCGAGGGCGGCCAGATGCCGCTGCAGCGCCGCCTGCCCAAGCGCGGCTTCAAGTCGATGAGCGCCGGTGACACGGCCGAAGTGCGGCTGTCCGACCTCGAGCGCCTCGAGGGCGGTGACGTCGACCTGCTGACGCTGAAGGCCGCCGGCGTCGTGCCGCAACTCGCGCTGGGCGCGAAGGTGATCCTCTCGGGCGCGATCACCCGTGCGGTGAACCTCAAGGGCGTCGGCGCGACCAAGGGCGCGAAGGCCGCCATCGAGGCGGCCGGCGGCTCGGTCGCCTGAGGCACGAAAGAGCGATCCGGAACAGACCCGTGGCAACGAATCCCGCAGCGCTGGCCAAGGCAGGCAAGTACGGCGACCTCAAGCGCCGGCTGGTCTTCCTTTTGCTCGCGCTCGTCGTCTACCGGATCGGGGCGCACATCCCGGTTCCGGGGATCGACCCGAACCAGCTGGCCCAGCTGTTCCGCGGCCAGCAGGGCGGCATCCTCGGGATGTTCAACCTGTTCTCGGGCGGCGCGCTGTCGCGCTTCACCGTGTTCGCGCTGGGGATCATGCCGTACATCTCGGCATCGATCATCATGCAGCTGCTCACCGTGGTCGTTCCCGCCCTCGAGGCGAAGAAGAAGGAAGGCGAGGCGGGGCGGCGCGAGATCACCAAGTACACGCGGTGGTTCACCGTGGGCCTGGCCACGTTCCAGGCGATCGGCATCGCGATCGCGATCGAGGCGCAGCCGGGGCTGGTCATCGAGCCCGGCCCGGCGTTCCGCTTCATGACGGTCGTGTCGCTGGTCACCGGAACGATGTTCCTGATGTGGCTGGGCGAGCAGATCACCGAGCGCGGGCTGGGCAACGGCATCTCGATCATCATCTTCGGCGGCATCGTCGCCGGCCTGCCGGGCGCGATGGCCGGAATGGGCGAGCTGATCCGCACCGGGGCGATGAGCGGCTTCGTTTCGCTGGTGATCGTCGCGCTGGTGGTGCTGGTCACCGCCGCGGTGGTCTTCGTCGAGCGCGGGCAGCGCAAGATCACGGTGAACTACGCGAAGCGACAGGTGGGCAACCGCGTCTATGGCGGGCAGACCTCGCACCTGCCGCTGAAGCTGAACATGTCGGGCGTGATCCCTCCGATCTTCGCGTCGTCGATCATCCTGTTCCCGGCGACGATCGCGCAGTGGTTCACGTCGGGCGACGTGTCGAACCCGATGGTGCGCTGGCTGCGTGACATCGCCGCGACGCTGTCGCCGGGGCAGCCGGTCTACATCCTGCTGTACGCGATGGCGATCATATTCTTCTGCTTCTTCTACACGGCACTGGTGTTCAACAGCCGCGAGACTGCCGAGAACCTGAAGAAGAGCGGCGCGTTCGTCCCGGGCATCCGGCCGGGCGAGCAGACCGCGAAGTACATCGACAAGATCCTGATGCGGCTCACGCTGATCGGTGCGATCTACATCACCGCCGTGTGCCTGCTGCCCGAGTTCCTGGTGTTGAAGTGGAACGTGCCGTTCTACTTCGGCGGCACCTCGCTGCTGATCATCGTCGTGGTCACGATGGACTTCATGGCGCAGGTTCAGGCGTACGTGATGTCGCACCAGTACGAGAGCCTGCTGAAAAAGGCCGGCGCCAAGGGGGCCGGCGCGTAGCGGCCCGCGGGCTGGCGGCCGGGCAAGGGTGGGGTGTCGGAACATCGGGCGACGCGGGAATCGATGAGCAAGGAAGACGTCATCCAGATGCAGGGCGAGGTGGTGGAGAACCTCCCCAACGCGACGTTCCGCGTGAAGCTCGAGAACGGCCACATGGTTCTCGGGCACATCTCCGGCAAGATGCGGATGCACTACATCCGGATCCTGCCGGGCGACAAGGTCACGGTCGAGCTCACGCCGTACGACCTGTCGCGGGCGAGGATCGTCTTCAGGGCGAAGTGACGAAGTGATTTCCGGCCGGCCAATGGGTCGACCCGGGCAACGAGGTGAACGATGAAAGTGATGGCATCAGTCAAGAAGATCTGCCGCAATTGCAAGGTGATCAAGCGCAAGGGCGTCGTTCGCGTCATCTGCACCGATCCGCGGCACAAGCAGCGCCAGGGCTGAGCGAGGAATATCCATGGCACGTATTGCGGGCATCAACATCCCCGACCGTCAGCACACCGAGATCGGCCTGACGGCGATTTACGGCATCGGCCGCACTCGCGCTCGCCAGATCTGCGAGGCGGCGAACGTTCCGTTCGACAAGAAGGTCAAGGACCTCAACGACGCGGAGCTCGAGCGCATCCGCGAGCTGATCGGCAAGCTCACCATCGAGGGCGACCTGCGCCGCGAGGTGTCGATGTCGATCAAGCGGCTGATGGACCTCGGCTGCTACCGCGGCGTGCGGCACCGTCGCGGCCTGCCGGTGCGCGGCCAGCGCACCCGCACGAACGCGCGCACCCGCAAGGGGCCGCGCAAGGCCGGCGTCGCGCTGAAGAAGTAAGCGTCGCGGCTGACCAACACATCGGAGTCGATCCAGCACATGGCTACCAAGTCACAATCGGCAGCGCAGGCGGCCGCCGCGTCGCGCCTTCGCAAGAAGGCGCGCAAGAACGTCTCGGACGGCATTGCGCACGTCCACGCGTCGTTCAACAACACGATCATCACGATCACCGACCGGCAGGGCAACACGCTGTCGTGGGCGTCGTCGGGCGGCGCGGGGTTCAAGGGCTCGCGCAAGTCCACGCCGTTCGCCGCGCAGGTGGCGGCCGAGGCTGCGGGCCGCGCCGCGCAGGAGTGCGGGATCAAGAACCTCGAGGTGATGATCAAGGGCCCGGGCCCGGGCCGCGAGTCGTCGGTGCGCGCGCTCAACGCGTTGGGCATCAAGATCATGCAGATCCAGGACGTCACGCCGATTCCGCACAACGGCTGCCGGCCGCCGAAGAAGCGGCGCATCTGAGGAACGGGAAGGGAGATCCCGTCTCCCTTCCCTGCAACCAAGCCCACTGTTCGTCACCCGCAAGGCCGTCCAGGCCGGGTTACCGAAGACGGACTGACCGCGAAGCGATTCGCGTAATTCGAAGGACTGAAGACGTGGCACGTTATACCGGACCGAAAGCCAAGCTGTCCCGCCGCGAAGGGACCGACCTTTTCCTGAAGAGCGCCCGCCGGGGGCTCGACACCAAGTGCAAGCTCGACAGCAAGCCGGGCCAGCACGGACGCACCTCGGGCTCGCGCCCGTCCGACTACGGGATCCAGCTTCGCGAGAAGCAGAAGGTCAAGCGGATGTACGGCGTGCTCGAGCGCCAGTTCCGGCGCTATTTCGCCGAGGCCGAGCGTCGCAAGGGCAACACCGGCGAGAACCTGCTCAAGCTGCTCGAGAGCCGCCTGGACAACGTCGTCTACCGGATGGGCTTCGGCTCGACCCGCGCCGAGGCGCGCCAGCTGGTCAGCCACAAGTCGGTGATGGTCAACGGCGAGGCGGTGAACATTCCGTCGATGATGGTCCGCCCGAACGACGTCATCACGGTCCGCGAGAAGGCCCGCAAGCAGGCCCGGATCCAGGACGCGCTCAACCTCGCCGAGCAAGGCGGCTTCCCGGCCTGGGTGTCGGTCGACAAGAACAAGATGGAAGGCGTGTTCAAGAACATGCCCGACCGCACCGATCTCGCCGGCGACATCAACGAAAGCCTGATCGTCGAGTTGTACTCGCGCTAATCGAGAGGATATCTATGCAGACTGCCATGCTGAAGCCGCGCATCGTCGAGGTGGAGCAACTCGGTGCATCGCATGCCCGTGTGGTGATGGAGCCGTTCGAGCGCGGTTACGGTCACACGCTGGGCAACGCGCTGCGCCGCGTCCTGCTGTCCTCGATGGTCGGCTACGCGCCCACCGAGGTCCAGATCACGGGCGTGGTGCACGAGTACTCGACCATCGACGGGGTGCGCGAAGACGTCGTCGACCTGTTGCTGAACCTGAAGGGCGTCACCTTCCGGCTGCACAACCGCGACGAGGTGTTCCTCACACTGCGCAAGGACACCCCCGGGCCGGTCACCGCCGCCGACATCGACGTGCCGCACGACGTCGAGGTGATCAACCCCGACCACGTGATCGCGACGCTGACCCAGGGCGGCAAGCTCGACATGTCGATCAAGGTCGAGCGCGGCCGCGGCTACCTGCCCGGCACGATGCGCAACCTGAACGAGACCAAGACGATCGGCAAGATCGTCCTCGACGCCTCGTTCTCGCCGGTGCGTCGCGTCAGCTACCAGGTCGAGAGCGCCCGCGTCGAGCAGCGCACCGACCTCGACCGCCTGGTGGTCGACGTCGAGACCAACGGCGTGATCGCCCCGGAAGAGGCGGTGCGCCAGTCGGCGCGCATCCTCGTCGAGCAGCTGACCGTGTTCGCCGCGCTCGAAGGCGGCGCCGAGCCGGCGATCGAGCCGGCCGGCATCGGCCTCGGCGGCGGCGCGCGTGGCCCGCAGATCGACCCGATCCTGCTGCGCCCGGTCGACGACCTCGAGCTCACGGTCCGCTCGGCGAACTGCCTGAAGGCCGAGAACATCTACTACATCGGCGACCTGATCCAGCGCACCGAGAACGAGCTGCTCAAGACGCCGAACCTCGGCCGCAAGTCGCTCAACGAGATCAAGGAAGTGCTGGCGTCGCGCGGACTGACGCTCGGCATGAAGCTCGAGAACTGGCCTCCGGCCGGCCTCGAGCGCCCGTAACAGAACAAGGCGAGAACGCGAGGAAACCGTCATGCGTCACCGTCACGGACTACGCAAGCTGAACCGCACCAGCGCCCATCGCGAGGCGATGCTGCGCAACATGTGCAACTCGCTGCTTCGGCACGAGCTGATCAAGACCACGCTGCCCAAGGCCAAGGAGCTGCGCCGCGTCGTCGAGCCGATCATCACGCTCGGTCGCAAGCCGTCGCTGGCCAACCGGCGCCTGGCGTTCGACCGGTTGCGCGATCGCGAGATGGTCGTCAAGCTGTTCGACGAACTCGGCCCGCGCTACGCCAAGCGCAACGGCGGCTACCTGCGGATCCTGAAGTTCGGGTTCCGCGCGGGCGACGCCGCGCCGATGGCGCTGGTCGAGCTGATGGACCGCCCCGAAGAGGCACAGGCCGAAGGCGCGTCGAGCGCCGGCTGAGCGCCGATCGCGGGCCGCCGCCCGGCCGCACGCCGGCCGGCGGCGCTGCGACGGACTCGGGAACGGGCGCCCCGCGGTGTCGGCACCGCGCGGCGCCCTGGTTTTTTTCCGGGGCCGCTTCGAACCGATGTCCGAGATCCTCAGCGTTTCCGGGTTGGTCAAGCGCTTCGCGGGCGTCGAGGCGATCGACGGGCTCGACTTCGCGGTGCGGCGCGGCGAGTGCTTCGGCCTGCTCGGGCCCAACGGCGCCGGCAAGAGCACGACGCTGAAGGCGATCCTGGGGCTGGTCGAGCCCGACGCGGGCCGGATCCGCCTGCTGGGCCTCGACATTCCCGCGCAGGCGCGCCAGGCGCGCGCCCGTGTCGGCGTCGTCCCGCAGTCCGACGCGCTCGACCCGGACTTCACGGTGGCCGAGAACCTGATCGTGTTCGGCCGCTACTTCGGCCTGTCGCGCGCGGCGCTCGACGCCCGGCTCGACATGCTGCTGGAGTTCGCAGGGCTCGCCCACAAGCGCGACGCGAAGATCCACGAGCTGTCGGGCGGGATGCGGCGGCGCCTCACGCTCGCGCGGGCGCTGGTCAACGATCCCGATGTGCTGTTCCTCGACGAGCCGACCACCGGCCTGGACCCCCAGGCGAGGCATCTGATCTGGGAGAGGCTTCGGCGGCTGCTCGCCAACGGCAAGACGATCGTCCTGACGACGCACTTCATGGAGGAGGCCGAGCGCCTGTGCAGCCGGCTGGCGATCATCGACCACGGGCGGCGCATCGCGATGGACACGCCCGCGGCGCTGATCGCGAGCCAGATCGAGCCGCACGTCGTCGAGGCGACCGGGGACGCGGTGGCCCGATGGGCGCGCGAGCTCGCCCCGGCGCTCGCGGCGCGGGTCGAAGTGGTCGGCGAGACCGCCTTCGCGTATTGCGCGACCCTCGAGGCTGCGACGGCGGCCGGTGCTTCGGCAGCCGCGATCGCGTCGCTGCGCGTGCTGCAGCGCCCGGCCAACCTCGAGGACGTCTTCCTGAAGCTCACCGGTCGCGACCTGCGCGACTGATCCTGCGCTACCGAGCCGCGAGAGCCGAACGCGATGAACCTCTACGCCGCGCCACGCCCGTCGATGCGATTCCTGCCGGTCTACCGGCGAAACCTGCTGGTGTGGCGCAAGCTCGCGGTGGCCAGCGTGATCGGCAACATCGCCGACCCGCTGATCATCCTGGTCGCCTTCGGGTACGGGCTCGGCCGGCTGCTGCAGCAGGTCGACGGCGTGCCGTACATCCTGTTCCTCGCGGCCGGCTCGATGTGCATGAGCACGATGATGGC
>JAHBZV010000071.1 GCA_019635275.1 Burkholderiaceae bacterium | reverse complement strand
GCACACCGCGATCTGGTTCGGCATCCTGGTGCTGATCTGCGTCGAGGTCGGCCTGATCACCCCTCCGTTCGGGCTCAACGTCTTCGTGATCAACTCGCTCGCGCCCGAGGTGCCGATGGCCGAGTCGTTCCGCGGCGTGATGCCGTTCCTGCTGAGCGACTTCATCCGCGTGCTGGTCCTGATCGCGTTCCCGATCATCACGCTGGGCGTGCTGCGAATACTGGGTTAGCGCGGCGCGAGGCGCGCGAGACACGCCCGGCGCCGGCGCTGCCCGGGGGGCCCCGTCAGGGCGCGGCGCCCGTGTCGTCCTCGAGCAGCTGCGCGCTGCTCGTGTCGGGCAGCGACTCGACGTCGCGCAGCTTGCGCTCGATCGCCCGCGTGCGCACCGCCGCGGTGCCGAGCGTCGTGCTTGCGCGGTCGATCTGCTCCTTGGTCTTCGCGAGCACGTCGCCGAACTTGCCGAACTCGGTCTTGACCGCGCCGAGCAGTTGCCAGACCTCGCTCGAGCGCTTCTCGACCGCCAGCGTGCGAAAGCCCATCTGCAGGCTCGACAGGATCGCCGCCAGCGTGCTCGGGCCCGCGACGACGACGCGCCAGGTGCGCTGCAGGTCGTCCATCAGCCCGGGGCGGCGAACGGCCTCGGCGTACAGGCCCTCGGTGGGCAGGAACATCAGCGCGAAGTCGGTGGTGTCGGGCGGCGAGATGTACTTGGTGCGGATCGTCTTGGCCTCCAGGCGCAGGCGCTGCTCGAGCTGGCGTGCGGCGACCTCCGCCGCGGCAGGGTCGGCCTTCTCCTGCGCGATCACCAGCCGCTCGTAGTCCTCGCGCGGGAACTTCGCGTCGATCGGCAGCCAGACCGGCGCCTCGTCCCCGCGCCCCGGGAGCCGGATCGCGAACTCGACGCGTTCGCCCGACCCCGGCACCGGCGCGACGTTGGCCGCGTATTGCTCGGGCACCAGCAACTGCTCGAGCAGCGACGCGAGCTGCACCTCGCCCCAGGTGCCGCGCGTCTTCACGTTGGTCAGCACGCGCTTGAGGTCGCCCACGTCGGAGGCCAGCGCCTGCATCTCGCCCAGGCCCTTGTGCACCTGCTCGAGCCGGTCGGACACCTGCTTGAACGACGCGCCCAGCCGCTGCTCGAGCGTCGCGTGCAATTTCTCGTCGACAGTGCGGCGCATCTCCTCGAGCTTCGCGGCGTTGTCGCCCTGCAGCTGCCGCAGCTGCCGCTCGAGCGTCTCGCGCAGCGCCTCGAGCCGCAGTTCGATGCCCTCGCGCAGCGCGTTCAGGCGCTGCTCGTTGCTCTCGCGCAGGGCCCCCAGCCGCTGCTCGTTGGCTTCGGTGAGCTTGGTGAGCTGCTGCGCGAACGCGTCTATCTGGTTGTTCTGGACGCCGGCGATGGTGCCCATCTGGTGCGTCAGGTTGCGGCCGAGTTCGGCCAGCGACGCGGCGAGCTCGAGCCGGTTCTCGCGTGCCTGCGAGGCGGTCTCCTCGCGAAGCTCTCGCTGCTGCTGCAGCTGCGCCTGGTTCAGCCTGGCGAGCTCGTCGAGCGCCGGCGCCGGATCGGGGGCGCGCCGCAGCGCAAGCACCAGCAGCAGCACCACGGCGATCGCGGCCAGCACCACAGTGGCGATCGGAAGGACTTCGGTCACAGACAAGGTCGGTTCGCTCGCTCAGGCTTGTCGAAAAACACGATATCCGCGAGCATACTTGGGAGTCGGTCGGCTCCCAAACGCGGAACTCCCGTCAGGAGGCCCTCATGAAGTTCCCCGTCAGCAGGTTCCCCACGTTCGCCTCGCTCGCCGTGTCGGCCGCCGCGCTCGCGGCGCTGCCGGCCATCGCCGCCGCCGCAGCCAGCGCACCGACGGCCGATGGCGCAACCGTGTTTCGTTGCGCGACGAAGGACGGCCGCACGGTGTTCTCCGACGAGCCCTGCGTCGGCGCCAACCGCGTGCAGGTCTGGAAGCCGAAGGTCGTCGCTTCGGGCATCGAGCGCTCGGGCGGGCCGGCCGGCGCGCCGGCGCCGCTGCGCGCCATCGAGGCGCCGCGGCACGATCCGTTCGTCGACTGCCAGCGCCGCGGCGGACATTTCGACCTCGCCGCGCGCATCTGCAAGCTGCCCGACGACGCTGCGCGGCAGATGTTCCGGTCGCAGTGATTCGGGCGCCGCGCAGCGTCGCGTCAGGCGTCGCGCAGCGTCGCGAGCGGGGGCACCCGCAGCACGCTGCGCAGGCTGAGCCAGCCGGCCCATAGCGCCAGGCCGGCCCCGATCGCCGTGCCCGCCGGCAGCACCCACCAGCGCGGCTCGTAGGCGAAGCGGAACACCTGGTCGGCAAGCACCCAGCCGATCGCGATCGACCCGGCGGCGGCCAGCACGCCGGCCAGCGCGCCGCTGAACGCGAGCTCGATCAGTTGCGCCGACGCCAGCTGGCGCCCCGACGCGCCCAGCGCGCGCATCAGGCCCGCCTCGCGCACGCGCTCGTCGCGCGAGCTGGCGAGCGCGCCCCACAGCACCGCCACGCCGGCGGCCAGCGCGAGCACGAACAGCACCTGCACCGCGCGGATCACCTGGTCGAGCATCGTCTGCACCTGCCGCAGCAGGTTGCCGGTGTCGAACACCGTGAGGTTCGGGAAGCGCTGCACCAGCTGGCGGTCGAGGGCGGGCGCGGACGCCGGCTGGTGGTAGGCGGTGATCATCGTCTGCGGACGATCGGCCAGCGCCGCCGGCGAGAGGATCATGAAGAAGTTCACCTTCATCGAGTCCCAGGCGACCTTGCGCACGCTGGTCACGCGGGCGGTGACGATCTCGCCGGCCACGTCGAAGCCCAGCTCGTCGCCCAGCGACAAGCCGAGCGTCTTCATGATGCCCTGCTCGGCCGACACCTCGCGCGCGCCCGGCGCAAACCACCGGCCTTCGACGATCGCGTTGTGGCCCGGCAGCCGGTCGGCGTACGACAGGTTGAACTCTCGATCGACGAGCCGCTGGGCGCGGTCGCCCTCGTAGTCTTCCGGGCGCACCGGCTTGCCGTTCACCGTCACCAGGCGGCCGCGGATCATCGGATAGAGATCGGGCGCGCGCACGCCGGCGGCCTCGAGCGCCGCCTGCACCGCCGCGGTCTGGTCGGGCTGGATGTTGACGATGAAGCGGTTCGGCGCATCGGGCGGGCTCGCGCGCCGCCAGCCGTCGACCAGATCGGTGCGCGTGACCGTCAGCAGCAGCAGCGCCATCAACCCGACCGACAGCGCCACCGTTTGGGTGACTGTCATCGCGCGTCGCCGCGACCACGACGCGAAGGCCAGGCGCAGCGCCGGGCTTCCGGCGACGAAGCTCGCGTGCCGCATCGGCTCGAGCAGCCGCACGACGGCGAACACGACGACGACGAACGCGAGCGCGCCGAGCGCGAAGCCGCCGATCGACACCAGCGCCAGCCGCGGGTCGCGCGCGAACCAGAACAGCAGCCCGCAGAAGGCCGCCGCCGCCAGGCCGACTGCGATCCACGCCGAGGCCGGCGCGGCGGCGACTTCGCGCCGCAGCACGCGCAGCGGCGGGACGCCGGCCAGCCGCAGGAACGGCCAGGCGCCAAAGCCCGCCATCAGCACCAGCGCGACGATCAGCGCCTGCGCAGCGGGTAGCCAGCCGGCAGCGGGCAACGGCACCTCGATCATCGGGGCGATCGCCGCGACCAGCCCGAAGTGCACCGCCCAGCCGAGCGCAATGCCGAGCAGCGCGCCGGCCAGCGCGACCCACAGCAACTCCATGCCGAGCAGGCCGAGCAGGCGCCGCTGGCCCACGCCCATCGCCTTCATCACCGCGCAACCGTCGAGGTGCCGCTCGGCGAAGCGGCGCGCCGCCAGCCCGATCGCCACCGCCGCGATCAGCGCCGACAGCAGCGCCACCAGCGACAGGAACTGCCCGGCGCGGTCGAGCGTCGCGCGCAGTTCGGGCCTTCCGCTCTCGAGCGACTCGATTCGCTGGCCGCGCCCGAGGCGGGGCTGCGCCCACTGCGCGAAGCCGGCCACCGCGCGCGCGTCGCCCGCGAACATCAGCTGCCAGCGCACGCGGCTCGCGGGCTGCACGAGGCGCGTGGCCGCCAGGTCGCCGAGCGAGAACATCGCGCGCGGCGCGAAATTGACGAAACCGGTGCCGCGATCGGGCTCCAGCGTGATCAGGCCCGCGACGCGGAAGCTCGCGTCGCCGAGCGCCACCGTGCCGCCGCGCGCGACGCCGAGCGCCTGCGCCAGGTGCGGATCGAGCCAGACCTCGCCGTGCGCGGGCGCGTGCTGCGCCGCTTCGTCGGGGGCACCCGGTGCGTCGGCGATGCGCACGCGGCCGCGCAGCGGGTAGTTGTCGCTGACCGCCTTCACCGACGCGAGCTGCGGCAGGCCACCGGCCAGCGCCATGCTGGGGAACACGACGGTGCGCGCGACCCGCAGGCCGCGCCGCGCCGCTTCGGCGGCGAGCGCTTCGTCGGGCGCCGCGTCGGAGCCGATCACGAGGTCGGCGCCCAGCAACTGCGCGGCCTCCTGCTCGAGCGCACCGCGCATCCGGTCGACGAAGAAGCCGACGCTGGCGATCGCTCCAACCGCGACCACCAGCGCCGCCACCAGCAGGCGCAGCTCGCCTGCGCGCCAGTCGCGCCGCGTCAGCCGGAGCGACAGCAGCAGATCGTGCATCGAGTGCCTAGAGCTTGAAGGGACTGAAATCGGTGTCCCGATCGTACCAGTCCTCGTGCTCGGCCCGCTTGAGGAACCCGACCACCTTGTAGGTCACCGGCGTGAACGCCACCTCGACCAGCGTCTTGCCGATCCACTGCGACACCATCAGTTGCGGGATCAGCTCGTTCGGGATGATGCCGCTGTTCCAGAACGCCAGCGGGTAGAACAGCGACGAGTCGACGCCCTCGCCCACGATCGTCGAGCCGATCGTGCGCGCCCACAGGTGCCGGCCCTCGGTCATCAGCTTCATCTTGGCGAGCACGAACGAATTGACGAACTCGCCGCAGAAGTAGGCGGTGAGCGACGCCAGCACGATGCGCCACGCATTTCCGAACGCGATCTCGTAGGCGTCCTGGTGCGGCCAGCCCGGCGCCGGGGGCAGCTGGACCACCGCCCAGGCCATGAACGCGGCGAAGCTCATCGCGGCGAAGCCGGCCCAGATCACGCGGCGCGCCTTCGCATAGCCGTACACCTCGGTGAGGATGTCGCCGAAGATGTACGAGATCGGGAAGAACATGACGCCGGCGCCGAAGGTGGCGGCGCCGATCACGGGCAGATGCACCTGGACTGCCTTGGCCGGTCCGATCAGGTTCGAGCAGATGTAGACGGTGACGAAACCCGCCATCACCAGCTCGTAGTATCGGTAGCTGCGCTGGGGCGCAGCGTGGCCGGACCGAGGTTTTTTAATCATGGTTGCGCCTCGAACATGAAGCGCGAAGCATAGCCGATCGCCACCCGCCCCATCCGCACCGAGGGCCCCGAAGGGCCCGCCCGATTGCTACCATCGTTGCTCCGAACGGAGAACCCCATGCCCGAGTCCAGAATCCGCCTCGAGATCGCCGACCGCGTCGCGCGGCTCACGCTCGACCGCCCCGCGCAGATGAACGCGATCGACCCGCCGTTCTGGCGCGAGCTCGACGACATCCTGGCGACGCTGCAGCGCGATGCGCCGGCGCGCGCGCTGGTGCTCGACGCCACCGGCAAGCACTTCTGCGCCGGCATGTCGCTCGACGCATTCAGCTCGTCGATCGCGCTGGACGACTCGAGCGCCGCCGCGCGCGCCAACATCGCGCCGATGCTCGCCGACATGCAGCGCACGCTCGACCGGCTGGCCGAGTTGCGCATGCCGGTGCTGGCCGCGATCCAGGGCGGATGCGTCGGCGGCGGCGTCGACCTCGTCTGCGCGGCCGACATGCGCTACTGCAGCCGCGACGCATTCTTCTGCGTGCAGGAGATCAACATCGGCATGGCGGCCGACCTCGGCACGCTGCAGCGGCTGCCGAAGCTGATCCCCGAAGGCATCGCGCGCGAACTCGCCTACACCGGGCGCCGGCTGCCGGCCGAGCGCGCGCACGCGCTGGGCCTGGTCAACGAAGTATTCGACGACGCCGGCGCGCTGCTGGCCGGCGTGATGCAGGTCGCGCGCGAGATCGCCGCGAAACCGCCGGTCGCCGTCTGGGCGAGCAAGCAGGCGATCGACTACGCGCGCGACCACTCGGTGGCCGACGGCCTGCGCCAGATGGGCTGGCTGCAATCGGGGCTCTGGGACACGTCGGCGGTCGCCGAAGCCATCCGCGCACGCGCGCAGAAGCGCGAGCCCTCGTTCCCCGACCTCGTCCCGCTGCGCTACTTCACCGACGCGGCCGACGCGCCGAGTCGTGCCGACACCGACAGCGACCCGGCACGCCGATCATGAAGACGGCCCGCCTCGACTGGTACTTCGACTTCATCTCGCCGTTCTCGTACCTTCAGTGCGCGAAGCTCGACGCGTTCGCGGCGCACGCAACGCTCAACTGCCGGCCGGTACTGTTCGCCGCGCTGCTGCAGCACTTCGGCAACGTGGGCCCCGCGGAGATCGAGCCGAAGCGCCGCTGGACCTTCGAGCACGTCGCGTGGCTCGCGCACGAGCACGGCATCGCGCTGAAGCTGCCGCCCGCGCACCCGTTCGTGCCGCTGCGACTGCTGCGACTGTCGATCCTGCTGGGCAATTCGATCGACGTGGTGAAGCGGCTGTTCGCGTTCGTCTGGCGCGACGGGCAGTTGCCCACCGACGACGACGCGTTCGGCCGCCTGCTCGACGAGTACGGCGTCGCGCTGGCGGATCTCGACGCGCCGCAGGTCAAGCAGGCGCTGCGCGCGAACACCGAGGCGGCGGTGGCCGCCGGCGTGTTCGGTGTCCCGAGCGCGGTGATCGACGGCGACGTGTTCTGGGGTTTCGACTCCACGCCGATGGTGCTCGCGCGGCTGCGCGGCGACCCGTTCTTCGCGTCGCCCGCGCTCGAGGCCGCGCGCAACCTGCCGCAGGGCGTGCAGCGGCCGCGCTGAGCGGGGCTCAAGCGCGCGGCAGGATCACCACCTTGCCCTTGACCCTGCGCTCCATCACGTCGCGCAGCGCCTGCGCGGCCTGCTCGAGCGGATAGGTCTTCGTGATCGGCGGGCGGACCTTCTTCGACAGGTACAGCGCGAACAGCTCCTGCATGTGCTCGCGCGTGCGCTTCGGGTCGCGTTGCACGAAGGCACCCCAGAACGCGCCGACCAGCGAGGCGGTCTTCAGCAGCGGCAGGTTCAGCGGAAGCTTCGGGATCTCGCCCGCGGCGAAGCCGATCACCAGGTGCCGGCCCTCCCAGGCGATCGAGCGGAACGCCTGCTCGGTGTAGGGGCCGCCGACCGGATCGTAGATGACGTCGGGGCCCTTGCCGCCGGTGAGCACCTTGATTCGCTCGCGCAGGTCTTCGGTGGCGTAGTCGATCGTCTCGTCGGCGCCGTGCTCGCGGCACAGCGCGAGCTTGTCGGCGCTGGACGCCGCGGCAATGACGCGTGCGCCCATCGCCTTGCCGATCTCCACCGCCGCGATGCCGACGCCGCCGGCGGCGCCGAGCACCAGCAGCGTTTCGCCGGCGGCGAGCTTCGCGCGGTCCTTCAGCGCGAAGAGGCTGGTGCCGTAGGCCAGCACGTACGCCGACGCAGTGGGGAAGTCCATCCCGTCGGGGATCGGCACCACCCGCGCGGCATCGGCCACCAGTTCCTGCGCATAACCGCCATAGGGCACGTTGGCGATCACGCGATCGCCCGGCTTCCAGGGCTTCACGCCCTCGCCCACCGCGCGAACGATGCCCGCAACCTCGGCGCCCGGCGAGAACGGCAGCTCGGGCTGCACCTGGTACTTCTTCTGGATGATCAGCGCGTCGGGGAAGTTCACGCCCGCCGCGTGCACTTCGATCAGCACCTGGCCGGCTCCGGGCACCGGCGTCGGCACCTCTTCGATCACCAGCGACTCGGGCGGCCCCCAGGCCTTGCACAACACGGCTTTCATGCGATCGCTCCCCGCGAAAACGACGGGACCGGCGCGAGGCCGGTCCCGATCAGGTCCCCGACAGGGGATCTTAAGGCAGCGCGGGCTCCCCGTGCACCGGCTCAGGGAAAGACGAAGTCGACGCCGGTCGCGTCGGCCGTCGAGACGTCCACCAGCGCGCTGTCCTGTGTGGTCGCGCCGTCGGTCGCCCGCACCACGTACTTGCCGCCGTTGACCGCCGTGGCCAGTGGCGCGCCGAGCGGCGCCACCTTCGCTGCGCCGGCCGGCACCGACACGGCGTAGTCCCCGGTCATCGCGTCGGCATTCGCGAAGGCGGCCTCGATCACCACGTCGAGCGCATCGTCGGTGTTGTCGACCACCTTCTGCAGCGCCTGCACCGAGCCGGTGCCTTCCGCGGTGGCGACTCTTCCGTCGATCGTGCGGGCGGTGCTCGTCGACAGTGCGACGGCCGGCACCGCCGTGACGGCGCCGCTCACCACCGGCACATTGGTGTAGACCACGTCGCCGTAGCCGGGCGCGCCGATCACGAGGTTGTAGCCGCGGCTATCCGTGGTGACGGGAACCGGCGACAGCGTCCACGTGCCGGCGTCCTTGCCGTCGGCGGCCACGAGACGCACGCCCGTCGCGCGCACGACCGACACTTCGCCGGTGGCCGGGTCGAAGCGCTGCAGCGACACCCATGCGCCGGCCCGCGCAGCCTCCGGCGTCACGGCCCCGCCTTCGATGCTCCCGACCAGGATCGGGATCACCGAGACGACCGGCTTCAGGTTGTAGCGGGTGCTGGCGCCCGCCTTGACGATCGACTTGCAGGCGTCGAAGTCGAGCACCAGGTCGACCGTCTCGCCCGCGGCCACGTCGAACCCGTGCTTCAGCTTGAGGCCGCTCTGTTGCGCGCTCGGCGTGTCGAGGTTGACCACCGACTTGTCGCTGGTCAGCACCAGCTGATTGGCGCCCGGCGCCCCGCTGAGCACCAGCCGGACCTGCGTGTATGCCCCTCGGGCAACGCCGTCTGGCCCAGCTCGGCGAGTACGCCGTTCTGCAGCGACAGCAGGTCGATGCGGCGACCGTCGCTGCCCGGATCCGGCGTGACGGCCACCTCGGCCCAACCCGGATCGGCGTCGCTGGCGGTGTCGGACTTGTGCACCCGCACCTTCGTGACGGTCACCCACACGTGGTCGTAGCCGCACGCGGGCGCGTCGGTCATCTTGACGCTGAGCGTTCCGGTGCCGACGGAGCCGGCACCGCCACCGCCGCCGCAGGCGGCGAGGATCGCGGCAGCCGCGATCGCTGGAATGAAAGTCGATGGACGCATCTCGAAGGGTCTCCTGGCAGGGGCAGCGGGGCGACCAGTGGCGGTAGCCGGCACCCTCTTCGGTTGGCACGTGGACGGATTGTCGCGCCGACAGGACCCGGACCTCGGTGGGCCGGTTCGCACGATCCGTCGCGCCGACAGGCGGTCGGGCGGCGGGAACCGGCGGCAGCCGCCGCTATACTCGGGGGCCTCCGGAAGCGTGGCCGAGCGGTTTAAGGCACTGGTCTTGAAAACCAGCGACGGGGCAACCCGTCCGTGAGTTCGAATCTCACCGCTTCCGCCACCTGCCGCCACGCGGCCGGTCCCGGGGTCGCGGCAAGCTCCACCCCGCAATCGGGTTATCGTTGCGCCGGTATCGGACGCAACGCAGGTGCGGCATGTCGGTGGCAGCAAGGCGGAATTCGGGCAGGTCGGTCGTGCAGGTCGCGCGTATCGCGGGGGTCGCGGCGAGCGTCGCCGCCTGCGGAGGCGGCGCCAGTTCGTCGAACGGCACCGCCGCGACCGCGCCGGCTGCGACAGCGGCCGCGCCGAAGGCCACCGTGCTCAACGCGTCGCTGTCGAGTCCCTGGAGCCTCGCTTTCCTGCCCGATCGCAGGATGCTGGTGACCCAGAAGGGCGGCACGATGCTGATCCTGAGCGCGGACGGCGCGCGGACCGAGGCGACGGTCAACGGGCTGCCCGCCGTCGTCGCATCGGGCCAGGGCGGCCTGCTCGACGTCGCGCTCGACCCCGGGTTCGACGCGTCGACGAACCCGTGGATCTACTGGACCTACTCCGAAGCCGGCGCCGGCGGCAACGGCACCGCCGTGGCCCGCGGGAAGCTGGCCGGCACGACGCTGACCGACGTCACGGTGATCTTCCGGCAAGCGCCGAAGGTCTCGGGCGAGGGGCACTACGGCTCGCGGCTCGCGTTCCGCGCCGACGGCACCCTCTTCGTGACGCTCGGCGAGCGGCAACAGGACGACCCGTCCAATCCGGGCCTCGACCATGCACAGAACGTCGGAAACCACCTGGGCAAGGTGGTGCGCATCCGGCGCGACGGCAGCGTGCCCGCCGACAACCCCGCCTTCGGCACGAGCGGCGCGGTGCCCGAACTCTGGAGCTACGGCCACCGCAATCCGCAGGGCGCCGCGATCCATCCGGTGACCGGCGAGCTCTGGGTCACCGAGCATGGCCCGCAGGGCGGCGACGAGTTGAATCGCGTTCAAGGCGGCGGCAACTACGGGTGGCCGCTGAGGAGCTACGGCTGTCCCTACGGCGCGCCGGTGGGCGACGCCTGCCGCGTCGGCGGCGGCACCCACGCACCGGCCTACGTCGAGCCGGTCTCGTACTGGGTGCCGACCTCGATCGCACCGGCGGGGCTGATGTTCTACACCGGGGCCGGGTTCCCGGAGTGGCGCGGCAGCGCCTTCACCGGGGCGCTGGCCGGGCAGGCGCTGTGGCGCATCGCGCTCGACGGCAACGCCGAGGCGTCGCGCGAGCGGCTGTTCGCCGACCTCGGTGAACGCATCCGCGACGTCCGGCAAGGCCCCGATGGCTGGATCTACCTGCTGACCGACAGCGGAAAGCTGATCCGGATCGATCGGTAGTCCGCGTATTCACTTCAACAAACCGCTGCAACTCATTGTTGTAACAGGTTTTTTAGCCTGACATTCTTGCTGCGGAGCCGCATGCGCCGGGACCCTTCAGGCACGCGGTTCGTCCGCGCTCGGTGGCCTCCCGTTGATCTCATGAATTACACGAAGATCATCGCGTAACCAATTGTCAAATCTACGCCATCAGGCCCGTTCGAACGCCGGCCACGGCCACGCGCCCGAGAAGATCCGCTCGAGCCAGAACGTGACGATCTGCGTCTTCACATCGGTGAGCCGCCCCGCCCGCAACTCGTCGACCAGCCAGCCCAGCGTGACGATCTCGATCTCGAGGAACTCGCCGTCGTCGAGCGCCTGGCCCGTGGCGACCAGGTCGCGGCACAGGAACACGTCGATCGCCTCGTCCGAGAAACCGATCGCGGTGTGCAGCCGCGTGAGGAACGCCCACTCGTTGGCGCGATAGCCGGTCTCCTCGACCAGTTCGCGCCGCGCCGTGTCGAGCGCGCTCTCGCCCGGATCGAGCTTGCCCGCCGGCACCTCGACGAAGGTCGCGCCCACCGGATAGCGGTACTGTCGTTCGATCAGGATGCGCTGGTCGGGGAAGATCGGCACCATCGCCGCCGCCCCGGGGTGCACGACGAACTCGCGGTTGGTCGGCCGGCCGTCGGGCAGCCGCACGCGGTCGCGGCGTACTTCGAGGAACCCCCCCTTGAACACCACTTCCGAGTCGATCCGGGTTTCGCGCAGATCTTTGGCCATCGGCCCGCTCAGGTTGCGAGCGCCTGACGGATCGCTTCCAGGCAGGCCGCCATCAGCGGCCCGGGAACGATGCCCAGCCCGAGCACCAGCGCGCCGTTGAGCCCCATCGTCGCACGGGCGACGGCCGACGGCTCGATCGGCGCCTGGTCGGCCGGCGGATCGAAGTACATCACCTTGACCACCCGCAGGTAGTAGAACGCGCCGACCAGCGAGAACAGCACCGCGACCACCGCCAGCCAGACGTGGCCGGCGTCGATCACCGCCTTGAGCACCACCAGCTTCGCGTAGAAGCCCACGAACGGCGGAATGCCCGCAAACGAGAACATCATGATCAGCATGACCAGCGCCATCCACGGCCTGCGCCGATTCAGGCCCTTCAGGTCGTCGATCTCGTCGGCCTCGAACCCGTCGCGCGCGAGCAGCAGCACCAGGCCGAAGGTGCCCAGCGTCGTCAGCACGTAGGTGACCATGTAGAACAGCGCCGAGCCGTAGGCGCCATCGGCGGTCTCCATGCTTCCGTCCACGACGCCGGCGAGCAGCCCGAGCAGCACGAAGCCGACGTGCGACATCGTCGAGTAGGCGAGCATCCGCTTGAAGTTGGTCTGCGCGATCGCGACGATGTTGCCCAGCGCGAGCGACGCCACCGCCAGCAACAGCAGCATCTGCTGCCAGTCGGCGGCCACGCCGACCAGCGCCTCGACCAGCAGCCGGAACGCGATCGCGAACGCGGCGAGCTTCGGCGCCGCGGCGATCAGCAGCGTGGCTGCGGTGGGCGAGCCGTGGTAGACGTCGGGCAGCCACATGTGGAACGGCACCGCGCCGAGCTTGAACGCCAGCCCCGCGACGACGAAGACGACGCCGAACGTGAAGACGGTGCGGTTCAACTGCCCGCCGGTGAACGCCGCGGCGATCCGCCCGTGCTCGAGCGAGCCGGCCCCGCCGTAGATCATCGACATGCCGTAGAGCAGGAAGCCCGACGCGAGCGCGCCCAGGACGAAGTACTTCATCGCCGCCTCGCCGGAGAGCGGCGAATCGCGGCGCATCGCCACGAGCGCGTACAGCGACAGCGACAGGAGCTCCAGGCCCAGGTAGACGACCAGCAGGTTGTTGGCCGAGATCATCACCATCTGGCCGAGCAGCGACATCAGCGCCAGCACGTGGAACTCGCCCCGGTCGAGCCCGCGGTCGCGCATGTAGCGGCGGCCGTAGACCAGTGTGGCCGCCACCGCGACGTACGCGCACAGCTTGAGCAGGTGCGACAGGCCGTCGGCGACGTACATGTTCGAGAACGCGTACCGGGTCGGCGAACCGAGCTGCCACAGCGTGGCCGCCAGCGGCGCGAGGATCGCGAGCAAGGCCAGCGCCGACGTCGGGGGGCGGCGCCGCGCCGGGACCATCACGTCGACGAGCAGCACCGCGCAGATTGCGACCAGCAGCGCGATCTCGGGAAGCGCCGCCAGCAGGTTCAGGGATTCGGGTTTCATCGTTCGTTACTTGATCTTCGAGACGGCGACGTGCTCGAGG
>JAHBZV010000070.1 GCA_019635275.1 Burkholderiaceae bacterium | reverse complement strand
CCGGGTCGCCGTCGGCGAGCGCGGCCGCATCGTCTACCTGCCGCTGCTGCTGGCGCAGGGCGAGGATGGCCGGATCTGGTTCGAGGCCAATCCCGACGCCTATCGCCGCGGCGCCGGGACGCTGGAGACGGTGCGCGCCATGGCTCGGGACCGGGGTATCGCGGAAGAATCGATAGACTGGCAGCTGATCGCAACCATGCTGCGCGCGCGAGACGGGCTGGCCCGGGAGGTGGGGGTCGATCGCGATCGCAGCGCAGAACGCATTGCAGGGGGTGGATGATGGTGCGAATGCCGATGCGCCGGCAGGTGCTTCGCGTGGGGGTGACCGCGGTCGTCGCGGGCGCCGCAGCCCGGGGCGCCGTGGCGATGCCGCGACCCGCGCCCACCTCGGCGGACGACGTCGCGCGCCTTGCGTTTGTAAACACTCACACTGGCGAGAAGCTCGATGTGGTCTATCGCGAAGGCCCGCAGTACCTGACCGACGCGATTGCCGAGATCGATCGGGTATTGCGCGATCACCGCAGCGGCGAGGTGCACCCGATCGATCGCGCGCTGCTCGACCAGCTCGACCGGCTCGGCGCGCTGCTCGGCACCGGCTCGAAGCCTTTCCACGTGATCTCCGGCTACCGATCGCCGGCGACCAACGCGATGCTGCACGCCCGCAGCGGCGGCGTCGCGACCCGCAGCCTGCACATGTCGGGTCAGGCCATCGACATCCGGATGCCCGGCGTGCCGCTGGCCACGCTGCACCGCGCGGCGCTGTCGATGCAGGCGGGCGGCGTCGGCTACTACCCGCGCTCCGACTTCGTCCACGTCGACACGGGGCGTGTGCGCGCCTGGTAGGCGGCGCCTCGGCGCATCGGGCCTGCGTGGCGTCGGTCGGTTTTACACTGGGGTGGACTCGGCCGCCCGCGAGATCATGAGGCAGCTCGCAAGCGATTGATTCGATTGACTTTCTCCTGACAGACCAGATCTGGCACGAGAGTTGCTTGAGTCTTGGTGTCGACGCAAGGCGTCGGCCCGGAGAGCGCTGAAGCCCCCGGGACGTACAGGAGAATTTGCCAATGTTCAGGAAGACAGCCCTTGCGATCGCGATCGCCTGCGCCAGCAGCGCTGCGAGCGCCGCCGTCTGGACCGACACCGTGACCAGCTTCGAGAACGGCGGTCGGGTGACGACTTCGGACGACGTCAAATACCAGCACAACATCCTCGACGACGGGTTCGTGCTGGGCAACACCATCACCGGCTTCGACCTGAAGATCTGGCTGCGCGACGACACGACGACGAGCTGGGATTTCGTCTGCACCGGCTTCTTCAGTTGCGGCTGGGTCCCCGTGACCAGCCCCGACTCCGCATCCGAGTACGGCTATCTGTACGTCGGCGCGACGGGCATCAATCTGGGCGAAGTCGACGACGGAACGTTCTCGTTCTCGTTCGGCTCCGGCGCGCTGATCGGCGACCTGCAGGCCGACGGCAAGCTGAACATCGACCTGAACGCCACGAGCGGCGACTTCTACATCGACAAGTCGGTGCTGACCGCGACCGGTTCGGCGGTTCCGCTTCCCGGAGCGCTGGGCCTGATCGGTATCGGGCTGGTGGGCCTGGGCGCCGCTACGCGCCGCAAGCAGGCCTGAAGCCGGCGGCGCAACGCGAGCCGGCTGCGAGGCCGGTCTCGCGCGACGTGACGGAAGCCTCGTCCTCCGGACGAGGCTTTTTTCTTGCAGCTCAGCCTGGCGGAAGCACCTTGCCGGGATTCATGATCCCCAGCGGGTCGAGCGCCTGCTTGACCCTTCGCATCAGCGCCATTTCGATCGCCGACTTGTAGCGCGCCGATTCGTCGCGGCGCAGCTGGCCCAGCCCGTGCTCGGCCGAGATCGAGCCGCCGAACGCGTGCACCGAGTCGTGCGTCACGCGGTTGATCGCGGGTTGCAGCGCGAGGAACTCCGCCTCGTGCTCCGGGCCGCAGCGATCGACCGGCGGTGACACGTTGTAGTGCAGGTTGCCGTCTCCGAGGTGCCCGAAGACGACCAGCCGGATGCCGGGGAAGCGCTGCGCGAGTTCGGCGTTGGTGCGCTCGACGAAGTCGCCGATCGACGAGATCGGCACCGACACGTCGTGCTTGATGTTGTTGCCGGTGGCCGACTGCGCCTCGGAGATCAATTCGCGCAACGCCCACAGCGCGCGGCTCTGCGCGCCCGAGGTCGCAACGACCGCGTCGCGCACGATGCCGGTGTCGAGCGCGCGCTCCATCAGCGCCTCGAACGCGGCCGTGGCGTGCGTCTCGCCCTCGCTGTCGGAGGTCTCGAGCAGCACGTAATACGGACTCGGCTGCGCGAACGGGCGGCGATGGTCGGGGAAGTGCTTCGCGACGAGTTCGAGGCACAGGTCGGAGATCAGCTCGAACGCCGTCAGCGACGAGCCGAGTGCCGATTGCGCCTGCTCGAGCAGCCGCAGGGCGGCGTGCGGATCGTCGAGCGCGGCCATCGCGGTGACCTGCGCGGCCGGCAGCGGGTAAAGCTTCAGCGTCGCCGCGGTGATCACGCCCAGCGTGCCCTCCGACCCGACGAACAGGTCGCGCAGGTCGTAGCCGGTGTTGTCCTTGCGCAGGCCGCGCAGCCCGTGCCAGGTCTCGCCGTCGGCGGTCACGACCTCCAGGCCCAGGCACAGCTCGCGCGCATTGCCGTAGCGCAGCACCGCGACGCCGCCGGCGTTGGTGGACAGGTTGCCTCCGATCGTGCACGAGCCTTCGGAAGGAAGGCTGAGCGGGAACAGTCGGCCGGCCGCCTGCGCGGCGGCGCGTACCTCGGCCAGCGTGCAGCCGGCCTCGACGGTGATCGAGTTGTTGACGGTGTCGATCGCGCGCACGCGCTTCAGGCGCGCGAGCGACAGCACCACCGAGCGGCCGCTGTCGTCGGGCGTCGCTGCGCCCGACATGCCGGTGTTGCCGCCCTGCGGGACGACGGCGACGCGATGCGCGGCGCACCAGCGCACCACCGCCGCGACGCCTTCGACCGTATCGGGGATCGCCGCGGCGATCGCGCGGCCGAAGTAGCGCCGGCGCCAGTCGACCAGGAACGGCTCGAGGTCTCGCGGGTCGGTGATCAGCCGGCCGGCAAAAGCGCCGCGCAGCGAGTCGATCGGGGGGAGGGCGGGCAGGTCCATTCGCGCGCGGGTGGCGGCGCTATCCGCGCATGCCCGGCAGCATGCCTCGCATGCCGCGCATCATCTTCGCCAGGCCGCCCTTCTGCATCTTCTTCATCATCGACTGCATCTGGTCGAACTGCGACAGGAGCCGGTTGACCTCCTGCACCGGCACGCCGGCGCCAGCGGCGATGCGGCGCTTGCGGCTGGCCTTGATCAGCTCGGGCTTCGCGCGCTCGGCACGCGTCATCGACTGGATGATCGCCTGCATGCGCCGCATCTGCCGCTCGGCCTGCGACATGTCGGCGCCGGCCGCCGCCTGCTGCAGTTGCGACGGCAGCTTGTCGAGCAGCGACGACAGGCCGCCCATCCGGTTCATCTGGCCGAGTTGCGCGGCGAAGTCGTTCAGGTCGAAGCGGTTGCCGGCCTTGAGCTTGTCGGCCAGCGCCCTGGCGGTCTTCTCGTCGACGGCCTTGTGCGCCTCCTCGACCAGCGACACGATGTCGCCCATGCCGAGGATGCGGTTGGCCATGCGCTCGGGGTGAAAGCCCTCGAGCCCGGACAGCTTCTCGCCGACGCCGACGAACTTGATCGGCGCACCGGTGACCGCTTTCACCGACAGCGCGGCGCCACCGCGCGCGTCGCCGTCGAGCTTGGTCAGCACGACGCCGGTGAGCGGCAGCGTCTCCTTGAACGCCTTCGCGGTGTTGACCGCGTCCTGGCCCTGCATTGCGTCGACGACGAACAGGGTCTCGACCGGCCGCAGCTGCGCATGCAGCGCCGCGATCTCGCGCATCATCTCGTCGTCGATCGCCAGGCGGCCGGCAGTGTCGACGAGCAGCACGTCGTGGTAATGCGTTCGGGCCCACTGCACGGCCGCCGCTGCGATGTCGGCGGGCTTCTGGTCGGGGGTGGACGCGAAGAAGTCGGCGCCGGCCTGCGCCGCGACGGTGCGCAGCTGCTCGATCGCGGCCGGTCGATAGACGTCGCACGAGACGGTGAGCACCTTCTTTTTCTTCGTCTCGCGCAGCCACTTCGCGAGCTTGCCGACGGTGGTCGTCTTGCCGGCGCCCTGAAGGCCGGCCATCAGCACGATCGCCGGCGGCTGGGTGGCGAGGTCGAGCTCGGCCGTCTTGCCGCCCATCAACTCGGTGAGCTCGCGGTGCACCACGCCCACCAACGCCTGGCCCGGGGTCAGGCTGCCGACCACGTCCTGGCCGAGCGCCTTCTCGCGCACCCGGGCGACGAAGTCGCGCACGACCGGCAGCGCGACGTCGGCCTCGAGCAGGGCGACGCGGATCTCGCGCAGCATCTCCTGCGTGTTGGCTTCGGTCAGCCGGGCCTCGCCGCGCATCGTCTTGACGACGCGGCTCAGGCGTTGCGACAGGTTCTCGAGCATGGCCTTGGAGTAAACTGGATCAGTGCAGATTCTACTGGTTATCGTTCACCTGCTCGCCGCGCTGGCCTACCTGGTCGCGTGGCGGATGCCGGCCCGATATGCGGGTGCGCTGATGCTGGTGGGCCTGGCGCTGCACGCCGGAGCGCTGTACGCGGCGATCTTCGGCGAGGCCGGCTGGCGCTTCGGCTTCGCGCCGATCCTGTCGGCCACGCTGTGGATCGGCGTCGCGGTGCTCTGGATCGAAGGCCTGTCGGTGCGCGTCGAGGCACTGCGCAGCGTCGTCCTGCCGGTGGCGGCGCTGTCGGTGCCGTTGCCGCTGCTGTTTCCGGGCCTCGACCTCAGCGCGCAGGCGACGCGGCCACTGTTCCTGCCGCACCTGCTGATCGGCACGCTCGCCTATGGCGTGCTGGCGATGGCGGCGCTGCACGCGCTGCTGATGACGGCGGCCGAGCGCGCGCTGCACGGCGGCGCCGACGGCGCCGGCGCGCGAAGCATGTCGCCGTTCGCGCGCTTCCTCGAAGACCTGCCGCCGCTGCTGGTGCTCGAGCGCATCCTGTTCCGCTTCATCGGACTGGGCTTCGTGCTGCTCACGCTCACCGCGTTCAGCGGCGTGCTGTTCTCCGAGGAAATCTTCGGGCAGCCGATGCGCCTGGACCACAAGACCGTGTTCACGCTGGTCGCCTGGGCGGTGTTCGGCGTGCTGCTGCTCGGCCGCTGGCTGTGGGGCTGGCGCGGGCGCACTGCGCTGCGGCTCACGTTCGGCGGGTTCGTGCTGCTGCTGCTCGCCTACGTCGGCAGCCGCCTCGTGCTCGAAGTGATCCTGCATCGCCGCTGATGGGAAAGTTCCTGTCCTGGGTGGTGCTGATCGCGCTGGGCTACCTGGCGTTCAGGCTGGTCGCGATCAGCCAGCGCAAGCGCGACGCGGCGCGGCGCGCGGCCGACGCGCGGCGCGAGCAAGCGGGCGCCGGCGCGAGCGCCGCCGGCAAGGTCACCGGCGAGATGATGGTGCAGTGCGCGCACTGCGGGGTGTTCCTCCCTGCTTCCGACGCTTTCGTCGACGGCGATCGCAGCTACTGCGACCGCGCGCACCGCGACGCCGACCGGGCCGAGCAGCGCCGCGCATGACGAGCGGCCGCGCCCCGGCATCGGTCCCGGAGCTCGCGGCGCTACCCGCCGATTCCTACCGGGCCGCCCTGCGCTGGCTGGCGGCCAGCCGGGTCGCGGTCGCGCTGGTGCTGCTGGCGCTGGTGCCGCTGCAGGGCGCCGGCCGGTTCGCGTCCGAGCTTGCCGATCCGGCGCTGTTCGAGCGTGTCGCGGTCGTGTACCTGCTCGCGGCGATCCTCTACCTGTCGACGCTGCACCGGTTCTACGCCCGATTCAATTCGGTGCTGGTCGTACACGCCCTGACCGACCTGGTCGCGCTCTCGATGCTGATGCACGCGGCGGGCGGCCTGCGCAGCGGCATCGTCGTGCTGCTGATCGCGGCACTGGCCGGCGCGGCCGTCGTCTCCACGAGGCGAATGGCGGCATCGTTTGCGGCGGTGGCCACGCTGCTGCTGCTCGCCGAGGCGAGCTGGCCGACGCTGCACGGCGCGAACGAAACCGGCCTGACGACCACCGCCGGGCTGGTCGGCCTCGCCTGTTTCGCGACCGCGATGACGGTGAACTGGCTGGCGATCCGGCTGCACGCGCAGGAGGAGATCGCCAGGCGCCGCGGCGAGGACCTGCGCCGCCAGCTGGCCGTGACCTCGCAGGTGGTCGCCGAGTTGCAGCAGGGCGTGCTCATCGTCGGCGCCGACGGCGAGGTCACGACGATGAATCCGGCCGCGCGAGCGCTGCTCGGTGTCGGGAGCGGGGCAGCGTCGCTGGCGGGCGGGGGGGGCGAAGGCGGATCCGGCTGGGCAGCGCTGCGTCGCGCGTACGCGCGCTGGCGCGAAGACGGGGCGAGGGGCCACGCCGAGTCGGAGATCGACCTGCCGGCGCCGCGCGGCGGCACCGCCCGGATCCGGTTGCGGTTTCTCGGCGGCGACGATTCCGGCGGCGACACGGTCGTGATGCTCGAAGACCAGCGCCTGATCGAGGAGCGGGCCCAGCAGTTGAAGCTGGCGTCGATGGGCCGGTTGTCCGCGTCGATCGCCCACGAGGTGCGCAATCCGCTGGCCGCGATCCGTCACGCCAACAGCCTGCTCGCCGAGCGTCTCGACGACCCGGCGCAGGTGCGGCTCGCCCGCATCGTCGAGGACAACACCGTACGCATCGACCGGATCGTCGGCGACGTGCTGTCGATCGCGCGCCGCGAACGCGCGGCCGACGAGGCGATCGACGTGCCGGCGTTCCTGAGGGGGTTCCTGCCCGAGTTCGTCGCGGCGTCGGGTGCGGACCCGCGGCGGATCTCGGTCCGGCTGGAGACCGACCGGCCGATCCGGTTCGACTCGAACCACCTGCGCCAGGTGCTGTTCAACCTGCTCGGCAACGCGCTGCGCTATGCCTCGCAGGACGAGAGCGCCGTGCTGATCGAGTGGCGCGAGCGCGAGCCCCATCGATTAGAATTGAAAGTCGCAGACGACGGGCCCGGCCTGCCGACCGAGATGCTGGAACACGCGTTCGAACCCTTCTTCACGACCGAAAGCCGCGGCACCGGGCTCGGGTTGTACCTGGCGCGCGAGCTGTGCAACGCGAACGCTGCGACGATCCGATACGAGACCGGCGCGCCGTCGGCGCGCTACCGCAGCGCATTCGTCATCGAGCCGCAACGAGACTGATCGGGCCCCGTCGATGAAAGACTCCGCCGAGAGCCAGCCTGCGCCGGGCGCCCGCCCCGCGGGACGCCCGCCGCGCGTGCTGGTGGTCGACGACGAGGCCGACCTGCGCGAGCTGCTCGAGCTCACGCTGGTCGGCATGGGGCTGGACGTCGATTGCGCGGGCAGCCTCGCCGAGGCCGACACGCTGCTCGAGCGCCAGAGCTACGCGTTGTGCCTCACCGACATGCGGCTGCCCGACGGCGACGGCCTGGCGCTGGTCGCGGGCATGAACCGCCGCTTCCCGCAGACGCCGGTGGCCGTGATCACCGCCTATGGCAGCGCCGAGAACGCGGTGGCGGCGCTCAAGGCGGGCGCCTTCGACTACCTCGCCAAGCCGGTGGCGCTCGATGCACTGCGCAGCCTCGTGCGCTCGGCCATCCAGCTGCCCGCGCAGCAGCCCGCGGCGCGTGGCGCCGAGGCGCCCGCGCCAGGCGATCCGGCCTGGCAACTGCTGGGCGAATCGGCCGCGATGCGGGAAGTGCGTGCGCAGATCCAGCGGCTCGCGCGCAGCATGGCGCCGGTGTCGATCACCGGCGAGTCCGGCTCGGGCAAGGAGCTCGCGGCGCGCCTCATCCACCAGTCGGGTCCGCGTGCCGGGCAGCCGTTCGTCGCGGTCAACTGCGGCGCCATCCCCGAGGCGCTGATGGAGGCCGAGTTCTTCGGTCACCGCAAGGGCGCGTTCACCGGCGCCGACCACGATCGCGACGGTTTCTTCCAGGCCGCCAGCGGCGGCACGCTGTTCCTGGACGAGGTCGCCGACCTGCCGCTGGCGATGCAGGTCAAGCTGTTGCGCGCGATCCAGGAGAAGCGCGTGCGCAAGGTGGGCGCCACGGTCGAGGAGGCGGTCGACGTGCGCATCATCAGCGCGACGCACCAGGACCTCGCCCAGTGCGTCGCGTCGGGGCGCTTTCGGCAGGACCTCTTCTATCGACTGAACGTCATCGAGCTGAAGCTGCCGGCGCTGCGCGAGCGCCTCGAGGACATCCCGTCGCTCGCCGAGGCGATCCTCGCGCGGCTTGCCGCACGCGCAGGCATGGCGCGTGCGCCGAAGCTCGCGTCGGTCACGGTGCGCTACCTGCAGAGCTATCACTTCCCCGGCAACGTTCGCGAGCTCGAGAACATGCTCGAACGGGCGCTGGCCTTCTCCAACGGCGAGGTCGTCAACGTCGAAGACCTCGGCCTGAAGCCGACCGTCTCGGATGCCGACGAGAACGAGCGCGCCGAGCCCGCGGGCGAGCCCGAATCGCACGCGGCGCCGGCGGCGGCCGAGCGGCGGCCCGTGCGCGTCTCCGAGGACGGCATCCCCGAGTCGCTTCCCGACTACCTCGACCAGATCGAACGCGACACGATCCAGCGCGCACTCGAGAAGACGCGCTACAACCGCACCGCGGCGGCGCGCCTGCTCGGCATCACCTTCCGTGCGCTGCGCTACCGGATGCAGCGCCTCGGGCTGAGCTAGTGCCCCGCGGAGCGGCCCGCTGATGCCGTCCGCGCCGCAGGCGCCGGGATGGCTCGCCTGCGCACGGCGCGTGCCGTCGCCGAACTTCGACGAGCGCCCCGACGGGGTCGCGGTCGACCTGCTCGTCGTGCACCACATCAGCCTGCCTGCGGGAAGCTTTCGCGGCGACGCGATCGAGCGCCTGTTCACCAATCGACTCGATCCGCGCGCGGATCCGTCGTTCGAAGCGCTGCGCGAGCTTCGCGTGTCCGCGCATTTCCTGATCCGGCGGCGCGGCGAGTTGCTGCAGTTCGTCGCCACCGATGCCCGGGCCTGGCACGCCGGCGCGTCGCGCTTCATGGAGCGCGAGCGCTGCAACGATTTCTCGCTGGGCGTCGAGCTCGAGGGCGACGGCGAGCACCGTTTCACCGAGCCGCAGTATCGGCGCTTCGCCCGGCTCGTCGCGATGCTGCGCGAGCGACATCCGTTGCGCTGGATCGCCGGGCACAGCGACATCGCACCCGGACGCAAGCACGATCCGGGGCCGCGGTTCGACTGGGCGCGCGTGCTCGCTTTGCCCGAGACGAGAGGCCTCGTTCGGCCTTTCTGATTGCGCGTCGCGATCACGGCGCGATGGTGCACTGCGATTTCGCGCGCCACCGCGCCGTCGCGAAATTCATACTTGCCGCATCGGTGACACGCCACTAGAATTGGGCCGAAACAGGTTCAGGACCCCATATCTAGTGGTCGAGAACGCCTGACCGGATCGCCCGCACGGCGGCGACCCGACTCTCCCTGGTTCCGCCGCGGCGGGACCCCGACAACGACTCTCCGGAGGAAGCACGCATGTCATGGGTCGCCGAAAACGCGCATTCGACCCCGATCAACCCGTTGCCGCACGCGGGCGCGGCTGATCCGGTTTCCGCCGTCGCAACGGCTGCCTACGCCGACTACAAGGTCATCCGGCGCAACGGTGCGGTCGTCGGCTTCGAGCCGTCGAAGATCGCGATCGCGATGACCAAGGCCTTTCTCGCGGTCAACGGCGGCCAGGGGGCGGCGTCGGCGCGCGTTCGCGAGCTCGTCGAGCAGCTCACGCAATCGGTTGTCGGCGCGCTGCTGCGCGGCAAGCCCGGTGGCGCGACGTTCCACATCGAGGACATCCAGGACCACGTCGAGCTCGCGCTGATGCGCTCGGGCGAGCACGAGGTGGCGCGCGCCTACGTGCTGTATCGCGAGCGCCGTGCCCAGGAGCGCGCGGCGAAGCTGCGCGAGCGCGACGAAGCCGAGCGGCCCGCGCTGCACGTGGTCGAGGCGGGCGTTCGCAAGCCGCTCGACCTCGCGGCGCTGCGGGCGCTGATCGACTCGGCCTGCCTCGGGTTGGGCGACTTCGTCGCGACCGACGCGGTGCTCGGCGACACCGTCAAGAACCTCTACGATGGGGTGCCGATCGAGGAGGTGCACAAGTCCGCGATCCTCTCGGCTCGCGCGCTGATCGAGAAAGACCCCGCCTACAGCCAGGTCACCGCGCGGCTGCTGCTGCACACGGTGCGCCGCGAGGTGCTGGGCGAAGAAGTGTCGCAGGCCGAAATGTCGACCCGCTACGCCGAATACTTCCCGCGCTTCGTGCGCCGCGGCGTCGACGCGGGGCTGCTCGACCAGGCGCTGCTGCAGTACGACCTGAAGCGGCTCGGCGACGCGCTGGTGGCCGACCGCGACCTGCAGTTCGGCTACCTGGGCCTGCAGACGCTCTACGACCGCTATTTCCTGCACGTCGACGAGACGCGCATCGAACTGCCGCAGGCGTTCTTCATGCGCGTCGCGATGGGGCTGGCGCTCAACGAGATCGACCGCGAGGCGCGTGCGATCGAGTTCTACGAGCTGCTGTCGAAGTTCGACTTCATGAGCTCCACGCCGACGCTGTTCAACTCGGGCACCCACCGCTCGCAGCTGTCGTCGTGCTACCTCACCACCGTCTCCGACGACCTCGACGGCATCTACGAGGCGATCAAGGAGAACGCGCTGCTGGCCAAGTACGCGGGCGGGCTCGGCAACGACTGGACGCCGGTGCGCGCGCTGGGCTCGCACATCCGCGGCACCAACGGCAAGAGCCAGGGCGTCGTGCCGTTCCTGAAGGTCGTCAACGACACGGCCGTGGCCGTCAACCAGTGCTTCGCGCCTGCCACCGGTGTCTACACGAACGCGGGCGTACGCCCGATCCGTGACGTCGCACCGGGTGACCTCGTGCTCGGAATCGACGGCGAGTACCGCGAAGTCACCGAGCGGATGGTCTACAACCAGACCGACCCGATGGTCGAGATCCGGCTCAAGCATGCCATCGAGCCGCTACGCGTGACCGCCGGACACCCGGTCTGGGCGATCCGCGGCGTGCCGCTCGGGCAGGATGTCGAGCGCACGATGGCATGGCTCGGGAAGCGCAAGGTCGCGCCGGCCTGGGTCGATGCGGGAACGCTCGAGCGCGGCGACTACGTTGCGCAGGTCGTGCCACAGGAGGTCGTGCCGGTTGCGGGTTTCGACGAAGACGACGCGCGCATGTACGGGATTCTCCTCGGCGACGGCCACTTGTCGAAGGGCGGGCAGCAGTTCGGCGTGTCGGGCCACCCGACGCGCGATGCGCATCTGGACTTCGTGCGCGGCTATCTCGAACGTCGCGGTATCCACTACTGGGAAACGCGCCGCGGCGACAGCTACTGCCAGGTCCACTGGTCGGCGGGTCTGGGCGTGCGGCGCGACGCGACGACCGGCCGGATCGCCGGATCGATCGGCGCGTCCATGCCGTTCAGTCGTGAGGATCTCTACGGCCCTGACGGCAGCAAGGCGATCGCCGCCCGCTTCGCGCACCTGCCGCTTGGGCAGGCGCTGCGCCTGGTGCAGGGCCTCGTCGAAACCGATGGCAACGTCTCGCGCGGCAAGGAGATCAGTTTCACCAACACGTCGCGTGCCCTGGTCGAGGGACTGAGGTACCAGTTGCTGCGTCTCGGCGTGCCGGCCACGGGCGGATTGCGCGAGCGGGCCAACGGGCACCACGCGACGCGTTCGGACGGAAGCAGCACACGCTTCGACGGCGTGACCCGCGCCTGGGATCTGCGCATTCCGGCGGTCCCGGAGATCGCCGAGCTGGTTGGTGCGCGACCGCTCACGAAGCGCAACTGGTTGCGCCTGGGCAAGCACGTCTTCTCGCGCGTGCGCTCGATCGGGCCGATCGAGCCGGAGCCTTTCGTCTGCGACCTGAAGGTCGACGGCGTGCGTTCGTACATGACCACCGCTGCGCTGGCCCACAACGGCGGCAAGCGCAAGGGCGCCGTCTGCGCCTACCTCGAGACCTGGCACCTCGACATCGAGGAGTTCCTCGAGCTGCGCAAGAACACCGGCGACGACCGGCGGCGCACGCACGACATGAACACCGCCAACTGGATTCCCGACCTGTTCATGAAGCGGGTGATGGAGAACGGCGAATGGACGCTGTTCTCCCCGTCCGACTGCCCGGACCTGCACGACCTGTACGGCAAGGCGTTCGAGGCGGCCTACCTGCGCCACGAGGCGCGAGCCGCCAGCGGCGAGTTGAAGCTGTTCAAGAAGGTGCCGGCGGTGCAGCTGTGGCGGCGCATGCTGTCGATGCTGTTCGAGACGGGCCACCCGTGGATCACGTTCAAGGACGTCTGCAACCTGCGCTCGCCGCAGCAGCACGTCGGCGTGGTGCACAGCTCGAACCTGTGCACCGAGATCACGCTGAACACCAGCGACACCGAGATCGCGGTCTGCAACCTCGGCTCGGTCAACCTGGTCGCGCACATGCGCGAGGAGGGCGGGCGCTGGGTGCTCGATCACGAGAAACTGCGCCGCACGATCCGCACCGCGATGCGGATGCTCGACAACGTCGTCGACATCAACTATTACGCGGTGGGCAAGGCGCGAAACTCCAACCTCAAGCACCGTCCGGTGGGCCTGGGCATCATGGGCTTCCAGGACTGCCTGCACCTGACCCGCACCCCGTTCGCCAGCGCCGAAGCCGTCGAGTTCGCCGACCGGTCGATGGAGGCGGTCTGCTACCACGCCTACTGGGCCTCGACCGAGCTGGCCGAGGAGCGCGGCCGCTATTCGAGCTTCCGCGGCTCGCTCTGGGACCGCGGCATCCTGCCTCACGACACGCTGAAGCTGCTGGCCGGGGAGCGCGGCGGCTACGTCGAGGTCGACACCTCCGAGAGCCTCGACTGGGCGGCGCTGCGCGAGCGCATCCGCCTGCACGGCATGCGCAACTCGAACTGCGTGGCGATCGCGCCCACCGCGACGATCTCCAACATCATCGGCGTGTCGGCGTGCATCGAGCCCACCTACCAGAACCTCTACGTCAAGTCGAACCTGTCGGGCGAGTTCACGGTGGTCAACGACTACCTGGTGCGCGACCTGAAGAAGCTGGGCCTCTGGGACGAGGTGATGATTGCCGACCTGAAGTTCTTCGACGGCTCGCTGGCGAAGATCGACCGCATTCCCGCCGAACTGCGCGCAATCTACGCGACCGCGTTCGAGGTCGACCCGACCTGGCTCGTCGAGTGCGCGTCGCGCCGACAGAAGTGGATCGACCAGGCGCAGTCGCTGAACATCTACATGGCGGGG
>JAHBZV010000007.1 GCA_019635275.1 Burkholderiaceae bacterium | reverse complement strand
TCCGTTCGCTCGCCTGGGCCGGATCCGCAGCGCCGGCATCACCGACCTGCGCCACGGCACCGTGCTCGACGCAAATTGCGGGAGCGATCGGATCGATCGAGCCAACGGAGCGAACGGAGCCGGCGGAGCCAACGGAGCCAGCGGAGCGAACCGAGCGAACGGAGCCAGTGGAGCCAGTGGAGCCGATCGGGGCCCGGCGCCCAGCGCAGACACCGGCGAAATCGCGCCGCTGCCGCGACAGGTGCGCTGCCTGGCGATCGCGGGCACGCTCGGGCGCCGCGGCGGCGACCTGAAGGACCGGCTGGTCGGCGACGGGCTGGTACCGCTCGCCAGCGCACTGGGCCGCGGCGGACGCTCGCATCGATCGCTGTTCGCGCGAGACTCGCAGTGGGTCAGCTACGAGACCAGCCACCTCGACCTGCTTGCGCGACCCGCCGTCTACCGGCACCTCAGGCAGTGGCTCGCGGCTTGAGCCGCGTCGATTACGGTGCGCCGGGTCTGCGCGGCTCGCGCCTTCACGGTCTTCTTCACGCCCGACTTCGTGTCGCGCCGGCGGCAGTCGCCCCGCCGGGGTTCAGCCAGATCACCTTCCGTCCGAGCTGCTGCGACAGCGCATCGCCTTCGGGATCGGCGAGCGCAGCCGCGCAGGCCGCACGGATCGCCGCAGCCTGCGCGGCAGCGTCGGTCACCGGCGGATGCTCGACGAGTGCGTCGAGAATCCCGACGAAGCTCGCGCGCCCGCGCCGATGCGTGTCGCCATAGCCCTTGAGCAGGCGCGCGCACCGCGCGATCTCCAGGGCCAGCGGGACACTGCGTGTCGCGGCCTCGCGAACGTGCCCGAGCCAGCGCTCGATCAGCTGCTGCTCTTCGGCGTAGCGATGGCTGTACGGGCGCCAACGCCGCAGCAGCGCCAGCCCGCGCATGACGAGGAACCCGGCGACGCCCGAGGTCTTCAGGTGCATCCCGACGTTGTACGCATCGAGCTTGCCGCGCCGTTGCGCCCACGCGACCAGCCTGCGCCCGGCGAACGGCGGCAGCAGCGAAGCGACTTCCTCGACCCCGGGCTTCAGGTAGTCGACGACGACGACCGGTTCGTCGCCCTTCGCCCCGACCTCGCGCCGCACGCGCTCGAAGCGCGTGGCGCGCGTCTTGAGGTCGGCCACGCGGATGATGTCGTCGTAGCTCATCCAGACCGCGAGCTGGCGCGCCGTTTCGGCGAGCAGCGCTGCGTCGTTCGTGCCGAGCGAGTTCACGCGCTGCACGAAGAGGTCCGCGTAGGCGTCGCCCTGGTACTCCTTCAGCCGCTCGACGCCGAGCGCGATGACCTGCTGCGCGTCGAGCGGCGACCGACCTGGCTGCCGCACTGGTGCGCGCGGTTCCACCGTCGCTGCCGCACCACCGGCTGCTCCTCCAGCCGCTGCTCCTCCAGCCGCTGCTCCTCCAGCCGCAGTCCCACCGACCGGCGCACCGGCCGCGATCGCGAACCCCGCCGCAAAGCCGCGCAGGCTCGCCTCGGCGCCGCGGCCGCCCGCCCGAATCGCCGCTTCGCAGGCGTCGCGCGACAGCGGCAGCGCACCCGACCCGGCCATCGCGCCGAACAGCACCGCGTTGATCACCGTGCCGTTGGCCAGCGCCAGCTCGCGCATGTCGAACAGCACCGGCCGCTTCGCGAGCTGCCGGGCGCTCTCGAGCGCGCGTTCGCCGTCGAATCGGCCGTCGCCCATCTGCATCTTCTCGACGGTGGCGTAGACGCGGTGCGTCGACGCGACGAACGTCGTGCGTTCGGGACTCACGTAGCCGCTCTGCATCGCGCGCGCCGCCTCGAGCAGCTCGGATGCCACCATCACGTCGACGTTGCCGGGCGTCGGCGTGAGCGACATCACCGGCTCGCGGCCGCCGAGCGCGTCGCGCGGCGCCGGGTAGATCTCGAGGTAGTAGGTGGTCGCGCCGGTGCGCTGCGCGACGCCCGGAATCGAGGTGCTCTGCACCGGAAACCCGCTGCGCGTGGCCGCGTCGACGAGCCAGTCGGCCATCACGCCGCCGCCCTCGCCGCCGAGCGCCGCGATCAGGATCGTCGTGGGACGTTGCGGGAGGCTCACGAGAACAGCCTCCTGACGCTGCGGCCGACGCCCGCGACCAGCCGGTCCCAGGCGCGCGGATTCTGGATCACCTCGGCGCGATAGAACGACGGGCACAAGGTCGCTGCGTGCGCGTTCTCGCCGCACAGACCGCATCCGACGCAACCGTCGATCACCGTCGCTACCGGGTCGCTCCGCAGCGGGTCGGGGTTGTCCTTCACGGTGAGCGTCGGGCACCCGGACAGGCGGATGCAGGAGTGGTCGCCACTGCAGGTGTCCTCGTCCACGCCGTAGCGCACGCGCACGTTGCGCTGCCCCTTCGACAGGCGCTCGGCCACCTGCGGCCGCAGGCGCCGCTGCCGCTCGAGCTGGCACTCGCCTTCGGCGACGATCACCTTCAGCCCCGCGTAGTCGGTGGTCATCGCCTCCTTCAGCGTCTTCGCCACCTCGCCGACCCGATAGTTGTCCACTGTCCTCATCCAGCCGACGCCGATCCCCTTCAACGCACGCTCGATCGCCATGTCGGCCTTGGGCTCGCTGTGCTGCGGGCTCGACGGCAGTTCCTGCGCGCCGGTCGCCGAGCTGTAGCCGTTCTTCATGATCACCAGGATGCCGTCGTCCTTGTTGAACACCGCGTTGGCGATGCCCGACGTGAGCCCGTTGTGCCAGAAGCCGCCGTCGCCCATCACCGTCACGGTGCGTCGGCCGAACATCGGCTGCATCGCGGAGTTCGACGCGAGCCCCAGCCCGTAGCCGAGCACCGTGTTGCCGAGGTTGAACGGCGGCAGCGTCGCGAAGGTGTGACATCCGATGTCGGCCGACACGTGGAACGCACCCGTTTCCCTGCCGGCGATCCGCATCGCGGCGAACACCGGGCGCTCGGGGCACCCTACGCAGAAGCCCGGCGGCCGCGCAGGCACCGCGCCGCCCAGGAGTTCCGCGGCGAGCTTCTTCGCCGACAACAGCTGCCCGGCCGCGCCCGAGGTGCCGATCCCGGCCGATTCGAGGAACGCGGCGACGCCGCTCAGCACGACCTCGCCGGTGTACTCGCCCGCCAGCGGCAACAGGTCCTTGCCGTGCACCCGCACCGAGTTCACGTCATGGCGCCGCAGCGTCGCGAGAAGCGCGTCCTCGATGTAGGCCGGCTGCCCCTCCTCGATCATCAGCACCGCCTGCTTGCCGGCGCAGAACGCGACCATCTCGTCGGGCACCAGCGGGTAGGTCACGTTCATGCAGTAGATCGGCACGCGCGACGCGCCGAACGCGTCGGCCAGGCCGAGGAGCTGCAGCGCCCGCACCGTCGCGTTGTAGAGGCCCCCCTGGCAGAGGATGCCCACCTGCCCGAGGTCGCCGTCGAAGGTCTCGTTCAGGCCATGCTCGCGGATGAACGCGACCGCCGCGGGCCAGCGCACCTCGATCTTGTGCTTCTCCTGAGCGTAGGTCGCCGGCGGCAGGCAGATGCGGCCGTAGTCGAATTCCGGGCCGGGAAGCGGGTCGTTCTTCGAGAGCGCCGGCCGTCGGTTCGCGCGCGTCACGAACGAGCCGTGCACGTGGCAGGCGCGGATCCGCAGTTCCAGCATCACCGGCGTGCTCGAGGCCTCGGAAAGCTCGAACCCGCGCTCGACCATCTCGACGATCTTCGGCAGGCTCGGGCGCGGGTCGAGCAGCCACATCTGCGACTTCATCGCGAACGCGTGGCTGCGCTCCTGGATGATCGACGAGCCCTCGCCGTAGTCCTCGCCGAGCACGATCAGCGCGCCGCCCCTGACGCCCGCCGACGCGAGGTTCGACAGCGCATCGGACGCGACGTTCGTGCCCACCGTCGACTTGAACGCGACCGCGCCACGAAGCGGATAGTTGATCGACGCGCCGAGCATCGCCGCGGCGCCGGCCTCCGACGCGTTGGTCTCGACGTGCACGCCGAGGTCGTCGAGGATGTCGCGAGCGTCGTTGAGCACGTCCATCACGTGCGACACGGGTGCGCCCTGGTAGCCGCCGACGTAGGCGACGCCGGACTGCAGCAGCGCCTTCGTCACCGCGAGGATGCCCTCGCCGTGGAACACCTCGCCGTCGCCGAGCCGCAGCTTGCCGACCTCTTCCCGGAATGAACGCTCCATCGCCTCCTCGACCGCTCAGTTTGGCCCGCGCCCGACCGCGCGCGCGCCGCCAGCCGACAGGTTAGCGGGTGCGGCGCGCGGCGGGGCGATGCCCCTGTTCCGGCGGCGACCCAAAACAAAAAAGCCACCCCGGAGGGTGGCTTTTCTGCGTCGGAGGTTTGCCTGACGATGTCCTACTTTCACAAGCGAGAAGCTCACTATCATCGGCGCTACAGCGTTTCACGGTCCTGTTCGGGATGGGAAGGGGTGGTTCCACTGCGCTATGGTCATCAGGCATGACTTGTTACCCGCCCGCTTCCCGGTTTCCCGGTCGGCGAACGAGCCAATTCGGATGGAAGATATCGAAACAGCTCTTGATCTGTCTTCGTGTTCGGGGTGAACACGGGGTTTGTGAGGCATCCACAACCTTGCGGCACAAGCGCTGAGCTTTCGCAAAGTTATAGGGTCAAGCCTCACGGGCAATTAGTACCGGTTAGCTTAACGCATTACTGCGCTTCCACACCCGGCCTATCAACGTCCTGGTCTCGGACGACCCTTCAGGGGGATCGAGTCCCCAGGGAGATCTCATCTTCAGGCGAGTTTCCCGCTTAGATGCTTTCAGCGGTTATCTCTTCCGCACATAGCTACCCTGCAATGCCACTGGCGTGACAACAGGTACACCAGAGGTGCGTCCACTCCGGTCCTCTCGTACTAGGAGCAGGCCCCGTCAAATCTCCAACGCCCACAGCAGATAGGGACCAAACTGTCTCACGACGTTTTGAACCCAGCTCACGTACCTCTTTAAATGGCGAACAGCCATACCCTTGGGACCGGCTACAGCCCCAGGATGAGATGAGCCGACATCGAGGTGCCAAACACCGCCGTCGATATGAACTCTTGGGCGGTATCAGCCTGTTATCCCCAGAGTACCTTTTATCCGTTGAGCGATGGCCCTTCCATTCAGAACCACCGGATCACTAGGTCCTGCTTTCGCACCTGCTCGACTTGTCAGTCTCGCAGTTAAGCACGCTTTTGCCCTTGCACTTTAGGCACGATGTCCGACCGTGCCAAGCGTACCTTCGAACTCCTCCGTTACGCTTTGGGAGGAGACCGCCCCAGTCAAACTGC
Source organism: Burkholderiaceae bacterium (assembly GCA_019635275.1). Classification (GTDB taxonomy): domain Bacteria; phylum Pseudomonadota; class Gammaproteobacteria; order Burkholderiales; family Burkholderiaceae_E; genus Zeimonas. Next base: position 77,326 of record JAHBZV010000007.1, on the reverse strand, counting down.
CTACCATGCACTGTTCCCAACCCGGATAACGGGCCAAGGTTAGAACCGCAAACAAACCAGGGTGGTATTTCAAGGTTGGCTCCACCGAAACTAGCGTCCCGGCTTCAAAGCCTCCCACCTATCCTACACAGATCGGTTCACAGTCCAATGCAAAGCTACAGTAAAGGTTCATGGGGTCTTTCCGTCTAGCTGCGGGTAGATTGCATCATCACAAACATTTCAACTTCGCTGAGTCTCGGGAGGAGACAGTGTGGCCATCGTTACGCCATTCGTGCAGGTCGGAACTTACCCGACAAGGAATTTCGCTACCTTAGGACCGTTATAGTTACGGCCGCCGTTTACCGGGGCTTCGATCAAGAGCTTGCACCCCATCACTTAACCTTCCGGCACCGGGCAGGCGTCACACCCTATACGTCCACTTTCGTGTTAGCAGAGTGCTGTGTTTTTGGTAAACAGTCGCAGCCACCGATTTTTTGCAACCTCTTCGCCCTCGTGTTGTTCACACTCAAGCTACAAAGGCACACCTTCTTCCGAAGTTACGGTGTCAATTTGCCGAGTTCCTTCTCCCGAGTTCTCTCAAGCGCCTGAGAATACTCATCTCGCGCACCAGTGTCGGTTTGCGGTACGGTCTCTCTGAGCTGAAGCTTAGAGGCTTTTCCTGGGACCCCTTCCAGTTGCTTCGCGAGCAAGCTCGCTCGTCTCGACCCCTCGGCATGCGCCCGGCGGATTTTCCTACCGGACACCTACAGGTCAAGAACCGGGACATCCAACACCCGGACAACCTTCCACGATCCGTCCCCCCATCGCACTCAGAGACGGTGCTGGAATATTAACCAGCTTCCCATCAGCTACGGCTTTCGCCCTCACCTTAGGGGCCGACTCACCCTACGCCGATGAACGTGGCGTAGGAAACCTTGCGCTTACGGCGAGCAGGCTTTTCACCTGCTTTAACGCTACTCATGTCAGCATTCGCACTTCTGATATCTCCAGCAAGCCTCTCGACTCACCTTCACAGACGTACAGAACGCTCCCCTACCACTTGGCTTGCGCCAAGTCCGCAGCTTCGGTTATCCGCTTAGCCCCGTTACATCTTCCGCGCAGGACGACTCGATCAGTGAGCTATTACGCTTTCTTTAAAGGGTGGCTGCTTCTAAGCCAACCTCCTGACTGTTTTAGCCTTCCCACTTCGTTTCCCACTTAGCGGATATTTGGGACCTTAGCTGGCGGTCTGGGTTGTTTCCCTCTCGACCTCGGACGTTAGCACCCGAGGACTGTCTGCCGTGCTCATACTTCCAGGTATTCGGAGTTTGCTATGGCGCGGTAAGTCCATATGACCCCCGCAACCATTACAGTGCTCTACCCCCTGGAGCAATACACGACGCACTACCTAAATAGTTTTCGGGGAGAACCAGCTATTTCCGGGTTTGTTTAGCCTTTCACCCCTACCCACAGCTCATCCGCTACTTTTGCAACAGTAGTCGGTTCGGACCTCCAGGGCGTGTTACCGCACCTTCATCCTGGCCATGGGTAGATCACCCGGTTTCGGGTCTACGCCTAGCGACTGATTCGCCCTGTTCGGACTCGGTTTCCCTGCGCCTTCCCTATACGGTTAAGCTCGCCACTAAACGTAAGTCGCTGACCCATTATACAAAAGGTACGCCGTCACCCGTTTCCGGGCTCCGACTGTTTGTATGCATGCGGTTTCAGGATCTATTTCACTCCCCTCCCGGGGTTCTTTTCGCCTTTCCCTCACGGTACTAGTTCACTATCGGTCGATCACGAGTATTTAGCCTTGGAGGATGGTCCCCCCATCTTCAGACAGGATTTCACGTGTCCCGCCCTACTTGTCGTGCGCTCAGTACCACCGATCCGTTTTCGCGTACGGGGCTATCACCCGCTATGGCCGGACTTTCCAGACCGTTCCGCTAACGTATCGGCTATCACGCACAGGCTGTTCCGATTTCGCTCGCCGCTACTTTCGGAATCTCGGTTGATTTCTTTTCCTGCAGCTACTTAGATGTTTCAGTTCGCTGCGTTCGCCTCCGCACGCCTATGTATTCAGCGTGGGATGACCCTTGCGGGCCGGGTTTCCCCATTCGGAAATCTGCGGATCAAAGCTTGTTTGCCAGCTCCCCGCAGCTTATCGCAGGCTACAACGTCCTTCATCGCCTGTGATCGCCAAGGCATCCACCACATGCACTTATTCACTTGACCCTATAACTTTGCGCACTCCATGAGAGTGAGTGCAGGATCAAGCTCGCGTTATGCCGCAATTCTCAGTTCTGGAGAACAGAGAACAGTTGTGTATGCAATCACAACCCGTATCCAGATCAAAAAAGACTGAATACGATATCTTCTTCCGAATTGTTAAAGAACAGCCGACTCATTCAACGAGGAATGATGCGCGAGCGGACTCGAGCGAATTCGCTCGCGCATCGTCCCTGGGGTACTGTCACCGCCCACCGCGTGAGGCAGTGGTGGAGGTGAACGGGATCGAACCGATGACCCCCTGCTTGCAAAGCAGGTGCTCTCCCAGCTGAGCTACACCCCCGTGTGAAACCGTGGTGGGTCTGGCTGGGTTCGAACCAGCGACCCCCGCCTTATCAAGACGGTGCTCTAACCAGCTGAGCTACAGACCCAGTTGTCTGAACCAACTGACAGCCGATAAGTGTGGGCGCCCGTGCTTGGCGCGATCTCTGAAAGGAGGTGATCCAGCCGCACCTTCCGATACGGCTACCTTGTTACGACTTCACCCCAGTCATGAGCCCTACCGTGGTAAGCGCCCTCCTTGCGGTTAGGCTACCTACTTCTGGTAGAACCCACTCCCATGGTGTGACGGGCGGTGTGTACAAGACCCGGGAACGTATTCACCGCGACATGCTGATCCGCGATTACTAGCGATTCCGACTTCATGCACTCGAGTTGCAGAGTGCAATCCGGACTACGATCGGTTTTCTGGGATTGGCTCCCCCTCGCGGGTTGGCGACCCTCTGTACCGACCATTGTATGACGTGTGAAGCCCTACACATAAGGGCCATGAGGACTTGACGTCATCCCCACCTTCCTCCGGTTTGTCACCGGCAGTCTCCCTAGAGTGCCCTTGCGTAGCAACTAAGGATAAGGGTTGCGCTCGTTGCGGGACTTAACCCAACATCTCACGACACGAGCTGACGACAGCCATGCAGCACCTGTGTCCAGGTTCCCTTTCGGGCACCAATCCATCTCTGGAAAGTTCCTGGCATGTCAAGCGTAGGTAAGGTTTTTCGCGTTGCATCGAATTAATCCACATCATCCACCGCTTGTGCGGGTCCCCGTCAATTCCTTTGAGTTTTAACCTTGCGGCCGTACTCCCCAGGCGGTCAACTTCACGCGTTAGCTGCGTTACCAAGGAAATGAATCCCCGACAACTAGTTGACATCGTTTAGGGCGTGGACTACCAGGGTATCTAATCCTGTTTGCTCCCCACGCTTTCGTGCATGAGCGTCAGTGTCATCCCAGGAGGCTGCCTTCGCCATCGGTGTTCCTCCGCATCTCTACGCATTTCACTGCTACACGCGGAATTCCACCTCCCTCTGACGCACTCTAGCCTTGCAGTCACAAATGCAGTTCCCAGGTTGAGCCCGGGGATTTCACATCTGTCTTACAAAGCCGCCTGCGCACGCTTTACGCCCAGTAATTCCGATTAACGCTCGCACCCTACGTATTACCGCGGCTGCTGGCACGTAGTTAGCCGGTGCTTATTCTTCCGGTACCGTCATCCCGTCCGGGTATTAGCCAGACGGATTTCTTTCCGGACAAAAGTGCTTTACAACCCGAAGGCCTTCTTCACACACGCGGCATTGCTGGATCAGGCTTGCGCCCATTGTCCAAAATTCCCCACTGCTGCCTCCCGTAGGAGTCTGGGCCGTGTCTCAGTCCCAGTGTGACTGGTCGTCCTCTCAGACCAGTTACGGATCGTCGCCTTGGTAGGCCATTACCCCACCAACAAGCTAATCCGACATCGGCCGCTCCAATAGCGCGAGGCCTTTCGGTCCCCCGCTTTCTACCTCAGTACGTATGCGGTATTAATCCGGCTTTCGCCGGGCTATCCCCCACTACTGGGCACGTTCCGATGCATTACTCACCCGTTCGCCACTCGCCACCAGGGTTGCCCCCGTGCTGCCGTTCGACTTGCATGTGTAAGGCATGCCGCCAGCGTTCAATCTGAGCCAGGATCAAACTCTTTAGTTCGATCTTTTGGTTGGCCTGTTGCCAGGCCTGCTCAACGGAATCGACATTCATTGGTTTGACCCAATGGATATCTGTTTACCGTGTGAGCGTTCGATTTTCCGAGATCCGCACCGGAACGAGTCCGGATTGGAACCCGCCTCGGGTCCGTGAGAACCCTCGGCTTGGCGCGTTCGCCCGAACGCCCACACTTATCGGCTGTTGGTTTTTAAAGATCGTCGATCGCGCTGCATTTGCAGTTGTTCGCGATCAGCACAGAAGGGAGAGTATGGAGACTTTTTGCAACCCTGTCAACTCGCTCGCCCTTCCGTTCCGTTCCGCCTTTGCGGCCCGGACCCTGCCGGCCCTGCGGCGCCGAAGCACTGCAGAGCCCGCAACTATAGCAACTGTTGCGGGGGCGCGCAAATCGGGGCGCGCGCCCTGCGGCTGGTTCCCGGTGCGGCCACCCTCAGCGGTGGCGGAACTGCGCCTTGCGCTTCTCGACGAAGGCCGCCATCCCCTCCTTCTGGTCCTCGGTGGCGAACAGCGAGTGAAACAGGCGGCGCTCGAAGAGGATCCCCTCGGCGAGCGGCGCCTCGTAGGCGCGGTTGATCGCCTCCTTGGCCATCATCAGCGCAGGTAGCGAGAAGCCCGCGATCGTCGTGGCGGCCTCGAGCGCCTCGTCGAGCAGCCGCTCGGCCGGGACCACGCGCGAGACGAGGCCGGCGCGCTCGGCCTCCTCGGCGTCCATCGTCCTGGCCGTCAGGCACAGGTCCATCGCCTTGGCCTTCGAGACCGCACGCGGCAGGCGCTGGGTGCCGCCGGCGCCGGGAATGACACCGAGCCGGATCTCGGGCTGGCCGAACTTCGCGGTGTCCGCGGCGATCACGATGTCGCACATCATCGCCAGCTCGCAACCGCCGCCCAGCGCGTAGCCGGCCACCGCGGCGATGACCGGCTTGCGGATCCGCCTGAGCGTCTCCCAGTTGCGGGTGATGTACTCGCTGCGGAACACGTCCATGTAGCTCCAGCCGGCCATCGCGGCGATGTCGGCGCCGGCGGCGAACGCCTTCTCGTTGCCGGTGATCACGATCGCCCCGATGCCGTCGTCGGCGTCGAAGGCGCGCAGCGCGGCACCGAGCTCGTCCATCAGGCGATCGTTGAGCGCGTTGAGCTGCTTGGGCCGGTTCAGCGTGACCAGGCCGACCCGGCTGCGGGTCTCGACCAGGATGTTCTCGTAGGACATGGCGCAGTGCTCCTCGTGGCGCCCGCGCGGCGGGCAGGTGCGTGGCAGGGTGTCGGCGATTCTGCCACGCCGCCTGCGCGGCGCGTCGATCGCCGGCGCAGGGTTTAACATCGCATCGCCGCGAACGACGGCAGGCGGCCGGCGGGCCCGGCCCGAACGATCCCGATGGAGGAGTCGCGATGAAGAGCAAAGGTGCCGGGGCGATGACGTCGGCCGGGGGGTTCCCGCTCGAGCCGATCGAGCGGGCCAGCGTCGACGAGCTGCGCGCGCTGCAGCTCGAGCGACTGCGCTGGTCGCTCGACCATGCGTACCGCAACGTCGCGCACTACCGGGCGAAGTTCGACGCCGCCGGCGTTCGGCCCGAGGACCTGAGGTCGCTCGAAGACCTCGCGCGGTTTCCGTTCACCACCAAGGCCGACCTGCGCGAGACCTATCCGTTCGGGATGTTCGCGGTGCCGCGCGAACAGGTCGTGCGCATCCACGCCTCGAGCGGCACGACCGGCAAGCCGACCGTCGTCGGCTACACCGCGCGCGACATCGACACCTGGGCGAACCTGATGGCGCGCTCGATCCGCGCCGCCGGCGCCCGCCCTGGCGAGATCGCCCACGTCAGCTACGGCTACGGGCTGTTCACCGGCGGGCTGGGCGCCCACTACGGCGCCGAGCGGCTGGGCCTGACCGTCGTGCCGTTCGGCGGGGGCCAGACCGAGCGCCAGGTGCAGCTCATCACCGACTTCCGTCCCGCGGTCATCATGGTCACGCCGAGCTACATGCTGGCGATCGCCGACGAGATCGAGCGCCAGGGGCTCGACCCGCGTGGCACCAGCCTGCGCATCGGCATCTTCGGCGCCGAGCCGTGGACCAACGAGATGCGCGCGGAGATCGAGAAGCGCCTCGCCATCGACGCGGTGGACCTCTATGGGCTGTCCGAGGTGATGGGCCCGGGCGTCGCCTGCGAGTGCCTGGAGACCAAGGACGGGCCCACTGTCTGGGAGGACCACTTCTATCCCGAGATCGTGGACCCCGAGACGGGCGCGCCCCTGCCCGAAGGCGAGTTCGGCGAGCTGGTGTACACGTCGCTGTCGAAGGAGGCGCTGCCGATCGTGCGCTACCGCACCCGCGACCTGACGCGGCTGCTTCCGGGCACAGCGCGCACGATGCGGCGCATCCAGAAGATCACCGGCCGCTCGGACGACATGATGATCGTGCGCGGCGTCAACGTGTTCCCGTCGCAGATCGAGGAGCTGATCCTGCAGCGGCCGAACCTGGCGCCGCACTATGTGTGCGAACTCGAGCGCGAGGGGCCGCTGGACGTGCTGACCGTGCGCGTCGAACTGAAGGCGGGCGAGCACCACGACGGCGCCGACGCGGTCGGCGCGGCCGCCGCGCTCGAGCACGCGATCAAGACCTACATCGGCGTGACGGTGACGGTGAAGGTCGAGCCGCCGGGCGCGATCGAGCGCTCGATCGGCAAGGCGAAGCGGGTGATCGACAAGCGCAGGCGCTGAGCGCCGCGACGGGTCACGGCACCCACTGGGTGCCGAACGAACCGACCGCGATCAGGCCATTGCTGGTACGAAAGCGCAAGCGGCCGGCCAGTTCGTCGCCGATGGATCCCGATATGCCGAAGAATTTCGCCTCGAAGTTGCTCGACGTCGTATCGACGCTCGCTCCGGTACCGCCGGCCGAAGCAAGCGATCCGCTATCGGTGTCGATCGTGGAACCGCTCGGCACGAAATTCACCGGGTCGAGCGGCAGGGTCGAGGTCAGCACCTTCGGCGGCGAAGTGCTGGTGTCGTAGCGCTCGAACATCAGCATCGTGCCGATCGTCCCCGAGACGACGTATCCGGAATTCACCACGATCTCGACCGGCGCGCTGAAGCTTCGCATGCTGTCGAGGTACGACGCGGCGCCCGCGTTCTCGTCGGGACCGATCATGCCTACCGCGTAGCCTCGATAGACCCGGTTCGTGCCGCCAGGCCGCAGGTTGACCACGGTCGTCGTGCTCGCCCCCGACCCGTACCAGACGCCGACGAAACCCTCGGCACTACCCGGCGCCTTCTCCCAGGTTCCGTAGCCGACGTACTGCAGCTGCGGCGCCGGCCAGAGGGCGTTCGCGTGGTAGCAGCACGGGTTGTGAAAGTCGGTCAGCGCGGTGTAGGGCGGCAACCCTGCGGAGGTGAGCGGGTCCTCGTAAGCGGACCCCTGCAGGGCGCCGAGCACGTCGCGCCCGTAGATCGACGCGAGGTTGGCGCTGGTGAACGCCGTGCTGCCGTCGTAGGTCTGCAACGGGGTCGGGAAGAGCAGCGTCAGGATGTAGCTGTCGACCGGCGCGGGAATCGCGACCGACCCCGTCACGTCGAGAAACACGCCGGTCTTCGTCGATGCGCACGCGCCGATCGCATAACCGTCCGCGCTCGACAGCGTCGATGACGCGCACGCGATCGGCGCCGGCGTGATCGGCGACGTTCCGACGCTCGACCCCCCGCCGCACGCGGCGAGCCCTGCAACCATCAGCATCGATGCAGCGGCGTTTCGCGCTACCCGCCGCATCGTGAGATGACGGGCTTCCCCGTCGTTCGGATTCATTGTGCCTCCGGCCTGTTTGACGTTGGGGGCATCGTACCCGACGCCCGTTGCCGGCCACCCCTGTCCCGACCGGGCGACTCCTGGCTCGGAGCGCCGGCCCTTGCAGCCACCGGGGCATAGATATCGCAACCGCCCCGCCGCGGGTGTGACGGAGTCGACGTTCGACCGGACATCCGCGGCACAATAGAGGCTCCGCTCCAGTCCACCTGCCAGGAATAACACCGATGTTCGACGCGCTCTACCTCGAAAAGACCGAAGGCGGATTCTCGGCGACGCGCCGCCGGATCGACGACGAGGAGCTCGTCGCGGCCACGCCCGATGCCGACGTGACGCTGCGCGTCGAGTACTCGACGGTCAACTACAAGGATGCCCTCGCGCTCACGAACCGGTCTCCGGTGGTACGCCGCTGGCCGATGGTGCCCGGCATCGACGGCGCAGGGGTCGTCGAAGCGAGTACCAACCCCGCGTTCTCGCCGGGCGACCGGGTGCTCCTGAACGGCTGGGGCGTGGGCGAAACGCACTGGGGGTGCCTGGCGCAGCGCGCGCGGCTCCGGGGCGACTGGCTGGTCGCAATGCCGCAGGGACTCGACGCACGGCGCGCGATGGCGATCGGAACGGCCGGCTACACCGCAATGCTGTGCGTGATGGCGCTCGAGCGCCGAGGCGTCGCCCCCGCCGACGGGGAGGTCCTCGTCACTGGCGCCGCGGGCGGAGTGGGCAGCGTGGCGATCGCGCTGCTCGCCCGGGCCGGCTATCGGGTCGTCGCGTCCACCGGGCGCGCAGCCGAGGCCGACTACCTGCACGCGCTCGGCGCCGCCGAAGTGATCGACCGCGCGACGCTGTCTGCGCCGGGCAAGCCGCTGCAGAAGGAGCGATGGGCCGGCGTCGTCGACGCGGTCGGCTCGCACACGCTGGCCAACGCGTGTGCGCAGACGAAGTACCGCGGCACCGTCGCGGCCTGCGGGTTGGCCCAGGGCATGGACTTTCCGGCGTCGGTTGCACCGTTCATCCTGCGCGGCGTCGCCCTGATCGGCGTCGACTCGGTGATGTGCCCGCTGCAAGACCGGCGCGAAGCCTGGGCGCGGCTGGCGCGCGACCTCGACCCCGCGCAACTCGAGCGGATCACCACCGTGGTCGGCCTCGACGACGCGCTGCAACTCGCGCCCGACATGCTGGCCGGCAAGGTGCGCGGCCGCGTCGCGGTCGACGTCAACCGTTGAGCGCGCCGGCGAAGCGCCGGCGCGGCGGTGGCGAACCGGTGTCGTACCGGATCGTCCCCGTCGATCCGCACGCTCACCTGTTCGAGGTCACGCTGACGATCGCGCGGCCCGACCCCGAGGGGCAGCGGTTGGCGCTTCCCGCGTGGATTCCCGGCAGCTACATGATCCGCGAGTTCGCGCGCCACGTCGTCTCGATTGCCGCGCGCAGCGGGCGGCGCACGGTGCGGCTGCGCAAGCTGGACAAGCATGGCTGGCAGGCCTCGCGCTGCGACGGGCCGCTCGAGATCCGCTACACGGTCTACGCGTGGGACCTGTCGGTGCGCGCCGCGCACCTCGATGCCACGCACGGCTTCTTCAACGGCACCAGCGTGTTCCTGCGCGTCATCGGCCAGGAGGATTCGCCCTGCGAGGTGCTGATCGAGCCGCCGGCCGGCGATGCGTATGCCGACTGGCGAGTGGCGACCACGTTGCCCGAAGCGGGCGCGCGCCGCCACGGCTTCGGCCGCTATCGCGCCGCCGACTACGACGAGCTCGTCGACCATCCGGTGGAGATGGGGCGCTTCACGCTGGCCTCGTTCGACGTGGGCGGCGCGCGGCACGAGGTCGCGATCACCGGCCGGCACGACGCCGACACGGCCAGGCTGTGCCGCGACCTGGCGCGCGTCTGCGCCGAGCAGGTACGGCTGTTCGAGCCGCGCACGCGCCGCGCGCCCGTCGGGCGCTACCTGTTCCAGGTGATGGCGGTCGGCGACGGCTACGGCGGCCTCGAGCACCGATCGAGCACCGCGCTGATCTGCTCGCGCAACGACCTGCCGTGGCGCGGCCAACGCGAGCTCCCGGAGGGCTATCGCGGCTTCCTCGGGCTGGCGAGCCACGAGTACTTCCACACCTGGAACGTCAAGCGGATCAAGCCCGCGGCATTCGCCCGCTACGACCTTCAGCACGAGAACTACACGCGCCTGCTGTGGATCTTCGAGGGGTTCACGTCGTACTACGACGACCTGATGCTGGTGCGCTCGGGTGTGATCTGCCGCGACGCGTACCTGGGCCTGCTCGCGAAGGCGATCTCGGGCGTGATGCGCGGCCCGGGCCGCCGGCTGCAGAGCGTGGCCGAGTCCAGCTTCGACGCGTGGATCAAGTACTACCGGCAGGACGAGAATTCGCCGAACGCGATCGCGAGCTACTACGCGAAGGGCTCGCTGGTCGCGCTGGCGCTCGACCTGACGATTCGCAGCCGCAGCGACGGTCGGCGCTCGCTCGACGACGCGATGAGGCTGATGTGGCGGCGTTATGGGCGCGACTTCTTCGAGCGGCGCGAAGGCCTCGGCGAAGACGAGTTCCCGCGCCTGCTCGAGGAAGCCACCGGCCTGAGGCTCGATGCGCAGATCCGCAGCTGGGCCTACGGAACGGCCGAACTGCCGCTCGCGCGGCTGCTCCAACCCGTCGGCGTGCAGCTGGCGCTCGGCCGCGGCGACCAGGGCCCGGCGTCGCTGGGCGCGAAGCTGGCGATGCGCGACGGCCAACTGGCGATTGCGACCGCCTATGCCGGACAGGCGGCGCAGCGCGCCGGATTGTCGGCCGGCGACACGCTGGTGGCGGTCGACGGCCTGCGCGTCGTCGACGAGCGTGCGCTGAAGGCGCTGCTCGCGCGGCGCAAGCCGGGCGACCGGCTGAAGGTGCACGCGTTCCGGCGCGACGAGTTGCTCGAATGCGAGCTCGAGCTCGACGCGCCGCCGGCGACCGAGGCGACGCTGAAGTTCGCGCCGAGGCCCGGCGCCCGCGCGGCGCGACTGCTCGCCCGGTGGCTCGGCCCGGGGCGAGGGAAGCCAGCAGCCTGAACGTCGCGGCGCGCCGACGCCCGCGCGCTCAGCCGAACAACGCCGCCAGCGCCTCGCCCGGATCGGGCGCGCGCATGAACGCCTCGCCGACCAGGAACGCGTTCACGCCGGCCTGCCGCATCCGCGTCACGTCCGCGGGGCCGAGGATGCCGCTCTCGGTCACGACCATCCGGTCGCCCGGGATGCGCGGCAGCAATGCGAGAGTCGTGTCGAGCGACACCTCGAAGCTGCGCAGGTTCCGGTTGTTGACGCCGACCAGCGGCGTCTTCAGCGCGAGCGCGCGCTCGAGTTCCGCCGCGTCGTGCACCTCGACCAGCACGTCCATCGACAGCGCGTGCGCGATGGCCTCGAACTCGGCCAGGCGGGCATCGTCGAGCGCCGCGACGATCAGCAGGATGCAGTCGGCGCCGTGGGCGCGCGCCTCGTAGACCTGGTACGCATCGACGACGAAGTCCTTGCGTAGCGCCGGCAGCGAACAGGCCGCGCGCGCGGCGCGCAGGTCGTCGAGCGAGCCCTTGAAGAAGCGCTCGTCGGTCAGCACCGACAGGCACGCGGCGCCGTGCGCCGCATAGCTCGCGGCGATCGCCGGCGGGTCGAAGGGTTCGCGCAGCAGGCCCTTGCTGGGGCTCGCTTTCTTGATCTCGGCGATCACGGCCGGGCGCCCCGCCGCGACCTTGTCGCGCAGCGCGCGCGCAAAGCCGCGGGGACCCTGCCCGTCGCGGGCGTCCTCGGCGTCGGCGCGCACCGCGGCGAGCGATCGCCGCCGGCGCGCCGCTTCGACCTCTTCGTGCTTGACCGCGACGATGCGGGCCAGGATGTCCTCAGCCATGGCCCGGCACCGCGCAGCGCTGCGTGAACTGCACGAACTGGTCGAGCCTGGCGCGCGCCGCACCCGAGGCGATCGTCTCGCGCGCCAGCGCGATGCCGGCGCCGATCGAGTCGACGACGTCGGCCGCGTACAGCGCCGCGCCGGCGTTCAGCGTGACGATCTCGCGCGGCGTGCCGGGCTGGTTCGACAGTGCCTCGAGCACCATCTCCTTCGACTCGAGCGCGTCGGCCACCCGCAATCCGCGGTTGCTGATCATCGACAGGCCGAAGTCCTCGGGATGAATCTCGTACTCGTCGATCTCGCCGTTCTTCAACTCCCCGACCATCGTCGCGGCGCCGAGCGAGACCTCGTCCATCCCGTCCTTGCCCCACACCACGACCGCATGCTTCGCGCCCAGGCGCTGCATGACGCGCACCTGGATGCCGACCAGGTCGGGATGGAACACCCCCATCAGGATGTTCGGCGCGCCCGCCGGGTTGGTCAGCGGCCCGAGGATGTTGAAGATGGTGCGCACGCCGAGCTCGCGCCGCACCGGCGCGACGTTCTTCATCGCCGGGTGGTGGTTGGGCGCGAACATGAAGCCGATGCCGGTCGCGCGCACGCAGTCGGCCACCTGCTGCGGGTTCAGCATGATGTTGGCGCCCAGCGCCTCGAGCACGTCGGCCGCGCCCGACTTCGACGAGACGCCGCGATTGCCGTGCTTGGCCACCGTCGCGCCGGCCGCCGCCGCGACGAAGGTCGACGCGGTCGAGATGTTGAACGTGTGCGAACCGTCGCCCCCGGTGCCGACGACGTCGACGAAGTGCGGACCGCCGTCGACCTCGACCTTGTTGGCGAATTCGCGCATGACCTGGGCCGCGGCGCTGATCTCGCCGATGGTCTCCTTCTTCACGCGCAGCCCCATCAGGATGGCCGCCATCATCGTCGGCGACATCTCGCCGCTCATGATCTGGCGCATGATCTTCAGCATCTCGTCGTGGAAGATCTCACGGTGCTCGATGCATCGGGTCAGCGCTTCCTGCGCGGTGATCGTCATGTCAGTTCTCCAGGAAATTGCGCAGCAGCGCGTGGCCGTGCTCGGTCAGGATCGATTCGGGATGGAACTGCACGCCCTCGACGCGCAACTTGCGATGGCGCAGGCCCATGATCTCGCCGTCGTCGGTCCACGCGGTGACCTCGAGGCAGTCGGGCAGTGTCTCGCGCTCGACCGCCAGCGAGTGGTAGCGAATCGCGGTGAACGGGTCGGGCAGGCCGCGAAAGACGCCGACGCCCGCGTGGTGGATCGGCGAGGTCTTGCCGTGCATCACCTGCCTCGCGCGCACCACGCGGCCGCCGAAGGCGGCGCCGATCGCCTGGTGGCCGAGGCAGACGCCCAGGATCGGAATGCGGCCCGCGAAGCGTTGGATCAGCGCCAGCGAGATGCCGGCCTCGTTCGGCGTGCACGGCCCCGGCGAGATCACGATGCGTGCCGGCGCGAGCGCCGCGACCTCGTCGAGCCCGATCGCATCGTTGCGCACCGTGCGCACGTCCTCGCCGAGCTCGCCGAAGTACTGCACCAGGTTCCAGGTGAAGCTGTCGTAGTTGTCGATCATCAGCAGCATGTTCGTTCCCCGCCGCGTCAGATCTGGCCGTCCAGGCCGGCCTGCACCAGTTCGGCCGCGCGCAGCACGGCGCGCGCCTTGTTCTCGGTCTCGACCCACTCGTTCTCGGGGATCGAGTCGGCCACGACGCCGGCGGCGGCCTCGACGTAGAGCGTGCCGTCCTTGACCACCGCGGTGCGGATCGCGATCGCGAGGTCGAGGTCGCCGACGAACGAGATGTAGCCGCAGGCGCCGCCGTAGATGCCGCGCTTCGTCGGCTCGAGCTCGTCGATGATCTCCATCGCGCGGATCTTCGGCGCGCCCGACAGCGTGCCCGCCGGGAAGGTCGCGCGCAGCACGTCGATCGGGCCCATACCCGGCTTGAGCTTGCCCTCGACGTTCGAGACGATGTGCATCACGTGCGAGTACTTCTCGATCGCGAGCTGGTCGGTGACGCGCACGCTGCCGATCTCGGCGATGCGGCCGATGTCGTTGCGCGCGAGGTCGATCAGCATCACGTGCTCGGCGATCTCCTTCGGGTCGGCGAGCAGTTCCTTCGCCAGCGCGTCGTCCTGCGCGGGCGTCGCGCCGCGCCGGCGCGTGCCGGCGAGCGGGCGGATCGTGATGCGGTCGCCGTCGGGCTGGCGCTCCTGGCGCACCAGGATCTCGGGCGACGCGCCGACGATGTGGAAGTCGCCGAGGTTGTAGAAGTACATGTACGGCGACGGGTTGATCGAGCGCAGCGCCCGGTACAGCGTGACCGGCGAATCGCGGAACGGCTTCTCGATCATCTGCCCGATCTGCACCTGCATCACGTCGCCGGCCATGATGTATTCCTTGGCGCGCGCGACGGCCGCGAGGTAGTCGTCCTTCGCGAACTCGCGCCGCGTCTCGGTCTCGTAGCTCGGCTTGAACGACGGCACGCTCACCGGACGGGACAGTTGCGCGTAGAGCTCGCGCAGGCGCTTGCGCGCGCGCTGGTAAGCCTCGCCCTCGGACGGATCGGCGTAGACCATCAGGTAGATCTTGCCGGTCACGTTGTCGACGATCGCCAGCTCTTCGGTGAGCAGCAGGAACACGTCGGGCACGCCGACCGGGTCGGGCTTGTTGCGGCCGGCCGCGCGCGGCTCGATGTGGCGCACCGCGTCGTAGGCGAAATAGCCGGCGAGCCCGCCGCAGAAGCGCGGCAGCCCGGGGCGCACCGCGACCTTGAAGCGCTTCTGGTAGGCGTCGACGAAATCGAGCGGGTTGCCCTCGTGGCGCTCGACGATTTCGCCGTTCTTCACGACCTCGGCGCCCGTGGCGGTGGAGCGGATGATCGTGCTCGCCGGCAGCCCGATGAACGAATAGCGCCCGAAGCGCTCGCCGCCGACGACCGACTCGAGCAGGAAGCTGTAGGGCTTGTGCGCGAGCTTCAGGTACAGCGACAGCGGCGTGTCGAGGTCGGCGAAGCACTCCAGCAACAGCGGAATGCGGTTGTAACCCTGGGCGGCAATCGCCCTGAATTCGATCTCGGTCATGGTTCCCTCTGGGACCTGCGTCCGGCCCCGGTTCGGGCCTGCGGCGCCCGTCTCGGGGCGCACTGGATGTGTCGGGAAATGTGGCCGGAGGCGGTGCGCCGCGAGGGCGCTATCGGCTCGGCCGGTGCGCGGCGATCAGCGCCAGCACCACCAGCGCCAGGCCCGCCAACCGTTGGCGTTGCGGGCCGACTGCATTTCCTGAACGGGACGCATGAGGGAAAGGATGTGTTGCTCGGTTCTCGACGACGCGGACTATAACACCAAGGCGCGCACGGCCGTCAACCCGCCGCCTCGATCCGCCCAGCGGCATCGAGCAGGTCGTCGACGATCGCGTCGGCGTCGATCGAGCTCGCCGGCCGTCCTTCGTTGTAGCCGTAGGGAACGATCATCACGGGCATGCCGGCCGCGCGCGCGGCCTGCGCGTCGTTCAGCGAGTCGCCGATCGCCACCATCTGCGACGGGGCCATCCCGAAGTGCTCGCAGACGTGGTGGAGCTGCATCGGGTCGGGCTTGCCCCGCGGGAGCACGTCGCCGCCGATCGTGAACTCGAAGTGCGCGGCCAGGCCGGTGCGCGCGAGCAGCACGTCCGCGAAGGCTTGCGGCTTGTTCGTCACGCAGGCCAGCCGCAGGCCCTTGGCGCGCATCGCGGCGAGCCCCTCGACCACGTGGGGGAAGATCGTCGCCGAGCGGCCGTTCTCGCGCGTGTAGTGATGCTCGAACGACTTCAGGCCGCGCTCGGCGGTCGCGTCGTCGACGCGCCCGTCGAGCGACCCCGACAACGCGCGGTGCACGAGAATGCGCGCCCCCTTGCCGACGTAGCTGCGCACCGTCGCCTCGGGCAGCGGCGGCCTGCCGAAGTCGACCAGCATCGCATTGACCGCCGCGGTGAGGTCGGCAACGGTGTCGAGCAGCGTGCCGTCGAGGTCGATCGCGACGCCCGACGCGCGGAAGGTGCCGCGCATCGTGATCAGACCCCGGAAGCCGCGAGCGCCCCGCGCAGCTTCTCGAACACCCCACGATATCCGCCGTCGGGATCGGCTGCGCTGAACACCGCGGAGCCCGCGACGAAGGTGTCGGCGCCGGCGCGCGCCACCTCGGCGATGTTGTCGACCTTCACCCCGCCGTCGACCTCGAGCCAGATCGGCTGTCCGCCGGCCGCGACGTGCGCGTCGATGCGGCTGCGCACCGCGCGGATCTTCGGCAGCGTCGCCGGAATGAACTTCTGGCCGCCGTAGCCCGGGTTCACGGACATCAGCAGCACCATGTCGAGCTTGTCCATCACGTGATCGAGGTAGAACAGCGGCGTGGCCGGGTTGAACACCAGCCCGGCGCGACAGCCGCAGTCGCGGATCAGTTGCAGCGTGCGGTCGATGTGGTCGGATGCTTCCGGGTGGAAGGTGATCAGGTTGGCGCCCGCCTTGGCGAAGTCGCCCACGATGCGGTCGACCGGACTGAGCATCAGGTGCACGTCGATCGGGATCTGCAGGTGCGGGCGCAGCGCCTCGCAGACCAGCGGGCCGATCGTCAGGTTCGGCACGTAATGGTTGTCCATCACGTCGAAGTGGATCATGTCGGCGCCAGCGGCCTCGACCGCCCTCACCTCCTCGCCGAGGCGGGCGAAGTCGGCGGACAGGATGCTCGGGGCGATTCGGAAGGCGCGCGTCATGGTGGAGTACTGCCTGTGGTTGGTTCGGGGCCGCGGCGCGGCTTTGTCTACAATCGCGATTGTAGCGACCGGCCCGGCCGGCCCGCCTGATCGAACCCGAATCCCCAGTGACCGACAAGCGCTACCAGTTCCGCGTCGAGGTGCAGGCCGTCTACCTGCCCGAGCAGTCGAAGCCGGACGACGCGCAGTACGCGTTCGCGTACACGGTGCGCATCGCCAACACCGGCAACGTCGCCGCGCAGCTGATCAGCCGGCACTGGATCATCCGCGACGAGACCGACCGCGTGATCGAGGTCAAGGGACTCGGCGTGGTTGGGCAGCAGCCGCTGCTCGAACCCGGCGCCCGCTTCGAGTACACCAGCGGCAGCCAGATCGCCACGCCCACCGGCACGATGCGCGGCAGCTACTTCTTCGTCGCCGAGGACGGGCACCGCTTCGAGGTCCCGATCGAGGAGTTCGCGCTCTGCATGCCGCGCACGCTGCACTAGCCAGTGCGATGAGCCGCAGCCGGCCGCGACGCGCGTCACTTCTTGCCGCGCATCGTCCACCAGACGAAGAACAGCATCAGCGCCAGCACGCCGCCGGCTTCGGCGAACAGGATCCACGCGTCGTCCATGGGGAGGATTCTAGCCCTGCGCCGAAGCGCCCCGCGCGAATACCGGTGCGCGCGGCGCTGGCGCTCGCCGCCCTGTGCCTCGCCGGCTGCGCGACCGCGCAACCGGCGCCTCGGGCGCTCGACGGGCTGCCGGGCTGGAGCGACGACACGCTTGCCGGGTTGCACCGGGCGCTGGCGCGGCAGTGCGCGCTGCCGCGGCCGCCCGCGCCGTGGCCCGCGCTGTGCGCCGGCCTGCCGCCGGCCGATGCGCTGAAGGGCTGGCTCGGCGCCAACTTCACCGCCTGGCCGCTCGAGCGCGGCGACGGCGCCGCGGGGCTGCTCACCGGCTACTACGAGCCGGTGGTCAGCGGCAGCCGCGTGCGCGAACACCCGGGCCAGGCACCGTTGTACCGGCCGCCGCCCGACCTCGTGCGCGGCGCCGACGGCGCCCGGATGCGCGCGCGCCCTGGCGACGCGGCAGCGGGCGGCGCCGCGCCGGCGCAACGCACGCTGGCGCCCTATCCGACGCGGGCGCAGATCGAGGCCGGGCGCCTGCTCGAAGGCCGGGAACTGGTCTGGCTCGACGACCCGGTCGAGGCGTTCTTCCTGCACGTGCAGGGATCGGGGCGCGTGCGGCTGCGCGACGGCAGCACGATGCACGTGGGCTTCGCCGACCACAACGGCCAACCCTACTTCCCGATCGGCCGCGAGCTCGTCGCCCGCGGCGCGCTGCCGGCCGGCGCCGTCGACGCCGACGCGATCAAGACCTGGCTGCGCGCGCACCCCGGAGAGGCGGCCGCCGTGATGCAGCGGAACCCCCGCTACGTGTTCTTCCGCGAGTTGCCCGGCGGCGACGACGGCCCGCCCGGCGCGCTCGGCGTCGCGCTGACGCCGATGCGCTCGGTGGCCACCGACCCGGCGCACGTGCCCCCGGGCGCGCTGCTGTTCATCGACTCGACCCGTCCCGACGACGGCACGCCGTTGCGGCAGGTGGTGGTGAGCCAGGACCGCGGTGCCGCGATCACCGGCGCTGCGCGGGCCGACCTGTTCTGGGGATCGGGCGACGAGGCCGGCCGCCTGGCCGGCCTCGCCAAGCAGCCGATGCGGATGTGGCTGCTGTGGCCGAAGGGGTTGCCGAGACCGCTGCCGGCCGGCCCTGCCGTCAGCCCTTCGAGTTCTCGGCCAGCATCCGGTTGAAGCGCTCCGGCGGCGCATAGCCCTGCAGCCGCTTGCCGTTCGCGAAGAACAGCACCGGCGTGCCCGTGATGCCGAGCTTGTGCGCGAGGTCGCGCACCTGCGCCAGCGGCGTGTCGCAGGTGCCGGCGTTGCCGGGCACGTGGTTGTTCAGCAGCAGGTCGTTCCACGCACGCGCCTTGTCGGCGGCGCACAGCGCCTTGCGCGCCTTCGACTCGGAATCCGCGGCGAGGAACGCCATCGGGAACGTGTAGATCGTCACGTCGTCCAGCTTGACCAGGTCGGCGCGCAGCCGCTTGCAGTACCCGCAGTTCGGGTCCTCGAACACGGCCACGACCCGCTTGCCGTTGCCGCTGACCTGCTTGATGGCCAAATCGAGCGGCAGTGTCTTGAAGTCGATCGTGAGCAGTTCCTCGACGCGCTCCTGCGTGAGGTTGCGCTGCGACTTGATCTCGACCAAGTCGCCCTGGAAGAACATGTAGCGGCCCTGCGCGTCGACGTACAAGAGCATGTCGTTTCCAAGGCGTGCCTCGTACATACCGGGTATCGGCGTGGGGCGAACCTCCTCGACCTGGTAACGACTGCCCTTCACGATAGGCGCCAGCGCGGCCTTAACTCGCGCGATCGCCGGATCGCTGCCTGATACGCCCTGTGCCCGCGTCGGCGCCGGCGCGGCGGCGAACCAGAGCGTGGCGGCGGCCAGCACCGCCACGGCGAAGGCGGCGACGCGGGTGAAACGCTTCGAATCGATCATGGGTCCTGCATCCTCGGCTGCGCGACCGCGGTCGCGCGGGTTGTCATGGAGCGGCGCCGCCCGCCTCAGCGGACCGCCTGCGACACCAATTGTCGCTTGAGCCAGGCCGAACCTTCCACCGCCCGCCAGCCGAGCGCGACCATCGATTCGACCAGCGGGGCCAGCGCCTGCGGAACCGGCCGGCGCGTCGGGTCGAACAGGCGCTGCAGGCCGTCGGTGGTGGTGCGCATCGCCGCGACCGGTTCGGCGCGCGCACGCGCATAGCGGCGCAGCACCAGCCGGTCGCCCGGGTCGCGGCCAGGGTCGCGCTCGCGCAGCACCTGCGCCAGTGCCGCCACGTCGCCGAAGCCCAGGTTCATCCCCTGGCCGGCCAGCGGATGGACGAGGTGCGCGGCGTCGCCGACCAGCGCGACGCGCGACGCGATCATCGACGAGACGCGGCCCAAACGCAGCGGAAACGCCTCGACGCGCGAGATCGCCGTCATCGCGCCGAGCGCGGAGCCGGCGGCCTCGCGGACCCGTGCCGCGAGCGCATCGGGCGACATCGCCTGAAGCGCGTCGGCCAGTTCGTGCGGCGCAGACCAGACCATGCTGACTCGCCCGGCCGCGGCCCCCGGGCCTTCGCCGGCGGGCAACGGCAGCAGCGCCAGGATGCCGTCGGTGTCGAACCACTGCCAGGCGATGTCGCGATGCGGCCGCTCGGTATCGAAGTGCGCGACCAGCGCGCGCTGCGGGTAGTCGGAGACGGTCCACCCGAGACCGACCGCATCGCGCACCCGGGATCCGGCGCCGTCGGCGCCGACGAGCAGGCGCACGTCGAGCCGCCGGCCGCCTTCGAGTCGCAGCGCGAGCGACGGCGGCGGCAGCGCTCCCGCGCCCGACGGCGTCGTGGCCGCGGCCGATTGCCCGGGCGCGGAATCGGCGTGGATGCCGTCGAAACGCTCGTCGACGACCGGCAGGCCGGCGAAGCGCACTGCCTGCTCGAGCGCGCGCAACAAGTTGCGCTGCTCGACGATCCAGGCGAGCGCATCGACGCGCGCCTCGTAGGCGCTGAAGTGCAGCGGATCGCGATCGGAGCCGAAGGCCGGAAAGACCCGCATGTCGTAAACCGGCGCGACGCGCGCAGCGTCGAGCGCGTGCCAGACGCCGATCGATTCGAGCAGCGCGCGCGTGGCCGGCGACAGCGCGAAGACCCGCAGGTCCCAGGGATCGGCTGCGTCGGCCGCGAGCGGCGCGCCGACCAGCGCCGTCGAGAGCCCGGCGCGCGACAGCGCCAGCGCGGTGGCCAGGCCGACGCCCCCGCGGCCGACGACCGCGACGTCGGCCTGCATGACGGCAGGGCGGGAATGCATGCGCCCGATTATAGGGCGGCGGGGCACCCGACCATCGGGCCGGTTCTGCTATGATTGCCGGCTTTCGGGCGCGGCGTTCTGGCCTGCGCCCCGGCGGCCAAGTAGCTCAGTTGGTAGAGCAGAGGACTGAAAATCCTTGTGTCGGCGGTTCAATTCCGTCCTTGGCCACCATCCTCTAGCCTGCGCTTCCAGCGAAGCAGCTACTAACGTCCACGAGGTCCTGCTTCGCTCATGTAGCCGCCATGTAGCCGTGGTGGATCAACGCGAAGGTTCCGGCCCCCGAAAGCGCACCGGGAACTAGACGCTAGTTCGTGCGAGTCGACATAGGCCGTCCGACCGATACCGCCCGCGCCCTCCGATCCGGCACGATGCCGGCATGCACCTCCTCATCCTCCCCGAGTCCTGGCGATCTGCTCGATGAACCAGGCCCATCTAAGACGGCTTTCATACGGCCGCGGCGCCTACGCCGTTCGCTCATCCTCCCCGCCTTCTGGCGTACTCGCGGAGGCGTTGGCAGCCCGGGTCTTGGGCAAGGCTAGCGTCCGCCTTCAAGATGAGTTCCAGGCATTGCCCCAGTTCGGGCGCACCCCAAGGCTGTTCGTCGACGATCGCCGCCATCAGTCGCAAGGCGTCGACAGGGAAGCGGCTACATAGCCCCGACTCGTGCAGGCGATGGATGACGGAGTGCAGATGCTCGATGGGGCGCAACCAGTCCAGAACCGTGGTCAGAGCCGCAGGGAACTCGGCGCCCGCGGCAATGCACGTCCGGGCGAGAGATTCGGCTATGCCGGCAGTGCTTAGGTCCAGCAACTTCGGCCAGACGTCCTGCCAGAACGGCTGTATGCGGTTCTTCCAGTACTCCTCACGCTGATCGCCTGCCCCTTCGAGCGCCTGCGCGAGTGCTTCCGCTGATTCCTCCAGCCCCTCCTTCGGCAGTGCTCCAATCGCCGCGCGCCAATCCTCCGCCGTGTAGCCATCGACCGGCCCCAGCGCCGCATACGTTAGGAAGGCTGCGAACTGCTGAGCGTGTTCACCCAACTCGCCATAGTGGCGCGCGGTTTCGAGGAACTGGGGTTTGAACGCAAGCAGCAGAGGCCCGTACAAGCGCGGGGACCAGAGAAAGCCCTCCCACGCGGCCTTGGCTTCTATCGGGTCCGACGTCCAGTCGAGCCGTGGCAGCAGGTACTGATCGGTCCACGGGCGATCCACGCGAAACAGCGCAACCAACTGGGAGGCCAGCAGGACTCGGCCGTGACGGAACCGGTGGACCCGCACATCACACAGCCGGGTGAACAAGGGTGCGATGTCCCCGGGAAGCCGGTCGCCGTCGTTGGGCGCTCGATTGAACCAGAGGTTGATCAGTGCTTGTGTAACGTGGCCAATCGGGTGATTGATCGCCTCGCTGACTGGTTGCCGCAGCGGCTCGCCATCGCCGCGTCTGATGCCGGAGTCCTCGTCCAGCGGCAGGTCCAGGACCCTCCGACACAGATCCAGCAGGATCGCCTCGTGTCGCTCGATCGACTTGGATGCAGCCTCCAGCCACCACGTCACGCCTTGCGCGATTTCCTGGATCACCGGTTCGGGCATGGTCTGCACCAGCGGCGCGGCGTAGCGCCAGGACCGCGACACCATTCCGTCTTCGCTCCAGACCTGCAGCGCCTCCCGCCATCGTCCCGCCGGCCATACGCTTTCACGCGCCAGGTCACACAGCGCGTACAGGCTGTGAAAGAACCGGGTTCGACAGACGTCGCGCCACGTGCTCTCGTCGAACGGGCGCCGTTCCGGTTGCGGCTTGACGAGCCAGTGCACGAGGTCGCGCCTCTTGCGTGGGGCGATATCGACCTCCCGGCTTTCGTCGAAGCCCGGGTCGCCGGTGCCACTCATCCAATGCGAGAACTCATCGCGCTCATTGGCCGCCAATTGCCATTGCGGGTGCTTTTGCGAAAGCTCCGCCAACCGCGCCGCACTGGTCGCACCGAGGGCCCGGCCGGATACGCCCAGCTTGGCCAAGTGTAGCCAGACCGATTTAGCAACTAGGTCTTGCCATCGATCGGGCTCGAGACCGTCTCGGTACATCTCGCGTGGCGGCCCTGCCAGAATGGCCGACTCAAGCCGTTCCTGCGACGCCGGCGTCAACTGGCCACCCTGCAACACCAGCAGCCGCAACACCTCCCGCCGCGTATCAACCGCCCACAGCCACCAAGCATCATCGGCCACCAACCAGTCCACCCATCGCTCGGGGGCAATGCATCCCTCCTGGCTCGCAGCGAACAGGGCAAGACGCTTGAAGGTAGGGTACGGAAGTTCGAACCACGCCGCCGCGATCCGCGCCGCGCGAACTCCATCGGTACTGCGCACCGCTAACCACGCATCCCGCAGCAGCTCAATCAAGGACACCCAGTCGCGGAAGCCCCGGTTCTGCCAGTGCGGGCTGATCGAGGGGATATCCCAAAGGGAGCGGTCGCTCCGCTCGTCGGCCTCACCCAATTCGCGCAGGAGATCCAGCGCATCGCGCAGAAGCTGCTGGAAATCCTCCAGCAGCGACGGCAAGGCCGCTTGCCATTGCGCATCGGCCAAGTCGCGCAAGGCCGAGTGCACATGATCGGCGGCCAGCGCCAGCTCCCAGTCCACCAGTTGCCGCAGACTCGTGGGCTCGTCGACGCTAACCGACTCCTCGCTCCAACGGAATGGCTTCCGCAAGCTCACCTTGGGCGACAGAAGCTCACGCAGCTCCAGCCGCAGTGTGGCCGTCAAACCCTCGCGCTTTAGCCGGCTCTTCCACCGGTAGAGGTCGGATTCGCGCCACGGCGACTTGACGCACCCGCTGAACAGCAGGCGCCACACGGTTCGCATCAGCGGCCCCGGGATGGCATTGGCGGCGTGGGCGCGAATGTCATCTAGCTCAGTCGTCTTGCCGTCGCGTTCCAGCCGCGTCAGGCGATCCAGTTCGTGCTCGATCTGCCAGATCCATTGCTCGTGCAGCTGGCCGCCACGCTCCGCGATCCACAGAACCAGCCGCGGATCATTCAAGTGCCGCACCAGCCAGCGCGCGAGCTGGACCATCACATGGTCCCACTGCGCGTGCGAGACGCCCCAGGCAACCAGCCGCATCGGCGGCGCGAGTGGGTACGGGGCCGGGCGGTGGATGAGGCTGAACCGCAGCTTTGCGTCGAACTTGTCTCGCGGTGGCACGCCGAACCGGGCAAGGTCGGTATGCCCATACCGGTCTACGGCAAAGGCATCCAGCAGCCAGTCCAGTGATGGCACCGGATTGAACTCCGCAAACCGACTGGCTGGTAGACCGGACGGGTCCGACAAGGCCCACAGCATCCGGCCCACAAAGTCATCCTGGCGCGTGCTGGCCGAGGGCCGTGCCAATGCATGCGCGACCACGATGCGCTCCTTGCCCGTCACACCGTCTCGGTAGGTCTCCGCCCAGGCGTGCAACGTCTCGTGCAGCGCGGAATGGTCGTGCGTGCCGGCCGTCACGTGGTACAGGATCGGCGTGACGCCCTTGGCTTCCCACTCGATCGTCTTGCGCGCTTCCTGTCCAGGCTCGCAGTCGCCCAGCGCCCAAGCCTGCGGCGTGACTTCGCCCAGCCTGCGGTCGGCTGCCAAGGCGTCCATCATGTAGCGAAGCACAGGGTCGGTGATGCTGTAGCCGACGAAGCACACCACGTAGTTGCGGAACAGCTCGCTTACAAAGCGCGCCGCCCAGCGCTCGGTCAGGTAGGCCAGCCCGAAGTCCCCGCTGGTGACTACCAGCCGATCCAAGGCCGTGTCGTCCGCTTTCTCGGGCAGCAGGCCGTGCAGATAGACCAGCCCCTTCCAGCGGCTGTTCTTCGGGATCGGCAACATCGGCGCCGCATGTTCCTGGAACACTTGCCCGGAGCGCTTGGCCGCGGCATGAAAGACGCGGTCGAAGTTCGTGGTGACTAGCCGCAGCGCGCCTTCACGGTTGCGCGCCAGTCGCAGCAGCGCTGCATGCGTATCGGTGGCGCCCTTGCGGCGCAACTTCGGCTTCAGCGCCTGTGCTAACGCGCGGCGGACGGCACGGCGCTGGCCTGGCGGGCGTCGCTCCAGCAGGTCGAGGGTGGCATCGAATTGCTTACGCGCCAACGCCTCGAGTTCAATTTCCGAGGGCACCGTACGGTTGTACCGATAGATCTCTTGAACCAGGCCCTCGAAACCAGGAAGCCCAGCGCGATAGGAAGCGCCCGCTCCGCAGAAGAACACCACGCGGCCTTCCTCGTGTGCCTGCAGAAGCGCATCGGGGATATCCGGGCCGTTCGTGATGAACTGCACTACGGGTCTCCGGCGAACACCCGCTCCAGCGTCGCCGGAATTAGGGCGGCGTTGGCTTGGCGGATGGCGGCGTGTCTGGCCTTCAGGGCCGCGACATCGGCTTGCAGACGGTCGAAGCTCTGCTGCGCGGCCAAGGGCGGTACGGGTACCTCGATTGCCATCAGCTTCTCCAGTCCCAGCGTGCGGTTACGGCCAGCACCGCCCGGCGACGCCTCGCCGATCTTCAGCATCCCTTCGTCGGTCAGGAAGTAGTAGTGCAAGAACTCAGCGGTAGCGAGATGCGCAGCCGCTCGGCAGGTGATGAAGCGATGGGAACCGAAGCGGCCGGCATCTGTCGGCTGTGCGATGGCGATGGCTCCCTCCCAGGCGAACACGTTGGAGAATAACAAGTCGCCCGGCGCGATGCGGTACAGGCGCTTGGTGCCGACCTCGCTGCCGGAAAGCGGCGGCTTGTGGAAGGTTCCTTTGCCGAACGAGCGGATACCCAGTTCCGGATAGCTTCCATCCAGGTCGATGGATTGTTCCCGCCGCACCAGAGGCGCCACTTCCGCCATCGATCTCAGCGGTGCATCGGCGGTGATGTCGCGAAAGCGCAAGGCCAGCAGGTGCTCGGCATCACGTTCGACGGCATCCAGATGCGCCTCGACTTCCCGCGTCTTCTCGGCCAGCGCGTCGAGGCGGGCGACGATGGCTTGCTGGTCGAGCAGTGGAGGAAGCTCGATCTGTTGATCGAGAAACCGGCCCTCCTTGATACGCACTCGGTTCGTGGTGCCTTCACTGGCGGCCTTGCACAGCTCGACGAAAGGCGCCGAGCGCACGAGCCAGCCCATGAAAGCCGCGTCGCATCGCTCAGGGTCGCGAAACGCGAACGACGGGAAGTCGTTGCTGACGATAGCGCCGTCGAGCTCGGGCGGCACCAGACCAATGGCGCCATTGCGCGCGTCGATCTTGGACAGGATCAGCTGGTTGGCGCGAACGACACGGCGCACCGTAACGACATCGCCGCCGCGGACCTTGCCTCGGCCGACGACGCCTTTGCCCCACAGCTTGATCGTCACTTCGTGGTATTCGGCTGCGGGGTCAAGTACCGCGGTCTCATCGGCTCGCCGCAGCAACTCTCCCAGAGCAACCTTGGGCCACGCCTTCATGTGGCATCCACCGCGCTGACCAACGCCTCGATCTCGCCCAAGAGCCGCATCACCTCGGCCTCGTGGCAGCGCATCGATGCGATCAGGTCCTTCGGGTCGGCGTGCTCTAGGCCCGCGCGGGCGTGCGGATTCTTGAGGTCGAGGTTGTAGATGGGCCAGTACAGGGCGTCGCCCTCGGCTTGGGCCGACTTGGCGGCTTGCTCGTGGGCCTGCTGCTCGGCCTTCAGCGCGCGCAGCCGTTCCTGCAACGCGGCCTTGTCGCCGTTCGCAGCCACCTGAACTGCCTGTTCGATTTCGCGGATGGGCTTGCCCAAGGCGAGAGCCGCATCGCGTTTGGCCTCGGCCCGCTGCCAGTGGGGGGTGGCGGCCTCCACGGCGGCAGCGCGCCTGGCAGCGAAGCCCACCTTCCACGCCTGCGGCCCCTCCTCGCGGGCGTTCCACCACGCGAGGGCCGGTGCGAATTCCTCGAACTGAAGCGGCGCGGTCTTGCTGTATTTCTTGCGCCCTTCTGGCAAGGGAAGCTCGTAGTACCAGATGGTGTCGGTCGGGCCGCCGCGTTCGAAGAACAGCAGGTTGGCCGGGATGTCGGTGTAGGGTGCGAACACGCCCTGCGGCAGACGAACGATGGTATGCAGGCGAAATTCCTTAAGCAGCTCCTCCTTGATGACGGCGCTGATGCCATCGCCAAACAAGGTACCGTTGGGCACGATCACGGCGGCGCGGCCGCCACGCTCGGCGGGTTTGCTGCCGGGCACGGGCGCGCCGGCCACCCGCAGCTTGCGCATGATGTACTGCAGGAAGAGCAGCGCGGTTTCCGCCGTCTGCATGTTGGGCGGGAAGTTGGCCTTGATGCCGACCTCTTCCTCGCCGCCGAAGGGCGGGTTGGTGAGGATTACGTCCACGCGTTCGCTGTGGCCGATTTCGTTGATGCGCCGCTCCAGCGTGTTGCCGTAGGCGATCTGCGGGGCTTCCAGGCCGTGCAGCAGCAGGTTCATCTGCGCCAGCATGTAAGGCAGCGGTTTGGCCTCCTGGCCGTAGAGCGTGTTGCGCTGCAGGGTGCGGCGCTGCTCGGGCGTGGCCACCTGCGGGGCGAGGTGGTCGTAGGCCTCCACCAGGAATCCGCCGGTACCGCAGGCCGGGTCGAGCACGGTCTCGCCCAGACGTGGGTCGGTGACTTGCACCATGAAGCGCACGACCGGGCGCGGGGTATAGAACTCGCCCGAGTCGCCCGCGGCGTCGCGCATCTCGCGTAGCATCGACTCGTACAGGTGCGAGAGGGTGTGAATCTCCTCGCTGCTGTTGAAGTGGATGCCGTTGATCTTGTTGATGATGTCGCGCAGCAGGTAGCCGCTGACCATGCGGTTCTGTACGCCCTTGAACACGTTGGCGATGACCTCGCGCTGGCTGCCCTTCTCGCCGCTGCCGGCCAGCCCGCGCAGATAGGCAAACAGCCCAACGCCGCGTGAGCCGTCGGCGCGATGCGTTTCGTCTTGGTTGATGAAGGCCAGCAGCTCGTTGCCCGCGAGGCCGTCCTCGCGCGCGGCCCAGTCGCGCCAACGGTACGGCGCCTCGATGATGGGCTGGTAGCGCTTGCCATCGAGTTCGGCCTCCTGCTCGTGGACGGCTTCGAGATCGTCGAGGAACTTGAGGAACATCACCCAAGTGAGCAGGGGCAGACGATCCACGTCGCCGTTGAGCCCCTTGTCCTTGCGCAGAATCTGCCGGGCGGTGCCGATCAGCGCCGACAGGTTCTCGCGGGTGGTGAGCGGCGCCTTGGCCTTGCGCGCAGCGCGGGGCTTCTTTCCGACGGTGGCGTCGGCGGTCGTTGCGTTGGCCGCTGAACGTTTGGAACGGGGCATCGATTCGGGTTCTCGTTACTGATAGAGCGCGGTCTGCAGGCGGGAGACGGCATCCTTCATGCCGCGCACGCCGCCGAAATGGCGGGTGGCGATCTCCGCCGGGCTGCCGTAGCGGTCGAAGGGCTGGACCTTCATCAGCTCCGACAGCGCGCCGAACTGCAGGATGCCGCGCTCGACGTAGCGTTCGAGCAGGAGCGAAAGGATCTCTCGTGCGGTGTCGCCGTACTGGCCGAACAGGTCCTGCGCCCGGCGACGGGCCGCTTCGGCGCGCTGTCGGCGCGTGAGCAGCGGTGCGTTCCAGGCCAAGTGGCAAAGCAGGTCGAAGGGGTCGGCATCCGGCTGGTCGCTGCTGGCGGCCAGCTCCTCGAAGCTGATGCCACGCTCGGTCAGCTCGCGCAGCACCTCGCTGCGCGTATCTGGGTCGGCCCAGGCCGACTGCAGGGCCTCGCGGGTGGGGTACAAGGTGCGCACGGCGCGGCCGGAATACTCGGTGTACTTCACCACCTGCAGCTTCTTACCATCCGTGTCCAGGTCGTAGACCAGGTGGCCGATGACTTCGACTTCGCCGCCGTCGATGTAGAACTTGCGCGGTTCGGGCGGTGGTTCGTTGATGAGCACGCCGCCTGCATCCGGCCCGATCTGCTCTTCTGGCACCTCGTACTCCACAGGCTGGGCTTCGGGCGGCGTGTCGGGCTCCGTCTCCGTGACACTGACTTGTTCGCCTGACTCATCGACCGTCACCTCCTCGATGCGTGCCGGCTCGCCATCGAAGTCCGGATCGGCAAAGTGGCGGGTCGCCGTGCCGGTGAAGTCGATGATGTTGAAGTACTCCTTGCCGTAGTCGACCTTGAGACGCGTGCCGCGGCCGACGATCTGTTTGAACTCGGCGCGCGAGCCGACGACGCGTGCCAGCACCACGTTCTTGACCATCTCGGCATCGACACCGGTGGTCAGCAGCTGCGACGTGGTGAGGATGACGGGCGCCGGCTTGTCCACGTCCTGGAAGTGCGCCAGGTGGGTCAGGCCGATGGCGCCTTCATCGGCCGTCACGCGGCAGACGTAGTCCGGGTACTGTTTGACTAGGTCGCTGTTGAGGTTGACGAGTTCCTGCCGCATCTCGGCGGCGTGTTCCTGGTCGACGCAGAACACCAGCGTCTTGGCGAAGCGGTCGGTGCCGTTGAGGAAGTCGGTCAGGTGCCGGGCCATCGCCCGCGTGCGGGCGCGCAGGGCGACAACCCGCTCGAAGTCCTTGGTCTGGTACTCCTCGTCGGGCACCTCTCGGCCGTAGCGGTCCACTTCGTCCTTGCTCGGCCGCCAGCCGGCCGCATCGACGGTGGTGATCACCCGGTGCACGCGGTACGGTGCGAGAAAGCCGTCCTCGATGCCCTGGCGCAGGCTGTAGGTGTAGACCGGGTTGCCGAAGTACTCGTAGCTGTCGCGCGACTCCTCGCGCAGCGGCGTCGCCGTCATGCCGAACTGCACCGCCGGGGCGAAGTAGTCGAGCACGGCACGCCAGGCGCTCTCGTCGCGGCTGGAGCCGCGGTGGCACTCGTCGATGATGATCAGGTCGAAGAAGTTAGGCCGGTACTGCCGAAAGACGTCGGTGCTGGCGGTGGACAGCGCCTGGTAGATGCCGAAGTACATGTCCCGGCTCTGGCTCACGTCGCCGCCAGCGATTTTGTGCCTGGCATCGCCGAAGGGCGCGAACATCTTGGCCATCGGGTCGTCGACCAGGATGTTCCGGTCGGCCAGGAACAGGATCTTCGGTCGGCGGTATTCGCCTGTGCGGTTCCATCGGCTGCTCCACAGCTTCCAGCAGATCTGGAACGCGACGCAGGTCTTGCCGGTGCCGGTGGCCAGGGTGGCGAGGATGCGCTTCTGCCCGAGCAGTATCGCCTCGAGCACGCGATGTATGGCGATCTGCTGGTAATAGCGCGGCACCTTGCCCGACGCTAGGTTGAACGGCTCCAGCAGGTGTGACGCAGCTTCCTTGGGCAGATGCGCCGCGTCGGTTAGGCGGGCGAACAGCTCGTCAGGCGTGGCGTAGCGGTCGACCTCGCGCTCGGTGCCGGCGGCGTAGTCGATCTCGATGATGCGGTGGCCGTTGGTGGCGTAGGCAAACATGAGCCCCAGGATTTCCGCGTACTCGCGGGCCTGCTGCACGCCGGTTTCCACGGGCAGACCGATCTCCTTGGCTTCGACGACGGCCAGCGGATAGTCGCGACGGTAGTAAAGCAGGTAGTCGGCACGCTTCTGCTTGCCGCGCCGGACCTTGCCGCCCGCCACGATGATGCGACCGTTGGTGAAGCTGCGCTGCTCCCCAATGGCGTGCGGCGCCGCGCCCCATCCCGCCTCAACCAGCCGGGGCGTCACGAATTCTCGGCAGGTATCTGCTTCGGTGATCACACCATCGCGCATTGCCTGCCTCCTCCTCGTCGCCCTTCAGTTGATCAAGACTTTGAAGCTGGTCGCCAGCGCGATGGGCTCGATCTCGCGCACGTTCTTCTTCAATGTCACCAAGCCGTAGCTCTCCATCATCCGCAAGGTGCGCGACAGATTCGGCACTTGGCGCCCCGTCAGCTCGGCCAACTCGGTCAGCGACTTGGGCCGCTGATCACGAATGAGCTGCAGCAGGGCCTGGTTGTCCTCCGACAGGACCGCTGCCATCGTGGCCATCGAGGGGAACCAGACGGTCGGCGTGCCCCTCCTCGCCGTCGGTCCGGGCATCTCGGGGCGACGTATACCGACTACGCAGCGCTTCATATCGAACGTCCTGATTCAGAGAGTATTAGCTTATCAGTGTGGCACAACTGCAGCCAGCGTCTGACGAGCCCGTCTGGCTTCGTGGCACCGTAAGCTCCCCTGGTCGGCAGACATTCGGAAGTGGACTGTTCTGTACGATGACGTTGGCCCCATTAGTAGAC
The DNA here is from genome assembly GCA_019635275.1 of Burkholderiaceae bacterium. GTDB lineage: Bacteria > Pseudomonadota > Gammaproteobacteria > Burkholderiales > Burkholderiaceae_E > Zeimonas. Next base: position 46,501 of record JAHBZV010000007.1, on the reverse strand, counting down.
AGTTCTGAACTAGAGTGGCGCCTCTTCGACGTCCCGTGTCCGACCTGATCTGGCGTACTCACTCGGGGTCAGATGACCGAGTGCGCCGTGCGGCCGATGATCGTTGTAGTCGACTCGCCAGGCTTCGATCTTTTTCCTGGCCTGCTCGATCGATCCGAACTCATGAACGTTCAGGCATTCATCGCGCAGCCGCCCGTTGAACGACTCGCACAGCCCATTATCCGTGGGCTTTCCGGGCCTTGTGAAGTCGAGCAGCACACCGTTTTCCCACGCCCACTGATCGAGCGCTCGCGACGTGAACTCCGTGCCGTGATCGACGGTAATCGAACGCGGCAACGGTCGGTGCCGTGCGACCCGCGACAGGGCGGCCGCGACGCTCTCGCCGGTGAGCCGGAAACCCGCCTCCAGCAACACACTCTCGCGACTCCAGTTGTCGACGACCGTGAGGACCCGGAACGCCCGTCCGTCGACGAGCTGGTCGTGCACGAAGTCCATACTCCAACGCTCCCCGAGCGCCGTCGGCTTGGGCGCTGGCCCGCGGTGCAGGCTCAGGCGCTTGCGCCGGCGCACCCGCATTCGCACCTGCAGGCCCTCGAGCCGGTACAGCCGATGGACCCGCTTGCGGTTGACCTTCCACCCCTCGCGGCGCAGCACGATGTGGATGCGTTGAAACCCGAACCGCGGCCGATCGAGCGCAATCTCCCGAATCCGCATCCGCAGCGCCGTCTGATCCCGCGCCGTGCTCTTGCGATACCACGCGGCCCGACTGATCCCTCCGAGCCGACACGCCCGCACCGTACTCACCTGGAACCGATCGCGAATCCAGTGCGTGATCTCTTTGCGGCGTGACGGCTTCAGAGCTTTTTTCGGATCACCTCGTTCAGGATGTGCTGGTCCAGCGTCAGATCGGCCACCAGGCGCTTCAGGCGCGTGTTCTCGTCTTCGAGCAGCTTCAGGCGCCGCAACTCGCTCACGCCCAGCCCGGCGTACTTCTTCTTCCAGACGTAGAACGTTGCCTCCGAGACCCCGACCCCGCGGCACACGTCTGCAACCGGCGTACCAGCCTCGGCCTGGCGCAGCACGTAGGCGATCTGCTCTTCGGTGAACCTCGACTTCTTCATCGCTCCTCCGTCGTCCTCTTCATGGGACCTGCGAAGCAGCCTACTCCAGTTTTGAACTGCCTAAGTTTTTCGGGACGACGTCAGATCGACCAGGCTCTGATGCCGTGTCCGTGGTACAGAAACTCGCGCGAGTCCGACGAGCTTCCAGAGTGACACGTCGCCTTGTTGCGTCGCTTGAGCTCTTCCGAGGCGCTCCTGGCCATCAAAAGAATCCGTGCGCTAGACGACGAAGATGGCCAACTGTTGGCGCTTGCGCGGCCTTCCGCAAGCCGGCACAGAACCTCGGAATACGGTTTTCCGGCAGCAAGGGGCGCGTTAGTCAGTTTGGCTCTGATCAGCCAATCGTGCGGCTTCGAACTTGCTCAACCATCGCGTCGAGGAGCAATCAGGAAACCGACTGCAGCTCCAAAAGTACCAATTGGAACCCCCGCGAAGCGCCATCCGAGCGCCGCATTTCCCGCACGGTGGCGCGTGCGCCGACACCAGACTCTCCTGATGGCGTTTCCTGGCCTCCTCCTCCGTAGCGCTCCTGCCCGGCAACTTGGGAATACGCTCCACGAGTTCGCGAGATTCCTTCCGTGCTCGATCGGCGAGTTTGGTGGCGTTAAGCCTCTCAGCGAGATTAGCGAAGGTACTTGCGACCTCGATCGCGTCATCCTTTGTCCTGACCGACTTTGCGTCGTCTAGGGCGTCGAAGAATTCCTGAAGGGTTACTGAGTACTCTGGGAGCGTTTGAAGAAAGGCGATATCGCCTGGCGAGAAGCTATCTCTCTTATGAGGGTAGAGGCCACGCAGCGAGTCGAGACCCTGCTGGACCCACTCGAGAACCTCATGCTCGTTGGGGTTCTCTGTCAGATTCTCCCGAATAGCCTCGACGATCTCGTGAATAGGGCGATCCGTGATCGCGGTCACGGCACTCGGATTGGCCGGCGGCGCCGACTCCGGCGCACTGACGCAAAAGTGATCACCCACGCGTACAACACGTACGGCCCGGCCAGTATCTTGGGCCATCTGTCTCGCGAAGCCGCTGGCGTCCGCAAACTTTTCGAAAATGCGATCGGTCATGCATCCGAGCTCGGAAGGTGTAGAAACGCAGTCTTCCTTCGTACGTCACCGGTCCCGCATTCGGCCAAGGCCCGGGCCTCCAAGTACTCCAACCATAGTAGTACGCAACTAGTATCGACGGCATGGACCTTATCCGAACACGCCGATGCGGTGCGGTGCATTTCGGTGCGAGGGCCTGACGTGTCCCTGAGGCCGAGAACCGCAGTGCTGGCGGACGGATCACGCATCGCCAGAAGGTGATCATTTTCTGACGGCTACTTGATCACTGTCAGAAATATACCCATTGCAGTGTTTCTGACGGTTCTTGTATTCTGACGGCACTTTCTGACACTCGGAGGCCGTCATGTCTCGCGTCTTCGCCTACGCTCGTGTCTCGACTGTCGAGCAGAACCCTGTCAATCAGCTCGCCGAGATTGGGCAGGCCGGTTTTGCGATCCAACCTCGCCGGTACATCGAGGAGAAGATCAGCGGGTCGGTGCCGGCCATGCAGCGGCCGGGCTTCACCAAGCTGATGGACAAGCTCGAAGAGGGGGACACGCTGGTTGTCACGAAGCTCGACCGCATCGGCCGAGACTCGATCGACGTCCAGCACACGGTTCAGCTCTGCAAGCAGCGAGGCATCCGACTGCATGTCCTGCAACTCGGTGGCTTGGACCTTACGTCGTCCACCGGCGAGATGACCGTGAAGGTGCTCGCGGCGGTCGCGGACTTCGAACGTGACCTGATCATCGAGCGAACGCTCGCCGGCCAGGCGCGCGCTCGCGCGCAGGGCAAGAAGTTCGGCAGGCCCGCCAAGACGACCGAGAAGCAGCGGGCGGAGATTGTTCAGCGGCTCGCGGGGGGCGAGACGGTGACCGCGGCGGCGAAACGATACGGGGTATCGCGCGGGACGATAGTGTCCATTCGAGAGAACGCACCACCTGGCTAGTACCTCCACGCGAGCGCCAGGATGATGGTTACCGCGACGAGAGAGTACGTGTGAAGCACGAGGTGGTATACCCATGCGGGATAACCTGCGCTTCTGAGCTTGCGAATGCCGTGGAACTGGTTCACGAAGAACAGGAACGCTCCTAAACCGGCGAGGAGCGCCACGATAAACATTTCGAAGTAGAAGATCTGTGGCTCCGCGTTCCGAAACTTCCACAAAGCCGCTCCGAGAACCGCCGCCGCAATGCCGAGGTTTCGTACGTGATCGAACAGCGACTTTACGGCGGCGTCGTCTTCGGCAATCGTACGCAGGAGCTTGAGCATGTCTAACGCTAGAGTTCACTCACGGGCGGAGCTTGGCGAAAGCCAGTCGTAGCGCGTCGGGTGCAACGACGGGTCAGGCCACGATTCACCAAACGATCTTCTTCTCATTGCCCCAGCCCTCTCGGCCAGCAAGAACACCCTTGTGCGCTGGCGACGCCTTGATGCGGAAGACAAGGCGGCCGTCGATTTCCTGAATCGCCCCGCTTTTCGTAGACACCTTCGAGCCTCACAATGAGGCGAACGGAGGTCAGATGGGAACGAGTCAGACGCGGTACACGGTAAGCGGCCAGCGAACCCATGTTGACCGGCAGGCGGCGTTCTTAGGATGCTCGTGTCCGCGTAGACAGGCGGACACATGAACACTTACGGGGTTGACCTGATGGGCCGGCGACGTCGTCGCCGGCACAGTGCGGAGTTCAAGCAATCGGTCGTCGGCGAGTGCATGAGGCCCGGCGTGTCGATTGCCGCGGTGGCGCTGCATCATGGGCTGAACGCGAACATGCTGCGCAAGTGGGTGATCGAGGCCGAGCACAGACTGCCGCCGAAGCGAGCGGTAGCGGCGACGCAGCAGGCGCAGGAGGTTGAGCCCGTGCCGCCCACGTTCGTTCCGTTGGCGCTGAGCGCGCCCTCGGTGCAGGGCGATATCCGCATCGAACTGCAGCGCGCCGGCACGACGGTGAGCATTACCTGGCCGGCGGCGGCTGCGCGCGATTGCGCGGCGTGGCTTCGCGACTGGCTGCGATGATCCGAATCGAAGCGGTGTGGCTGTGCATCGAGCCGATGGACATGCGAGCCGGTACCGACACGACGCTGGCGCGTGTGGTCAGGGTGTTCGGCGCCGCGCACCCGCATCACGCGTACGTGTTCGCCAACAAGCGCTCGACCCGTCTCAAGGTCTTGGTTCACGACGGTATCGGGATCTGGTTGGCCGCGCGCCGCCTGTACCGGGGCCGCTTCGTCTGGCCTGGTGGGGGCAACGGTGCGCCGCACTCGATCACGCACGAGCAACTTCATGCCCTGGTGCTCGGCCTGCCCTGGCATCGGGTCGGTGAGAACGGCGTGATCAGCGTGCTGTAGATCGCCGTCGCTGGCAAGTCGAGCATTCACCGATGGCTCGCACGCACGCGAGCCGGCACACTGCGGCCGATGATCGACGGCACGCAGATCGACCCCGCCCAGCTCGACGCACTGAACGCCGAGCAGCTGCGTGCGCTCGCTGCCAAGCTGATCGAGCGCGCCAACCGCGACGCGCAGGAGTTGGTCTGGCGCGACGCCAAGATCGACAAGCTGACCTTCGAGATCGCGCAGCTCAAGCGCCTGAAGTTCGGCGCGAGCAGCGAGCGGATCAACGCCGAGCAGCGCGCGCTGTTCGAGGAGTCGGTGCAGGCCGACATCGCCGCGATCGAAGCGCAGATCGAGCAGCTGCAGGCGACACTGCCCCCGCTCGGGGAATCGGAGGCGCCCAAGCAGCCCCCGAAGCGTCAGGCGCTGCCCGCGCACCTGCCGCGGCGCGAGATCCGGCATGAGCCCGAGAGCACGACCTGCGGCTGCGGGTGCGAACTCAAACGCATCGGCGAGGACGTCGCCGAGAAGCTGGACTACACGCCGGGCGTCTTTACGGTGGAGCGCCACGTTCGGGGCAAGTGGGCCTGCGCGCACTGCCGCACGCTGGTGCAGGCGCCGGTGCCCGCGCAGGTCATCGACAAGGGGATTCCCACGGCGGGGTTGTTGGCACAGGTGCTGGTGGCCAAGCACGCCGATCACCTGCCGCTGTACCGGCAGGAGGCGATCTTTGCGCGGGCCGGTATGGCGATTGCGCGCTCGACGCTCGCTGCGTGGGTGGGTCAGTGTGGAGCACGGCTGCAACCATTGGTGGAAGCGCTGAAGGCGCGGCTGCTCGAGTGCGCGGTGCTGCATGCCGACGAGACGCCGGTGTCGATGCTCGCACCGGGCACGGGCAAGACGCACCGCGCCTACCTGTGGGCGTGGACGGCCGCGGCGCACGAATCGATCCAGGCCGTCGTCTACGACTTCACCGCCAGCCGCTCGGGTGAACACGCCAGGGCGTTCCTCGGCCATGACCGTGATCGGTGCGAACGCGAGCCGATCCCGTGGACGGGGCACCTGGTGTGCGACGACTTCTCGGGGTACAAGTGGCTGTTCGAGCGCGGGGTGACCGAGGTCGGCTGCATGGCGCACGCGCGGCGCAAGTTCGTCGAACTGCACGTCGCCAACAAGAGCGAGATCGCGCGGGCGGCGCTCGAACTGATCGGCAAGCTCTACGACGTCGAGCGCGACGCCAGGGACCTCGCGCCGCAGGAGCGGCTGCAGCTGCGGCGGACCCGAGCGGCACCGGTGGCCAGGGCGCTGCACGAATGGCTGCTCGCGCAGCGTGTCCGGGTGAGCGACGGAACGGCCACGGCCAAGGCGATCGACTACAGCCTGAACCGCTGGCGCGCGCTCGTGCGGTACCTCGACGATCCACGCCTGCCCATCGACAACAACCATGACGAGCAGCAGATCCGTCCATGGGCGACGGGTCGCAAGAACTGGTTGTTCGCCGGAACGCTGGCCGCGGGCCAGCGCGCGGCGGCGATCGTGAGCCTGATCCAGTCGGCCAAGCTCAACGGGCACGATCCTTACGCCTATCTCAAGGACGTCCTCGAGCGCCTGCCCACCCAGCGAGCCCGCGAGATCGACGCGCTGCTCCCGCATCGCTGGACCCCGCTGCCCGTCTGACGACCGAAATCGGCTCACGCCGTTCGCTGTCAACCTGACTTCGTGGGACGCTTACGGTACACGGCCGAGTTCAGGGCCGAGGCGGTGAAGCAGGTCGTCGAGCGTGGGTATCCGGTGCGGGAAGTGGCGACGCGCTTGGGCGTATCGCCCTGGAGCCTGTACCAGTGGTTGCGGGCGCATCGCGAGGCCGACGGCCCGACCGCGGCGGCCGCGCAGGACGCGGCCGCGGAGATTCGGCGGCTGAAGTCGGAACTGCGGCGCGTGACCGAGGAACGCGACATCCTAAAAAAGGCCACGGCGTACTTCGCCAAGCAGTCCACGTGAGGTACGCCTTCATCCGCGAGCAGCAGGTGCAGCACGCGGTGCGAACGCTTTGCCGGATGATGCGTGTGCATCCGAGCGGGTACTACGCCTGGCTGGCCACGCCGCAGAGCCGACGGCGTCGCGAGGACGAGGCGCTGCTCGGTCACATCAAGCACTCCTGGCTCGAGAGCGGCGGCGTGTACGGCTATCGCAAGGTGCACACCGATCTGCGCGAGCTGGGCATCAGCTGCGGCAAGCACCGCGTGTATCGCCTGATGCGCACCGAGGGGCTTCGCTCACAGTCAGGCTATCGCCGCAGGCCCGCGCCCCGCGGCGGACGTCCGTCGGTGGTCGCGCCGAACCGGCTGCAGCAGCAGTTCAACGTCTCCGAACCGAACCGGGTCTGGGTGACCGACATCACGTACATCCGGACCTACGAAGGCTGGCTGTACCTGGCGGTGGTGCTCGACCTGTTCTCGCGGCAGGTGATCGGCTGGTCGATGCAGTCAAGGATCGATCGCGAACTCGTGCTCGATGCGCTGTTGATGGCGGTATGGCGACGCCAACCGAAGCACGAGGTCATCGTCCACTCCGACCAGGGCAGTCAGTACGGTAGCCATGACTGGCAGGCCTTCCTGAAGGCACACGGACTAGTGGCGAGCATGAGCCGACGCGGCAACTGTCACGACAATGCGGTGGCCGAGAGCTTCTTCCAGTTGCTCAAGCGGGAGCGAATTCGGCGCAGGATCTATCCGGGCCGCGACGCCGCCCGCCAGGACGTGTTCGAGTACATTGAGATGTTCTATAACCCCGTGAGGCGTCACGGGCATACCGATCGGCTCTCGCCGGTCGAGTTCGAACGACGCCACACGAACCGGCTCGAATGTGTCTAGAGAAGCCGGGGCGATTCACGTACGTGCTCACGACCAGCGTCGTGCTGGCCCTTCTGTTCTGGCAATGGCGGCCGATTGCGGAGCCGATCGTCTGGCGGATCGGGAATGCGGCCGCCGCCGAGCTGCTGTGGGCGACGTTCTGGCTCGGATGGGCGCTGGTACTGATCAGCACGTTCCTCATCAACCACTTCGAGCTCTTCGGCCTGCAGCAGGTCTTCGCACGATTGACCGGTCGCGCGATGCCGGCGCCGGAGTTCAGGACGCCGCTCCTCTATCGGTACGTGCGCCATCCGCTGTATCTCGGCGTCCTGCTCAGTCTCTGGTCGGTACCGGTGATGACGGCAGGACACCTGCTGTTCTCGATGGGGCTCAGCAGCTACATCCTCGCCGGAATCTGGTTCGAAGAGCGCGATCTCATCGCGCAATTCGGCGAACGCTACCGCCGCTATCGTGCCGAGGTCGGCATGCTGGTCCCGCGCCGAAGCCGATCGTGACCGGCGAGCGAGTTCGAAGCGACGGGATCGTGACGCCCGGAGTCGGTCTGATGGCGAGCGTCAGTGTCGAATCGACGTCATGAAGGGGCGGCCGGACAACTCGCGAATGGCCGCTCCCCACCTCCGCGGATGGCCGCCATCACTCCTGCAGGTCCCGCTTCTTCTCCTCAAACTCCGCCTTCCCGATTTCGCCGCGCGCATAGCGCTTCTTCAGGATGTCGAGCGCCGTCTCGGCGGGCGGGTGCGGCGAAGCCGGCGGCGCCGACGACCCGCCCGAACCGCGCGCGAGCAGCCGCAGCAGCAGCACGATCCCGAGGATGACGAACACCCACCACAGCAGCCCGTGGATCATCCCGAGCCCCCAGGTCCAGCCCCAGCCCCACCCGTCGGTCCCGTACCACATCATCGAAGCCTCCCTGCGGCCGACGCCGAAACGAAACGGCAACAATCCGGCCAGCGGCTGAAATCGCCTCGTTACCTCTCGCGCTCAGAGTGGCGTGAAGACGGGCAGGACCTGAAGCCCGGTCTCACCGAGCCACATCCACCCCGCAGGAGGCGCGCCATGGACAAGCCCATCGTCAACGTGATCGTCGATCTCGAGCGCGGTCTCGACCCCGCGCGGTTGCACGAGATCCGCTCGACGCTGGCCGACCTCGCCGGCGTCGTCCACGCGCAGCCCAGCGAGCGGCTCGAACGCATGATGCTGGTCGGCTACGACCCGCGCGTGATCAGCGCGCAGGCCATCCTGGAGAGCGTGAGGCGACGCGGCCTGGGCGCGCATCTGGTCGGGATGTAGCCGGTCGGCCGGGGACGCCCCGGCTACTCACCGTCGCCGTGCATCCACCACGGCCCCCAGCGCCTGAGCTGCTCGCGCTGTTGCTCCGTGAGGACCTTGTCGAGACGGTCGGCCGCGTCGAGCGACTGCTCGAGCCCTTGCTGGCGCAGCTCGCTCAGCCGCCTGGAGCTGGCGAGGATCGCCGCGCGGTCGCGCTTGCCCGACGTCCACCAGGCGTCGCGCAACTTCGCCATCTCTTCCTGGCTCTTGCCGGCGAGTTCCCACTGCTTCTTGCGCAGGTCTTCCTGGATCGCGAGCACCTGCTTGCGCTGCGCGTCGTCGAGGTCGAGGGACCAGAGCGCGCGGCCGACGCCGGCGCCCATCATGCCGTAGCCCCCCATCATCCCGAAGCCCATGCCGAAGCCCGGGCCAAATCCGCCCATCATCCCCGGACCCATGCCGTAGCCGCGGCCGTAACCGCCCATCATGCCGGGACCCATCCGGTAACCGTAGCCGGGACCGTAGCCGGGACCGGGACCGTAGCCCGGGCCATAGCCGGGGCCGTACCCACCCATCATTCCCGGTCCCATCCGGTATCCGGCCGGCGGCGTCATGCCGGCCGGCGGCGTCGTGCCCGCTGCCGGCGGCGCGGGCTGTTGGGCGAACGTGGCGCCGGCCGCGAGCACGGCGCCGGCCGTCGTCAGGGCCAGGATTGCGCAGCGATGCAGGGGAACGCGCATGAGAACCTCCCGTCGAGCGAGTTGCCGGAGACGGCGTCGCGGGGCATCCCGTGGCAGCGCCCGTGGCGCCGGATACTTTTCGTCGAAATTATCCGCCCAGGCTTGCACCGGTGCCAGCCTTCGGCGTCGGCCGACCGCTCGTCGGCCGCGCAGGCGCGATGCGGCCGAAAATCCGACCATTGAAGGATGCAGACGACTCGCCACCCTCTCCCGCCTTCGAACCCCCGCCACCCGTTCGGGCGGAGCGCATCGCCGCACCGTTTTCGCGCAACGGGCGCCGCGCTGCTCGGCCTGCTGCTGGCAGCCTGCGGCGGCGGTGGCAGCGATGGCGCCGCCACGACGGCCACCGTCTCGACCGCCAGCGCAGTGTCGCCAGCCAGTGCCGCGACGGCGCCTGCGGCGACGTCGTCGAACATCGACGCAGCGAGCGCACTCGAGCAACTGAACGCGGCCCGCGCCGTCGCGCGCACCTGCGGGACGACCCTGATGCCGGCGGTTCCGCCGCTGCGCTGGAATGCCGCCCTCGAGCAGGCCGCGGTCGGTCACTCCGAATGGATGCAGGCGAACGACACCTTCAGCCACACCGGCGCCGACGGCTCGACCGTCGGCACGCGCGTGACCGCCGCCGGCTACGCGTGGAAGATGGTCGGCGAGAACATCGCCGCGGGCCAGCCCGACGTGACGAGCGTGATCGCGGCCTGGCTCGCGAGCGAAGGGCATTGCCGGAACATCATGCACCCGGACTTCGTCGATGTGGCGCTCGCGATGAAGCCGGGTACTTCGTCGAACACGTACCGCACCTGGTGGACGCTCGACTTCGGCCGGCCGCTCTGACCGGCGCTCCGCGTCGACGTATCCGACCCTAGCGAACCAGCTCGGCGCGCAACGCCCGCAACGCCTTCTTCATCTTCGCCGCGTGCTCGGGGCCGATGCGGATCATGATCTTTCGCCCTGCCGACAGCTTTTCGAGCAGCGGATCGACGAACTTGTAGTTGACCTGCGGCTGGACCAGGCGGATCGGCCCGCTGACCTCGGGTGCCGTGAGCATGTCGTCGATCGCCTCGACCACCCGGTCGTTGAAGTGGCCCTGCGGAAATCCCATGGCGCGGTACTCCTGCTGCAGCAGCGGGTAGAAGCGCAGGTAGATCGACACCATCGTCTTCGGGTCGAGCGACTCGGCCAGGCGAACGAACGCGTCGTAGCGCGCGTAGTTCCCGGGCTGCAGCGTCAGCGAGTCACCGGCCGGCGCCACGGCGAGTTGCCCCGGCACCCGCTTCACCGCGCTCAACTGCGCGGGAATCAACTGGCGCGGCAGGTGGTCGACCGTCACGACGAAGCGCCGCGCGAAGTCCTGCATGTTCAGCACCTGCCCGAGCGCGTCGCGCTTGGCCAGGGCCAGCAGCGCCTCGAGGATCGGTGCGTCGCTGCGATCGGCCGGCGGCATCGACGCCGCGTCGGGCACGGTGCCGGGTAGCGGAAACTTCGGGCCGTCGGCGACCGGCGCGGGCACCGGCGGAACGGTCTCGGTCGGTTGCGCCGGAGCCGGCGCAGCGTCGGCGGCAGCCGGTGCAGTACCCTGCGCCGGCGCGGTGGTCGCGGGCGGCACCGGTTTCGGCGTGTCGCGCTGCCACAGGTAGACGCCACCGGCGATCGCGGCGATCGCCAACAGGACCAGCCACCACGGCGGGCCCGCGGTGGAAGCGGGAGGCGTGTTCGGAGGAGGCATCGGTGTCCTTTCCGGCGTACTTCTTCCGAAAAGGGCGAGCGTACCTCAGATCACGCCTTGGGCGATCATCGCGTCGGCGACCTTGACGAATCCTGAAACATTGGCGCCGACGACGTAGTCGATGCTGCCGTCGTCGCGCTTGCCGTGGCGCACGCAGCTTTCGTGGATCGCCTTCATGATCGCGTGCAGCCGCTCGTCGACCTCGGCGTGCGTCCAGCACAGGCGCTGCGCATTCTGCGACATCTCGAGGCCCGAGGTCGCGACGCCGCCCGCGTTGCTCGCCTTGCCCGGCGCGTACAGCACACGGCCGTGGTGCAACACTTCGACCGCTTCGAGGGTGCACGGCATGTTGGCGCCCTCGGCGACACAGGTCACGCCGTTGGCCGCGAGCGTGCGCGCGTCGTGCTCGTCGAGCTCGTTCTGCGTCGCGCACGGCAGCGCAATGTCGGTCGGGATGTGCCACGGCCGGCGGCCGGCCTCGAAGCGCAGGCCGAACTTCTCGGCGAATTCCTGCAGGCGGCCGCGGCGCTCGTTCTTCAGCGTCATCAGTGCGGCCAGCTTGTCCTCGTCGAAGCCCTCGGGAACATGCACGGTGCCGCCGGAATCGGACGCGGTGATCACCGTGGCGCCGAGGTCCATCGCCTTCTCGATCGCGTACTGCGCGACGTTGCCCGAACCCGACACCGAGACCTTCATGCCCTCGAACGACCGGTTCACGCGGCGCAGCATCTCCTGCGCGAAATAGACCGTTCCGAATCCGGTGGCTTCGGGACGCATCAGGCTGCCGCCGTAGCTCAGGCCCTTGCCGGTGAACACGCACGAGGCGTCGTTGCCGAGCCGCTTCATCATGCCCGCCATGAAGCCGACTTCGCGGGCGCCCACGCCGATGTCACCGGCCGGCACGTCGGTGTCCGAGCCGAGGTACCGGTGCAGCTCGAGCATCAGCGCCTGGCAGAAGCGCATCACCTCGCCGTCGCTCTTGCCCTTCGGGTCGAAGTCGGAGCCGCCCTTGCCGCCGCCCATCGGCAGCGAGGTGAGTGCGTTCTTGAACGTCTGCTCGAATGCGAGGAACTTCAGGATCGAGAGGTTCACCGACGGATGGAAGCGCATCCCGCCCTTGTAGGGGCCGATCGCCATGCTGTGCTGGACCCGGAATGCGCGATTGACGTGGATGTTGCCGTCGTCGTCGACCCACGACACGCGGAACTGCAGCACGCGGTCCGGTTCGACCAGCCGCTCGAGCAGCGCGTGATCGGCGTACTGCGGGTACTCCTGCAGGAACGGCCAGATGCTCGTCATGACCTCCTTGACGGCCTGCAGGAACTCGGGCTGATGGGGGTCGCGCTGCGCGACGCCCGCGAGGAACGCTTCCGGGCTGGTGTATTTCACCGGGACTCCTGGATCGGGATCGTTGAATGGGTGGCGCCGCGCCACCCGCGATGCATGTCAGGACGTTCGGTCGGCCGTTTCGCGCGAGGCGGACCGTCGCGCGGCGCCTCGATGCCCCGACTGGCGCCGGGACGGGCACAGGAAACCCTTGGCGATGCGCGGGCAGCGAAACGCCGGACGGCGAATCCTAGCAAATTTGTCGCACCTTCCTGGTGCGCCCCCGCTGGGGACCGATCCGGCCTCCCCCTGGCCCACCCTGCCTGCTCACCCCGACATCTGCCCGCCATCGACGACCAGCGTCTGGCCGGTGATCCAGCTCGCGAGGTCGCTGGCGAGGAACAGCACGGCCTGCGCGACTTCTTCCGGACGCCCCATGCGCCCGGACGGGATGCCGCGCAGGACCCGCTCGTAGAGTTCGGGCTGCTTGCGCCGCCGTTCGTCCCAGATGCCGCCAGGGAACTCGATCGAGCCGGGTGCGACGCAGTTCACGCGGATGCGCCGGCCGGCCACCGCGACGGCCTGCGACGCGGTGTACTGGATCAGCGCGGCCTTCGCCGCGCCGTAGGCCGGCGCGCGTGCGCTCGATCTCAGGCCCGAGATCGACGCCACGTTGACGATCGCGCCGCCGGCCTCTTCCATCCACGGCAGTGCGGCGCGCGATGCGCGCACGCTGGCCATCAGGTCGACGTCGAGGCTCGCGCCCCAACCTGCCTCGTCGTCGGTGCCCGCGAACGCCGACGCGTTGTTCACCAGCACGTCGAGGCCGCCGAGCGACTCGGCGGCGTCGTCGACCCACGTCGAGACCGCATCGCCGTCGGCGAGGTCGCAGGGGCTCGCGTGCACGGTGGCACCGAGGTTGCGCAGCTCGGCCTCGGTCTGGCGCAGTCGCTCGACACCGCGCGCGCAGATCGCCACGTCGGCGCCGGCGGCTGCGAACCCGAGCGCGATCGAACGCCCGATTCCCCGGCTGCCGCCAGCGACCAGCACCCTGCGGCGCGTGAAAGAGATGTGCATGACGACCTCCCGACGAACGGCCCGATGGTTGTGGCGCCCCGCGTGCATTATGCGATCGTGGAACCGAGTTCGACGCCCTTGCCCGAGCCGCAGTCGCCGCGCCGCCGGCGATTGGCCGTGCTGATGCTCTGGCCGCTGGTCGCGTTGGCGCCGGCCCGGGCGCAGGCGCCCGCCGCTGCGCGCTCGCATCGGCTTCGCGGCAGGGTATCCTGGTACGGTCGCCGGTTCGCGACCCGCAGGACCGCGAGCGGCGAGCCGTTCGACCCGGAAGCGCTGACGATGGCGCATCGCGCACTGCCGTTCGGCACGCTGGTGCGCGTGACCAACCTGCGCAACCGCCGGTCGGTGGTCGTGCGCGTGAACGACCGCGGGCCGCACACCGGCGGACGAATCGCCGACGTGAGCCTGGCCGCGGCGCGCGCGCTCGGCATGCTGCGCAGCGGCGTCGTCGAGGCGCGGCTCGATCTGCTCGGCCCCTCCGACGCCACCCGACCATGACTGCACCGACCCGCATCCTGATCCTCGGCGCCGCGGGGCGCGACTTCCACAACTTCAACCGGGTCTATCGCGACGACCCCGCGGTGGAGGTGGTCGCGTTCACCGCGACGCAGATCCCCGGCATCGCCGGGCGGCGCTACCCGGCGGAACTGGCCGGCACGCGCTACCCGCACGGCATTCCGATCGAGGACGAAGCGCGCCTCGAGGCCTTGTGCCGCGAGCTGCGGGTCGATCGCGTGGTCTTCGCCTACAGCGACGTGACGCACGCGCACGTGATGCACTGCGCATCGCGCGCGCTCGCGGCAGGCTGCGACGTGAGCCTGCTCGGGCCGGCGGCGACGATGCTCGAGTCGCGCCTGCCGGTCATCGCGGTCTCGGCGGTGCGCACCGGCTGCGGGAAGTCGCAGGTCGCCCGGTGGCTGTCGACGTGGCTGCGCGAGCGCGGCTGGCGGGTCGCGGTGCTCAGGCACCCGATGCCCTACGGCGACCTGGTCGCCGCGCGCGTGCAGCGCTTCGCGACGCGCGCCGACCTCGACGCCGCCGGTTGCACGGCAGAGGAGCGCGAGGAGTACGAGCCGCACCTCGCCGCCGGCAATCTCGTCTTTGCCGGCGTCGACTACGCCGCGGTGTTGCGCCGCGCCGAGACCGAGGCCGACCTGATCGTCTGGGACGGAGGCAACAACGATTTCCCGTTCGTGCGTCCCGGCCTGCACCTGGTGCTCGCCGATGCCCTGCGGCCGGAGCAGGTCGACACCCACCATCCGGGCGAAGCGGTGGCGCGGATGGCCGACGCGCTGGTCATCAACAAGGTCGACGCGGCGTCGCCGACCGCGGTCGCGGCGCTCGAGGCGCGGCTGCACGCGGTCAATCCGCGGGCGCCGATCGTCCGGGCGGCGTCGCCGGTGCGACTGGACGACCCGCAGGCCGTGCGCGGCCGGCGCGTGCTGGTGGTCGAGGACGGGCCGACGATCACCCACGGCGGCATGGCGACCGGAGCCGGCCACGTTGCGGCGCTGGCGGCGGGCGCCGCCGAAATCGTCGACCCGAGACGATTCGCCGATGGATCGGTGGCCGAAGTCTACCGGGCGTATCCGCACATCGGGCCGGTGCTGCCTGCGATGGGCTACGGCGCCGCGCAGCGCGCGGAACTCGCGCGCTGCATCGCGGGCAGCGGGGCCGAGCTGGTGGTCGCCGGGACGCCCGTCGACCTCGCCGCGATGCTGGGGATCGCCGTGCCGGTCGTGCGCGCGCGTTACGCGTTCGAGCAGCGCGGCGGCGCGCGTCTCGACGAGATCGTCGGCCGCTTTCTGGACGGGATCAGGGTTTCGCCATCTCGAAGCTGATCACCCGGGTGCCGCCTCGAAGGCGCCCGAGCGGACTGTCGATCCGCTGCTCGACCTCGAGGAACACGCCGAGACGCACGAAGTACAGCACCGTGGCGCCGGCCTGAACCGGAATGCCGTGGTAGCGGCCGCGCCCGCTGCATTCGATCGACCACGCATTGCCCGGCATCGCCGGATGCACGCTCGAGGCCGGCACCGATGCGCCGACCACGCAAGCCTGCGACAGCGACGCTCCGTCCTCGGCGTAGTCGAGCCGGAAGCGGGCGCCCGGCGCGAGCGGCAGCGAGAGCTCCGCGACGCTCACGTCCGCGACCGTGTCGCCGGGATACAAGACCGTCAGGCCGCGCACGCTGACACCCTGGTGCGGGCCGCGCGGCCTGGGGCTCAGGGTTTCGTGGAGGACCGGGCTCAGGCCCAACGGCAGGCCTGGCTGCGACCCCGCGAAGCGCTCGCGGATTTGCCTCGGCCCCCGCGCAGGCCGGCGGATCTCGAGGGTCCAGTCGAATGCGGCGACCCGCTCGCCGCGACCGGTGAGGCCTGCCGCCGACAAGGCCTCGAGCAACGCTGGCGGAAGCGTTGCCGGATCGGTGGCATCGGCGGGCGAGGCGGCGCCGGTGGCCCGGGCAACAGGCGGCGCGCCGACGGCACGGGCTTCGCCGGCAACGGCCCCGCCTGGCGAGAAGCAGAGCGCGAGAGCGAGGGCAAGCGTCGCAGGCGTCGCTGCGATCGACGCGGACGTCGCCGCGATCGGCGCGATGCGCCTCACGACGGTGCCGACTTCAGTGCGCGCCGCCGGGCCGCGACGCAGGGCTGACGCCGGCACCGGCGTCGAGGCGCGCGACCCTGGATTCGAGCGCGTCGAGCGCCACGCTCAACGCCGCCAGTTCGGCCCGGGGAACCAATTGGCCGCCGTCCCCCGCGAGGTGGCCGACTGCGGACGTCTCGACCCGCGCGCGCAGGTCGCGAGCCGCCGCCCGGCCCGACTCGACGCCGGTGCCGATGCGGCGCGCAAGCGCGTCGCCGGCCACACGACTGAGGTCCTCCTCGGCGTCCCAGCGGATCTGCCGGGCGATCTCGCCCAACGCTTCGGCCAGCGACGCCTCGCCGTCGATGCGCACGTGCGGCGTAAGCGCCCTGGGGCCCTCGCGCAGCAGCGCGAATGCGGCGTCGATCGAGGGGCGCAGCAGCATGCGGACGGATGCCTCGGGCTCGCCCTCTTCGGGCCAGGGCACGGACTCGACCAGGCCCCCGTCGAGGATGCGCGCAAGCAGCTGCGGAGGCGGCAGGCCGGGCAAGCCGGGCGCATCGACACCGACCCTGACGACGCGACCCGAGAACGGCGCGAGCCGGACGCGGGCCCAGTCGTTCTGCTGCAACACGTGGGCGAGTCCCGCCACGAGCAACGATGCGCCGCCCTCGATCAGGCGGCGCAGCACCGGTAGCTCAGGTCTGGCCGGACCTGCGCCCGACGGCTCGGCGGTGCTGGCGGCGGACTCTCCGGGACTCATGCCGTTCGGCGGGTCGCCTTTTGCGGCGGCCCGCCCTGACCGATCGGTCAGCCGAGCTGCTGGATGCCCGCGAGCACCCAACCGCCGCTGCCGCTGACCGGCTTGACCAGGTTCCAGACCTCGTCGAACGGCCGGGCCTCGCCGTTGGCCTCTTCGCGGATCATGCCGGTGAAGCGCAGGCTCGCGATGTGCTCGACCGAAGTGGTCTCGACGCCGAGCAGTTGGGCGTCGAGCCTGACGACGTCGGTGCGGTTGGGCGCGCCCTTGCGCTCGTCGATCTCGAGCTTGAGTTCGGCGTACATCTCGGGCGTGGTGAACTCGCGCAGGTCGTTCAGGTCGCCGGCGTCGAACGCGGCCTGAAGACGCACGAACTGGACCTTGCCCGTGCGCACGAACGCGTCGACGTCGAGATCGGCGGGGATCGCCCAGGTGCCCGATCCGGCGGCGGCCGCGGGCGCGACCGACGGAACGGGTTGGCGCACGTCGGTGCCGGCGCCCCCCTGGGGCAGCGGCGAATAGCGCACCGTGGCCTCCTGGCCGAGGTTGGCCGGCGAATAGCCGGCGCCCTGGTACGCGGCCTGCGGCGCGCCCTGCGTACGCCGGCTGGCGAGCATGCGGAACACGGCGAGCGCCGCGAAGGCCAGCAGCGCGATCAGCATGAACGAGGCGAGTTCCTCGCCGAAGCCGAGGTGGCTGGCCAGCGCCGCCAGGCCGAGGCCCGCGGCGATGCCGGCGATCGGGCCCAGCCAGCGGTTGCCGGTGCTGGCCGGCGCCGCGCCCTGCGCCGGACGCGACGCGGCCTGCGGCGCGGCCGCCGGCTGCTGCGGCGTCGCACTGCGCTGCGTCACGCTGCTGGATTGCTGGCCGATCGATTTGCCGCCGCCCATGCGCCGCGCCTCGGCTTCGGGGGCCGCAATGGCGATCGCCGCGACGACCGCAACGCCTATCGACAGGATCCGGGACATCAAGCGCTTCATGGACACTCCGCAGTCAGGGCCGTTCCGACGACCCGATAGTGGGGTCGAAGACCCCGAAAACCAACACGGGCAAACCCGCGGCTAGGCCATCAAGGCCTGAACCCCTCGTGCAGCGCGACGACGCCGCCGGTGAGGTTGAAATAGCGCACGCGCGAGAAGCCCGCCTCCTCCATCATCGTCTTCAGCGTTTCCTGGTCCGGGTGCATCCGGATCGACTCGGCCAGGTATCGATAGCTGGCCTCGTCGCCGGCGACGCGCTTTCCGAGCCACGGCAACACCGAGAACGAGTAGATGTCGTACAGCGGGGCCAGTGCCTTACGCACCTGCGAGAACTCGAGCACCAGCAGGCGACCTCCCGGCTTGAGCACGCGGCGCATCTCGGCCAGCGCGCGCTCCTTGTGCGTCATGTTGCGCAGGCCGAAGGCGACCGTGACGCGGTCGAAGTAGCCGTCGGGGAACGGCAGCGCCTCGGCGTCGCACTGCACGGCCGGCTGAAGGCAACCGTCGTCGACCAGGCGGTCGCGCCCGACGGTGAGCATCGAGCCGTTGATGTCGGTGAGCCAGACCTCGCCCTGCGCCCCGACGCGGCGCGCGAATGCGCGTGCGAGGTCGCCCGTTCCGCCGGCGACGTCGAGCACGCGCATGCCCGGACGCACCGCCGCCTGCCCGATCGTGAACGCCTTCCAGATGCGGTGCAGCCCCGCCGACATCAGGTCGTTCATCAGGTCGTAGCGGGCCGCCACCGAATGGAAGACGCCGGCCACGCGTGCCGCCTTCGACGCCTCGTCGACGGTCTCGTAGCCGAAGTGGGTGGTACGCGGATCGCTCATCGGCGCGCCGGTGCACTCAGCCCTTCGGGCGCTTCGCGGCGGTGGAATGGATCGGCGCGGCCGCGTGGCGGCTGGCACCCGCCGCCTCGAGCCTGGCCAGGTACTGCTGCCACAGCGGCTCCTGGTTCTCGCCCAGCCAGTACAGGTAGTCCCAAGCGTAGATGCCGGTGTTGTGGCCGTCGCTGAACTGCGGCTGGATTGCGTAGTGGCCGACCGACTCGACCGAGTCGATGCCGACGTCGGCCTTTCCGGTCTGCAGCGTCTCCTGGCCGGGGCCGTGGCCGCGCACCTCGGCCGACGGCGAATGAACGCGCAGGAACTCGAACGGCAGCCGGAACAGCTTGCCGTCGGAGAACTCGATCTCGAGGACGCGCGAGCCCTGATGGACGACGACGCGCGTCGGCGACGCGCCAGTGGAATCGGAACCAGCCATGGGTGGATCGCAGCCTGATCTGCTCCGGGCGGAAGGGCCCGGCATCAGGCGCGATGTTAGCTGAATTCGCCGGCGGGTCCCCTCGACGGTCGCGGGCTTTCGATTCGCAGCGACAGCCGCTCGTAGCCCGGCCCCCGCTCGATCAGCGAAGCGAAGCGGATCGGCACGTCGCGCTCGGGTTCGCGAAGCACCGCGCGCGCTCCGGCGTGCGCGCGACCGGGCGCGACGAGCAGGCTGGGCAATTCGCCCACGGCGGCATCGCCCGGCAGCAGCCAGGCGTCGATGAAGGACAGGGCCTCGCCGATCTTCACGCCTGCCGGCACCGGCTTGCCCGGCCAGCAGCGCGTCGTGATCCGCTGCCCGCTCGAGCGCGAGTGGTCGGGCTCGGGAATCTGCTCGATCGACTCGATCGTCGCGAGCGACAAGCCCGTCGCCGGCGCGATCGCCACCAGCGCGCCGAGCTCGGCGCGCGGCGTCGAACCGTGGCGCACGAACGATATCCGCGCGCCCGGGGCCGTCTCGACATGGTCGACCGTCTCGCCCTCGGCCATGACCAGTGCCGCCGGATTGCGTCGATCGACGTCGCTGCCGAGCGCGAGCCGCATGATGGTGTTCTGCTCCCAGCGCCCGCCGTACTCGTACGGCGCATCGGCTGCCCCCTCCTGCGCGCGTACGTCCGGCCTCGCCTGCATGTCGGCAGCGTGGATGCGCGGCAGGCCGAAGCGCAGCCGCGCGGTCGGCGCGGCGTCGGCGCCGGCGGCGCCCGGCGCGACGAACAGCGAGGCGCCGGTCCAGCGCCGCTCGAGGTCTTCTAGCAGCGCGTGCGTGGCGCTCTCGGCGAGCGGCATCGACTTGCGCGACGGCGATTCGCCCACCGCCGCGAGCCACTGCTGGCGCCGGCGCGCGATGCTCGCGGGCAAGCGGTGGGCGTCGAATCGTACGGCGTGCTCGGGCGTGAGCGCGAAAGTCGGGCCGTACGGGTTGTCTTCGGGCGCGCCGTGGTCGATCCGGTACCCGACCTTGGCGGCGAGCCGGCTGGCGAGCCGGTCGGCGAAGTCGCTTTCCGCGGGAACGCGCGACGGCAGCGCCGCCGCCTGCAGAAGCAGCGGATAGACGAACAGTGCGCGGGCCGTCATCGGCTTGACCAGCGGCACCTCGTCGAGCAACGTCTCGTCCTGGAACGTCGTGCGGCGCATGTGCCGGGCGAGCACGCACAGCGCATCCCAATCCGCGGCGAGCGGCGCGCAGCGATGACGAAGGAGCAGCGAGACGATGCGCGCCTGCGCATCGAGCGCGCGCGCCAGCGGCATCGCGACGCGCAGCGCGTTGGTCGCGCCGGGGATGATCGACCGGGTGTCGTCGCCGTGCCTGCCCAGCATCGCCGAGTAGGCACGCTTGAAGAGGTCGCGGCTCGCGCGAAGGCTGGACAACGCACTGGCGAGCCGCTCCCACTCCGACTCCGCATAGGGCACCGGGCGGACGACCAGCGGCGCGAGCCAGCGATCGATCGCGCGTACCTGCTCGATGCGCACCTGCTCGAGCACCTCGAACAGCGGATCGGGCTCGATGCCCGGACGGGCCAGTTGGGCCATCAGCCCGCCGATGGCCGAAAGACGTTCGGCCGCCCCGGCGGGCAACTCGCCGAGCCACTGCCGGCAGGAAGTCGCGTCGCGAACGCGCGCGAGAACCGGGTCCGATCCAACGCTCATGGCAGCCTTTTCGATCGCTGAGGGTGCCAGTGTGCGCCGCCGCGCGCCTGCCGGATCGGCACTGCTGCACGCCGCGGCGCCCCGCGGGACGAACGGTGGGCTCAGGCCGACCGGCGGCGCACCGTCGGTCGGCCCCCTGCTGCGGCCGATCAGCCCAGTCGGCGCCTGAGCTCCTCGAGATACGCAGGGATGCGCGCTGCCACCGATGCGCGCCTCGCCTCGACGGCCGGGTCGCGCCCGCTCGCGGGACGGCCCCACACCGGCTCGGGAAAATGGCGGTCGTCGCGCCAGCGCGGAACGACATGCCAGTGAAGATGCGCGACCACGTTGCCGAAGCTCGCGAGATTGACCTTGTCCGGAGACAGCGACGCGCGCTGCACCTCCTCGACGGCGAGCACCACGCGCATCAGTTCGTCGCGATCGGCGCGGCCGAGCTCGCTCATCTCGGCGACGTGCGCGTTCCAGATCACCCGCGTGAAGGCCGGGTAGTCGGGATCGCCGGCCAGCACGATCCGCCACGCCTGCGCGCGCACGACCGGCTCGCCGCCGTCGGCCGCACACAGCGCGCAGCCGCGATCGGGGTTCGGGCCGTCGTCCATCGTCGGGCGTGCCGCGCCGTCAGACCAGGACGCGCTCGATGCCGCCATCGTTGGCGCGACGCACGTAGTCCTGCAGCCAGCCCTCGCCCAGGATGTGCCGCGCGAGCTCGACGACGACGTAGTCGGCCTCGACGCCGGCGTCTTCCTCGTAACGCGACAGGCCCTGCAGGCACGACGGGCACGAGGTCAGCACCTTCACCGGCCCCGCAAAGCCGCCCGGCGCGCCCGCAGCCGCAGCCCCGGCGTCGCCTGCGGCGGCCACCACCGGCAGCGCGCGCAGCGCATCGGCGCCGCGGCGCATCTCCTCTTCCTTGCGGAAACGCACCTGCGTGCTGATGTCGGGCCGCGACACCGCCAGCGTGCCGGACTCGCCGCAACAGCGGTCGTTCTTCTCGACCCGCCCGTTCAGCGAGTCGTTGATCAGCGCATTGACGACCTTCAGCGGCGCGTATTCCTTGATCGGACTGTGGCAGGGGTCGTGGTACATGTAGCGCGCGCCGGTCACGCCGTCGAGGCGAACGCCCTTCTCCATCAGGAACTCGTGGATGTCGACGATCCGGCAGCCCGGGAAGATCCGGTCGAACTGGTACCCCTGCAGCTGGTCGTAGCAGGTGCCGCAGCTGACGACCACCGTCCGGATGTCCAGGTAGTTCAGCGTGTTGGCCACGCGGTGGAACAGCACGCGGTTGTCGGTGATGATCTTTTCCGCCTTGTCGTACTGGCCCGAGCCGCGCTGCGGATAGCCGCAGCACAGGTAGCCGGGCGGCAGCACGGTCTGCACGCCGACGTGCCAGAGCATCGCCTGCGTGGCCAGCCCGACCTGCGAAAACAGTCGTTCGGAGCCGCAGCCCGGGAAGTAGAACACCGCTTCGGCGTCGACGCTCGTCGACTGCGGATCGCGGATGATCGGCACGTAGCGGTGGTCCTCGATGTCGAGCAGCGCGCGCGCCGTCCTCGTCGGCAGGTTGCCCGGCATCTTCTTGTTGACGAAGTGGATCACCTGCTCCTTCAGCGGCGCCTTGCCGACCGTCGCCGGCGGCCGGCGCGTCTGCTCCCTGGCCAGCCGCCGGAGGAGGTCGGCGGCCAGCCGCTGCGCGCGATAGCCGATGCCGACCATCGCCGCGCGCGTGGCGCGGATCGTGTCGGGATCGGTGGCATTCAGGAAGAACATCGCGGCGGCGTTGCCGGGATTGAACTTCTTGCGGCCCATCTTGCGCAGCAGGTTGCGCATGTTCATCGACACGTCGCCGAAGTCGATGTCGACCGGGCACGGCGTCAGGCACTTGTGGCAGACGGTGCAGTGGTCGGCCACGTCGGAGAACTCGTCCCAGTGCCGGATCGACACGCCGCGCCGCGTCTGCTCCTCGTACAGGAACGCCTCGACGAGCAGCGACGTCGCGAGGATCTTGTTGCGCGGCGAATAGAGCAGGTTCGCCCGCGGTACGTGCGTGGCGCAGACCGGCTTGCACTTGCCGCAGCGCAGGCAGTTGCGCACCGAATCGGCGATCGAGCCGATGTCGGACTGCTGCAGGATCAGCGATTCGGCACCCATCAGCCCGAAGCTCGGCGTGTACGCGTTGCGCAGGTCTCCCGGAAGCTCGGGATCGTCGAGCAGCTTGCCGCGGTTGAATCGCCCCTCCGGGTCGATGCGCCGCTTGTAGGCGCGGAAATCGGCCACCTCGTCGCTGGTCAGGAACTCGAGCTTGGTGATGCCGATGCCGTGTTCGCCCGAGATCACGCCGTCGAGCGAGCGTGCCAGCGCCATGATGCGCGCCACCGCGGCCTCGGCCTCCTTGAGCATCGCGTAGTCGTCGGAGTTCACCGGGATGTTCGTGTGCACGTTGCCGTCGCCGGCATGCATGTGCAGTGCGACGAACACGCGCCCGCGCAGCACCTTGCGGTGGATCGCGTCGACGGCATCGAGCAGCGGCGCGAAGGCGAGTCCCGAGAAGATCTTCTCGAGCGGCGCGCGCACCTCCGCCTTCCAGGACACGCGGATCGTGCGGTCCTGCAGCACGCGGAACAGCGTCGCGTCGGGCTCCTGCGCGAGGCGCTCGTCGAGTGCGCCGCGCAGGTGGCCGAGGCCGACGCCGCCGAGCGCGTCGCGCAGCGGCGCGAGCGGCTCGTCGATGCGATCGAGCAGCAGGCGCCAGCGCCGGCGCGTCGACGAAACCAGTTCGAGCGCATGGCGGCGCCGCTCGGCGGTCATCTCCTCGTCGGCGGCCTCGTCGCGGCCCGCCGCGGGCCGCGGCAGGTGCGCCTCGTCGGCCAGCAGGCGGTCGAGTGCGTCGAGCACGGCCAGCTTGTTCTTCGTCGACAGCTCGATGTTGATGCGCTCGATGCCGTCGGTGTACTCGCCCATCCGCGCGAGCGGGATGACCACGTCCTCGTTGATCTTGAACGCGTTAGTGTGGCGCGCGATCGCGGCGGTGCGCGCGCGATCGGCCCAGAATGCCTTGCGCGCGTCGGCCGAGACCGCGACGAAACCCTCGCCGCTGCGCCGGTTGGCCAGCCGCACCACTTCAGAGGCGGCACGCGCGACCGCCTCGTCGTCGTCGCCGACGATGTCGCCGATCAGCACCATCTTGGGCAGGCCGCCGCGCCGCGACTTGGTCGTGTAGCCCACCGCGCGCAGGTAGCGCTCGTCGAGGTGCTCGAGGCCCGCGAGGATCGCCCCGTGCGGGCGCGTGTCGAGCCAGTCCTTGATGTCCACGATCGACGGCACGGCGTCCTTGGGCTGGCCGAAGAATTCGAGGCAGACGGTCCGGATGAACTTCGGCATCCGGTGCAGCACCCAGCGCGCCGACGTGATCAGGCCGTCGCAGCCCTCCTTCTGAACGCCGGGCAGGCCGGCGAGGAACTTGTCGGTGACGTCCTTGCCCAGCCCGGCCTTCCGGAAGCGCCGTCCCTCGATGTCGAGACGCTCGCTGCGGACCGGATCGCCGCGCATCGTGCCGTCGCTCGCCAGCTGCTTCGGCGCATACCACTTCAACTCGAACGTGGCGGTGGGCGCCTCGTGGATCTTGCCCAGGTTGTGCCCGACTCGCGTGACCTCGAGCCAGTTGCCGTCGGGATCGACCATCCGCCACCAGGCGAGGTTGTCGAGCGCCGTGCCCCACAGCACCGCCTTCTTGCCGCCTGCGTTCATCGCGATGTTGCCGCCGACGCAGGACGCGTCCAGCGAAGTCGGATCGACCGCGAAGACCAGCGCTGCCCGGTCGGCGGCGTCGGTCACGCGCCGCGTGACCACGCCGGCCTCGGCGAAGATGGTCGGCACCTCTTGATCGACACCGGGCAGCCGGATGCGCTCGACGTCGCCGAGGCGCTCGAGCTTCTCGGTGTTGATGACCGCCGACATCGGCGTGAGCGGAATCGCGCCGCCGGTGTAGCCGGTGCCGCCGCCGCGCGGGATGATCGTCAGGCCCAGCTCAATGCAGGCGGCGACCAGCGCTGCGATCTCGGACTCGCTGTCGGGCGTGAGCACGACGAACGGATACTCGACGCGCCAGTCGGTCGCGTCGGTGACGTGCGAAACCCGGCTCATGCCGTCGAAGCGGATGTTGTCGCGCGCCGTATGCCGCGACAGGCGCCTCAGCACGCGCGCGCGAAGCACCGACGTGCGCTCGCATTCGCTCTCGAACGACGCGACCGCTGCTCGCGCCAGTTCGAGCAGCCGGCTCACCCGTGCACTGCGCTCGCCCGCGGCCTCGTCGGCGCGCGCGCTCAGGTCGAGCGCGCGGCGCTTCTCGATCTCGCCCAGCCGGTGATGCAATGCCTGGACCAGCAGCCGCCTGCGCTTCGGGTTGTCGAGCAGGTCGTCCTGCAGGTAAGGATTGCGCCGCACGACCCAGATGTCGCCCAGCACCTCGTAGAGCATCCGCGCCGAGCGCCCGGTGCGCCGCTCGGCGCGCAGTTCGCCGACGATGCTCCAGCCTTCGGGACCGAGCAGGCGGATGACGATCTCGCGGTCGGAGAACGACGTGTAGTTGTAGGGGATCTCGCGCAGGCGCACGGCGCCGGCAGCCTGCGCATCGGCGGGCGCTGCCGGTTCGGAAACGGTACCGGCAGCCGTGACGGGAAGGGAGGCGTTCATCGAATCCGGGATTTTAGCGGAGCGGGGTCACGGCAGCCGGCGCGGCGCCGCTGGCGAGCCATTCATCCGCCCCCCTGGAACAGCCGCAGCACTGCGTGCCACCACGCATCGGGCACGCCCATCAGCGCGGCGGTCATCAGCACGTAGCGCAGGAACTTGCCGACCGCCATCCAGCCGACACTCGGCCAGAACGGCAATTTCAACCAGCCCGCGACTGCGCACAGCGGATCGCCCACCGCAGGCAGCCAGGCGAAGAACAGCGCCCTGGGCCCGAGCCGCTCGAGCCACCGCAGGTGGACAGTGCGCTTGCCGCGCGCCACCGCTTCGTGCGCGCCCAGGCCCAGCCAGTAGTCGACGACGCCGCCCAGCGTGTTGCCGGCGGTCGCCACCAGCACGGCCAACCAGAACTGATCGGGGTTGAGCTTCACGAAGCCGAAGACCGCCGGCTCCGAGCCCATCGGCAGTAGCGTCGCGGAAACGAACGCGACGACGAAGATCGTCGACAGCCCGTGCTCGGGCAGGGCGAACCAGTCGAGCAGGATCCGGGCCAGGGCTTCCATCGGCCAAGCAGTCTATCAGCGAGTCGATCGGCGCCGCCGCGGCGGGGCGGCGTTGGCCGCAGGCGGGAGTCGGCACTTCGGCCCGCCCGGAACGGTAGAATCTGCCGGCCCATGTCCATCGACTACCTGAAACGCATCCTCACGGCGAAGGTCTACGACGTCGCCCAGGAAACCCCGCTCGAGACGGCCGGCATCCTGTCGGCCCGGATGTCCAATCGCGTGCTGCTCAAGCGCGAGGACATGCAGCCGGTGTTCTCGTTCAAGCTGCGCGGCGCGTACAACCGGATGGCACGCCTGTCGCCGGAGCAGCTGGCGCGCGGCGTGATCGCCGCCTCTGCCGGCAATCACGCGCAGGGCGTGGCGCTGGCCGCGCGCCGGCTCGGCTGCCGCGCCGTGATCGTGATGCCGGTCACCACGCCCCAGGTCAAGATCGACGCGGTGCGGGCGCTGGGCGGGGAGGTCGTGCTCACCGGCGAGTCCTACAGCGACGCCGCAGCCGCCGCCTCCGGGCTGCAGGCGCGCGAGGGGCTCACCTTCGTGCACCCGTTCGACGACCCCGACGTGATTGCGGGCCAGGGCACGATCGGCATGGAGATCCTCCGCCAGCACCAGGGGCCGATCCACGCGGTCTTCGTGGCGATCGGGGGCGGCGGCCTTGCGGCCGGAATTGCCGCGTACGTCAAGCAGGTGCGCCCGGAGATCCGCGTGATCGGTGTGCAGACCACCGACTCCGATGCGATGGCGCGCTCGATCAAGGCGGGCCGGCGCGTCGAGCTGCACGACGTCGGCCTGTTTTCGGACGGCACCGCCGTGAAGAAGGTCGGCGAGGAGACCTTCCGCCTGTGCCGGGCGCTGCTCGACGACATCGTGGTGGTGGACACCGACGCGATCTGCGCAGCGATCAAGGACGTGTTCCAGGACACCCGGTCGATCCTCGAGCCGGCAGGCGCCCTGTCGGTCGCCGGGCTGAAGGCCTGGGTCGAGCGCGAACGGCTGCACGACGAGACGCTGGTGGCAGTGGCCTGCGGGGCGAACATGAACTTCGACCGGCTGCGCTTCGTCTCGGAGCGTGCCGAGATCGGCGAGAAGCGCGAGGCGGTGTTCGCGGTGACCATCCCCGAAGAGCGCGGCAGCTTCCGCCGCTTCTGCGAAACGGTGGGCCCGAGAAACGTCACCGAATTCAACTACCGGATCGCCGACCCGGCGCAGGCGCACGTGTTCGTCGGCATCCAGATCTCGCGCCCGGGCGAGGCCGAGCAGATCGCCGGCGCCTTCGAGGCCGCGGGATTTCGCACGCTTAACCTCACCGACGACGAACTGGGCAAGCTGCACCTGCGGCACATGGTCGGCGGGCACTCGGCGCTCGCGAGGAACGAGTTGCTGTACAGCTTCGAGTTTCCGGAGCGACCCGGCGCGCTGATGCGCTTCCTGTCCAGCATGAGCCCGAACTGGAACATCTCGCTCTTCCACTACCGCAACCACGGGGCCGACTACGGGCGCATCCTGGTCGGCATCCAGGTGCCCGCCGGCGAGAAGAAGCAGTTCCGCGAGTTCCTCGCCACGCTCGGGTATCCGCACCGGGACGAGAGCCAGCACCCGGCCTACCGGCTGTTCCTCGGCGCGCACTCGGCCTGAGCGGCAGGCGGCGGGGGTGACTCCGATCAAGCCAGCGGCGCCAGAATCCGATAATATTCAAGCCCTTATGCAACTGCTCACGCTCGGCTTGAACCACCAGACCGCGCCGTTGTCGCTGCGCGAGCGCGTGTCGTTCCCGGGCGAGACGCTGCGTGCGGCGCTCGCCGACCTGCGCGAGCGGCTGCATCCGGTCGCCCCGGAGTCGGCGATCCTGTCCACCTGCAACCGCACCGAAATCTACTGTGCGACGCGCCAGCCGCACGACGCGCAGGTCGCGATCGCCGGCTGGCTCGACCGCCGCCACGAACTCGAAGGCCCGGGCCTGCATTCGCACCTGTACGCGCTGCCCAACGGCGAGGCGGTGCGGCATGCATTCCGGGTTGCCGCGGGCCTCGATTCGATGGTCCTTGGCGAGCCGCAGATCCTCGGCCAGATGAAGCAGGCCGCGCGCGTCGCGCACGAGGCCGGCGCACTCGGCTCGCACCTGCACCAGCTGTTCCAGCGCTCGTTCGCGGTCGCCAAGGAAGTGCGCAGCACGACCGAGATCGGCGCGCACTCGGTGTCGATGGCCGCCGCCGCCGTACGGCTGGCGCGGCGCATCTTCGAAGACCTCCGCGAGACGCGCGTGCTGTTCGTCGGGGCCGGCGAGATGATCGAGCTCGCGGCCACCCACTTCGCCGCCCAGCACCCGAAGGCGATCGTCGTCGCCAACCGCACGATCGATCGCGCGAACCGGCTCGCGCAGCGCTTCGGCGCCGAGAGCCTTCGGCTGGCCGAACTGTCCGACCGGCTCGACGAGTTCGACATCGTCGTGTCCTGTACCGCGAGCTCGCTGCCGATCATCGGGCTGGGCATGGTCGAGCGAGCGACGCGCGCGCGCCGGCGCAAGCCGATGTTCATGGTGGACCTGGCAGTGCCGCGCGACATCGAGGCGGAGGTTGCCCGCCTCGACGACGTGTTCCTCTACACCGTCGACGACCTGGGCAGGCAGGTCGCCGCAGGCCACGAGAACCGGCGGGCGGCCGTCGCGCAGGCCGAGGCGATCATCGAGACGCGCGTCGACGCGTTCATGCAGTGGATGTCCACGCGACAGGCGGTGCCCGCGATCCGGTCGCTGCACGCGCGCGGCGACGCGATCCGGCACGCCGAGCTCGAGCGCGCGCGCCGCGCGCTGGCGCGCGGCGAGTCTCCCGAGCAGGTCGTCGAGCAGCTGGCGCACGCGCTGACCGCCAAGTTCCTGCACGGCCCCACCTCGCTGCTGCACGGCCCGAACGCGCAGCGCGAGCACCTGCTTCCGATCATCGACCAGCTGCTGCCCGACCGCGCCGCCACTGCGCCCGGCGCGTCCGGCAGCGACGACGACTCGCGCTCCGCGTCGAGTTAGCTGCGGGCATGAAGGCCTCGATGCAGGCCAGGCTCGAGCAACTCGAACGCCGCCTGGCCGAAGTCAACCTGCTGCTGTCCAGCGAGGACGCCGCGCGCGACCTCGACGCGTTTCGCCGGGCCAGCCGCGAGCACGCGGAGCTCTCGCAGGTCATCGACTGTTTCTCCGCATGGAAGCACGCAGTCGCCGACCTGCGCACAGCCGAGCAGATGCGCTCGGACCCGGACATGCGCGAGTTCGCCGACGAAGAGGCGAGCGCCGCCGCCGCCCGCGCCAGCGAGCAGGAGGCGCTGCTGCAGCGTCTGCTGTTGCCGAAGGACCCGAACGACGAGCGCAGCGTGCTGCTCGAGGTCCGCGCCGGCACGGGCGGCGACGAATCGGCGCTCTTCGCCGGCGCGCTGCTGCGGATGTACCTGCGCTTCGCCGAGCGGCGGCGCTGGCAGACCGAGATCCTCTCCGCGAGCGAGTCCGAACTGGGCGGCTACAAGGAGGTGATCGTGCGGATCGTCGGCGACGGCGCCTATTCGCAGCTGAAGTTCGAGTCCGGCGGCCACCGTGTGCAGCGCGTGCCGGAGACCGAGGCGCAGGGCCGCATCCACACGTCTGCGTGCACGGTGGCGGTGATGCCGGAGGCCGACGAAGTCGGCGAGATCGACATCGACCCCGACGAGATCCGCGTCGACGTGTTCCGCGCGTCGGGTGCCGGCGGCCAGCACGTGAACAAGACCGAGTCCGCGGTGCGCATCACGCACCTGCCCACCGGCATCGTCGTCGAATGCCAGGACGACCGATCGCAGCACCGCAACCGCGATCGCGCGATGCAGGTGCTCGCCACGCGCCTGAAGGACCGCCAGATGCGCGAGGCGCAGGCGCGCGAAGCTGCGCAGCGCAAGTCGCTGATCGGCTCGGGCGATCGTTCGGAACGCATCCGCACCTACAACTTCCCGCAGGGCCGCGTGACCGATCATCGGATCAACCTGACGCTGTACAAGCTGCAGCAGGTGATGGACGGAGACCTCGACGAGCTGATCGCCGCGCTGTCGGCCGAGCACCAGGCACGCATGCTCGCCGAACTCGGCGAAGGTGCGGCGTGAGCGGCCGCTGGACGATCGCGCCGGCCCTCGGCCCGGCGACGCCGAGCTGGGACCGGCTCGTGCTCGCCAGCGGCCTGCCGCGACTCGAGGCCCGGGTGCTGCTCGAGCATGCCAGCGGTCGCCGGCGCGAGTGGCTGCTCGCGCACGGCGACGAGATCGCCGACGCGCGGGCAGCCGATGCCTTCGCCGGACTGGCGCGCAGGCGTCGCGACGGCGAGCCGGTCGCCTACCTGACCGGCTCGCGCGAGTTCCTCGGCCGCGACTTCGAGGTCTCGCCTTCCGTGCTGATCCCTCGTCCCGAGACCGAATTGCTGGTGCAGGCGGTGCTCGATCGCGCGTTGCCTGGCGCGCGGGTGCTCGACCTGGGCACCGGAAGCGGCGCGATCGCGATCAGCCTGGCCTGCGAGCGCGCCGACCTGTACGTCGTCGCAACCGACCGTTCGCCCGAGGCGCTGGCGGTGGCTCGCCGCAATGCGCAGCGCCTGGCCGGCCAGGCGCTGGCCGGCGCCCGGCTGCTCTGGCGCGCCGGCAGCTGGTGGGACGCACTCGATGCGCAGGATCGCTTCGACCTGGTCGCGTCGAATCCGCCGTACATCGGGGCGGGCGATCCGCACCTCGCGCAGGGCGACCTGCGCTACGAGCCGCAGCAGGCGCTCGTGGCCGGCGGCGGCGGGCTCGACGCGCTGCGCGAGATCGTCGCGGGCGCTCCGAGGCACCTGAGGCCCGCCGGGTGGCTCCTGCTCGAACACGGCTGCGACCAGGACGGGGCGCTGCGGGCGCTGCTGGCCGGCGCCGGATTCGAGTCGATCCAGACGCTTCGCGACGTATCGGGCCTGCCCCGCGTGACGCTCGGTCGCATGCCCGAATAACCCCGGTTTGACGATGGGTTCCGCTCGTTCCTAGAATCGACGATTGCCCGACCCGGGCACTCCCGACCCTCCCGAGGCATTCATGGACGCAAAGGCATTCATCCAGAAGACCGTCACCGAAAACCCCGTCGTGCTGTTCATGAAAGGCACGGCCGAGTTCCCGCAGTGCGGTTTCTCCGGCCGCGCGATCCAGATCCTGAAGTCGTGCGGCGTGAAGAACCTGGTCACCGTCAACGTGCTCGAAGACGACGAGGTGCGCCAGGCCATCAAGGACTACGCGAACTGGCCGACCATTCCGCAGCTGTACATCGGCGGCGAGTTCGTCGGCGGATCGGACATCATGTACGAGATGTTCCAGTCTGGCGAGCTGCAGAAGCTGATCCCGCAGGCCGCGCAGGCCTGACGCCGAGCGGGGCGTACGTTCGGGCCTCGGCGCGTCGCGGCCGGCGGCGGGCCGGGCTCAGGGGCCGGGCAGCGGCAGGCGCGGGGGCTCTCGGTGCGGCGGGGCGCTGACGACGGCGGTCGGTGCTTCGCACCGACTTCCCTGTGCTGCTTATATGGACGCCTCCCGTGCTGCAAGGGGAGTGTTGCAGGCGGCGGTGTGGCGGATCAACTGCGGTCTCATATCCGGCCTACGGGTTGCACTCACGTACGTCGGCACGAAGGCCGCAGTCACCGAATGCGTGGCCTTGATGGTCATTCGCGAGGTCGGGGCACATCTCGCCCGTGGGCTCAGCCTGGTGCTGGCCCGAGCAGCGCAACTGCCTTGCCGACCCACGGTCTTGACCGCTTCACCATCACCTGCTCGACTCCTCTCGCACACTCGTTACGTCTCAGCCCTTCGTCGCCCGGTCCGGCACGCGGGTCACCCGGTCGTGCCCACCGCATCGGGGCGGCCCCAGCGGCGATCGAACGCGCCGTCGTGGGCCACCAGTGCCCAGGCCGTGCGGGCGAGCTTGTTGGCCAGCGCCACCACGACCACGTTGACCGGCCGTCGCAGCAGCATCTGCCGGGCCCACTGCGGGGCGCTGGGCGAGTTCAGCAGCGATCGTGCACCGCTGACCAGCAGCGTGCGGATGTATGGATCGCCGCGCTTGCTGATGCCGCCCATGCGGACCTTGCCGCCGGTGCCGGTGTGGCGCGGTGTCAGGCCGGTACTCGTGGCGAAGTCGCGCGCCCGGCGCCACGCGCGGGCGTCTCCCAGCGTCGCGGACAGTGCCGTGGCGCCGAGCAGCCCGATGCCAGGCACCTCGCGCAGCCGGCGCGCGTTCTGGTCGGCGGCCTGCACCGCGCAGAGCTCGGCCTCGATGCGCTTGACCTCGAGATCCATCTGGCGCAGCGCCGCGAGGTGCTGGTCCACCAGGCGCTGCATCAGCGCCGGCAACTGCGCGTCGAACTCGGCGCGCCGCTCGGCCAGGGTCTTGAGTCCGCAGGCCTTGCCACGGGGCAGGACAACGCCGAACTCGTACAGCAGCGCGCGCAGCGCATTGAGGGTGGCCGTGCGCACGCTGCTCCAGTGCGCGCGCATGCGGTGCAGCGACAGGACGGCCTGCTGCTGCTCGGTCTTGACGGGCACGCGGCGAATGTCGGGGTGCCGGCTGGCCAGCCACAGCGCTCGTGCGTCGGCGGCGTCGTCCTTGTTGCCGCTGACGAAGGGACGCACCTGGCGCGCCGGCAGCAGTTCGACGTCGTGGCCCAGTGCGCCCAGCCGACGCGCCAGGTGGTGCGAGCCCCCGCAGGCCTCCATGACGACGTGGGAGCCGGGGCGTTGTGCGAAGAACTCGAAGAACCTGGCGCGGCTGAGCTTGCGTCGGCCGATCTCGCCGGTGTGGCCATCGACCCAGTGCAGCTGCATCACGTTCTTGGCCGTATCCACCGCATACGTCGTAACATTCACTTCGGGGCCTCCGTCACAAGAGGGTTGCTCGACACGACCACTCACTTTGGCACTCGATGCCGCTGTGCGCGAGGCCCCACCTCCGATCAGATGGGGCGCGGGGAAGGGGTGGGAGGCGTCCATACCATCTCGCCCCGGGGTCGCGCGGCGAAACTCGCTGCGCTCGCTTCGCGAGCTCCGCTCAGACAGTCGCCGCGAGTCAGAAGTACGAAGCGCGCTTCGCGCGCCGACCCCGAAGCTGCGCTGCTCGGCGCCGCCGACAGCGCCCCGCCGCACCGAGAGCCCCCGCGCCTGCCGCTGCCCGGCCCCTGAGCCCGGCCCGCCGCCGGTCGCTCGGGAAACTCCATCGGTACTCGAAACTTAGACGGACCCGTTGCTCACGAACACCACGACGGTATCGGCAAAGGTGCGGGCGACGGCGCGGGCCGTCGGCCGCCGGCGCGCCTCGTGCGCAGCCGAGAAGCGCAGCTGCACCGGCGGCGCGCGCAGCGCGCATCGTCCATCATTCTCGCGGCGACTGTCTGAGCGCAGCGCGCGAAGCGCGCGGAGCGAGTTTCGCCGCGCCAGCCGGTGCGGCGAGCATCGCAGGGCACCCCCGCGAAGCGGGGGCAAGCACCAGGCGCGCCGGCGGCCGACGGCCCGCGCCGTCGCCCGCGCCTTTGCTCGCGCCGGCCAACGAACGCGGCCGGCGCCGGCAAGTAGAATGGCGCCGTGACTTCCCGCCGACTCATCGTTGCGATCACTGGCGCCACCGGCGCCGTCTACGGCGTGCGGCTGCTGGAGCTGCTGCGCGCGACGCCGGGCATCGAGACCCACCTGATCGTCACGCCCGCCGGGTGGATGAACATCGACCAGGAGTTGCAGCGCTCGCGCAACGAGGTGGAGGCGCTCGCCAGCGTGGTGCACGGCGTGCGTGACGTCGGGGCCAGTCTCGCGTCCGGGTCGTTCCAGACCGACGGCATGATCGTCGCGCCGTGCTCGATGAAGACGCTGGCCGCCGTCGCCCACGGCTTGTCCGACAACCTGGTCACGCGCGCCGCCGACGTCGTGCTCAAGGAGCGGCGCAGGCTCGTGCTGCTCGCGCGCGAAACGCCGCTGAACCTCGCGCACCTGCGCAACATGACCGCCGTCACCGAGATGGGCGGCATCGTCTTCCCGCCGCTGCCCGCGTTCTACCATAGGCCGCAGGGCATCGACGACCTGATCGACCATACCTGCGCACGCGTGCTCGACCTGTTCGGGGTCGAGCACCGGCTGGCCCCGCGCTGGGGCGGCCTGCGCGCCGCCGAAGAAGGAGAATCCCGATGAAGATGCTCGTCGCCACCGACGGATCGAAGAACGCGCTACACGCGGTCAAGTACGCGATCCAGCTGCTCGGGCGCGTGTCCGAGGGCGGATCGATCACGCTGATCAGCGTGCACGACGACGTCGCGCTCAGGCACGCGCGTCGCTTCGTGGGCAAGGAAGCGGTGGCCGACTACCTTCGCGAGCTGAGCGAGCAGGACCTCGCCGACGCGCGCAAGACGCTCGACAAGGCCGGCGTCTCGCACGACATGATCATCCGCACCGGACACGTCGCGACCGAGATCGTCGAGGCAGCGGAGCGTGGCAAGTTCGACCTGCTGGTCATGGGCTCGAAGGGACGCAGCGCGCTGAAGGACCTGCTGATCGGCTCGGTCGCCAAGCGGGTGGCCGAGATCTCGAAGGTGCCGGTGCTGCTGGTGAGATGAGCCATCAACCGGACAGGAGACGGCCATGTCGCTGATCATCGGCTGGGCGATCAACGCGGTCAGCCTGCTGCTGCTCACCTGGATCATGCCGGCGGTGAACGTCGCAAGCTTCGGCACCGCGCTCGTCGTGGTACTCGTGCTCGGCCTGCTCAACGCGGTGATCCGCCCCGTGCTCCTCGTGCTGACGCTGCCGGTCAACGTGCTCACGCTGGGGCTGTTCACCTTCGTGATCAACGGGTTCCTGTTCTGGCTCGCCTCGCGCTTCCTCGAGGGCTTCGAGGTGCGCAGCTTCGGCTGGGCCGTGCTGGGCGCGATCGCCTACAGCCTGATCAGCTGGGCGGTGAGCGCGCTGATCCCCCGCTGGCGCGCATAGCGCGCCCCCTGCGCCCCCCGTGCGCCGGCGCACGGCCCGCTTCAGGTCATGAAGCCGAGGTCGGCCACCGGGAAATTGCGCAGGTTCGGGAACACCTCGTCGAGCTGCGTCGCGCTCAGCCCGAACCAGCGCGCGAGCGTGCCGGCGTACTGGTCCACGGACACGCCGGGCAGCAGACGGCCCTGCCCGACGTCGTCGTCGGTGTTGACGCCGATGACGGGAAAGCGCCCGTAGATGTCCTTGCCTCGTACTGCGCCGCCGCTCACGAAGTGATGCGCGCCCCAGCCGTGGTCGGTGCCGTCGCCGTTGCTCGTCAGCGTGCGACCGAAGTCCGACGCAGTGAACAACGTCACGTCGTTCAGCGCGTTGACCGCCGGGCTCGCCAGCAGCCGATCGAAGTACTCCAGCGCCTGGCCGATCCGCGTCATCAGGTTGCCCTGGTTGACGCGCTGCGCGTCGTGGGTGTCGAAGCCGCCGATGCTGACGAAGAACACCTGCCGCTTCGCCCCGAGCGCGCCGCGCCCCCCGATCACGCGCGCGACGGTCTGCAGTTGCGCCGCCAGCGGGTTCGCCTGCGTCGTGCCGGGCACCACGGGCACGGCCTCGACGCTGGTGGCCGGCAGCATGGCGGCGTTCAGCGCCGCCTGCGCGTCGATCGAGCGGGCGGTGACCCGATTGAGCTCGCGCTCGAGCAGGTGCGCGCGATCGGCCGTCACGATCGAGCGCAGCACGCTGGCCGCGCTGGCCGAACCGAACTGCGAACCGGTCAGGCCGGCGATCGGAATCCCGCCGTTGGGACCGACCTGGTACTGCAACGTCGACTGGCCGGCAAGCCAGACCGCATTGCCCGACAGCGACATGCAGGTGAAGGTCGATGCGGCATTGCGGCTCGCCAGGAGGTCTCCCATCCGCCCGCCCCAGCCGAAGCGCGCTCCCTCGGGCGCGTAGGCCTGCCAGGTCGACTGCTGGTCGTTGTGCGAGAAGAGCTTCGGCGGGCGCGGCACGCTGCCGCTGGTGTACTGCGCCTTCGTCATCGGCGCGATCAGCGGGCCGACGTTGGCCACCACCGCCGCGCGCCCCGCGTCGAACAGCGTCTTCAGCGGCGCGAGGTTCGGGTGTAACGCGAACGATCGGCCGGTCTGGGGCGTGTTCGGCTCGATCGGCAGCACGCCACCCGCCGCGCCCGGCGCCGGCAACGCGATCGGGTCGGGCGGGGTCGAGCGCAGCCGCTGGTACTCGTTCCACGAGGCCGTGTCGGTCGCGATCACCGTGTTGTGGTGATCGTTGCCGCCGAAGAAGAACACGCAGACGAGTGCGCGATAGTCGTCGGCAGTCTGCGCGGCGGCGGCGCCGATCGTCGCGAGGTTCAGCGCGAAAGGCACGCCGGCGGGCCCGAGCACCGACAGCAGCGAGGACGTACGCAGGAATTCGCGTCTGGAAGCATCGATTCGTTTCATGGTGGTCTCCCCGCTCACTTCTGCACGAGATAGTCCGGCGAGGCCATCACCAGGAAGACCGCCAGCTTCACCCGGTTGAGCCGCGCGGTCGCGGCCGACTGGGCATTGGACGTGGACACGGCGACCGAGCCCACGGCGTCGATCGCCTGCGCTCGCAGTTCGGGCGACATGTCGCCGGCAATCAGCATGGCGCCGATGCGGTCGACGAGCGCATCGGGCCGGTCGGCCAGGCCGATGACTTCACCGTAGTCCGGCTGCACGTCGCGGGGACTGCCGCTGCCGATGCCGCTCGAGATCACGCTGCGCAACGTGTTCAGGTAGCCGGCGACCGACGACTCGTGCGTGATCTGCATCTCCGGCGCCACCAGGCCGGCCGCGGCGATGTCGGTGTTCGGCGGCACGTAGCCGGGCCGGTAGAAGTTGAACACCGACGGCGAGCGCATCGGCGTCTGCCCGAGGCTGCTGTTCGGGTTGTCGGTGTTGCCGATGAGGAACCGGCCCGACGCCGATTGCGCGCCGAATGCGCGCAGCCAGTGCGCGATGCGCAGCACCGGCTCGCGCAGCTTGCCGTAATCGGTCGCGCCGGCCAGCGGGCTGCGCGCCTCGGGATCGAGCAGTACCGCGCGGATCACCGCCTTCATGTCTCCGCGCACGCCCGAGCCGTTGTCGTTGAACGCCGACGCGACGCGGGCGACATAGGCGGGCGACGGATTGCTCGTCACCATCCGCTGGATCAGCTGCTTGCCGATGAACGGGCCGACGTTCGGGTGCGAGAACAGCCGGTCGAGCGCGGCGCGCAGGCTCGCCTCCGGATCCGCGCTCGCCTGCTCGGGAATGACCGTGCCCAGGAAGCGCTTCTCGGACGTGGAGTGGTACTTCGGGTAGGACTGCATCGGCAGCACCGCGCGGTCGGCGGAGGCGTTGCCTCCGAAGAAGCGCGTATCCGACTTGTCCGGCCCCGCCCAGCTCCAGCCGGTGAAGACCTTCGCCAGCCCCGTCACGTCCTCGTTGGTATACGTCTCGATCGGTTCGTTGCGGCTGTCCAGCCTCACGGTGCCGTCGAGGTTCAATTCGTACAGGCCGATCGTGAAGAGCTGCATCACCTCGCGCGCGTAGTTCTCGTCGGGCACGCGTCCGCGCGACGGGTCCTCCTTCTGGTTCCGGAGGTGAGACAGGTACAGCCCCATCATCGGGTGCAGCGTCACGTCCTGCAGCAGCGTGCGGAAATTGCCGAACGCGTTGCGACCGAGCATGTCCAGGTAGCTCGCGACGCCGCGGGTGTTCTCGCCGACGCTGCTGTCGGCCAGCGAGACGACGAAGACCTGCGACAGCGCGAACGCGACCCGGTGCCGCAGCTGTCCGTTGCCGGACACGGCAGTGCGCCAGAAGCTCTCGTAGATCCAGTTCTGCTGGTTCGTCGACTGCCCCGCGAGCGTGGCCGCGGCGATCTGCGAGTCGACGTACCCCTGGTGACGGTCCTGCGGCAGCGAGAATTGCTCGTCGATCCAGGCCGGGAATCCGATCCGCTGCGTGCGGTCGATGTCGGCGCCTGCCCCCCCGAACCCCGCCTGCGACAGGAAGCGCACCACGTCCTTCTGGGCGGGTTGCTGCTCCTTCGGAAGGACCGGCGGCCCGCTGGAACCCTCACCGCCGCCGCAAGCCGCCAGCACCCACGACAAGGCCGCGATCTGCGCGCCGACCAGGACGCGCCTGAACAACGGTCTCATGACATCCCCGCATTGCTGAGTCGGGGGCGCGGTTCGCTTTGGCCGCGGCGCCTTCCCCTCGTTGCGCGAACGATCTCAAAACGGCGTGACGGATTTCCTGCTGTCGCCGATGGACGGCGCGACGCGCCGGACAGGCGGATCAGGCCGCGGGTCGGTCGGCCTGCGCGAGCACCCAGCGCTGCGCGTCGTCGAGCAGCCGCGCCAGCGCGCGCTCGAAAGCGGCCACCGCCTGCGCGGCCGACTCGCTAGCCAGCGGCTCGGCCTGCGCGAAGCGGCGGCGGCCGATCGTGCGGCGCGCGACCCAGTCGGTCAGCTCGGCGGTCAGCTCGATGCGCGCAACGCCGGGCGGCGTCGAGTCGTCGTGGTAGAGCTGATCGAGCTGCAGTTCGAGCAGCCAGTCGCCGCGGACTGCGGCGGTCGCCGACGCGACGTCGGCGAAAGCGCCGCTCGCCGCGAGCCGACGCTCGAGCAGGCGGGCGATGCGACCCGCCGGCCGCTCGGTCCAGCTGGCGAGCTGGTAGTGCGCGCGGGCGCCTGCCGAGCGGCTGTAGGCCAGGCCAGTGCTGTCGTAGAAGGCACTCGCCGCATTCCCCGCGACCAGCAGCGTGCGCGCACGTGCGGCACCGGCGCCGGCGCCTGTCGGGCCGCCAGCCGCCTGCGGCGGTCGCGCCGCCGCGGCGATGTCGTCGAGCTCGTAGTAGACGTGGGCCGGTGCTTCGCCGAGCCCGACGCACCCCGCCAGCACCGACGCGAGCGGCGCCGCGCCCAGGGCGATGACCAGTTGCCTGCGGAACACGCCGCTCACGGCAGCTTCTCCCCCGGCCCCAGTTGGGACGGCGACGGCCCGAGCAGCGCCGCGCGCGGATCGCGCAGGCGCTCGGCGGCGCGCGAGAGTTGCTCGGCGCCCTGGCGCAGCTCGCGCGCCGTGGCCCGCAGCTCGAGCGCGCCAGCGTCGGCAGTCGACTCGAGCCGCTGCGCGATCGCGGCGGACTCGCGCTCGAGGGCCCTGGCGGCGGACGACAGGTCTGCCAGCGCCGACTGCGCCTGGCGGCCGATCGGCTGGATGTCGCGCAACGCCGCGCTGCCATCGCGGGCCACCTGGCCGATCGATGCCGCGATCTCGTGGCTCGAGCGTTGCATCGCGAGCGCAGTGTCGCGGATGCTGTCGGCGGCGACGTCGAGCCGCTCGAGCCGCTTGTCCAGCCCGTTCGCGAGGTCGCGCACCGCCACCACGGCACCGACCAGCGTCTCGCGGTTCTCGGCATTGAGCAGTTGCTCGAGGTTCGACAGCGCCGACTCGCCGGTGACCGTCAGGCGGCTCAGCGCGCCGGCGATCTGCTCGAGATCGGAAGTGCCCTCCGGGATCAGCGGGTATCGCTCGCCCGGCATCACCTCGACCAGTTCCGGCCCCGGCGTGCCGGGGGTGACCAGGTCGATTCGCGCCAACCCGGTGACCAGGTTGCGGGCGATCACGGCCTTGGTGTTGCGACTGACCGGCGTCTCGCGATCGACGCGGACGACGACCTCGACGCGATTGATGTTGTCGCGCGAGATCGAGTATTCCTGCACGCGACCGACCTTCACGCCGCGCATGTTGACGTCGCTGCCCAGCTGCAGGCCGTCGAGCGACTGGTTCTCGAAGTGGATCGCATAGAAGTGGTAGCCGGCCGCGCCTCCGCCGTGCGCGAGCCATACGTACGCGGCACTGGCCGCCGCGACCAGCGCCAGCACGATCGCGCCCACCAGCGTGTACCGGGCTTCAGGCTCCATCGGGTGATCCCTCCGCCAGCATTCTACGGGCCTCGAAGTACGAACGGATCCAGGGATCGTCGGTTGCCGTCACCTGCTCGAGCGTGCCGTCGGCCACCACCCGCCCCTGCCCCAGGACGACGACGCGCCGCGCGATCGAGAACAGCGTATCGAGGTCGTGCGTGACCAGCAGCACCGTGATGCCGAGGTCGCGGCACAACGAGGCCAGCAAGGCGTCGAACGCGCGCGCGGTGATCGGATCCAGGCCCGAGGTCGGCTCGTCGAGGAACAGCACCTCGGGCTCGAGCGCGAGCGCGCGCGCGATCGCCGCGCGCTTGCGCATGCCGCCCGACAGCTCGCTCGGACGTTTCGCCCCGGTCGCCGGCGCCAGTCCGGCCATCGACAGCCTCAGGTCGACCAGCGGCGCCACCAGGTGCGGCGGGATGCCACCGTGCTCGAGCATCGGCGTCGCCACGTTGCCCGCCACCGTGAGCGACGAGAACAGCGCGCCGTCCTGGAACATCACGCCGATGCGGCGCCGCAGCGCCGTGAGCTCCGACGCGCTCGCGCCCCAGACGTCGGTGCCCAGCAGCCTGACGCGCCCCGCGGTCGGCCGGTGCAGCCCGATGATCTCGCGCAGGAGCACCGACTTGCCGCTGCCGCTGCCGCCGACGAGCGCGACCAGCTCGCCGCGGCCGATTCGAAGGTCGACGCCGTCGTGCACCACCTGCGCGCCGAAGCGCGTGCGCAGCGCGTCGATCTCGATGACCGGATCGCTCACAGCTCGAGTTCCTGCAACAGCACCGCGAACAGCGCGTCGAGCAGGATCACCACGACGATGCTCTGCACGACGGTCGAGGTGGTGTTGATGCCGATCGAGCGCGTGTCACGGCTCACCGACAGGCCCATCCGGCAGCCGATCACCGCAATGAACAGCGCGAATGCAGGGGCCTTCGCGAGCCCGATCACGAAGTGGCGCGGCGAGAGCGCATCGTGCAGCCGATTCAGGTACGTCGACGGCGTGATGTCGAGCATGCGCTCGGCGATGACCATCGCGCCGAGCGTGCCCATCACGTCGCCGACGAACACCAGCAGCGGCAGCGACACCACGAGCGCGAGCACGCGGGGTACGACCAGGACCTGCTCGGCCGACAGCCCGAGCGTGCGGATGGCGTCGATTTCCTCGGTGAGCTTCATCGTGCCCAGTTGCGCGGTGAACGCCGCCCCGGAGCGGCCGGCGACGATCGTCGCGACGATCAGCGGCGAGAACTCGCGCGCCAGGCCCAGCGCCACCCCGTCGACGACGAAGATGTTGGCGCCGTACTGCTCGGCCTGCAGCCCCAGCAGGTACGCGATGACCAGCCCGATCAGGAAGGACACCAGCGCGACGACCGGAATCGCCGACACGCAGACCTGCGCGAACTGCGCCGCGGTCTCCCTCCCGCGCAGGATCGCCGGCCTGGCGGCGACGCGCGCCAGTTCGACGATCACCCGACCGAGGAAGTCGAGGTGGCCGTGCACGAGACCGAACATCGCGACGCTCGACGCGCCGAGTTGCCCGAGCGGACTGCGCGGGCGAGGCGCCGCAGCGGGGCGCAACGGCGGCAGGTGCCCGCGCACCAGGTCGACGATGCGTGCGTGCGCGCCGCCGAAGCCGCGCAACGCGATGTCCGCGGGCGGCGCGCCGGCCTCGGCGAGGTGGCGCCAGACGAGCAGCGCCGCGGCGGTGTCGATATCGGCGAGCGCCGAGCCGTCGAGCGCGACCGGCGGGCGCAGCCTGTCGGCCCCGGCGCGCGCGCGACGCAGCGCTGCGTCGAGCTCGCCCAGCCGCGCCAGCCGCCAGCTGCCCGCCAGGCGGAGCACGCTGCCCGCGTCACCGTGCTCGATGCGGCAGCTGGCGTCGGTGGATGTCATCGCGGGGGGATTGGCGTCGGCGTGCGTGGTCGAGACTAGCATACGCAGATG
This sequence comes from Burkholderiaceae bacterium, assembly GCA_019635275.1. Taxonomy (GTDB): domain Bacteria; phylum Pseudomonadota; class Gammaproteobacteria; order Burkholderiales; family Burkholderiaceae_E; genus Zeimonas. The sequence goes on along the minus strand of JAHBZV010000007.1, from coordinate 4,561 downwards.
CGCGGCCAACCCGGAACGAGGCGATGAGCGACGCGATCGGGGCCGGCCGGCCATGGGCATCGTGGCGCGCCGCCGAGCGCCGGCGCCTGATCGCCGCGCGCCTGGCGATGCCGGCAGTCGAGCGGCGCCGGCTCGCGCGGCGCATCGGCGCCGCGCTCGACAAACTGCTGGCGGATGTCGCCGGCCTGGTCATCGCCGCCTACTGGCCGATCCGCGGCGAGCCCGACCTGCGACCATGGCTCGAGTCGGTTCGCGCACGCGGGGCGCATTGCGCGCTGCCCGTCGTCGTGGCCGCCAACGCGCCGCTGGAGTTCCGTTCCTGGCGGCCGGGCGATCGGCTCGCGCGCGGCGTCTGGAACATCCCCGTGCCTGCCGACGGCCCGCCCGTCGCGCCGCAGGTCCTGATCGTTCCGGTCGTCGGGTTCGACGCCGGCGGTCACCGGCTCGGCTACGGGGGCGGCTTCTACGATCGCACGCTCGCCGCCGCAACGCCCCGCCCGTTCGCCATCGGCGTGGGCGCTTCCGTGGCGGCGCTCTCCAGCATCGACCCGCAGCCACACGACGTCCCAATGGACGCGATCGTCACCGAGCATGGCGCAACCGACTTCCGCCGCCGACGTCCCACTGCTGATCCCACTTTTTCGATGGGCCGCAAAAACCCTTGACAGCCCACCGCCGTTCCACTGAAATCGGCCGCAGGAGACCCACCCGCAAGGTGCCCAGTTGGAGGCCGATGCGCTGCTGCGCGAAATCGTCGAATACTGCCGCAAGGCGGGCGTCGCCGAGTCGACGTTCGGCCGGTTCGCGGTCAACGACGGCAAGTTCGTCAATCGGCTGCGCGAAGGTGGGCGCATCACGACCGCGACCGCCGAACGGGTGCGCCGCTTCATCAGCAGCGACGCGCGCGCCGGCGCCCGCGCCGGACGCCGGTTCCTGATCGACGCGCCCGTCGCCGCGCGCGAGCCCGCCCCGCTGGCCGACCCGCAGGAGCCGCCGGCGCACGTCGGCCGCAATTTCCGCTTCTTCGACAACCGGCAGAAGTACCAGCTGTTCGTCAGCACCTGCTCGGAGAAATCGGTGGTCGCGCAGCGCGTGGCGATGGAACTGGTGAACATCCATCCGACTCCGCCCGCCGTGCGCGTGTTCGACGCCGGATTCGGCGACGGCACGGTGCTGATCCGTGTGATGCGCGCGATGCACAAGCGCTTCGCCACGATGCCGTTCTACGTCGTCGGCAAGGAGATCAGCGTCGAGCACGTCCGCATGACGCTCGAGCGGATGGCCGACCGATTCTTCGAGCACCCGGCCACGGTGCTCGTGCTCACCAACTTGAACTACACCGAGGCCCCGTCGCTGTCCCCGGCGTCGATGGCCGCAGCGACCACCCTCGTCTGGCACGAGGTCGCGCTCGCCGGCGCGACCTCGCACGAGTTCGAAGAGCAGATCGCGGCGCTGGGGCCCTTCCTCGCCGAGAACTGGCGCGTGAACATCGATCCGGCCACCGGCAACCCGGTCTACGCACGGCCGACGGTGCTGGTGATCTACCGCGACGACCATCGCTTCCTGCTCGAGTCGGTGATCCCCCGGCGCGGCGGCGCCGACACGGGATTCGACCTCGTCATCGCGTCGCAGCCCTACCGCGCCCGCGCCGACCTGCGCTTCAAGGCCGCCCGCGTGATCGCGCCGCTGGCGCGCTCGCTCGCCCCGGGCGGGCGGCTGCTGGCGATCCACTCGCGCGGCGACGACCCGGGACTCGAGATCCTCCAGAAGATGTGGCCCGGCGAGAACCCGTTCGTGCACGACCGGCACCAGATGCTGAAGGCAGTGAAGGAGGCGCTCGGCGCGGCGTCGCGCAACCTGAACTTCAACGCCTATTCCGACGCGCGCTCGCTGTTCCGGTTCGACATGCACACGCTGCCCACCGAGCTGTCGGCATCGATCGGCACCTCGATGCTGTTCGCGGCCTGGAACGCCGCGATCTATGTCGGACAGGTCGACGACGCGCGGCTCGAGGCCGCCATGGGCGACCGGCGCTACCTCGAGGTCACCGGCGAGGTGCTGCGCAAGCACAACGGACTCTGGTTCCAGGACGAGTCGTACATCATCTCGCGGCACCGCGACTGAAGGGCGAGACCATGGACTTCGGGCACGCAACGGACGACGCGACCATCCCGGCCGGCGCCGACCTGCGCGGCGCGATCGTCGGGCTGGCGCGCAACGCGTCGATCGAGACGTCGACCCACAACGTCGCCGACGTCGGTGGCTATGCGCAGGTCCTGGCGCCCGGCACCGACGTCTACGTGACCTTCCTGCCGGGCACGCCGTACCACCACATCCTGAGCACGGCGGCGCGGCTGCGGCAGGTCGGCCTGAACCCCGTCCCGCACCTGGCCGCGCGCCGCTTCGCCAGCGCCGCGGCGGTCGCCGACTTCGTCGCCAGGCTGCGCGACGAAGCAGGCGTCGGCCGCGTGCTGCTCGTCGCCGGCGACAGCGATGCCGCCGCTGGCCCGTTCTCGTCGAGCCTGCAGGTGCTCGAGACCGGCGTCTTCGAGGCTTGCGGTATCCACAGCGTCGGCGTCGCCGGCTATCCGGAAGGCCATCCCGGAATCGCGCAGCACGTGCTCGACGACGCGCTCGATCGCAAGATCCGCTACGCCGAGGCGCACGGCATCGAGCTGTTCGTCGTCTCGCAGTTCTGCTTCGACGGGCAGCTGGTGCTGGACTGGCTCGATCGGCTGCGCAATCGGGGCGTGACGCTCCCGGTGCGCGTCGGGGCAGCCGGTCCCGCAACGGTGCGCACGCTGCTGGCCTATGCGGTCCGGTGCGGAATCGGCGCCTCGATGAAAGCGCTCGGCACCCGACCGGTCTCGCTCACCCGGATGCTGGCCCGGCAAGGCCCCGAGCGGCTCGCGCGCACCATCGCGCCGCGCGCCGCCGAGCTCGGCGTCGCCGGGATGCACCTGTTCGCCTTCGGGAATTTCGCCGACTCGGCGCAGTGGATTCGCGACGTGGCCTCGGGCCGCTTCGACATCGTCGATCGGGGCGACGGCATCGAACTGGCCCCGAAAGGCGAGCGTCGACTCTAGCGACGTCTCGCGCGCCGGTCGTCGCAGATCAGAACAGCCCGACCACCTTGCCATCGACCAGGTCGATGCCGTTGGCCGACGGCACCTTCGGCAGCCCGGGCATCGTCATGATGTCGCCGCAGATCATCACGATGAATCCCGCGCCGGCGGCGAGGCGCACCTCGCGGATGTTCAGCACGTGTCCCTGCGGCGCGCCGCGCAGCTTCGGGTCGGTCGAGAACGAATACTGGGTCTTGGCCACGCACACGGGGTAGTGGCCGTACCCGTCGTCCTGCAGCTTGCGGATCCGGGCGCGCACCTTGCTGTCGGCGGTCACCTCCGACGCGCGGTAGACCTTCCTCGCGATCTTCTCGATCTTCTGCCAGAGCGGGTCGTCGTCGTCGTAGACGAAGCTCGGCCGTGCGGGCTGCCCGCACAGCGCGACGACCGCCCGCGCAAGGGCGGCCGCGCCGCGGCCGCCTTCGGCCCAGTGGTTCGCAGTGACGACGTCGACGCCGAGCCTCGCGATGCGCGCCTGCACGGCCTCGATCTCGGCAGGCGAGTCGAAGGCGAATCGGTTGATTGCCACCACGCAGGGGAGACGGTGGACGTTGCGCAGGTTGTCGACATGGCGCTCGAGGTTCGCCATGCCCTTGTCGAGCGCCTTCATGTTCACGTGCTCGAGTTCGGCCGGATCGACGCCGCCGTGGTACTTGATCGCGCGAATCGTCGCCACGAGCACCGCGGCATCGGGCCACAGGCCGCTCTTGCGGCACTTGATGTCGAGGAACTTCTCGGCGCCGAGGTCGGCGCCGAAGCCGGCCTCGGTCACCACGTAATCGGCCAGCTTCAGCGCCGCCCGCGTCGCGATCACCGAGTTGCAGCCGTGCGCGATGTTTCCGAATGGCCCGCCGTGAATCAGCGCCGGGTTGTTCTCCAGCGTCTGCACCAGGTTCGGCTTCAGCGCGTCCTTCAGCAGCACCGTCATCGCCCCGTGCGCGCTCAGGTCGCGCGCTCGCACGGGCCTTCCGTCGCGGTCGTAAGCCACGACGATCTCGCCCAGGCGCGACCTCAGGTCGTCGAGCGAGGTCGCCAGGCAGAAGATCGCCATCACCTCGGAGGCGACCACGATGTCGAAACCGTCCTCGCGCGGATACCCGTTGGCCGTGCCGCCCAGCCCGACGACGACCTCGCGCAACGCGCGGTCGTTCATGTCGAGCACGCGCCGCCACTCGATTCGACGCAGGTCGATGCCGAGCTCGTTGCCGTGGGCGACGTGGTTGTCGATCAGCGCGGCGAGCAGGTTGTTGGCCAGCCCGATCGCCGAGAAGTCGCCGGTGAAGTGCAGGTTGATGTCCTCCATCGGGACGACCTGCGCGTGGCCGCCGCCTGCGGCGCCTCCCTTCATCCCGAACACCGGCCCGAGCGACGGCTCGCGCAGGCAGATCACCGCCTTGCGACCGATGTGGTTCAGCGCATCGCCGAGCCCGACCGTC
>JAHBZV010000069.1 GCA_019635275.1 Burkholderiaceae bacterium | reverse complement strand
CCTTCGCGAATACCAGCAGATGCTCGCCGACGCGCGAGGCGCGCAACTGGTTCACCTCGACGACTTCGGCGACGAGGAGGGCGACGAAGGATTCCTGGACCGCAACGCTCCGGCGGGCACGCCCGATCCGTCGGCCATCCTCGGTGACTCGCGCTTCCGGCATGCGCTGATCGACGCGATCGAGCGCCTGCCTGAACGTGAGCGCCTGGTGATGGGCATGTACTACGAGCAGGACATGAACCTGAAGGAGATCGGCGCCGTGCTCGGCGTCACCGAGTCGCGAATCTCGCAGATCCACAGTCAGGCGGTGGCAAGGCTGCGTACGCAGCTTGCCGGCTGGATCTGAGCCACCCCGGGGATCGTTCCCCGCGTCGGCCAGGCCGACGTCAGGCCGACATCGGCTTGCCGCGACGGGATGTCGCGGACTTTCGCCCGTCGGCGTCGTACACGGGTTCGGAAGGTGAGACCAGCGCGGAGAGCCCGCGCTGCGCCGCCGACGCGGCGCGCTGCGCGACCGCGGCGTTGGCGCGCAGCGAGGCGAGCACCCGGGCCGTTTCGGCGCGCGCCCCCCTCGACTCACCCGCGGACACGCCCGCGCGAGGCATCCGTGAAATCCAGTCGGCCAGGGCGGCGTTGATCGCTGCCAGTTCGTCGAGGTTGCCGGCAACCATCGCTTCGCGCTGCGCGTCGAGCAGCGCCGCGCCGTGGCCGAGCAGGTCGGCCTCGGCGGTCCCCACGCGAGCGTCCGTCATCGCTTGGGCACGGTGAGCGTTTCGAGGAGCTCGGCCGCCTGCGCGATCATCTTGTCCGCGACCACCTGCGCCTTCACGTTGAATCGTCCTTCGCGGATCGCTTCGCGCACTTCGGCAATCTTGTCTTGCCGCACGTCGGCGCCGTCGGTGGCGAGGTCGGCCGCCAGGCCGCGCGAGGCTGCCGAGAGGCTGACCGAGTCGGCGGTGCCGCCGGCGCGCCCCTGCGCCCCGGCGCGGGCCGCCGGACGCGCAGTGCCGGCCGGCTGGCCGGCGCGCAGCGCGGCGTCCTGGGTGGGCTGGATCTCGACGGGTTTGTCGATCTTCATGGCGATGTTCCCTGCGGGCCGGCGGTCCGCGGTTCGAATGCCTGATTATTCGGCAGCACGGGGGGGAACTTTAGCCACGAACAGCGGCATCGCGGCAGCGCTTTTCACAGCTTGACCTCGACGACGCGGTCGTGGACCGTGCCCACCAGCAGCCTGCCGGTGCCGGTGCGCACGCGCAGCGACTGGCCTTCGCCGGCCCCGGCCAGGGCGAATCCGTCGGACGACACCGTGAACCCCGGGCCGACGAGCCGGATCCGGACCGGATCACCGGCCGCGACGGTCTGCAGCACCCGCAGGTCCTGCGCGCGCAGCGGCTCGCCGGCTCGCAGCGGCCGGGCCAGCGCTCGCCCGGCCAGCTGGGCCGGATCGGCCACCGGCGCGCCGCGCGCGGCGGTCAGGTCGACCTGATCGATCCGGAACGAGTCGGGATCGGCGGCCGCGCCGGCCGCCAACGGCCGGTCGGCCACCAGCGCCGGGCCGTAGACCGATACGGTCACGGGCACCATCATGGTCCACGAGCCGCCCTCGACGCAGCGCACGCCGATGTGGCTGGGGCCCCACAGGCGAGCGCTCGGCGGCACGAAAGGCTCGAAGCGGGCGCAGGCGGGAAGCCGCGGCCGGCCTCCCAGGCTGCCGAGCCGGACCTCGATGCGGACCGGTGCCGCCTTCGCAGCGGCGGCGTGTCCGCCCGCGTCGTCCTGGCCGGCTGTCCACGCCGCGGCAGCCGACGCCTCGACCCAGCGCTGCAGGTCGGTGGTGTCCGGTTCGCCGGCGGGTCCGGGCGCGGCCGGCGCGGCGCCGGCGGCCGCAAGCATCGCGACGGCGATCGTTGCCGCCGCGACGCGATGCGTCGGGGCGGTCCGCTTCGGGGCAGGCGGGTGGCGAAGCATCGGCGTCCTCCAGGCGAGCGATTCGGGTCCAGGACGCCTGCGACAGAAGTCGACGGGCTCCCGATGCCTGCAAGCGTAGTCGCGCGACGAGCGCCGACACCCGCAGAGATGCGGGGAAAAAGCCGCGCTTTTCCGCCGATGCGCGCGTCGGGCTACCTGAATAATCGGCACCAACGGAAAGAACTGGAGGCTCCGATGCTCGACCGGCTCACGGCAACGCTGAAGTTCCAGGGCGAGGCACTCGCGCTGCGCGCGCAGCGTCAGGAAGTGCTGGCGTCGAACATCGCCAATGCCGACACCCCGAACTACAAGGCCCGCGACTTCGACTTCGCGCGCGCCTTGCGCGAGGCCGCCGGCCCCGGGGCGCCACGCGGCGCCGGCCCGGTGGCGCCGCGGCTGCCGCTGGCGCCAGCCGGCGGGGCGCCGGCGGCGCCCGGTGCCCCCGGCATTCCGGCGCTGGGCTACCGGCTGCCGCAGCAGGCGTCGATCGACGGCAATACCGTCGACCTCGATCGCGAGCGCGCCAACTTCGCCGACAACTCGCTGCGCTACGAGGCGACGCTGCGCTTCATCAACGGCGGCGTCCGGAACCTGATCAGTGCCATCCGGGGCGACTGAACGACTCCGACAAGGAACAGGCCATGTCCCTGCTGAACATCCTGGGCATCTCGGGCAGCGCCGTGTCGGCGCAGAGTCAGCGCCTGAACGTCGTGGCATCGAACCTGGCCAACGCCGACAGCGTCGCCGGCCCCGACGGCCAGGCTTACAAGGCGCGGCAGGTGGTGTTCCGGTCCGAGCCGACGGCGGGCGCGACCCCGGCCGCGCCCGGCGTGCGGGTCAGCAACGTGGTCGAGGACACCACGCCCGGCAAGCGGATCCACGACCCGAAGAATCCGATGGCCGACGCCGACGGCTACGTGACGCAGAGCAACGTCAACGTGATCGAGGAGATGGTGAACATGATCTCCGCCTCGCGTTCGTACCAGAACAACATCGAAGTGATGAACACGACCCAGCAGCTGCTCGCCAAGACGCTGCAGCTGGGCCAGTGACGGGAGACGCAGCGCATGGCCACCATCGACACGTCCAGGGCCGCGGCTTCCGCGGCGGCGCCCAGCGGCGCGGGCGCGCCATCGGGCGCCGCCGCGACCGACTCGGCCGCCGGTACCGAGGACCGTTTCCTGAAACTCCTGGTCGCGCAGATGCGCAACCAGGACCCGCTCAATCCGCTGGACAACGCGCAGGTGACGAGCCAGCTCGCCCAGATCAACACGGTGCGAGGCATCGAGCAGCTGAACACGTCGGTGGCGAAGATGGCTGCCGCGTCGGGCACGGTCTCGCCGGTCTCGGCCGTCGGCCTGCTCGGCCGCCAGGTACTGGTTGCCGCGGACTCGGTCGACTGGCCGGGCTCGTCGTCCGCAGTGCCCGGCGGCGATCCGGCCGCGACGTCGCCGCTACGGCTCGGCTTCCAGCTGCCTGCGGCGGCGAAAGCCGTACGCGTCGAACTCCTGGATGCCGCAGGCCGCGTCGTCTTCACGCACGAGGCCGCCGACGCGCAGGCCGGTGTCGGCATGTTCGAGTGGGACGGCACCGAGACCGGCGGCGCGAGCGCCGCGTCGGGTACCTATCGGTTGCGCGCGTCGGCCCTCGGCTACGACGGCGCCGCCCTGGCCGTCGAGGCGCTCGCGCCTGCGCGCGTGACCGCCGTCTCCCAGGCGAGCGACGGCGCCCGTGTCGAGCTGGGCGGCCGAGCGGCCCAGCCGGCGTCGGCGATCCGCGCCGTCCTTTGACGTCGAGCGGCTCGCAGCGCGACGTTCCCCCAAGCGACCACCCCGACCCGATCCCCCCAATTTTCGACAGGAGCGCAGCATGTCCTTCCAGCAGGGTCTCAGCGGCCTGAACGCCGCCTCCCGCAACCTCGACGTCATCGGCAACAACGTCGCCAACGCCAACACGGTCGGCGCGAAGTCCTCGCGCGCCGAGTTCGCCGACGTCTACGCGACCTCGCTCTACGGCGCCGGCGGAAGCGGCTTCAACGGCATCGGCGTGACCGTCGCCGACGTCACGCAGCAGTTCACGCAGGGCGACATCAGCACGACCAACAGCGCGCTGGACATGGCGATCAACGGACGCGGCTTCTTCCGCATGTCCAGCGACGGCGAGCTCACCTACACGCGCAACGGCCAGTTCCAGCTCGACAAGGACGGCTACATCGTCAACGCGCAGGGTGGCCGGCTGACCGGGTTCCCGGCCGACGCCAACGGCGTGGTCAACATCGGCGTGCCTACCGAGCTTCGCCTGCAGACAGGCGACGTTGCGCCGCGCGCCACCGACGCCGGCACGATCGGCGCCAATCTCGACGCGGGTGCCACCGCGCCGACGACGCCGTTCAGCCTCTCGGACGCGAGCAGCTACAACGGCGCGACCTCGCTGGCGGTCTACGACTCGCAGGGTGCCGCGCACACGGTCGCGGTGTACTTCCGCAAGGTCTCGGACAACAACTGGGACGTCTACGCAGCCGCCGACGGCACGCAGGTCGGCGCCGGCGCGCTCGGCAGCTTCTCGTTCGGCGCCGATGGCCGGCTCGCCGCCGCGTCGCCCACTTCGGTGACGGTCAACGTGCCGGTTCCGGCGGCGGTCGGCGGCAACCTGCCGGTGCCGATCGACCTGTCGCGGCTTACCCAGTTCGGTTCGGCGTTCTCGGTGTCGGAGCTGTCGCAGACGGGCTACGCCGCCGGCCGACTGACCGGCTTCACGGTCGCGTCCGACGGCACGGTGCTGTCGCGCTACACGAACGGTCAGACGCTCGCGCAGGGCCGGGTGGTGCTGGTCAACTTCACCAATCCGCAGGGCCTGCAGTCGCTGGGCGGCAACCAGTGGGCCGAGACCGCGGACTCGGGCGTGCCGATGGCCGGCTCGCCGGGCGCCGGCAGCCTCGGCGTGATCCAGTCTGGCGCGCTCGAGCAGTCGAACGTCGACCTGACCGCAGAACTGGTGAACATGATCACCGCGCAGCGCGTCTACCAGGCGAACGCGCAGACGATCCGCACGCAGGACCAGATCATGCAGACGATCGTCAACCTGCGTTGATCGGGCCAGGCCGTGAGCGCAGCGACGCCGCTGCGCGCGGCGCCCGCACGGAGCAAGCATGGACCGGATGATCTACCTGTCGATGAGCGGGGCCAAGGCGCTGATGCAGCGCCAGGACGCGCTCGCGCACAACCTGGCCAACGCGTCGACCGACGGATTTCGCGCCGACCTGATGGCGTTTCGCGCCGTTCCCGGAAGGCAGGACGGCACCGCCACGACCCGCGTCTGGGCGCTCGAGGCGAGCGCCGGCTTCAACCCGCAGTCGGGCCCGATCCGCGAGACCGGCCGCGCGCTCGACGTCGCGGTGCGCGGCGAGGGCTGGTTCGCGGTGCAGCCCGCCGAAGGGGGCGAGGCCTACACGCGTGAGGGATCGTTCGAAATCGGCGCCGACGGCACGCTGCAGACGCGGCGCGGCCAGCTGGTGCTCGGCGATGGCGGCCCGCTGAGCATTCCGCCCAACGCCGAGGTGGCGATCGGCGGCGACGGCACCGTCAGCGCCAGGCTGGCCGGGCAGCCGCCGTTCGAGGTCGGCCGCCTGAAGCTGGTCAACCCGCCGCCGGCCGCGCTTCGCAAGTCCGCCGACGGCCTGCTGCGCAGCGCCGACGGCGAGCCTGCCGCTTCCGATCCCGCGGTGCGCATCGTCGCGGGCGCAGTCGAGGGCAGCAACGTCAACGTGGTCGAGGCGATGGTCGGAATGATCGCGCTCGCGCGCCAGTTCGAGCTGCAGACGCGGCTGATGCAGACCGCTGAAACCAACGAGCAGAAGGCAGCGCAGCTGCTGACGCTGAAGGGATAGGTGACGCCATGATCCGATCGCTGTGGATCGCCAAGACCGGGCTCGACGCGCAGCAGACGCAGCTCGACACGATCTCGCACAACCTCGCCAACGTCGCGACCAACGGCTACAAGCGCTCGCACGCGGTATTCGAGGACCTGCTGTACCAGAACCTGCGGCAGGCCGGTGGCCAGGAGACGCAGCAGAACGTGCTGCCGACCGGCCTGCAGCTCGGCACCGGGGTGCGAACCGTCGCCACCGCGCGCCTGTTCACGCAGGGCAACCTGCAGAAGACCGACAACACCTTCGACATGGCGATCAACGGCAACGGCTTCTTCAGCGTGCAGATGCCCGACGGCAGCATCGCGTACACGCGCGACGGGTCGTTTCGCGTCGACGCGACCGGGCAACTGGTGACCTCGAGCGGCATGCCGATGTCGCCGCCGATCGTGATTCCGCCGAACGCGACCAGCGTCACGGTCGGCGCCGACGGCGTCGTCTCGGTGATGCAGGCCGGCCAGCCGAACCCGGCGCAGGTCGGGCAGGTGCAGCTCACGACTTTCGTCAATCCGGCCGGCCTCGATCCGCGCGGCCAGAACCTGTTCACCGAGACCGCCGCGTCGGGCGCACCGACGGTCGGCACGCCCGGCAGCAACGGCGCCGGCATCCTGAACCAGGGCTACGTCGAGACCTCGAACGTCAACGTGGTCGAGGAGCTGGTCGCGATGATCCAGACGCAGCGTGCCTACGAGATCAACTCGAAGGCGATCCAGACGTCGGACCAGATGCTGGCCCGGCTCTCGCAGCTGTGACGGAGGCGGGAATGCGCGTTCCGATCCGCTCGCGCCGGCTGCTCGCGTTGCTCGCTGCCGCCTCGCTCTCGGGGTGCTTCGCGACCACGCCGCGCGTGGCCGTGCTCGAACCGACGACGGTGCGCCCCGAGCCGACGACGGCCACCGCGGCCGCTGCCGCCGCGGCGCGCGCGCCGCTTGCCAACGGCGCGATCTACCACCCGTCCAGCCATCGGGGCTTGTTCGAGGACCGGCGCGCCCGGCTCGTCGGTGACCTGCTGACGATCCAGATCCAGGAGAAGACCACCGCGCGCAGCAGCTCGAACAGCAGCGTCGACAGGAAAGGCAGCGTCGACGGCTCGATCTCGCGTCTGCCGTTCGTGCCGCAGACCTCGAGCCTGATGCCGAAGCTCGGCGTCGCCGGCGAGTCGAGCAACACCTTCGAGGGCAAGGGCGCGACCGGCTCCGAGAACCTGTTCACCGGAACGATCACGGTGACGGTCGTCGAGGTGCTGCCCAACGGCAACCTCGTCGTCTCGGGCGAGAAGCAGGTGGGAATCAACCAGAACGTCGAGGCGCTGCGCTTCTCGGGCGTGGTGAACCCGGCAACGGTGCTGCCGGGCAACATCGTGAGCTCCACGCAGGTCGCCGACGCGCGGCTCGAGGTGCGTGGCCGCGGCGACATCGACAGCGCGCAGACCGTGGGTTGGCTCGCGCGCTTCTTCCTCAGTTTCCTGCCGATCTGAGCGGCGACGGACGACACGATGAAGACGACCCGACGAATCCTGCGCGCGCTGCTCGCGCTCGCGCTCGCGGCCGGCGTTTGCGCGCCGGCGATGGCCGAGCGAATCAAGGAACTCGCGAGCATCCAGGGCGTGCGCCCGAACCAGCTGATCGGCTACGGCCTCGTCGTCGGGCTCGACGGCAGTGGCGACCAGACGACGCAGGCGCCGTTCACTGTCCAGAGCCTGCAGTCGATGCTGTCGCAACTGGGGGTACAGCTGCCGCCCGGGATCACGCCGCAGCTGCGCAACGCGGCGGCGGTGATGGTCACCGCGCAGCTGCCGCCGTTCGCGCAATCCGGACAGCTGATCGACGTGACCGTCTCGTCGCTGGGCAACGCGAAGAGCCTGCGCGGCGGCACGCTGCTGCTCACTCCACTGCGCGGCGCCGACGGCCAGGTCTACGCGATGGCGCAGGGCAACCTCGTGGTCGGCGGCGCGGGCGCTTCGGCCGCCGGCAGCAAGGTGCAGATCAACCATCTGAGCGCCGGCCGGGTTCCGGGTGGCGCCACCGTCGAGCGGGTGGTGCCCAACCACACGCTCTCGGCCGACGTGATCCACATCGAGCTGAACGACACCGACTTCGGTACCGCGCGCCGTGTGGCCGACGCGATCAACGCGCGCGCGCTGCCCGGGCAGGGGCCGGCGGCGGTCGCCGAGCCGCTCGACGCGCGGGTGATCCGCGTGCAGTTGCCCGCCGAGCCGACGCTGCGGGTGCCGTTCCTCGCCGAGCTAGAGAACCTCGAGGTGCGGCTGCCGCAGCCGGTCGCGAAAGTGATCGTCAACGCACGCACCGGCTCGGTGGTGATGAACCAGTCGGTGACGCTGGCGCCGAGCGCCGTGGCGCACGGCAACCTTGCGGTCACCGTCCAGACGACGCCGGTCGTCAGCCAGCCAAACGCCTTCGCTCAAGGTTCGACGGTCGCGGCCGAAAGGGCCGATATCACGATCCGCCAGGACGGCGGCGCGCTGATGATGCTGGAGGGGTCGGCGAAGCTGGCCGACGTCGTCAAGGCGCTGAACAGCCTGGGTGCGACCGCGCAGGATCTGATCGCGATCCTGCAGGCGCTGAAGGCGGCAGGCAGCCTGAGAGCGGAGCTGGAGATCATCTGATGGCGTTGCCGGCGATACCGGCCCAGGGACTGGCCCTAGACGCGCGAGCGCTGGACGGGCTGCGCCGCGACGCGTCCGCCGATCCGCGCGCGGCGCTGCGCCAGGCCGCCAGCCAGTTCGAGGCGCTGTTCATGCAGCAGCTGCTCAAGAGCATGCGCGAGGCGATGCCCAGGTCCGGCATGTTCGGCGGTACCGGCCACGACACCTATGTCGGGATGCTCGACCAGCAGCTGTCGCAGTCGCTGGCCGGCCGTCCGGGCGGGTTGGCCGAGACGATCGCGCGGCAGCTCTCGCGCCAGCTGGCGCCGGCCGGCACCGGCGCGCAGGCCGCGACGCCGGCCACCGCGCCCGGGGGTCCGCGGTCGTTCCCGGTACGCTCGTCGCTCTCGCTCGATCCGCAGGCGGCCGAGAAACTGAAGGATTCGCTGTCCCGGCGCCTCGACGGATCGCAGGCCGGGTTCGTCGCGCGGATGTGGCCGCACGCGCTGGCCGCGCAACGCAGCACCGGCGTGCCGGCGGCCTTCGTCGTCGGCCAGGCGGCGCTCGAGTCGGGCTGGGGACGGCAGGAGATTCGCCACCCCGATGGCCGCAGCGCGCACAACCTGTTCGGCATCAAGGCCGGCACCGGCTGGAAGGGCGCGACCGTCGAGGTCGCGACGACCGAGTACGTCGACGGCAAGCCGCAGCGCACGGTCGAGCGATTCCGGGCCTACGGCTCGTACGAGGAGGCGTTCCGCGACTGGGCGTCGCTGATGTCCGCCAACGCACGATACGCGCCGGTGCTGCGCGCCGGGCAGTCCGTCTCGGGCTACGCGAGCGGCATGCAGCGCGCCGGTTACGCCACCGATCCGCGCTACGGCGAGAAGCTCGAGCGCACCATCAACCAGACGCTGATGCTCGGGCGTCTGACGACCTGAAGGAAGCCGCGCCATGTCCGGACTGCTCGGCGTCGGCCAGAGTGCGCTGCTCGCGGCCTACGCGCAGCTGCAGACCACCGGCCACAACATCGCCAACGCCAACACTCCCGGCTACAGCCGCCAGGAAGCCGTGCTCGCCACGGCCGGCGGCCAGTACACCGGCGGCGGCTTCCTGGGCTTCGGCGTCGACGTCGTGACGGTGCAGCGCCGCTACGACCAGTTCGTCGCTGCCGAGCTCTCCGCGTCGATCGCGAGCGCGTCGGCCGACACGACGCGCGCCGAACAGCTCGCCCGCGTCGACAACCTGCTGGCCGATACCGACAACGGCATCGGCGTGGCGATCGACGACTTCAACGCGGCGCTCGCCGACCTGGCGAACCGGCCGTTCGACGCGAGCGCCCGGCAGGCGGTGCTCGCGCGCGCCGATGCACTGGCCTCGCGCGTGCAGACGGTCGACGCGCGGCTGAGCCAGTTCGGTCAGGACGCCGACGACCGGATCGGACAGGCGGTCACGACGGTCAACGACCTGCTCGGGCGCGTGGCGCGCCTGAATGACCGCATCGCGGCGAGCGCCGCCACCGGTCAGCCGCCGAACGACCTGCTCGACGAACGCGACCAGGTGCTGCACGAGCTCAACGGCTACCTGAAGGCGACGGCCTACACGCAGGCCGACGGCACCGTCGCCGTCTTCGCTGCCGGCGGCGAGGGGCTGGTGGTCGGCAACCGGGCATCGAACCTGGTCGCCGAGCCCGATCCGCTCGACCCGACCCGCCGGCGCGTCGTCATGGTGTCCGGCGCGACGCGCCTGCCGATGAGCGCCGACACGCTGGGCGGCGGTTCGATCGCGGCGCTGATGCAGTTCCGCGACCAGGACCTGCAGTCGATCCGCGCGCGGCTGGGCCAGCTCGCCGCGGGGATCGCGTCGGCGTTCAACCGCCAGCAGGCGGTCGGGGTCGACGCCACCGGGGCCGCCGGCGAGCCGATGTTCGGCCTCGGGGCGCCGGGCGTCGTAGCCGCGTCGACCAATGCCGGGACGGCGACGCTGTCGGCCAGCGTCGTCGATGGCACGCAGCTCGCGGCGAGCGACTACGCGATCCGCTTCGACGGCGCGCAGTACGTGGTGACGCGCGACGCGGACGGCCTGCAGCGCAGCTTCGCCACGCTTCCGCAGACGATCGACGGCCTGTCGATCGGCCTGTCGGCTGGAACGCCGTCGGCGGGCGACGTCTTCACGGTGCGCAGCGCCACCTCGCTGGCCGCCGGCTTCGCGCGGGTCCTGTCCTCGGGGGCGCGCCTGGCGACCGGCTACGCGGTCAGCGTCGAGCGCGCGGCGAGCAATGCGGGCGACGTGACGGCGAACAGCTTCGCGGTCGGCGCGCCGGATCCGAACCTCGCCCAGCCGGTCACGCTGACCTTCACGTCGGCCACCACCTTCGACGTGACGGGTGTCGGCACCGGCGACCCGACCGGCGTCGCGTACGTGCCGGGCAGCCCGATCTCCTTCAACGGCTGGACGCTCGCGCTGCGCGGGGCGCCGCAGCCCGGCGACCGGATCGAGATCGTGCCGACCGTCGACCCGGCCGCCGACAACCGCAATGCGCGGGCGATGGGCGCCCTCGCGGACCAGCCGCTCGCGGGCGGGGCGAGCTTCAACGACGCGTTCGCCGCGATGCTCGCCGACGCGGGCACGCGCACGCAGTCGGCCAAGGCAGCGCAATCGGTGTCGAGCAGGCTCCAGCAGGATGCCGAGGCGGCGCAGGCGCAGCAGTCCGGCGTCAATCTCGACGAGGAGGCGGCGCGGCTGATGCAGTACCAGCAGATGTACCAGGCCGCCGCGAAAGTGATCCAGGCGGCGCAGTCGATGTTCGACTCGCTGCTCGCCGCGGCCGGGCGCTGAGCCGGCGACCGACGCGCACCAGGACCGGAGGCTTCGCGATGAACAGGATCGCCACGCTGTTCTCCTTCGAGCGCAGCCTCGATGCGATGAACGAACGCCGGGCCGCGCTCACCCAGGCGCAGCTGCAGATGTCCACCGGGAAGCGCGTGAACGCGCCGAGCGACGACCCGCTGGGCGCCGCGCAGGCCGAACGCACCCGCTCGCAGATCGCCAGGATCGCGACCGAACGGCGCATGATCGATTTCGCGCGCACGATGCTCGGTCAGGCCGACAACGCGATGGCGAGCGCTGGCGAGACACTGCAGGTCGCCCGCGAGGGACTCGTCGCCGCCGGCAACGGCACGATGTCGGCCGCGGACCGCGCGCTGATCGCGCAGAAGCTGCGCGCGAGCCGCGACGAGCTGCTCACGATCGCGAACCGCCGCGACGGCGCAGGCGGCTACGTGTTCGGCGGCCAGGGCAGCACGCGCGCGCCGTTCACCGACACGGGTGCGCTCGCCTGGCTGCCCAACGCCGGCGAACAGGCCACCGGCGCGGACGTGTCGTTCACGACGAGCCAGGACGGTCGCGCGCTGTTCATGGATCTCGAGGCGGGCGGCAATGCCCAGAGCATCTTCCAGACCCTCGACGAAGCGATCGCGCTTCTCGAGGATCCGGGCGCCAGTGCCGCCGCGCTGGGCGCCGGGCTCGGCAAGGCGCTCGACGGCGTCGACGGGTCGCTCGAGCGGCTCCTCGTCACCCGCACCCGTGCCGGGGAGCAGCTTCGCGCGATCGACGCGCGCGAGCGGCTGCTCGAGGGGGGCGAGATCGAGGCGAGCGGACATCTCTCCGACCTCGTCGACGTCGACTACGCATCGGCCGTCACCCGCTTCCAGCAGAACCAGACGGCACTCGAGGCGGCGATGACCACCTATGCGAAGGTCGCGCGGCTGAGCCTGTTCGACTACCTGTAGGCGCCGCGCCGTGCCCGGGTCGCTGCTCGCAGGCGCGCTGGTCGGCTACGAGCCGATCGTCGGCCGCAGTGGCAACGCGCTCGCGATGCGGGTGACGGTCGAACTCGCCGACCGCACGGCCGGCATGGGGGCGCTGTATCGCGCGCTCGCCGCACACGTCAGTGGCGGCGGCGCGATCGCCGTGCGCAGCACGGCGCGGATCGACGCGGCGCTGGCAGGCGTGGAGCCGCTCGAGTCGATCTGGATCGAGGTGCCGGCACCGATCACCGCGACGCCTTCTGGACGTGAACTGGTGGCCGCGCTGCATCGCCGCGGCTTCAGGATGGTGCTCGCCGGCATCCCGCCGGTGCCGCTCGCGCCGGAACTCGTCTCCGCGTTCTGCCTGTCGGTGATCCACGTCTCGGACGACCGCCGGCTGGCGTGCGCAGCAGGCCCCGCGTCGTCGCAGTCGGTCGCGCGCACGCTACCGTTCGCGCAGGAGGGCGTGCGCACCGTCGCGACAATGAAAGAGAGTTTCGCGCGCGGCGCGCACGCGGTCGTCGGCTGGCCGACCGACGACATCCTGCGCAGCCACGCGAAGGCGGGCGCCAATCCCGACTACGCGACGATCGTCGAGCTGATGTCGATGATCGAGCGCGGCGAGGACACCGTCGTCATGGAGCGACTGATCCGACGCGATCCGGCGCTGGCGTGGCGGCTGCTACGCTACATCAATTCGCCCGGGTTCGGCCTGCGCACCGAAGTGCAGTCGTTCCGCCACGCGGTGATGATGCTCGGCTACGCGCGGCTCGAACGATGGCTCGCGCTCTTGCTGGCCACTTCGTCGCGCGACCCGGACATGAGGCCGGTGATGATCGCGTCGTTCCGTCGCGGCGTGCTCCTCGAGCACCTCATCGGTGCGGGGCGCGACGAGCGGGTGCGCGACGAGCTGTTCATCCTGGGCGTGTTCTCGATGCTCGACCGGATGCTCGACCAGCCGTTCGAGCAGCTGTTCGAGTCGGTGCACGTTCCTCCCAGGGTTCGCGAGACGCTGGTCGAGCGGCGCGGTCCCTACGCCGCGTATCTCGAGGCGATCGAGGCGCTCGAGCGCGGTCCCGGGGTCTCGCTCGAGCGCGCGGTGCACGCGTGCTCGATCTCGCTCGAGCAGTGCAACCACGCGGTGCTGCGCGCGCTCTCGGCGCCTGACCTGATCGCCGCCTGAAGCGGTCGCGGCGTTCGCGGGCGG
>JAHBZV010000068.1 GCA_019635275.1 Burkholderiaceae bacterium | reverse complement strand
TTGGCGCGCATGCTGTTCCATCGCGGCGAACAACGCGCCGGCTTCCCCGAGGCCAGCCGCTACCTGCGCGGACGAACCCGCGCGCGGCACCGGCACGTGGAAGCCCCGGCCGACGAGGCCGAGCGCGGCTGACTCAGACCGGCGTCGCGAGCGGGCGCCCCGCGGCCCAGGCCGCAACGTTGTCCAACACCAGCCGCCCCATCGCGGCGCGCGTCGGATGCGTCGCGCTGCCTTGGTGCGGCTGCAGCGTCACGTTCTCGAGCGCGAACAGTTCGGGCGGGACGTTCGGCTCGTCGTCGAACACGTCGAGGCCGGCCGCGCCGAGCCGCCCGGCGACCAGCAATTCGACCAGCGCCGGCTGGTCGACGACCGACCCGCGCGCGATGTTGACGAACACGCCCTCGGCGCCGAGCGCCTCGAGCGCCGCGCGCGAGACGAGCTTCGCGGTGTCCGGCCCGCCGGGACAGGCGGCGACCAGAACGTCGGCCCACCCGGCGAGCGCGACGATGTCGTCGAAGTAGCGGTAGTCGACGCCGGCCTTGCGGCGCGGCCCGAAATACCCGAGTTCGGTGTTGAACGCCGCGCAGCGTCGCGCGATCGCCGCCCCGATGCGTCCGAGGCCGACGATGCCGACCTTGCGCCGCTGCAGGCTCTGCGTGAGGCCCATCGGACCCTTCGCCCAGCGCCCCTCGCGAACGAAGCGGTCGCCCTGCGGGATGCGGCGCACGGCCGCGAGCAGCAGCGCCAGCGCGAGGTCGGCGACGTCCTCGGTGAGCACGTCGGGCGTGTTGGTCACCGCGATGCCGCGGCTGCGGCAGGCGTCCAGGTCGATCGCGTCGACGCCGACGCCGAAGTTGGCAACCAATTCGAGCCGCGGCAAGCGCTCGATCGTCGCGCGATCGATTCCGCGACCCGAATGCGTGACTGCCACCCGGCAGTCGGCGGCGATCGCGTCGAGCTGCGCGCCGGCGTCGGCCGCCTCCCAGAGGCGCACCACGCGGTAGCCGGCCTCGAGCTCGGCCTGCGTCGGCGGATACAGCGGCGCCAGCAGCAGCACCGGCGAGCCGACCGTGCTCACGCCCGGAACCTCACGACACGCTGCGTCTGCGTGCCCAGCCCCTCGATGCCGGCGGTGATCACGTCGCCCGGCTTCAGGAACTGCTGCGGCTTCATGCCCAGCCCGACGCCGGGCGGCGTGCCGGTGGTGATCAGGTCGCCCGGGTTCAGCGTCATGAACTGGCTGACGTAGGAGACGAGCGTCGCGCAGTCGAAGATCATCGTCTTCGTGTTGCCGCGCTGGCGCTTCTGGCCGTTGACGTCGAGCCACATGTCGAGGTTCTGCGGGTTCTTCACCTCGTCGGCGGTCAGGATCCACGGTCCGATCGGCCCGAAGGTGTCGCAGCCCTTGCCCTTGTCCCAGGTGCCGTTGCGCTCGAGCTGGTACTCGCGCTCGGACACGTCGTTGACGAGCAGGTAGCCGGCGACGTGCGCGAGCGCCCTCTTCTTCGTCACGTAGCGCGCGCGTGTGCCGATCACGATGCCCAGTTCGACCTCCCAGTCGGTCTTGACCGAGCCTTTGGGCAGCATCACGTCGTCGTCCGGGCCGACGATCGCGCTCAGCGCCTTGTGGAAGACGATCGGCTCCTTCGGCACCGGCGAGCCGGTCTCGGCGGCGTGGTCCGAATAGTTCAGGCCGATCGCGACGAACTTGGTGGTGCCCGTGAGCGGAGGGCCGAAGCGCGGCTTGCCGCGCACCGCCGGCAGCCGCTCGGGTTTCAGTTTCGCGAGCCTCGCGAGCCCCTTCGGAGACAGCTGCTCGGGACCGATGTCGGGCACGACGGCCGACAGGTCGCGCAGCCTTCCCTCGGCATCGATCAGGCCGGGCTTCTCCTTGCCGGGCTTTCCGTAGCGAACGAGTCTCATGGGGTCTCCAGGTGGGAATCGAACTGTATCGCGGCCAGCCGCGCGTACAAGCCGCCGCGCTCGACCAGCTCGGCGTGCGTGCCGACGTCGACGACGCGGCCGCGCTCGAGGACGACGATCCGGTCGGCGCCGACCACGGTCGCGAGCCGGTGTGCGATGACGAGCGTCGTGCGTCCACGCATCGCGCGCTCGAGCGCCGCCTGCACCGCGCGCTCGCTCTCGGCGTCGAGCGCGCTCGTGGCCTCGTCGAGCAGCAGCAGCGGCGGGTTCTTCAGCAGCGCCCGCGCGATCGCGATGCGCTGGCGCTGGCCTCCCGACAGTCGCACGCCGCGCTCGCCGAGGAAGGTGCGATAGCCGTCGGGAAGCTTCTCGATGAATTCGTGCGCGCGCGCCGCCTTCGCCGCCTCGATCACCTCGTCGTCCGTTGCGTCGAGCCGCCCGTAGCGGATGTTCTGCATCGCGTCGGCCGAGAACACGACGCTGTCCTGCGACACCAGGCCGATCGCGCCGCGCAGGTCGGCCGGGTCGAGCCGGCGCAGGTCGGCGCCGTCGAACCGGATCGTGCCGGAGGAAGGGTCGTGGAAGCGCAGCAGCAACTGGAACAGCGTGGTCTTGCCGGCGCCCGACGGCCCGACCAGCGCGACCGTCTCGCCGGCGGCGATCTCGAGCGTGACCTGGTCGAGCGCGCGCTCGTCGGGCCGCGACGGATAGCTGAAGACGACCGAGTCGAAGCCCACTCGCGCGCCGCGTCCCGACGGCGCGAGCCGCTCCGGGCGCGCCGGCGCGCGGATCGCCGGCTCGGCTTCGAGCAGCTCGAGCAGCCGCTCGGTCGCGCCGGCGGCGCGCTGCACGTCGCCGAGCACCTCGGCGATCGCACCGGTGGCGCCGGCCACCAGCGCCGCGTAGAGGATGAACTGCGTCAGCAATCCGGCGGTCAGCCGTCCCTCGAGCACCGCGTGCGCGCCCAGCCACAGCACGAACACGATCGCGCCGAACACCAGCACGATCGCCAGCGCGGTCAGCAGCGAGCGGGCACGCACGCGGCGGATCGCACTGGCGAACGCCGACTCGGTCGACTCGCCGAAGCGCTGCGCCTCGAGCGGCTCGCGCGCGTAGGCCTGGACGATCTGGATCGCGTTGAGCGTCTCGCCGGCCAGCGCGCTGCTGTCCGCCAGCGCGTCCTGGCTCACGCGCGAGAGCCGGCGCACGCGCCGCCCGAACACCAGGATCGGCAGCACCACCAGCAGCAGCAGGCCGACGATGATCGACGCGAGCTGCGGGCTGGTCACGATCAGCATCACCAGCGCGCCGACGAACAGCAGCGCGTTGCGCAGCCCGAGCGAGATGCTGGTGCCCACCAGCGTCTGGATCAGCGTCGTGTCGGTGCTCAGCCGTGACAGCACCTCGCCGGTCTTCAGCGTCTCGAAGAAGCGCGCGTCCTGCCGAAGCACCTGCCGGTAGACCGCGCGCCGCAGGTCGGCGGTGACGCGCTCGCCCAGCCACGAGACGCTGTAGAAGCGCAGCGCGGTGCCCAGCGCGAGCACCACCGCGACGCCGAACAGCGCGAGGAACCACAGGTTGACGTTGGCGCGCTCGGAGGCCACCGCCCGCGCGGCGAAGCCCACGTCGATCATCTGCCGGAATGCGATCGGCACGACCAGCGTCGCGACGGCCGCGACCAGCAGCGCGATGGCCGCCACGGCGACCCGCGCGCGGTACGGCGCCATGAACGGCCACAGCGCGCGCAGCACCGACAGCGAGCTGCGATGCGCGGCGCCGGGCACGGACGGAGCGGAGGCGGACGGGGCGGAGCCGGCGGCGGTCATGGGGCGAAGCATAAGCGAAGCGCCGCCCGCCGCCGGGTCCGGCAAACGAAAAGCCCGGCTCAGGGCCGGGCTTTCCGTGCCAGCAGGTCCGTAGACCTAGTTGACCGTGATGTCGATGTAGCTCGTCGTCGGATCGACCAGCACGCTGGTCGTGTCTGCGGGATCGACGCTGTCGAGGACGACGTTGTTCGGATATGCGACGCTGTTCACCGTCGACGTCGGATCGAGCGAGAACGTGATGCGCCACGCGCCGGCCTTGTCGGGCTGCGCGCACGAACCCAGCTTCCAGTTGTAGCCGTAGGTCAGGCTGCCGGCGACGTTGATTTCCGAGCCGTACTTGGCGGGGTTGCTGTCTTCGAGCCCGAAACCTTCGGCGATCGATCCGGTGAAGTTGCACGGGTAGCCGACGATCACCGCGCCGCCCGCATCGAGCTTCTGGATGGTCAGGCGCGCGTTGACGGTAAACACGCGTCGCCGCGTGGCGTCCTGCGACACACCAGTCGTGCCCTGGCTCTCGCTCTTGCCCTGGCCCCCGAGCAGGGTCATCGGGTATCCGGTCATGGCTTCCGTGGCCGGCCACGACGGCGAGACGCCCTTGTCCTGCAGCAGGTTCGTCTCGACGCGGATCACCGACTGGCCGCTGCTCAGGCTCGCGCTGCGCAGATTGTCGCCCCAGTCGACCACGACGTGCTGCGCCGCGCTGCTGCCGTTGATCCAGCTCGCCTGCCAGGTGCTCGACGTGCGCTGCGGGTAATAGTCGACGTTCTGGAACACGACGATGTCATCGGGGTTCAAGTACGGGAACGGCGTCGTCGTGTCACCGGCCGTCGGGCGCAGCCCGGTCGCCAGATCCTTGTAGTCGGTGCCGGTGATCACCAGGCCGGTCAGGCCGAGGCCGTCGGCGAACACGACCGGCTCGGACAGGTTGCTCCCGAAACCGGTATCGCCACCTCCGCCGCCGCCGCTCTTCGAGCCCCGCGGCTTCGCCGACACCTCGGCCGACGCCGGCCCCTCGGTGCCGGCATCGACCGCCGTGATCACGTAGTAGTACGTGACCTGGCCGGCGGGCACGACGTCGATGTACGGCGACACGACGCTCTCGAGCTTCACGGTCGTCGCGGCCGCGATGTCGACGTTCGCCGTCAGGCTGCGATAGACGTTGTACGTCAGCGGGCCGCCACTGCTGGTGGTCGGTGGATCCCAGGTGAGCGTCACCGACTTCGTCGTCTCGGGCGTGAGCTCGGCCTTGACGTTGGTCGGCGCGCCGGGCGCTGGCGCCATTGGCTTCGCCGCGACCTGTGGCGACTCGGCGCTCTCGCCGCCGCTGCCGACGGCGGTCACCACGTAGTAGTAGACGGTGCCGTTGGTCAGGCCGCCGTGCACGTAGGGCGACGTCGTATAGGGGATCTTCGTACCGGTCGTCTTGGTGACTCCGTCCGTCGTCGACCAGTAGACGTTGTACGAGGTGGCACCGGCCACCGGACCCCACTCGATCGTCACCTGCTTGTCGCCGGGCGCGACCGACACCTGCGTCGGTGCCGCGGGCGGCGTTCCGCCGCCATCGCCGCCACCGCAGGCCGCAAGCAGGCCGAGCGTCATCGCCGCGACGAGACTCCAGATCGAGACGCGTCTCGATCGACTGATTTATTTCTGCAACATCGTGTACATCCCGGGTTGATGCAATTGATTGATTCTTTCCGCCGGCACGGCGGTACGTCACGCTACGGCGCGCCGCGGGCGGTCCGGTTGACATACGTCAACCGGCAGCGATTAAACCATACCCGGTGGTGTATTGAACGAAACATATCGCCGCGTCTCGCCCCGGCGCGCAGCGGCGGCCGGACGCCCGGCCTGCGCTCAGCCTGCGCAGGGGTGCGTCATCGCCTGCGGCCGCACCCACGCGTCGAACTGCTCCCCGCTCACGTGGCCGAGCGCCAGCGCCGCCTCGCGCAGCGTACTGCCTTCGCGGTGCGCCTTTTTCGCGATCTCGGCCGCGCGCTCGTAGCCGATGTGCGGAGCGAGCGCCGTCACCAGCATCAGCGAGCGCTCGAGCAGCGCCGCGATACGCGCGCGATCCGGCTCGATGCCGGCCGCGCAGTGCCGCTCGAAGCTCGCCATGCCGTCGGCGAGCAGCCGCAGGCTCTGCAGCAGGTTGTGCGCGACGAGCGGCTGGAACACGTTGAGCTCGAAGTTGCCCGAGGCCGCGCCGACGCCGATCGCGACGTCGTTGCCGAGCACCTGCGCGCACAGCATCGTCATCGCCTCGCACTGCGTCGGGTTCACCTTGCCCGGCATGATCGAGCTGCCCGGCTCGTTCTCGGGGATGCGGATCTCGCCGAGTCCCGAGCGCGGGCCGCTGGCCAGCCAGCGCACGTCGTTGGCGATCTTCGTCAACGCCGCGGCCAGCGCGCGCAGTGCGCCGTGCAGCGCCACGACCGGCTCGTGGCCCGCGAGCGCGGCGAACCGGTTCGGCGCCGGCGCGAACGGCAGCGACAACCGCGCGGCGAGCTGCCCGGCGACGCGCGCGGCGAATTCGGGATGCGTGTTCAGCCCCGTGCCGACCGCGGTGCCCCCGATCGCGAGCTCGCAGACCGCCGGAAGCGCGCGTGCGACCGCGTCGCGGGCGCGCGCGAGCTGCGCGGCCCAGCCCGAGATCTCCTGGCCGAGGGTGAGCGGCGTCGCGTCCTGCAGGTGCGTCCGGCCGATCTTCACGATGTCGGCGAACGCGTCCGACTTGGCCTGGAGCGTCGCGCGCAGCGCGTCGAGCGCCGGCAGCAGTCGCTGCGCGAGCGCGCACGCCGCCGCCACGTGGATCGACGTGGGCACCACGTCGTTCGACGACTGCCCGAGGTTCACCTCGTCGTTCGGGTGCACCAGCCGCCGCGGGCCGCGCTCGCCGCCCATCAGCTCCGACGCGCGGTTGGCCAGCACCTCGTTCACGTTCATGTTGGTCTGCGTGCCCGAGCCCGTCTGCCAGACCGACAGCGGGAATTCTTCGCGATGCCGCCCGTCGAGCACCTCGTCGGCGGCCGAGACGATCGCCTGCGCCTTCGTGCGGTCGAGCAGCCCGAGGTCGCGATTGACGACCGCCGCCGCGCGCTTGACTTCGACCAGCGCCGCCACAAGCTCGCCGGGCATCCGCTCGGTCGAGATCGCGAAGAATTGCAGCGAGCGCTGCGTCTGCGCACCCCACAGCCTCTCGGCGGGCACGTCGATCGGCCCGAAAGTATCGCGCTCGGTGCGGTGCGCGGATTGCGCTGACATGGCGTTCCTCCCTCCCGATTCCGTTTCGCGCCCCCGGGCCGATGGCACGCCCGCGGGGCCCTTCGTCCGCTCGGCCGCTACAGTGCGCCGATCGCGGTCAATGCCGACCTCACCTCTTCGACGCCGGCGGGCGTCAGCGGCGCCTGCGGCCGCAGCGGCGCGCCGACCGGATAGCCCTGCAGTTCGAGCCCGCCCTTGATGCACGCCGCAAGGTTGTGCTTCGCGAACGCCTGGTTCAGCGCCCACAGCGGCCGCTGCAGGGCCATCGCTTCGGCCCAGTCCCCGCGGCGGCATGCCTCGTACAGCGCCACGCTCTGGCGCGGCGCGACGCACGCCGGGCCGGCCATCCAGCCGACGCCGCCGATCAGCATCACGCAGGCCGGGATGTGTGCCGACGCCGCGAAGACCTGCATGCGGTCCTCGACGCGGTTGATGATCGACAGCAGCCGCCCGGTGTTCGACGACGCGTCCTTGATGTAGCGGATGTTCGGCACGCGGCTCAACCGCTCGATCACCGGCAGGCTCAGGTCCGAGCGCTGGAAGTTCGGGTTCGTGTAGAGCACGACCGGCAGGCCCACCGACTTGCCGATCGCCTCGAAGTACCCGTAGACGCCCTCGTCGTCGATCGGGAAATACGCCTCGAGGATCGCGAGGATCCCGTCGACACCCATCCGCTCGAAGGTGCGGGCGCGCGACTCGGCCTGCGCGATCGTCGTCGAGGCCACGCCCGCCACGACCGGCACGCGGCCCTTCGCCGCCTCGACGACGACTTCGACCACGCGGCGCTGTTGCTCCCACGACAGGTAGGCGAATTCGCCGGTCGATCCGAGCGGCGCGAGGCCGTGCACGCCGGCCGCGATCAGGTCGTCGCACAGCCGCGCCAGCACGTCTTCCTTGACGTGGCCGGCCGCATCGATCGGCGAGACGAGGTAGGGAAAGACACCGTGAAAGGACTGTTCGGCCATCGTCGACCCTTGCCTGGCTTCACAGGTTGCGATTGTCGCCCTTTTTTCCGGCCCGTTCCGCGTCGCACCGCGTGCGGCTCCGGGCGCCGTCGCCGACAATGTGTCCACCCAGGCCAGGAGTTGCGCATGCCCGCCTCGCGTCGACAGTTCATCCGGACCGGCTTCGGCCTCGCAGCAGCGGCGTCGTTGCCGCTCGTCGCGGGGTGCGCCGCCCCCGCGGCGCCCACGTCGGTGACGAGCTCGATCGCGCCCGGCGCCTTCCGCGCGCGCGTCGGCGCGGCGACGGTCACCGCGGTCAGCGACGGGTGGGCGAGCGTGCCGCTTGCCGAGGGTTTCGTTCGCAACGCAACGCTGCCCCAGGTGCAGCAGGCGCTGCGCGAGGCCGGGCTGCCGACCGACCAGCTCACGATCCCGTTCACCGCGTTCGTCGTCGAGCACGACGGCAGGCGCGTATTGATGGACGCCGGCAACGGCCAGTTCGGAGCGCCGACCGCGGGCCGGCTGCTCGCCAACCTGCGGATCGCGGGCATCGACCCCCGATCGATCGACACCGTCCTGATCTCGCACTTCCACGGCGACCACATCAACGGCCTGCGCGACCGCGACGGCGCGCTGGCCTTCCCGAATGCGCGGCTCGTCGTGCCCGCTCCCGAGTGGGATTTCTGGACGGACGACGCGCGGCGGGCCGCGGCCCCTGGCGCGCCGGGCGGCGACGCGGTGCGCCGGGTCTTCGGCCCGATCGCCGCCAGCGTCGCGCGATTCCAGCCCGGCGGCGAACTCGTCGCCGGCATCCGCTCGGTCGCCGCCTACGGGCACACGCCCGGCCACACCGCGTTCTCGATCGTGTCAGGGGGGCAGACCTTCGCCTACCTCGGCGACCTGACCAGCATCGCCGCGCTGTTCGTCCGCCACCCCGACTGGGCCGTGCGCTTCGACATGGACGCCGAGGCGGCACGGCAGAGCCGGCGCCGGCTGCTCGACGCCGCGGTCGCCGGCGAATGGATCGTCGGCGGCTACCACCTCCCGGCCCCGGGCCTCGGCCGCATCGTCCGGCGCGGCACCGGCTACGACTTCGTGCCGCACGCCTGAGCGCGCAAGCCGATGGGCGCGCGCCTCGCGGCCGATGCGGTGGTGCTGCTGCACCTGGCGTTCATCGAGTTCGCGATGCTCGGCGGGGTGCTGGTCGCCTGGCGGCCTGGCGTTGCCTGGCTGCATCTTCCGGCCGCGGCCTGGGGCGCGTGGATCGAGTTCAGCGGCGCGATCTGCCCGCTCACGCCGCTCGAGAATCACTTGCGCCGGATGGCCGGCGCCTCGGGCTACGCCGGGGGCTTCGTCGAGCGCTACCTGATCCCGATCGTCTATCCGGCCGGGCTCACCGCGCCCGCGCAGCAATGGCTCGGCGCGCTCGTCGTGGCGGTCAACCTGGCCGTCTACGCCTGGGTCGCAATGCGGGGGAGAAGGGTCGCGCGCCGATCGCGCTGACGGCCGCCTCGTGGCTCGCACGCAACAACCCGGGGGCCCGGGACCGACGTTCGTCCTGCGACAGGCGGCGTTTGCCCGCCGGTCGCCCACGCGCGCTGCGGAGCCGCCCTAGGCTGGCCTCGTCGTTCCAAAGGGAGACAGGCAATGGAGACGATGCAGGCACACGGCCTCGACGCCGAGGCGGAGAGCGACGAGGTCTTCTCGCTCACGACGATTCTCGATCCTTCGGCGGCGCTCGCGGCGGCCAGGCGGCTCTATGCGCAGAACCGCGCGGGCCTGCGCTTCTTCTGCGAGAACCGACGCGTCGTGTCGGTCGAGGAGGCCGAGGCGATCGACGAGATGCGCGAGGACCGGCGCGAACACGCGGAGAGCGACGTGACCGTGGCGGGCGCCGCGGCGTAGCGCTCGCGGCTCACGCCATTGTGGCTTCGGCACGCCCGCTTCGCGGACTTAACCTGCCGCTGCGCGTCAGGTTAGCCTTCGCCGCAACCTGGTCTTGCGCTAGCGGCTCACGCCATTGTGGCTTCGGCACGCCCGCTTCGCGGACTTAACCTGCCGCTGCGCGTCAGGTTAGCCTTCGCCGCAACCTGGTCTTGCGCTAGCGCAAGACCAGGTTGTCCCTATGCACGAGTTCGGGTTCTTCGATGAAGCCGAGGATGGCTTCGATCTCGGACGACGGGCGACGCATGATCAGCCGGGTCTCGGAGCTCGAGTAGTTGATCAGCCCGCGCGCGATCTCGCGACCCTCGGGGTCGCGGATCGCGACGGCCTCGCCGCGCTCGAACTCCCCGCTCACGTCGGTGACGCCGATCGGCAGCAGGCTGCGGCCGCCGGCGACCAGCGCGCGCGCGGCGCCGGCGTCGAGGCGGACCGCGCCGCGCAACTGCAGGTGGTCGGCCAGCCATTGCTTGCGCGCCGCCATCCTGGGCGTCTGCGCGATGAAGCGAGTGCCGATCGCCTCGCCGCGCGCCAGGCGCACCAGCACGTCGGCCTCGCGGCCCGAGGCCACGATCGTGTGCGCCCCGCTGCTGGCGGCACGCTTCGCGGCAAGCACCTTGGTGATCATGCCGCCGCGGCCGATCGACGAGCCCGCGCCGCCCGCGATCGCTTCCAGCGCAGGGTCGCCGGCCACGACACGCTCGAGCAGCCGCGCTTGCGGATCGCGTCGCGGGTCGGCGGTGAACAGCCCGCTCTGGTCGGTGAGGATCACCAGCGCATCGGCGTCGATCAGGTTCGCCACCAGCGCGCCGAGCGTGTCGTTGTCGCCGAACTTGATCTCGTCGGTGACCACCGTGTCGTTCTCGTTGATGATCGGCACCACGCCCAGCTCGAGCAGCGCGAGCAGCGTCGAGCGCGCGTTGAGGTAGCGCTTGCGATCGGCGAGGTCGTCGTGGGTGAGCAGCACCTGCGCGGTGCCCAGCCCGTGCGCGCGAAAGCAGGTCTCGTAGACCTGCGCGAGCCCCATCTGCCCGACGGCCGCCGCGGCCTGCAACTCGTGCATCGCCTTCGGGCGCTTCGCCCATCCCAGGCGCTTCATGCCCTCGGCCACCGCGCCCGACGACACCATCACCACTTCCTTGCCGAGCCCGCGCAACTCGGCGATCTGGCGACCCCACAGCGAGATCGCCCGCTCGTCCAGGCCCCGTCCCTCGTTCGTCACGAGGCTCGAGCCGACCTTGACGACGATGCGCCGACCGTCGCGCAGCGGCGCGGCCGCCGCGTCCGCCGCGTCCGCCTCGCCCGGGCCGGCCACGAGCCGCTCAGCCATGGGCCGCCTCCTGGACGTCGTCGTCGCCGGGCGCGTCGCGATCCGGCGCGGTGCCGGCCGCGCGCTCGAAGCGTACGTCGACCGCGTCGGACTCGGCCGGCCGGATCGACTCCAGATACTCGTTGGCCGCCAGGCACAGCGGCTCGCAGCCCTCTCGCGTGAGCGCCGAGATCGCGAACACGCGCTCGACCGGCATCGCGCTGCGGCCTCGCCCCCGATACCGCTTGACGAAGTCGGCGACGCGCGCCTCGCGCTCTTCGGTCGCGATCATGTCGATCTTGTTCAGCACGAGCCAGCGCGGCTTCTCGGCCAGCGCCGGGTCGTACTTGCGTAGCTCGCGCACGATCGCCCGCGCGTCGCGGACCGGATCGGCATCGGGGTCGAACGGAGTCAGGTCGACCAGGTGCAGCAGCAGCCGCGTGCGCTGCAGGTGGCGCAGGAACTGGTGTCCGAGCCCGGCGCCTTCGGCGGCTCCTTCGATCAGCCCCGGGATGTCGGCGATCACGAAGCTCTTGCCCGCGCCGACGCGCACCACGCCGAGGTTGGGGTGCAAGGTCGTGAACGGATAGTCGGCGATCTTCGGGCGCGCGTTGCTGACCGCCGCGATGAACGTCGACTTGCCGGCGTTGGGCAGGCCGAGCAGCCCGACGTCGGCCAGCACCTTCAGTTCCAGCCGCAACCGGCGGTGCTCGCCTTCCTTGCCGGGCGTGCACTGGCGAGGCGCCCGATTGGTGCTCGACTTGAAGTGGATGTTGCCGAGGCCGCCCTCGCCGCCCTTCGCGAGCAGCGCCGCCTCGTCGTGGTGCGTGAGGTCGGCGACCAGCGCGCCGGTGTCCTCGTCGTGGATCTGCGTGCCCACCGGCACGCGCAGGCGGATGTCCTCGGCCGCGGCGCCGTACTGGTCGGAGCCGCGCCCGCGCTCGCCGTTCTTCGCGACGAACTTGCGCTGGTAGCGGTAGTCGACCAGCGTGTTGATGTTGCGATCGGCCACCGCCCAGATGCTGCCGCCGCGGCCGCCGTCGCCGCCGTCGGGGCCGCCCTTCGGAATGAACTTCTCGCGGCGGAACGACGCGACGCCGTTGCCGCCGTTGCCGGCGGTGACTTCGATGGTCGCCTCGTCGATGAACTTCATCGTGGTGTCTCGCGATCGTCGGGCGCGCGCGCAGACAAAAAAGCCCCGCGCGGCGGGGCTTCCTGCGGCGCCGCGCGACGCGTCACTGCAGCGGGTCGACGCTGACGGTGTTGCGGTTGCGCGGGCCCTTGACGGCGAACTTCACGCGGCCGTCGACCAACGCGAACAGCGTGTGGTCCTTGCCGACGCCGACGTTCACGCCGGGGTGGAACTGCGTGCCGCGCTGGCGCACGATGATCGAGCCGGCGCTGACGGTTTCGCCGCCGTACGCCTTGACGCCCAGCATCTTCGGTTGCGAATCGCGGCCGTTGCGCGTCGAGCCGCCGCCCTTCTTCTGTGCCATGTCGGTGACTCCCTGTTACTTCCGCTTGCCGGCGACGAGCTCGTCGGTGAGCTTGTCGAATGCTTCCCAGTCGCCGGCGGCGGCGAGCTTCGCCTGCTCCGGCCAGGTGGTCGGGTCGTGCGTCACGAAGCGCGGGCCCGCTGACTTCAGCAGCGCGCGCAGGCGCTCGACCGGCGTTTCCGCCAGTTGCGCGAAGCGGGTGATGCCGGCCTTGGCGAGCACGATCGCGATCTTCGGGCCGATGCCCTCGATTCGCTCGATGTCGTCCTTCGCCGACGCAACGATCGCCGGGACCTCGGCAGTCGCTTCGCC
The DNA here is from genome assembly GCA_019635275.1 of Burkholderiaceae bacterium. Taxonomy (GTDB): domain Bacteria; phylum Pseudomonadota; class Gammaproteobacteria; order Burkholderiales; family Burkholderiaceae_E; genus Zeimonas. The sequence continues at coordinate 1,263 of JAHBZV010000068.1, read as the reverse complement.
GATCGACGACGCGATGCGGCTGACGAACAGCTCGGTGAAGTTCTGGCGATGGCCCTGCTGCTTGCGATAGTGCTTGCGGCGGCGCATCTTGAAGATGCGCACCTTGTCGTGCCGCCCGTGTGAGAGCACCGTCGCCGAAACCGTCGCGCCCGACACCAGCGGCGCGCCGACCGAGAGCTGGTCGCCTGCGCCGACCGCCAGCACCTGGTCGATCGTGATTTCAGCTCCGATGTCCGCCGGCATCTGTTCTACCCTGATCTTGTCGCCGGCCGCAACCTTGTACTGCTTGCCGCCGGTTTTTATCACCGCGTACATGGGAACCTCTCGATATGTGTCCTGAGAACGCTCGTCCCGAGAACGGAAAACCCGAAATTATCCGACAACTCGAGGCGTCCGTCAAAACCCGCGTCCGACGACTATAATCGCCGGTTGCTATGGTCGCCCCATGAAACCCGTCGAACTCTTTCCGGTCCTGGCCTCGGACCTCGCCGAAACCGACCGCGTGATTCGCCAGCGGCTCGGCTCGGAGGTGTCGCTGATCAACAGCATCTCCGACTACATCATCGGAGCGGGCGGCAAGCGGATGCGGCCGTTGCTTCTGCTGCTCTTCGCGCGGGCGCTGGGTTACAAGGGAGCGAGCAATCACTATCTTCTGGCCGCCGTGGTGGAATTCATCCACACGGCGACCCTGCTGCACGACGACGTCGTCGACGAGTCGGCACTGCGCCGCGGCCGCGAGACGGCCAATCACGCGTTCGGCAACGCCGCGTCGGTGCTGGTCGGCGACTTCCTCTACTCGCGCGCCTTCCAGATGATGGTCGAGGTCGACGACATGCGGGTCATGGGCGTGCTCGCCGACGCCACCAACACGATCGCCGAGGGCGAGGTGCTGCAGCTGATCAACTGCAACGACCCCGACACCGACGAGGCGCGGTACATGCAGGTGATCCGCTACAAGACCGCCAGGCTGTTCGAGGCGGCGGCGCAGCTCGGCGCAATCCTCTGCGGCGCCGCGCCTGACGTCGAGGCCGCCGCGGCCGAGTACGGCCGCCGGCTCGGCACGGCGTTCCAGCTGATCGACGACGTGCTCGACTACTCGGGGGTCACCGGAGACATCGGCAAGAACGTCGGCGACGACCTGCGCGAAGGCAAGCCGACGCTGCCGCTGATCCACGTCATGCTGCGCGGCGACGACACCGAGCGCGCGATGGTGCGCCGCGCGATCGAGCAGGGCTCCACCGAGCAGTTCGAGTCGATCATGGC
>JAHBZV010000067.1 GCA_019635275.1 Burkholderiaceae bacterium | reverse complement strand
ATCCGCTTCGCGATCCTCGGGCGCACCGACGACATGCTGACCGTCAAGGGCGTCAACGTCTATCCGCAGGCGGTCGCCAACACGATCTTCCGCCTCTATCCTCGCGTGACCGGCGCGTTCCGGATCGTGCTCGATCGCCCGGGGCCGCGTGTCGTGCCGCCGCTGCGCATCCGCCTCGAGCACGGTGGGGCGGGCGGCGCCGACCTCGTCGCGCTCGAGCGCGAGCTGGCCGAGCTGTTCCGGCGGGCGCTGCAGATCAGCCCGGCCTTCGAGTGGCTGCCGCCGGGGTCGCTTCCGCGCGAGGCGGGCAAGACGCGCTACGTCGAGGTCGTCGGCGAGTCGGCCGATGGCGGAGACTGAGCCCGTCGTCGGAAGCAGGGTCGGAACCGCAATCGGAATCCGCATCGCAAGCCGGATCGCGGGCAAAATCGGAGAGGCGACATGGACATGAAGCTTGCCGGGCGCACGGCGCTGGTCACCGGGGGATCGCAGGGGATCGGCTTCGCGATCGCGCGCATGCTGGCGGCCGAAGGCTGCCACCTGCACCTGGTGGCCCGCTCGGGCGGCGATCTCGAGGCGGCTCGCACGCGGCTGCGCGAGGTCGCAGACGTCGACGTGCGCGTGCACGCGATCGACCTCTCGCAGCGCGGCCGCGTCGAGGAGCTCGCCGCGCGTGCTCCGGACGTCGACATCCTGGTCAACAACGCCGGGTCGATTCCGCGCGGGTCGATCGAGGAGATCGACGAGGACACCTGGCGCCGGGCCTGGGACCTGAAGGTCTTCGGCTACATCAACATGTGCCGCGCGTACTACCGGACGATGAAGGCGCGGCGCAGCGGCGTGATCGTCAACATCCTCGGCAACGGCGGCGAGCGCGTCGACGCCGGCTACATCGCCGGTGCCGCGGGCAACGCGTCGCTGATGGCGTTCACGCGCGCGCTGGGCGGCAACAGCCCGGTCGACGGGGTGCGCGTCGTCGGCGTGAACCCCGGGCCGGTCGCCACCGAGCGGCTGGTTCGGCTCATGCAGAAGGAGGCAGGCACGCGCCTCGGCGACCCCGGACGCTGGAAGGAGCTCGCCGCGTCGTTTCCGTTCGGCCGCGCAGCGACGGTCGACGAGATCGCGGCGACCGTGGTGCTGCTCGCCTCCGACCTGTCGTCGTACACCAGCGGCACGATCGTGACGATCGATGGCGGCATGGCTCATCGCGGGTCGTTGATCTAGGGCCCGCGCCGCTCAGCCGGCGGTGGTCTCCCAGACCAGCGTCGCCGCGGCGAGATCCTCGAGGGCCGTGCCCACCGACTTGAACACGGTGCGCTCGTCGCGGCTGCGGCGTCCCGGCACCGCGCCGCGCGCGAGCGCGGCCAGCGTGCCGCGAACGTCGGTCGCCGCGAACACGCTGCGCGACAGCGGACCGAGCAGCTCGCCGCTCTTCTTCAGCGCCTCGTCGGTGTCGACGTAGAGCGCGGCGCCGGCGAAGCAGTCGTCGTCGGCCTCGCGCATCGCCGGCGTGAAGCTGCCGATCAGGTCGAGGTGCTGGCCGGCCCGCAGCCAGCGGCCGTGCACGACGGGTTCGGTGGCCAGCGTCGCGCAGCTGACGATGTCGGCCGCCGCCACCGCAGCGTCGAGTCGCGCGGCGGCGCCGGCTTCGAAGCCCTGGCTGCGCAATTCGTCGACCAGCGCCCGCGCGGCCTCTGCGCGACGCGCCCACACCGTCACGCGCTCGATCGGGCGCACGGCGCGATACGCCGCGGGCAGCAGCCGCGCGACCTCACCCGCGCCGACGACCAGCAGGTGCCTCGCGTCGTCGCGGGCGAGCCACGATGCGGCGAGCGCCGAAGCGGCCGCGGTCCGCCGCGACGTGACCACGCTGCCGTCGAGCTGCGCGAGCGGCACGCCGGTGACCGCGTCGAACAGCAGGTACACCGCGTGCAGCCCCGCGAGCCCGCGCGCCGCGTTGCCCGGCGCGACGTTGACCGTCTTGATGCCGTAGTGACGCGCAGTCCACGCGGGCATGATCAGCGACGTGAGCACGCTGCCGTCGGGGCCGGCGATTTCGTGGACGTGGCGCTGCGGCACTTCGCATCCCGCGGCGAACATCGCGCGCAGCGCCTGCACCAGGCGATCGAACGGCAGCGCGGCGCGCGTGGCCTCGGCGTCGAAGATCCTCATCGACCGGGCCTGCGCAGCACGCTCAGCCCGCCAGCGACTCGAGCTGCGCGAGCAGCGGAGCCGCCACTTCGATGCCCTCGGCCTCGGCGCGCCGGGCGAGGTCCGCGCGTCGTTGCCCGGGCAGGCGCACTTGCGCGTCGAGCAGCATCGTCGCGACCAGCGTTTCGATGCGCTCGTGGAACACGTCGTTCCCGCCCACCGCGTCGGGGTCGATCACCAAGAAGGCCTGGCCGATTCGCGGGCGGTTGCCCTCGTCGGTGAAGAACGAGTCCGCCTCGAAGCCGAACGCGGCGCCCGTCAGCGCGCAGCAGATCAGCTCGACCATCAGCGCGAGCATCGCGCCCTTGACGCCGCCGGCCGGCAGCATCATGCCCTCGAGGCCGGCCTTCGGGTCGGTGGTCGGATTGCCATCCTTGTCGAGGGCCCAGCCCGGGGGGATCGGCTTGCCTTCGCGTGCGGCGACCATCAGCTTGCCGCGCGCGACCTCGGACAGCGACAGGTCGATCGTGAGCGGCGGTGCGCCGCGGCGCGGAAAGACCGCGGCGATCGGATTGGTGCCGAAGATCGCGCGCCGGCCGCCCCAGGCCGGCATCGCCGCCGGCGAGTTGCCGAACGCGAGCCCGACCATGCCGGCGGCCGCGACCGGCTCCAGGTGCCAGGCCGCCGCGCCGAAGTGGTGGCTGCGCGTGACGCCCGCGAACGCGGCGCCCGCCGCGCGCGCGCGCGCGATCGCCTCGCGCACCGCCAGTGCGCAGGCGGGAAAGGCGAGCCCCTCGTCGGCGTCGACCAGGCACGCCGCGGCGCGCGAGCGAACCACCGCCGGCTGCGCGTTGCCGTTGACGCGGCCGTGACGCAGGTGCCCCGCATACTGCGCGACGCGAGCCAGCCCGTGCGAGCCCAGACCCTGCGCCTCGGCAGCCACCAGCGCGTGCGCGGTGATGCGCGCCGTCTCGGGCGCGGCGCCGGCCCGCTGCAGCGCGGCGGCGGCGAGTTCGTTCAGTCGTTCGATCGAGAGTCGGCGCATGCGTGTGCTCGGCGACGAAGTTCGCAGTATGGGAGTGGGAGCGCGTCGCGGTCCTAGGCCGGGAAGAACGCCCGGATCCGCTCGGCGATCAGCGAGCTGACCCGCTCGTTCGACTCGCGCGTGACCCCGCCGATGTGCGGCGTGAGGATCAGGTTGGGCGCGCCGGCCAGCGGCGAGCCCGCGCGAAGCGGCTCGTCGTCGAACACGTCGAGCGCGGCGCCTCCGAGCTTGCCGCTTCGCAGCGCCGCCGCGAGCGCCGTTTCGTCGACGACGCCGCCTCGCGCCGTGTTGACCAGGATTGCATCGGGCTTCATCCGCGCCAGGCGCGCCGCGTCGACGAGCCCGCGGGTCGACTCGGTGAGCGGCACGTGCAGGCTGAGCACGTCCGCCTCGCCGAACAGCGCATCGAGCTCGCGCCGGCCGACACCGGCTTCGGACCACGCCGGCGCATCGGGCGGCAGCATCGGGTCGTACGCGAGCACCCGCATGCCCAGGGCCTGCGCGAGCTTGGCGGTCATCCGGCCGATCCCGCCGAAGCCGACCAGGCCGAGCGTCTTGCCCGCGGTCTCGCGGCCCTGCGACATCCGTGCGCGGGGCCACTGGCCCGCGGCCACCTCGTTGCTCGACAGGTAGGCGCCGCGCAGCAGCACCATCGAGGTGGCGACCACGTACTCGGCGACCGCCAGGCTGTTGGCCCCGGTGGCCGGGTACACCGCGACGCCGGCGGCTTCGCAGGCGGCCACGTCGATGTTGTCCAGCCCGACGCCGAGCCGGCCGACCGCGCGCAGCCGCGGCGCGGCCGCGAGCACTTCGCGGTCGACGCGGGTGCGGTTGCGCACGATCAGCGCATCGGCCTCGGCGACGCGGGCGAGCAGCCCCGCGCGGTCGTCGACCAGCTCCGGCGCGTAGTCGACGTCGAACGCGCCGCGCAGCGACTCGACCGCGGGCAGGTCCATGAACTCGCTGATGACGATGCGCGTCATGCCCGCTGCTCCGCGTCGATTCGCCGCGCTCGCCCGAGGGGCTGCCGCGCGGCGCCTGCCGCCCCGATCACGCCGACTCGTGGATGCGCGTCAGCACGAACTCGCGGTGACCGAGCGCCTCGGCCGCCGTCCAGCGGCCGTTGGCCGTGGCCAGCATCGCCTCGAGCAGCTTGTCGCCGGTCTGGTCGAGCGTCATCTCGCGCTGCAGCAGCCCGGAGCAATCGACGTCGACGTGCTCGCTCATCAGGCGCACCGTGCGCGGGTTCGCGCAGAGCTTGATCACCGGCAGGATCGGGTTGCCGATCACGTTGCCCTGGCCGGTCGGGAAGAAGTGCACGACGTAGCCCGAGGCCGCGCACAGCGTGACCATCTCCGCGGCCGCGGAGGACGAATCCATGAACCACAGGCCCGGGTGCGTGGGCTCCTCGGCCTTGTCGAGCACGCCGTCGACGGTGCACTTCTTGCCGATCTTCTGGATGTTGCCGAGCGCCTTCTCCTCGATCGTCGTCAGGCCGCCGGCGATGTTGCCCTTGGTCGGCTGCGACTCGGACAGGTCGCTGGTCTTCCAGCGGTTGATCATGTCCTGATAGCGGTCGAACATGAACATGAAGCGCTCGCGCACCTGGTCGTTGGCGCAGCGCGCGGCGACGATGTTCTCGCCTCCGGTGATCTCCGAGGTCTCGCCGAAGCACAGCGTCGTGCCCAGCGGGTGCAGCTTGTCGAATGCGTTGCCGACGGTCGGGTTCGAGCCGCAGCCCGAGGTCGTGTCGGACTCGCCGCACTTGGTGGACACCCACAGGTCGCTGATCGGGCACTCGACGCGGTGCAGCGCGGTCGCGTGCTGGACGAACTGCTTGGCGGCCATCGACGCGCGCTTGATCGTCTCGTGGTCGCCGTGGCCCTCGATGCCGAAGCCCACCACCGGCTTGCCGGTCTTCGCGATGCCGTCGACGACCTTCTTGGTCCAGCCGTCCTCGATGCCGATCACCACCACCGCGGCGACGTTGGGGTTCGAGCCCGTGCCGATCAGCGTGCGGAAGTGCAGGTCGAGGTCGGGGCCGAACTGCAGCCGGCCGTACGGGTGCGGGATCGCGAGAGTTCCCTTGATCGCGACGGCGACCGCCTCGGCGGCGGCGTTGGACAGGTCGTCCAGCGGCAGGATGATGACGTGGTTGCGCACGCCGACGCGGCCGTTCTCGCGGCGATAACCCCAGAAGGTGGTGTTCTTGTCGATCACTGGCATTTGACTGTCTCTTTCGGTTGGATGACGGCGCGACGGCGGCTTACCAGCGCTTGGTCTTGATGTTGTGCACGTGGGCGTGCTCGCCCGCCTTGATCGGCGCGACGACCTTGCCGATGTCGACGCCGTACTTGTAGACGGTGTCGCCGACGGACATGTCCTTCAGCGCGACCTTGTGGCCGATCGGGATGTCCTGCGTGGCCTTGACGCTGATCGTCTTGTCCTCGTCCATGATCCAGGCGGTGAGCTGCGTGCCGGCCTTGATGCCTTCGACGACCGCCACCGCGACGGTGTCCTTGGCGTCGTGCAATACGACGTGAATCATTCTTCGCTCCTTGGGAAGGGTCGGTCGAGCCTCGCGCCCGGACGTCGGGTGGGGCCCTGCTGATTGCCGGGCAATCGTAGACCGGCCGGGCAGGCAAGTCAACTAGATGACTCAACTCACTTACACGGTTTCGGAATTTGCTGTCAGAATGGCGGAACGAGGTGCCGCCCGCTCCGGGCGCGCCCTGACCGAGCCAGGCACCGTGCCTTCGGGATGCGGGGCCTGACCCCTGAATGGACAGACACGACGTCATCACCGCGCCCGCGGGCGGGCCGATCTTCAAGGAAGTCAAGCGCAAGATGCTGGCCGCGCTTGCGGCCGGCGAGTGGAAGCCCGGCGAGGCGATCCCGGCCGAACCCCGGCTCGCCGAGCGCTTCGGCATAGCGATCGGCACGCTGCGCAAGGCGATCGACGAACTGGTTGCCGAGAACGTGCTGCTGCGTCAGCAGGGGCGCGGTACCTTCGTCGCCACGCACACGCGCGACCGGATGCTGTTCCTGTTCTTCAACATCATCCGGCACGACGGCGTGAAGGAATATCCGCAGGTCGAGTTGGTGAGCTTCCGCAAGGGGCGCGCCGACGACGAGACGGCCGAGCGACTGCAACTCGCAGCGCGCGCGCCGGTGTTCGGCTACCGCAATGCGCTGCGGCTCGGCGGCAAGCCGGTGATCGTCGACGACATCTCGGTGTCGGCCGAGCTGTTCGCCGGGCTCACCGCCGAGCGACTGCGCGAGCGCGCCAACACGATCTACCACCTGTACCAGCACGGCTTCGGGCTGTCGGTGGTGCGCACCGCCGAGACGGTCCGCGCGGTCGGCGCGCCCGAAGACGTCGCGCACCTTCTCGAGGTGCCCGAGGGCAGCCCGCTGCTGATGATCCGCCGCGTGGCGTTCACGCTGGACGACCGGCCGGTGGAGTTCCGCCGCTCCTACGTGAACACCGCGGGGCACGAATACCAGCGCGAGCCGGGCTACTGACACACCCGTCGGCGCGCTGCGCCGGGCCGGGCGCGAGCGCTCAGCGCGCGTCGAAGCGCCGTTGCGTCAGCGCCGGCCAGAGCGCCTGCGACCCGGCTGCGATCGCCGCGCCGCCCAGCCGCGCGGCCCACTGTGCGTCGCTGCCGTGCTCGGCGCGCCAGGCCCAGAGCCGGCAGGTCGCGCGATGCAATGGATGCTCGCGGGTGAACCCGATCGCCCCGTGGACCTGATGGGCGATCGGCGCGCCGCGGGTTGCCGCTTCGCTGCAGCGCAGCTTGGCGACCGCGATGTCGAAGCCGGCGCGACTGGCGTCACCGGCCGCGATCGACGGAGCCGACGCTGCGGCAACGAGCGCCGAGGTCCGCGCGGCCACGGTTTCGGCGGCCAGGATCGCGAGCGAGTGCTGGATCGCCTGGAATGCGGCGATCGGTCGCCCGAACTGGATCCGCTCGTTCGCGTAGCGCACCGACTGCTCGAGCACCGACTCGAGCGCGCCCGCGATCGCCGCGCTGCGCGCGAGCGCACCGAGGTGCCGGACGGGCTCCTCGAGGCCAGGCAGCGGATCGTCGATGCGCAGCGCGACGCGCGCATCGGAGAACGTGACCTGGTCGCACGGCTCGCCGGCGAGGTTCGTTTCGGCGGTCACCCGGACGCTGCCGGGCTGCGCAAGCTCGACCAGGCACAGCGCGTCGGGTTCCGGCGTCGACACCAGCGCCCATCGGCAATGCCTGGCCCACGGCACGCGATCGGCCTGGCCGGCGAGCGTGGGGCGTTCGGCGGGGCCGTCCACCGCGAGCCGGGTGTCGGGACCTTGCCCGACGAGCGTGATCGCGCCCGGCGGTGGCTCGACGCCGGCCTTCGACAGCAGCATCGCGCCGATCATCGTCTCGGCGAGCGGCAGCGGCACCTGCCAGTAGCCGATGCCGCGCAGGATCGGCCACGCGTCGGCCCAGCTCGCCTCGATGCCGGCATGGGCTACCCGCGCGGGGGCCGTGCAATAACCCGCGTCGACGACGGCCGTCCACAGGCGCGCGGGCCATTCGCCGCGCTCGGCCGTCGCGTGCGCGTCAGCGTCGACGATCTCTCCGAAGAGCCGTTCGACGCTGCGCTCGACTTGCGCGCACGTCGCGTCCTCCTCGCCGTGCGGCGTGCCCGGCGGCCGGCGCGACGCCTCGGGCCGATCGGTCATCGCAGCCCCAGCCCGCGCGCGACGATGCCGCGCAGGATCTCGCGCGTCCCGCCGCGCAACGAGAACGAAGGCGCCGCCCGCGTGACGTAGGCCGCCACTTCGGCCAGCGTCGAGCCCATCGGCATCTCGCCGCCGAACAGCTCGTGCGCGACGTCGGGCAGCGACTGCTCGAGCGTCGCGCCGAGGTCCTTGACGATCGCCGCGGCGAGGGCCGGATCGTCGCCGCGAGCGAGCAGTCCGGCCACGCCGAGCGACATCTGCCGCAGCGTCGCATAGTGCGCGACCAGCCGGCCGAGCGCGACCCGCGCCCGCGCCCGCGCTTCGTCGCTCGAGCCCGCGCGAGCCGACGCGGCATCGATCATCTCTAGCAGCAATCGCATCCCGCTCAGGTAGCGCTCGGGGCCGCTGCGCTCGAAGCCGAGCTCGGTGGTGGCCTGCGCCCAACCCTCGCCCGGTTGGCCGATCAGGCATTCGTCCGGCAATTCGACGCCGTCGAAGCTCACCTCGTTGAAGTCGTGCTCGTCGGCCTGGTTGCGGATCGGGCGGATCGTCACGCCAGGCGTCTTCAGGTCGACCAGGAACTGCGACAGCCCGGCGTGCCGCGAGTCGCCCCGCGGCTCGGTGCGCGCCAGCGCGATCATGTAGTGGGCGCGATGCGCGCCGGTGGTCCACAGCTTCGCGCCGTCCAGGACCCAGCCGTCGCGGCTGCGCGTGGCGCGTGTGCGCACCGACGCGAGGTCGGAGCCGGTGTCGGACTCGCTCAGGCCGATGCAGAAATACGTCTCGCCGCGCGCGATGCCCGGCACGATCTTCGGCGCGAGGGTGTCCGGTGCATAGCGGATCAGCTGCGGCCCGCTCTGGCGGTCGGCGGTCCAGTGCGCGGCCACCGGCGCGCCGGCGGCGAGCAGTTCCTCGATCACGACGTAGCGCTCGAGCTGCGAGCGCTCATGACCGCCGTAGCGCGCCGGCCAGGTCATGCCGATCCAGCCGCGCTCGCCGAGCTTGCGGCTGAACGCGGGATCGGCCGAGCTCCAGTGGCGCGCGCGCGCGACCGCCGGGTAGCCGGCGAGGGCCTCGGCGAGGAACTCGCGCACTTCCTGGCGAAGGGACTCGCAGGCGGCGTCGGGAACGCAGGGGTCGATGCGCGGCGTGGGCATGGCGTGAGCGGACGTGTCGGGTGCGTGCGGGAAGCCGCCGCCACGCGGCTCAGGCTGCCCCGGGGGCCGGCGCCGGGCCGTCGTCGGGTCGGCGGGCCACCATGTTCACCGCGCGCATCGTCATGACGGGTTCGCCTTGCCGGTCGATCAGCTCGATCAGCGAGTGCACGACGCCGCGGTCGGGCTTCGACGCCGAAGGGCGCGCGTCCTCGACGGTCACGCGCACCGTCAGCGTGTCGCCGGGCCGCACCGGGCGCAGCCAGCGCAGCTCGTCGACGCCGGGCGAGGACAGGCTCGACGCCGGCGACAGGTAGTGCAGTGCGTAGAGCCGCATCATCAGGCTGCCGGTGTGCCATCCGCTGGCGATGATGCCCCCGAACGGCCCGCGCGCGGCGAAGTCGGGATCGACGTGGATCGGCTGCGGATCGAACTGGCGCGCGAAATCGATGATTTCGGCCTCGCTCACGCTGAAGGTGCCGAGCTCGTGGACGGCGCCCGGGACGTAGTCATCGAGCCAGCGTTCGATCATCGGCCTGCCTTTCGCGTGTCGGGGTGCAAATGCCGATTCTCTCCCGAAAACCGATGCCGGATCTCCCACGTCGTGGGCGATGGTCCCACCATTTTCCCAACTTCGCGATGGGCGCGAAATGGGTTGACGCCGGCAGGCCCTGTCGATTGAATCGTCGTGCGACAGGCGTCGAACGTGGAGGCGGCGACATGGAAAACCCGGGTGCGGGACTGGCCGAGCGAAGCGAGCCGGACGTGATGGCAGCGGCGGCAGCGACACCGACGACAGCGGCGACACCGACGACAGCGGCGACAGCGGCGCGAGCCTCGCCGCAGCCGGTCACCGGGCCCGAGGGCGGCGACGCGCGTACGAGCTTCCGCTTCTACGACAACCGCCAGAAGTACCTGATGTTCGTCAACACCTGCACCGAGAAGTGGGTGGTGGCCGAGCGGGTCGAGCGGGAGCTGCAGAGCATCCATCCGAAGCCGCCGGCGATCCGGGTCTTCGACGCCGGCGTCGGCGACGGCACGGTCCTCACCCGGGTCCTGCGCTCGATGCACCTGCGCTACCCCACGCTGCCGTTCTACGTCGTCGCCAAGGAGATCAGCCTCGAGGACGTCCGGCTGACGCTGGACAAGACCCCGGACCGCTTCTTCGAGCACCCGTCGACGGTGCTGGTCATCACGAACCTGTATTACCGCGAAGCGCCGTGGCTGAACCCGCAGTCGGTGACCGCCGCCACCACGATGAACTGGCACGAGGTCGCGCTCACCGGCACCACCGCGCGCGAGTTCGAGCGGCAGATCACCAGCCTGCAGCCGCTGCTCGCCGAGAACTGGGGCACCGTCGTCAACAAGGCGACCGGTGCGCTGGGCTACGAGCGACCGGCCGTGCTGGTGATCTATCGCGAAGACCACCGGTTCCTGCTCAATTCGGTGATTCCGCGCCGCGGCGCGACGCGCGCCGACTACGACCTGGTGATCGCCTCGCAGCCGTACCGGCTGCGCGCGCCGCTCGAGTTCAAGGCCTCGCGCGTGCTGGCGCCGCTGGCGAAGGCGCTGGGCCCCGACGGCCGCCTGCTGGTCGTGCAGTCGCATGGCGGCGACCCGGGGCAGGAAATCCTGCAGGGCGTCTGGCCGGGCGAGAACCCGTTCCTGCACGACCGGCATCAGGTGCTCAAGGCGGTGAAGGAGGTGCTCGGGCCCGCCGCAAGGTCGTACAACTTCAACGCGAATCCCGAGGAGCGCGCGCTGTTCCGGCACGAAATGCACACGCTGCCGGCCGAGATCGAAGGATCGATCGGCACCTCGACGCTGCTGGCCGCCTGGAACGCCGCCGTCTACGTCGGGCAGATCGAGGACGCGCGCCTCGAGCAGGCGCTGGCCTCGAGCCGCTATCTCGAAGTGACGCGCGAGGTGCTCAGGCGGCACGGCGGCCTGTGGTTCTGCGACGAGGCCTTCGGCATTTCCCGGCGGCGCAGTTTCTAGCCGGCTGCGCACGCGATGAGATCGTCGCCCCTGCTGCCCCCCGACGCCGAAGCAGGCGCGCGCGAACTAGTCGCCGGCGCCTCGATCGAGATCGCGGCGCGCGAGCTGCACGAGGCGGGCGAGGCCGTCCGCGCCGCCGCGAGCGGCAGGCAGGTCTTCATTCCGTGGACGCCGAACCTCGACGCCCGCGCGATGATGGCGGCGACCTCGCGTGCGAGCGAACTCGGCCTCGCGCCGGTTCCGCACGTCGTGGCAAGGCGCCTGGCAAGCGAGCAGGCGGCGCGCGAGCTGCTGGGCGAGCTGGGTCGTCGCGGCGCCGAAACGGTGCTGCTGGTCGGCGGTGACCTGCGGGAGCCGGCTGGCCCCTATCGGTCGAGCTTCGAGTTGCTGGCCAGCGGGCTGCTGCAGCGCTGCGGCCTGGGGCAGGCCGGCGTATGCGGCTATCCGGAAGGCCATCCGCAGATCGACCCGGCGATCCTGGCCGAAGATCTCGACCGGAAGCTCGGCTACGCCCGGGCCAACGACATGCGGCTCTTCGTCGTGTCGCAGTTCTGCTTCGACGCGGACGCCGTCGCCCGCTGGGCAGCCGGACTGCGCGCGCGCGGCGTCGATGCGCCGCTGCGAGTCGGGGTCGCCGGCCCGACGACGGTCGCGCGCCTCCTGAGGCTGGCCGTCCAGTGCGGCATCGGCCATTCGATGCGGGCGCTCAGGGGACGCGTCGGGTCGCTGACCCGGCTGGCGTCGACCCACGACCCGGCGGGCCTCATCCGGGAGATCGCGGGGGCCCGGCTGGCGGCGCCGTCGCTCGACCCGCTCTCGATCCACCTGTTCGCGTTCGGCGGGATCGCACCGACCGCGCAGTGGCTATCCCGCAGACCCGGCGACCCGGCTAAACTGGCGAGCGTCTGATCCGTTCTCGACCCACACCAACACCGAGGGGACGTTCGATGGCTACCGAAGCACGCAAGTTCGCCTTTGCCACCCAGCAACTGCACGCCGGCCAGAAGTCGGATCCGACGACGGGCAGCCGCGCGGTGCCGCTGTACCAGACGACCAGCTACCAGTTCCGCGACACCGAGCACGCCGCCAACCTGTTCGCGCTCAAGGAACTCGGCAACATCTATACGCGGCTGATGAACCCGACCACCGACGTGCTCGAGCAGCGCATCGCGGTGCTCGAGGGAGGCGTCGCTGGCCTGGCGGCCAGCTCGGGCCACGCCGCGCAGGCGCAGGCGATCTTCACGCTGTGCAACTCGGGCGACCACATCGTGAGCAGCAGCCGGCTCTACGGCGGCACCTACAACCAGTTCAACCACACGCTGCGCAACCTCGGCATCGAGGTCACCTTCGTCGACCCGACCGATCCGAAGAACTTCGAGCGCGCGATCCGCCCGAACACGAAGATCATCTACGGCGAGACGCTTGGCAACCCCGACATCGCGGTGTTTCCGATCGAGGAAGTGTCGGCGATGGCGAAGAAGCACAACATCGTGCTGATGATCGACAATACCTTCGCCACGCCGTACCTGTTCCGTCCCGTCGAGTGGGGCGCGAACGTCGTCGTCCACAGCACGACCAAGTTCATCGGCGGCCACGGCACCAGCATCGGCGGCATGATCGTCGACGGCGGCAATTTCGACTGGACCAGCGGGCGCTTCCCGAACTTCACGACTCCCGACCCCTCGTACCACGGGCTGGTCTATGCGAGCCTGGTCGGAATGGGCCTGCCGCCGTTCGCCATCAAGGCGCGCGTGCACGTGCTGCGCGACATCGGCGCCTGCGCGTCGCCGTTCAACAGCTGGCAGACGATCCAGGGCGTCGAGACACTGAGCCTGCGCATGGAGCGGCACACGCAGAACGGCCAGGCGGTCGCCGAGTTCCTCGAGAAGCACCCGAAGGTGGGCTGGGTCAAGTACCCGGGCCTGAAGAGCCACCCCGACTACGAGCGGGCGAAGAAGTACCTGCCGAAGGGCTGCGGCGCGATCATGGGCTTCGGCATCAAGGGCGGCGTCGAGGCGGGCAAGAAGTTCATCGAGAGCCTGCAGCTGTTCAGCCACCTCGCCAACGTCGGCGACGCGAAGAGCCTCGCGATCCACCCGGCGACGACCACGCACAGCCAGCTCACGGCCGACGAGCAGACCACGGCCGGCGTGAGCCCCGACTTCGTGCGGCTGAGCATCGGCATCGAGGACATCGACGACATCCTCTGGGACCTCGACCAGGCGCTCAGGGCCTGAGGGGCAGCGGCGGGGCGCCTCGCGCGCCCCGCGTCCCGAAGCAGCGATCATGCCGGTCAAGATCCCGTCGACGCTTCCCGCCCGGGCCACGCTCGAGCGCGAGAACGTGTTCGTCATGGGCGAGGAGAGGGCGGCGCGCCAGGACATCCGTCCGATGCGCGTCGCGATCCTCAACCTGATGCCGACCAAGATCGCCACCGAGACGCAACTGTTGCGGCTGCTGGGCAACTCGGCGCTGCAGGTCGACGTGACGCTGCTGCACACGGCCACCCACGAATCGAAGAACGTCGACGCCGAGCACCTGCTCGAGCACTACACGACCTTCGAGCGTGTGCGCGACCAGAAGTTCGACGGGCTGATCATCACCGGCGCGCCGGTCGAGCAGATGCCCTTCGAGGAAGTCGACTACTGGCCCGAGATCGCCGCGATCATCGACTGGGCCGAGACCGCGGTGTCCTCGACGTTGAACATCTGCTGGGGCGCGCAGGCGGCGCTGTACCGCCGCTACGGAATCCCGAAGCACCCGCTGCCGCGCAAGATGTTCGGCGTGTTCGAGCATCGCACGTTGGCGCCCACCGATCGACTGATGCGCGGCTTCGACGATGTCTTTCTCGCGCCGCATTCCCGGCACACCGAGGTGCGCCGCGCCGACATCGACAAGGTGGGCGAAATCGCGATCCTTGCCGAGTCCGACGAGGCGGGCGTGTACATCGTCGGTTCCAGCGACGGCAGGCACGTCTTCGTCACCGGCCATTCCGAGTACGACCCGCTGACGCTGAAGGCCGAGTACGACCGCGACGTGGCCAGGGGCCTGCCGATCGACGTGCCGAAGAACTACTACCCCGACGACGATCCGTCGCGCGCTCCGCAGGTGCGCTGGCGCGGCCACGCGAACCTCCTGTTCGCGAACTGGCTGAACTACCACGTCTACCAGGTCACCCCGTTCCACCCCGGCGACATTCCCGTGGGCGCCATGCACTCCGACTTCTAGAGCGTGTCCTCGAACATCCAGATCGCGCAGGCCGCGAAGATGCAGCGCATCTCGCGCATCGCCCTCGAGAAACTCGGAATTCCCGAAGAGCACGTCGAGTCGCATGGCCATTACAAGGCCAAGATCTCGCTCGACTATCTCGCCTCGCTGCGCGACCGCGAGGACGGCAAGCTGGTGCTGGTCACCGCGATCAGCCCGACGCCGGCCGGCGAGGGAAAGACCACCAC
>JAHBZV010000066.1 GCA_019635275.1 Burkholderiaceae bacterium | reverse complement strand
TTCGTCGACACCGGGCTGCTGCGCCTGGACGAGGGCGCGCAGGTCGTCGAGACCTTCCAGCGGCACATGGGCATGAAGCTCGTGCACGTCGATGCCAGCGAGCGCTTCATGAGCGAGCTGCGCGGCGTGGCCGACCCGGAAGAGAAGCGCCGCGTCATCGGCCGCGAGTTCGTCCACGTGTTCCAGGAACAAGCCGCGAAGCTCGCCAACGCGAAGTGGCTCGCGCAGGGCACGATCTACCCGGACGTGATCGAGTCGGCCGGCGGCAAGTCGGGCAAGGCCACCAAGATCAAGTCGCACCACAACGTCGGCGGCCTGCCCGAGACGCTGCACCTGAAGCTGCTCGAACCGCTGCGCGACCTGTTCAAGGACGAGGTGCGCGAACTCGGCGTCGCGCTCGGGCTGCCGCGCGAGATGGTCTACCGGCATCCGTTCCCCGGCCCCGGGCTCGGCGTTCGCATCCTGGGCGAAGTGCGGCGCGAGTACGCCGACCTGCTGCGCCGCGCCGACGCGATCTTCATCGAGGAATTGCACGACACGACAGGGCCCGACGGCCGCAGCTGGTACGACCTGACCTCGCAGGCGTTCGCGGTGTTCCTGCCGGTGAAGTCGGTCGGCGTGATGGGCGACGGCCGCACCTACGACTTCGTCGTCGCACTGCGCGCAGTGCAAACGCAGGACTTCATGACCGCGCACTGGGCGCACCTGCCGCACGAGCTGCTCGGCCGGGTGTCGAACCGCATCATCAACGAGGTGCGCGGGATCAACCGCGTCGTCTACGATATCTCGGGCAAGCCGCCGGCGACGATCGAGTGGGAGTAGGTTTCGATCAATCGGGATCTATCGAGATCTATCGAAAGGTCGAGCTATTGCGTTGATTCAACGGGCGAATGTCTGTCGAGATCTATCGAGATCTATCGCTGGGATGCCCTTCGATCTGACGGTAAATCTGACGGTAAGAACGTCGCGCTGAGTTCCCGGCGGAGTTTTACCGTCAGGGCGATTTTCGGGTTGACGGTAAATCTCGAGTGCGAAGTCCAGCATCCATGCGGGTTTCCGGGCAATCGGCGGATTGGGCGTGCTGACGGTAAATCTGCGCGCTCCCAGGCGATAGCGCACGCCCGGTGCGTCGCGTTGCGTCGCGCCGCGCTGAGCAAAGGAAGGGCAGGGCAGCGGACGAGGCAACTTGCTTGTCGTTGATGCATGGAACTACATCATCAACGGCAGCCTCTCCGCGACCGTCGATCCACCCGTGGCAGCCGACAACGGCCAACCTTGGCGACCTCTCATTCCCGAGTCGTACGGAACCCACGGCCACTGGGTATTGGATGCCCGCAATGCGTTGGACAGCCGCCTCACGGGCGAGCGAGGTGGCGGGCGGCACCCGGCCATGTCCAGTCACTCGTCACAGGCCGCTTCCTGGCGTCTCAGGAGTGTCCGGACGCTGGGCTTGCGCTGCGCGTCCAGGCGGGACCGAGCGGCTTGTCGCCTGCGCGCGTCGGGAATGCCGCGATCCGATGGCATCCATGGGCCCGACGCAGGCGCGGCCGCCCACCTCCAGCAGGCCGTCCTGGCACCATCCGGCCCAGCTCCGATGCTTGCATCGCGCCGCCCAAGCCCTAGAATGCGACAGTGCCACCCCACCCCAGCCAGCGGTCGACCGAGGCGCGGTGCCGACACCATGCGTGATCGCCCCACCGCCGCCTCCACGAGGTTCGAACTGCTCGCTCAGGAACTCGAGCAGCAGATCGCTGCAGGGGTGCTGCGTGCGGGGGATCGTTTGCCCTCCGTGCGCCAGACCTGCGCCAGCCGGGGCCTGAGCCCGAGCACGGTGTTCCAGGCCTACTATCTGCTCGAGTCCCGTGGCCTCGTCCGCGCCGCGCCGCGCTCGGGCTACTTCGTCACCGCACGCGCCGACGGTGTGCTGCTCGCCGAGCCGCACACCTCGGAGCCCCAGTCCGGATCGCAGCCGGTCGAGGTTAACGACCTGATCTACGCCTGCCTCGGCGCCGCCCGCGCGCGCGACATCGTGCCCTTCGGTTCCGCGTTCCCGAGTCCCGTCCTGTTCCCGCTCGATCGACTGCGTCGCGCGCTGATCTCGAGCACGCGGCGGCTTGAGCCCTGGAGCATGGTCGATGACCTGCCGCCGGGGAACCTGCGGCTCAAGCGCGAGATCGCCAAGCGCTACCTGCGCCAGGGCATGACCGTGGCCACCGACGAGATCGTGCTGACCCACGGCGCAATGGAGGCACTGAACCTGTGCCTCAACGCGGTGACGCGGCCGGGCGACGCGGTGGTAGTGGAGTCGCCGACCTTCTACGTGGCGCTGCAGGCGCTGCAGCGCCTGGGCCTGCGCGCCATCGAGGTGCCGACCCATGTTCGCGAGGGCGTCGACCTCGGCCGCCTGGCGCAGGTTATCGAGCTCTACCGCCCGCAGGCCTGCTGGTTGATGACGAGCTTCCAGAACCCGCTCGGCAGCCTGATGCCGGAGGCCAAGAAGCGCGACCTCGTCGAACTGCTCGCCCGCCACGACGTGCCGCTGATCGAAGACGACGTGTACTCGGAGCTCTACGAAGGCCCCGCGGCGCCGCTGCCGGCCAAGGCCTACGACCGCCGCGGCCTGGTGCTGCACTGCTCGTCGTTCTCGAAGTGCCTGGCGCCGGGTTACCGCGTCGGCTGGGCCGCGCCCGGCCGGCTGGCGCGCGAGGTCGAACGGCTGAAGTTGATGACCAGCCTGTCCGGATCGATCCCGGTGCAGGCGGCGCTGGCCGAGTACCTGCAGGAAGGCGGCTACGACCGCCACCTGCGCAGCCTGCGCTCGTCCCTGCAGACGCAGCGCAACAGCCTGTTCGAGGCCGTCAACCGGCATTTTCCGGACGGCACGCGCGTGGTGCGGCCGGCCGGCGGCTACTTCGTGTGGGTCGAGTTGCCCGCCGGCGTCGACGCAATGGCGTTGCACCGTTCCGCGCTGGCACAACGCATCAGCCTCGCCCCGGGGCCGATGTTCTCGGCGCGCGCCGAGTTCCAGCACCACATCCGGCTGACCTGCGGCCAGCTCTGGGACGAGGCGCTCGAGCGTGCCATGCGCACACTGGCACGGCTGGTCGATGACGCAGCGCGCGCCGTCCCCGCGTCGCCGGTATCGATCTGATCCGGTCGACGGGGGCCGCATCTGATCACGCCGGCGGCGCAGGCCGCTCGGCAGACTGCCGGCATGTCGAAGCCCACCCTGTCCCGCGTATGTCTCACCGCGATGCCGCGCTGACGCTGGCAGCGGCCAGCCCCACGCCGCCGGCCCCCGACCGCGCGCTGCGCGAGGTGCTGGACCGGTTGGGACCTTCTGTCTTCGCCGGCGTGCTCGACGCCGATGGCGTGCTGCGTTATGCCAACCAGGCGGCGTTGCAGGCCATCGGCGCTACGCCCGAGCAGGTGCTCGGCCGGCGCTTCGAGACCACCCCCTGGTGGCAAGCCTGCGAGCTGTCGCAACGCCGGCTGCAGCAGGCGCTGGCCAGCGCATTGCGCGGAGAGGCCTCCCGTTTCGACGTGCGCCTCGCCACCCGCAGCGGCGACACGCTGGCCATGGACTTCTCGCTGCTGCCGCTGTACGGGCCCGACGGGCGCGTGGTCTGGTTGATCCCTTCCGCGTGCGACGTAAGCGACCGCGAGCGGGCGCGGCGTCAGTTGCGCCTGACCCGTCATGCCGTCGAACAGGCCAACGACGCGTTGTTCCAGGTCGGGCCTGACGGTGCCTTTCGCGATGCCAATACAGCGGCATGCCGGCTGCTCGGCCTCACGCGCGAGCAGCTGCTGCGCCTGCGCGTGTCCGACATCGACACCCGGGTCGACGAGGCGTCATGGCCACAGCGCTGGCGCGAGATGTGCGAACGCGGCTCCCTGCGCTTCGAGACCGACGTTCGCCATCACGACGGTCACGAGATTCCTGTCGATGTCTCCGTCAGCCTGGTGACCAGTGACGGGGAGACCTTCGCCCATGTCTGCGTCGACGACCTGCGTGAGCGCCGCGCCGCCGAACAGCGCATCCAGCAGCTGTTGCAGTTCGACGAGCTGACAGGTTTGCCGAACCGCCAGCGGCTCTTCGAGCACCTGGGTGCGACCCTGCAGACCCGCGCCGACACCGCGGTGCTGGTGCTGGAGCTCGACCGCTTCAAGCGCATCAACGACGGTCTTGGCCCGCACATCGGCGACGCGGTGCTGCGCGAAGTCGCACAGCGCATCGCCGCCTCCGTGCGCAACATCGACCTGGTGGCGCGCCGCGGCGGCGATGAGTTCGTGATCGTGATGCCCGCCCCTTCGGGCGCGGCGACGGACCTGGCGCTGGCGCTGCTGGACGCCGTGGCCCGGCCGATGACGATAGCGGGGCACGAGATCCACCTGACCTGCAGCGTCGGCATTGCGGAGGCCCCTGCCGACGGCGACCATGCCGAGACCCTGCTGCGACGCGCCAACGCCGCGCTGGAACAGGCCAAGCTGTTGGGTCGCAACCAGGTCGGCGTCTATGCCCGGGCGCCGCATGACGACGACCCGGAACGCCTGGCGCTGGAGAGCGCGCTGCGGCATGCGCTGCGCGACGAGCAGCTCGAGCTGCACTACCATCCGCAGGTAGACCTGGTGCAGGGCCGCATCGTCGGCGTCGAGGCCCTGCTGCGCTGGCGACACCCGACGCTGGGCCACATCGCGCCGGACCGCTTCATCCCGATCGCCGAGGAGACCGGCCTGATCGTCCCCATCGGCGACTGGGTGCTGCGCCGCGCCATCGAGCAGGCCGCGAGCTGGCAGCGCGGCGGCCTGCCGCCGCTGCGCATGGCGGTCAACCTGTCGGCGCGCCAGCTGCTGCAGGCGGACCTGGCGCGGCGCATCGAAGGCCTGCTCGCCGCGACCGGACTCGACCCGCGGCGCTTCGGTGTCGAGGTCACCGAGAGCATGATGATCACCAACTTCGACCAGGCGGTGCGGCACCTGCGCGCGCTGCGTGCGCTCGGCGTCGAGGTCTCGCTCGACGACTTCGGCACTGGCTACTCGAGCCTCAGCTACCTGCGCCGGCTGCCGGTGGACGTGGTCAAGATCGACCGCTCGCTGGTGCCCGACGTCACCGCCCCGGCGGAGGACGTGTCGATCACACGCGCCATCATCACGATGGCGCACGAGCTGCAGATGAAGGTGCTCGCCGAGGGCGTCGAAAGCGAAGGGCAGGCGGCGCTGCTGGCCGCCAACCAGTGCGACCGGATGCAGGGCTACTGGTTCAGTGCCGCACAGCCGGCGGCAGCGGTCGAGACGATGCTGCGCGACGGCCGCCAGATCGATCCGGCGCTGCTTGGCCGGCGTTCGCGGAAGCGCACCTTGCTGCTCGTCGACGACGAGGAGAACATCGTCGCCGCGCTGCGCCGGCTGCTGCGCGCCGAAGGTTGGCTGCTGCTCAGCGCCACCAGCGCCCAGCAGGCGCTGCAGCTGATGGCACGGCACGAGGTCGACGTGATCCTGTCCGACCAGCGCATGCCGGGCATGACCGGCGTCGAGCTGCTGCGTCGGGCCCGGCAGCTGTACCCGGAGACGATTCGGCTAATGCTGTCGGGTTACACCGAGCTCCAGTCGATCACCGACGCGATCAACGAAGGTGCGATCTACAAGTTCCTCGCCAAGCCCTGGGACGACGAACAGCTGCGGGCGCACCTGCGCGAGGCCTTCGGATTGAAGGAGATGGCCGACCAGAACCGCCGTCTCGACCAGGAGGTGCAGGCCGCCAACCGTGAACTGGTCGAGCTGAACCGGCGCCTGCAGACGCTGCTGAACGCGCAGCGCGAGCAGAACGAGCGCGAGGTCGGCAGCCGCGAGGCGGCGCAGGAACTGCTGGATGCGGTGCCGGTGCCCGTGTTCGGCGTCGACGATCAAGACCTGCTGGTGTTCGCCAACGCACCGGCGCAGGCGCTGTTCGGACTGGATGGCAACCTGCTGGGCGAACCTGCCGCCGAGCAGCTGCCGCAGACCGTGCGGCCGGCACTCGACGGCGACGCCATGATGGTGACGCTGGCAGGGCGCCGCTGGTGGGCGATGAGCCGGCCGCTGAGCGGCAGCGCACGCGGCCGCCTGCTGGTGCTGCTGCCGCAAGCCGGAGTCTCGAAGTGACCGCCCCGGCCGTTCCCGACAAGCCGCCGGCTGTCGTGCCAGCCGTGCCGGTGACGTTGACGCAGCTGTTCCGCCACAGCCTGCGCGAAGGGCGGGTGCATCCGCTGCTGCACGTGGTGCAGCGCTACCGCCAGGAGACTCCGCGATGAGCACGGCCCAACGACCGATCTCCCGCGACGAACTGCTCGCCGCGCTGCGCGACCTGCCGCCGCTGCCTTCGGTGGTGCTCGAACTGGTCGAGTCGCTCGGCCACGAGGAGCTCAGCGCCGCGCAGTACGCGGCCAAGATCTCGCGCGACCAGGCGCTGGCCGCCAAGACCTTGCGCCTGGCCAACTCGTCGTTCTACGGCCGCGGTCGGCAGGTCCACTCGGTCGCCGAGGCGATCTCGGTCCTCGGCCTGCGCACGGTGCGCGGCGTCGTCACGGCCGCGGGCATGGCCGGCAGCTTTCGGCGCCACCCCGGCTTCGACCACAACGCCTTCTGGCGCCATTCGATCGGCAGCGCCCTGTGTGCGCAGGCCCTGGCGGCTGAATTGCGGCGCGACGACGCCGACCTGGCGTTCACGGTCGGGCTGCTGCACGACATCGGCCGGCTCGCACTGGCCAGCGCGTTTGCACCGGCCTATGCCGAGGTCGAGCAGTGGCGGCGCGACCAGGACTGCCCCGATGGCGAGGCCGAGCGCGCCGTGCTCGGCATCGATCATGCCGAGGTCGGCGGCCTGATCGCTCGGCAGTGGAACTTCGCGCCGTCCATCGTCGAGGCCATCCGCGAGCACCACGCACCCCCGGACGCCGCCGAGGTCACGCTGACGGGCATCGCTCATGTGGCCGATGCTGTGGCCCACGCGCTCGGCCTGGCCGGCGACGCCGGCGAGGCGGTGCCGGCGCTGGTGCTGCCGGTCTGGGCCGCCTGCCGCCTGGACGACGCGGCCTGCATGCGGGTGTTCGCCCACACCGAGGCGCAGTTCGAGACCGTCTGCGAAGCATTGCTTCACTGAAAACCATGTCTCCAACCAAACCCGAGAGCGAACTCATCTCGCTGCAGCGCGCCAACGAGGAACTGCGCGCGCTGAACCAGAGCCTGCGCGGCGCGCAGGACCAGTTGCTGCAATCCGAACGGCTGGCGTCGATCGGGCAGCTCGCCGCCGGCGTGGCGCACGAGATCAACAACCCGATCGGCTATGTGTTCTCGAACTTCGGCACGCTGGAGGCCTATCTCGAGCGCCTGCTCGAGATGCTCGAAGCGTACGAGCAGGCCGAACCGGCGCTGGCCGACAGCGCCATCGCGGGCCGGCTCGCGGCCCTGCGGGAGCGCGTCGAGCTCGACTACCTGAAGCAGGACATCCCGATACTGATGGGCGAGTCCAAGGAAGGCCTGTCGCGGGTGCGCAAGATCGTCCAGGACCTGAAGGACTTCTCGCGCGTCGACACCCACCAGGAGTGGGTCTGGGCCTCGCTGCACCAGGGCATCGACTCGACGCTGAACATCGTCGCCAACGAGATCAAGTACCGGGCCGACGTGCGCCGCGAGTATGGTGCCCTGCCCGACATCGAGTGCCTGCCGTCGGAGCTGAACCAGGTGTTCCTGAACCTGCTCGTCAACGCAGCCCATGCGATCGGTCCGCAGCGCGGCCTGATCGTCGTGCGTAGCGGCGATGCCGCAGACAAGGTGTGGGTCGAGGTCGAGGACAACGGCAGCGGCATCGCGCCCGAGCACCTGGCGCGCATCTTCGATCCCTTCTTCACCACCAAACCGGTCGGACGCGGCACCGGCCTGGGCCTGTCGCTCGCCTACGGCATCGTGCAGAAGCACCATGGCCGTATCGACGTGCGCAGTGAACCGGGCCGCGGCTCGTGCTTCCGCGTCACGCTGCCGGTGCGGCGCCCGGTGGCCGAAGGGACCGCGACATGACGGCCGCCCTCCCGGTGTGGACGCTGCTCGCCGTCGACGACGAGCCGAACATCCTCGCTGCGCTGCGGCGGCTCTTTCGCGCCACGGGCTGGCGCGTCCTGACGGCCGGGCACGCCGAAGAGGCGCTGGCGCTGCTCGCCACGGAACCGATCGACGCCGTGCTGTCGGACATGCGCATGCCCGAGATGGACGGTGTGCAGTTCCTCGAGCGGGTCAGCCAGGGCTGGCCGCGTACCGCGCGACTGCTGCTGACGCGCCAGGCGGACCTGGGCTCGACGATCGCGGCCATCAACCGTGGTGGGCTGCACCGCTACATCACCAAGCCCTGGAACGACGACGAGCTGCTGCTGATGCTGCGCCAGGTCGCGCAGAACCAGCAGCTCGAAGCCGACAAGCTGGCGCTGGAGCGGCTCACGCAACAGCAGAACAACGAGCTGAAGACGCTGAACTCCAGCCTGGAGGTTCGCGTTGCGTTGCGCACCGAGGAGCTCGCTGCCGCCAACCACCGGCTCAAGCGTAACTACCTGACGTCGATCAAGGCCTTGACCGCGTTGATCGAGCTGCGCGGCAGCGCCCAGGTCGGCCACGCGCGCCAGGTGGCCGACCTGGCCCGGCGCATCGCCCAGGCGATGACGCTGGATGCCGACACCGCGCACGATCTGCCGATTGCCGCGCTGCTGCACGACATCGGCCTCATCGGCCTCAGTGACGCGGTGCTGGCGCGATCGGTCAACCGGCTCGACCGCGATGAATTGCGGCGCTACCGCTTGCACCCGGTGCTCGGCGAGCAGGCCTTGCTGGCCAGCGATGACATGCAGGGCGTCGCGCCGCTGATCCGCGCGCACCACGAACGCTGGGACGGGCAAGGTTTCCCCGACGGACTGCGCGGCGCGGCGATCCCGCTGGGTGCCCGCATCCTGGCCGTGGCCGACGCCTTCGAGGACTTGCGCAGCGGCCGGATCGACGGCCAGGCCCTGAGCCCGCTCGATGCCCGTCGCACGGTACTCGCCGCGCGCGGCAGCCAGTTCGACCCGAGCGTCGTCGACGCCCTCGTGAGCCTGTTCTCAGCGGCGCCGCCCAAGCCGGCCGTGGCGCCGCGGCGCCTGCGCACCGCGGAGTTGCGCGCCGGCCAGATGCTGGCGCAGGACTTCGTGTCGCCCGAGGGCGTGCTGCTGCTGTCGGCCGGCCAGCAGCTGAACGACGACCTGATCGCTCGCATCTGTGCGTTCGAGCGCAAACACGGCCTGGCGCTGACCTTGGCCGTGCAGTCGGCGCCGGAGGCTCGCCCGTGAAGCGTGTGTTGATCATCGACGACGAGACGCTGGTACTGCACGCACTGCGTCGTCTGCTGCAGCGGCACTTCAAGCCGCAGCAACTCGGCGTGGAGATCTGCGCCGATCCGCTGTACGCGCTGCAGCGCCTGCACGAGGCGCACTTCGACGTGGTGATCTGCGACTACCGCATGCCGCGGCTGGACGGCGTGACGCTCCTCGCACGCGCCAGAGAACTGGACCCGCGCACGGTGCGCCTCATGCTCAGCGCCGCGTCCGACTTCGGCACCGTGCTCGCGGCGGTGAATCGCGCCGGAATCTTCCGCTACATCCCGAAGCCATGGAGCGAACCGCAGCTGCTCGCCGACCTGCGCGCGGCGCTGGTGTTCGACCCCTGTGCCGTCCCGAGCGCCGACGAACTGGAGCGGCGCCGGCTCGAGGCGCAGGAGCCGGGCATCACGCAGGTCGAGTGGGGGCCGAACGGCGAAGTGCTGATGCTGGGGCACCTGCCGACGCGACCGGGCAAGCTCTGAGTCCCCCGCACGGCGGCCGCCGCAAAGCATCGACAAGGTGGGCATCTTTGCTCTGGCGCATAATGCGCGTCTACCAACGGCAGGGAGGGCGCCATGCCGTCACCTCGTCGAAGCCCGGGCCGCTTGCTCCAGGAAACGCGCGAGCAGTGGCCGCTGATGAACCACTACGAGCGCTTCGAGCACATGGTCGCGTTCATCCTGGGCGTGATCATCGCGTTGGTCATCGCGCTCGCCCTGCTGCAGCTGCTCACGCGTGTGGTGCCGCTGCTCCTGTCGGGCTCGATCGATCCGCTGGATCACGAAGTCTTCCAGGGACTGTTCGGGATGATCATGACCCTGCTGATCGCGCTCGAGTTCAAGCACTCGATCATTCGCGTGGCACTGCGCCGAGAGAGCATCGTGCAGGTCAAGACCGTGGTGCTGATCGCCTTGCTGGCCCTGTCCAGGAAGTTCATCGTGCTGGACAGCAAGGTCACGGAAGCGCAGACCATTGCCGCACTGGCGCTGGCTACGCTCGTCTTGGGTGTCGTCTACTGGCTGCTCCGCGAACGCGACGATCGCCTGTCGAAGGACCTCCGCACGGATCCGGGAACTGGGCTGGCAGGCGAGTGACCGGGCTCAGTGCTGCAGCACCACAGCTTCGGCGACCCTGAGTGCCATACCCGGACCGCGTCTGTGCGGTCGTCGCCGTGTGCAGCCACCGTCGGAGGCAGCTCTGCGACGCCGAGCCTCGCGAGTCGCATGGCGGCTTCGGGTCGGCAACGGCCCGTCACCGGAAGTCGGCGGCTGGCGGCTGTGCGGCCCACTGCCGACATTCAGTTTGGGATGCAGAAGGGAGGTTGCGCGGTTAGTTATCATCTGATGATATAGTCTGGGTCAGATGAACAGTCCCGGCATCGGCCTCGACTTGCTTCTTGATCTGGACGGCAGCATCCTGGAGCAGGAGGGCGGCTACTGGATCAACATCGAGGTACAGCGGATCCCGATGTCGCGGCATGCGCCACATGGCATCCGGTACAGCCTGACGCTGCACGACCGGTATGGCGCCCGAGTCCTGGGCTACGACAACGCACATGCGGTGAAGCCGCCGAAGAAGTTCAAGTTCGCCGGGCAGCGACTGCCCTACGACCATCGTCACCGGACCGCGAGCGACAAAGGAGTGCCCTACGTGTTCGAATCGGCGCATCGGCTGCTGGAGGATTTCTTCGCAGAAGTGGATCGTGTGATCAAGGAAGCACAGCAATGAAGACCATCGTCATCGGCGTGATGCCCCAGGAGCAAATCCGGGCGAGGGCGATCGCCATCGCCAAAGGCGAGTACAAGCCCAAGCCGGGCGAGCCCAAGATCTGGTTCACGTCCATGAAGTCGGTAGCCGAAGTACTGAGCGACCAGAACCGCGCGCTACTAAAGGTGATCCGGGAGACCAATCCCGATTCCATGGCGGTGCTGGCCAAGGCCACGGGACGGCAACCGGGCAACCTGTCGCGCACCTTGAAGACGATGTCGCGCTACGGGCTGGTGGAACTTCTACGCGAGAAGACCCACGTCAGGCCGGTCGTGACGGCGACCGAGTTCCGGATCCTGGCGGCCGCTTGAGATGGTGTGCTCGCCTGTTTCGCAGAAGAGTCACTGCTGCGTGTCGGGGCAGGGCGACCGCATGCCAATCTTGGCCACGCAGGGCAATCCGGCCCCGCCAGAAGCTTCGCCGAGAGCTATGCAAGTCGACGGATCTCGATGGAGACTCTGAATCGCACCGCTCGTGCGGCACCGTGACGGTAAAACATGGGCGAAAAAGTGTTGCTGGACAACGGCTTAACGTGTTTGATGCCGCCCCCTTCTGGGATGCTTCCCCGACCGACACGCACGCGCGCCGATGGAGCTGGCAGCCGTCATCGGAGCCGATAGATGTCGATAGATTTCGAAAGGTCAGCTTTGGCCGAACCGCCCGGAAATCCGCGCCCGTGCTGGTGCCTGCCGGGTTGACGGTAGAAATGACGGTAAGAACGTTGGTGCCATACTGGGATGCTAGGCAGATCAACAGTTTGGAAGCCTCGTTGATGATCGAGTGGGAGTAGGTCCCGAGGCGTCAGGCCGCGCTTCCGGTGACCAGGATCTTGCCGTCGCGCTCGCCGCCGTTGGCGGCCGCGACCGCCTCCCGGATCTTCTGAACGGGGTAGGTTGCATGGACGCGGGCGTGCAGCACGCCGCCGGCCACGAGTTGCGCCAGCTCCCCATAGAGCGCGCGCTGCGCGTCGCGGCTTGCCTCACGGAACCACTTCACGAGCCAGAAGCCCCGCAGCCTGATGTCGCGGAAGATCAGGGAACTCGGCGCGACCCTGCAAGGCTCGCCGCTCATCATCCCGTAGTTGACCAGCGTGCCGCCCTCGGAAAGGCACTGCGCCAGCCGGTCGGTCGCCGAGCCGCCCACCGCGTCGATGCCCAGCCGGATCTCCGCGCCGCCGGTGACCTCCCTGACGCGCTGGGCAAGGTCCTCGCCGTCGACCAGCACGACGTCGCCACCCTGCGCTTTCGTTGCCGCAACCGCCGACTCTCGCCGAACCAGATTGACGGTGCGAAGGCCACGCCGCCTGGCCAACTGCATCAGGTATCCGCCGACGCCCGAGTTGGCGACGTTCTGGATCACCCAGTCGCCCGGGGCCAGCGGCACGAACTCGCTGAGCATGAGCGACGCCGTGGGCGGATTGACCGTCAGCATCGCCAGTTGCAACGGGTCGGCCGCCTCGGGCAGCGGGACCAGCGCGCTCGCATCGGCCAGCAGGTGCGTGACCCAGGTCCCGCTGCCGCGCGGCAGCAGCACCAACTGTCCGACCGAAAGGCCGCTGACGCCATCGCCCAACTCGGCAATCCGGCCCACGCCTTCGCTCCCGCCGATTGCCGGCAGCGCAGGCAGCACGCCGTACTCGCCGGTCAGCGTCAGCAGGTTCGAAGGATTGATCGGGGAGGCCAACATGGCCACCAGTGCCTGACCGGCCGCTGTCGGGGGCAACTCGAGCGGCACGGCGCGGATCACGTCCTGCGGGACCGGGCCGCGGTGCGCGTACTGGGCCTTGAACATCGCCATCGGGGGCCTCCCGGGCGCCCTCGAGGCGCCCAAGTCTGCATAGTGCTCGCCGGCCCGCACTCAGCGCAATTGGTCCGCGAAGAACCCGACAACCTGCTTCTCCAGGGTGGGCAAGAAGGCCACGCGGTCGAAGCCGGGTGGATTGGCCGAAGCGTCGCCTGCGGCAGACGGCAGCGGGAAGGTCGGTTGCGCCATGAAGGCGAAGTGCCCGGCTCCGGCTACCGTACTCGCCTGCGCTCCGGGCAGGCTGGCGACGACATACCCGCCGTGGTACTTGCCGCTGAGCACTGCATCGTGCTCCGCCATGATGACGAGCACGGGCACCGTGATCGCCGCCAGGCTCTGGGGCGTGAAGACGACGGCCATGGGCGCCAGCGCGACCACCGCGCGAACGCGGCGGTCAGCCACCGATACCGGTCGTGATCCCGGCGCGGCGGCGCTGGCGGCGGGCGCCGCCTGCGTGCCGGACGCCTCGGTGCCGGCTGCGCCCTTGGCCAGGGAGCAATAGCCCGGGTCATCCTGCACCGTGCGGCAATGCTGCGCCGAGCGCGGGGATTCGGCCTGCGCGCCCGCCAACGCCAGCACGCTGTAGCCTCCGGCGGAGTGACCTACGACACCGATGCGCTCGGTCGGGATGCGCGCCCCCCATTCAGGACTCGCCAGCAGCGCATCCAGCACCCGGCTGAGCTGGAGCGGGCGCTCGCTGAAGTAACGGCCCGAGGTGATCAGCGAACGGTCCTGCCAGTTGTCGCCCGCATGGCGCACGGCGGCCGCCAGGTAGCCCTCCCGGGCCAGGCTCGTGCCGAGATCGTGGTGGTTCAATTCCGTCCCACCCGTGCCGTGGGAAATCAGGATCAACCCCTTGAGCGGGGCATCCGAGGCAGGGGCACCCGGCGCCACGACCGGCAGCCAGGGGCCCATGGGCACGGCGCGATCAGGGACGATCGTGGGGTAGTACAGGGCCACGGTCGTGGACGGGTCGCCGGCGATCGTGAGGGTGCGGTAGCCCGCGTGCTGTGCATGCGCGGGCCCCATCAGGGGCAGCAGCACGGCGGCGGCGAGCACGGCACGTGGCAGGACGATGCGAAAGAGTCTCATGGTGTTCCTTCAGAAGCCGGAGTGGGGTTCACGCCCGCTGCAGGCGACGCGTCGCTTCATGGCCGGCGCTCGACGAGCAGGGCCACCGTCCGGCGCGCCAGCGGCGCGACGACCAGCACCACCGGGAAGGCCACGAGCCAGGCGGTCAGCCAGGCGCTGACCCACAAGCCGGCGTAGCGCTCGCCCAAGCCGACGGCGCGATAGGTCGAGATTCCCGACACCAGCAGGGACATCAGTCCCGACAGGATCAGGCCGAAAAGTGCGGGGGCAACTTGCCTGGGAAGCATGCAGGTTCTCCTCGGGGGTGATTCGGTCAAGCCGGAACCATCACGCGGTCCAGGCTCCGGGCGAAGTGCCGGCCGAACATGCGGGCGGTCTTGACATCGCCGGGAACGAACGAGTCCGCGGGGGCAGAGTGCCCGGCCTGGGCCATCAGACCCGACCACGAGCCCAGTCGATTGGCCGCCTCGTCGTCAGGCACGCCGCTGTGCTGCTCGGGCAGGATGGGGTTGCCGACCCACAGCATGCCGTGCTGCATGCTGAAGACGAACATCGACAACAGGGTCGACTGCTTGTCCCCCGAGGGCAGCGAAGACACGGTGAAGCCGGCCGCGAGCTTGTCCTTGAGCTGCTGGGTTCGCCAGAGGCGGCCGGTGGCGTCCATGAAGCTCTTGAA
>JAHBZV010000065.1 GCA_019635275.1 Burkholderiaceae bacterium | reverse complement strand
CCGCGGCTGGTGCTGCTCGACGAGCCGTCCGAAGGCGTCGCGCCGGTGATCGTCGAGCAGATGGCCGACATGATCGTCGAGCTGAAGAAGGAAGGCCTGTCGGTGCTGCTGTCGGAGCAGAACGTCGCGTTCGCCTCGGCGGTGAGCGACCGGGCCTACGTGCTCGAGAAGGGGCAGGTGAAGTTCGCCGGAACGATGGCCGAGCTCGACGGCGACGAGGCCGTGCGCCGCCAGTATCTCGCCTTATGAAGAGGCGCGCCGCCGCGGGCGGCGCGCCGCGGGTCGAACGCAGGCACAGGAGGAAACGCCATGGCGACTGCCGCTATCGTCGAGAAGTCCGGAAAGGTCGTGATCCGCAACGTCGGGCTGATGCTCTCGGGCGACATCGACCGCCCGATCCTCGACGCGGACACCGTCGTCGTCGAGGACGGCCTGATCGCGGCGGTCGGCCGCGAGAAGGATTGCGACACCGGTGCCGCTGCGCGCGTCGTCGACGCGAAGGGCACCGCGCTCGCGCCCGGCCTGATCGACTCGCACGTGCATCCGGTGTTCGGCGACTGGACGCCGCGCCAGAACCAGCTCGGCTGGATCGAGTCGTGCCTGCACGGCGGCGTCACGACGATGGTGTCGGCCGGCGAGGTGCACCTGCCGGGCCGCCCGAAGGACGTGGTCGGCGTCAAGGCGCTCGCGATCACCGCGCAGCGCGCATTCGACGGCATGCGCGCGGCCGGCGTCGGCGGCGGCGTGAAGGTGCTCGCCGGCGCGCCGGTGCTCGAGAAGGGGATGGTCGAGTCCGACTTCGCCGAGATGGCCGCGGCCGGCGTGAAACTGCTCGGCGAGATCGGGCTGGGGTCGGTCAAGGCCGGCGACGAGGCGGCGGGGATGGTCGCCTGGGCGCGCCGCCACGGCATCCAGAGCACGATCCACACCGGGGGGCCGTCGATCCCGGGCTCGGGCCTGATAGACGAGCACGTGGTGCTCGAGGCCGACGCCGACGTGATCGGCCACATCAACGGTGGGCACACCTCGCTGTCGTACAAGGCGGTGTGCACGCTGTGCGAGAAGAGCTCGCGGGCGATGGAGATCGTGCACAACGGCAACGAGCGCATCGCGATCCTCACCGCGCGGCACGCGATCGAGCTGAAGTGCCCGCACCGGGTGATCTTCGGCACCGATGCGCCGGCGGGCTCGGGCGTGCAGCCGCTGGGCATCCTGCGGCTCATCGCGCTGATCTCCAGCATGGCCGACATTCCGGCCGAGATCTGCTTCGGCTTCGCCACCGGCAACACCGCTCGCATGCGCGGGCTCAGCCAGGGCCTCGTCGAGCCGGGGCGCCCGGCCGACTTCGTGTTTCTCGACCGGGCGCAGCACACGGCGGGGCGCGACCTGCTCGAGAGCGTCCGGCTGGGCGACATTCCCGGCGTCGGGATGGTGATGATCGACGGCATCGTGCGCTGCCAGCGCAGCCGCAACACCCCGCCGGCGGTCGAGGTGCCGGCGATCGTCGCGTGAGCCGCGAGCGCATCGTGCCGGGAACGACCGGGCGCGCGGCGACTGCGCCGGCCGGGCCGGAGGGCCCGGCGTCACCGCCGCGACGTCGCCGCGACGCCGAGGCAACCCGTGCGCGCATCCTGAAGGCCGCCGCGGTCGAGTTTGCGCAGCACGGTTTCGCGGGCGGCCGCGGCGATCGCATCGCGCGGCGCGCGCGCTCGAGCGAGCGGATGGTCTACTACTACTTCGGCAGCAAGGACGGTCTGTTCCGCGCGGTGCTCGAGGGCGCGTACGCATCGCTGCGCGACGCCGAGCGGGCGGTGCAACTCGACCCCGACGACCCCGCCCGGGCGCTCGAGCAGTTCTGCCGCTTCGTCTGGCGCTACTACGCCGACCACCCCGGCTTCATCAGCCTGCTGAACACCGAAAACCTGCACCGCGCGCGCAACCTGCGCAAGTCCGGCCGCCTCGACGAGCTCGTCGGGCCGGTCGTGGGGCTGCTGTCGCAGCTGCTGGCCGATGGCCAGGCCCGCGGCCTGTTTCGCGCCGACGTCGACCCGGTGGACCTGTACGTCGCGATCGCCGGGCTCGGCTACTTCCGGCTGTCGAACCGGCACACGCTGTCGGCGGTGCTCGGCCGCGACATGGCCGAGCCCGAAGGCCTCGAGCGCTACTGGGTCGAGGCCGCGCGGATGGTGAGCGGCTACGTCCGCGCCGGACGCGATCGCTTATGATGGATGCCCCCGCGCGCCGTCCGCGCGCGCGGCAATCACGAGTCGCTTCCCCGGCACGCCGATGATCATCACCTCGCTGCTCGACACCGACCTCTACAAGTTCACGATGATGCAGGTCGTGCTGCATCACTTCCCGGGCGCGCAGGTCGAATACCGCTTCAAGTGCCGCAACGAGGGCATCGACCTGCGGCCGTACGTCGGCGCGATCCAGGAGGAGATCCAGGGCCTCTGCTCGCTGCGGTTTCGCCAGCGCGAGCTGGACTACCTGCGCGGCTTCCGCTTCATCAAGAGCGACTTCGTCGACTTCCTCGGCCTGTTCCAGATGAACGCGAAGTACATCACGGTGGCGCCCTCGCCGAAGGACAACGGCGAGATCGACATCGTGATCCGCGGGCCGTGGCTGCACACGATCCTGTTCGAGATCCCGGTGCTGGCGATCGTCAACGAGATCTACTTCCGCGAGACCGTGCGCGTGCCCGACTACGCCGAAGGCCGCCGGCGCCTCGACGAGAAGATCGCGCTGATCACCGGCCACCCCGAACTCGAGGGCATCCGCATCGCCGACTACGGCACCCGGCGGCGCTTCTCGCGGCTTTGGCACGAGGAAGTGCTGCAGGTCTGCAAGGCGAAGCTCGGGCCGATCTTCGCGGGCACCTCCAACGTGATGTACGCGATGCAGCACGGCGTCACGCCGCTGGGCACGATGGCGCACGAGTACCTGCAGGCGTGCCAGGCGCTGGGCCCGCGCCTTCGCGACACGCAGGTGTTCGGCTTCGAGATGTGGGCGCGCGAGTATCGCGGCGACCTCGGCATCGCGCTGTCCGACGTCTACGGGATGAGCGCGTTCCTGCGCGACTTCGACATGTACTTCTGCAAGCTGTTCGACGGGGCGCGCCACGACTCCGGCGACCCCTACGAATGGGGCGAGCGGCTGATCGCGCACTACGAGGCGAACCGCGTCGATCCGAAGACCAAGACGCTGGTGTTCTCCGACGCGCTGACCTTCCCGCTGATGGTGGAACTCTACAAGCGCTTCCGTGACCGCACGCGGATCGCGTTCGGCATCGGCACCAACCTGACCAACGACCTCGGCTACGTGCCGCTGCAGATCGTGATCAAGATGGTGCGCTGCAACGGGCAGCCGGTGGCCAAGCTCTCGGACACGCCGGCGAAGAACATGTGCGACGACGTGGCCTACCTGCAATACCTGCGCCAGGTCTTCGACATCAAGGGCTGATCGCTATAATCCGCCGGATGAATCCGCGACCGAAACTCCTGATCACCCGCAAGGTATTCCCCGAGGTCATCGAGCGCCTGGCCCCGTACTTCGACATCGACTCGAACCAGGACGACGACGAGTGGCCGCGCGCCACGCTGCTGGCGCGGGCGGCCGACCGCGACGCGCTGTTCGTCGTCGCTTCCGACCGCGTCGACCCCGAGCTGCTCGCGGCGTGTCCGCGCCTTCGCATCGTGGCCACCGGCTCGGTGGGCTACAACCACATCGACCTCGCCGCCTGTGGCGAGCGCGGCGTCGTCGTGAGCAACACGCCGGACGTGCTCACGGAGGCGACCGCCGACATGGCCTGGGCGCTTCTGATGGCGACCGCGCGCCGCGTCTGCGAATCCGAGCACTGGCTGCGCGCCGGCAAGTGGGGGCGCTGGGCGTTCGACCAGTGGCTGGGCGCCGACGTGTACGGCACGACGCTGGGCATCGTCGGCATGGGGCGCATCGGCTCGGCGGTGGCGCGCCGGGCGCGCGGCTTCGAGATGAGGGTCCTCTACCACAACCGCAGCCGCGCCCCGAACGAGGCAGAGCTGGGCGCGCACAGGGTGGAGCTCGACGAGTTGCTGCGCGAAGCCGACCACGTCGTGCTGGTGCTGCCGTACTCCGCGGCGACGCACCACGCGATCGGGGCGCGCGAGCTGGCCGCGATGAAGCCGACGGCGACGCTGGTCAACATCGCGCGCGGCGGCATCGTCGACGACGCGGCGCTGGTCGACGCGCTGCGCGCCGGGCGCATCGCGGGGGCGGGCCTGGACGTCTACGAGAACGAGCCGGCGCTTCACCCGGGGCTGCTCACGGTACCCAACGTCGTGCTCACGCCGCACGTCGGCAGTGCCACGCGCAGCTCGCGCGTCGGCATGGCGATGCTGGCGGCCGAGAACCTGGTGGCCTTCGCGACCGGTGCGGCGTTGCCGACGCCGGTCGCCACGGCCTGATTCGCGAAGCCGGCGCCGAGGCGACGATGTCCGAGATCCATCTTCATCGCAAGCACAAGCTCGGCCTGAAGAAGGCGCGCGAGGCGGCCCAGAAGGTCGCCGACGAGCTGGCCGAGTCGTTCGACATGGAGAGCGAGTGGGACGGCAACGAACTGCGCTTTTCGCGCTCCGGCGTGTCCGGGAGCCTGACCGTGTCGAAGGACCAGGTCGTGCTCGACGCGAAGCTCGGCTTCCTGCTCGCCGCGTTCAAGCCCCGCATCGAAGAGCGGCTCGAGAAGGACTTCGACCGCTACTTCGCCTGAACCTTCCTCCCGCGAGCCCCACTTGACCCCCACTGCGATCCAGCTAGGCGGCGCGATCCTGTTCGCGATCGCCGTGATCCACACCTTCTCTGCCAAGTTCTTCGAGCGGCTCGCGCACGCGCAACCGGCACACGCGGGCGTCTGGCACCTGCTGGGCGAGGTCGAGGTCGTCTTCGGCTTCTGGGCGATGGTGCTGATCGTCTACATGGCGCTCGCCGGCGGCGGCGGGCCCGCGCTGCACTACCTCGAGTCGCGCAACTACACCGAGCCGATGTTCGTGTTCGTCATCATGGTGATCGCGGCGAGCCGCCCGATCCTGCGGCTCGCGCTGGCCTGCGTGCGATGGACGGCGCGCATCGTGCCGATGCCGGCGTCGATGGCAGACTACTTCGTCGCGCTGTCGCTGGTTCCGTTGCTGGGCTCGTTCATCACCGAGCCGGCGGCGATGACGCTGGCGGCACTGCTGCTGCGCGACCGGTTCTACAGCAAGGGGTTGTCGACGCGGCTGCAGTACGCGACGATCGGCGTGCTGTTCGTCAACGTCTCGATCGGGGGCACGCTCACGCCGTACGCGGCGCCGCCCGTGCTGATGGTCGCGGGCACCTGGAACTGGGACCTCGCCCACATGCTGACGCACTTCGGCTGGCGCTCGGCGCTGGCGGTGATCGTCAACGCGCTCGGCGTGACGCTGCTGTTCCGCGCCGAGCTGCGCAGGGTCCCCGAATCAGGTGGCGCCGTTGGCGAGCCGGTGCCGGCGGCGCTGATCGTGCTGCACCTGCTGTTCCTGTCCGGCGTGGTCGTCTTCGCGCACCACCCGGTCGTGTTCATGGGGCTGTTCCTGTTCTTCCTCGGCATCGCGCACGGCTACAGCCGCCACCAGGACCGGCTGATCCTCCGCGAAGGCCTGCTGGTGGCGTTCTTCCTGGCCGGCCTGGTGGTGCTGGGCGGGCAGCAGCAGTGGTGGCTGCAGTCGCTGCTCGAGCGGATGAGCCCGACCGCCGTCTACTATGGCGCGACCGCGCTCACGGCGATCACCGACAACGCGGCGCTCACCTACCTCGGCTCGCTGGTGCAGGGGCTGACCGACGAGTTCAAGTATTCGCTGGTGGCCGGCGCGGTGACCGGCGGAGGCCTCACCGTGATTGCCAACGCCCCGAACCCGGCCGGCTATTCGATCCTGAAGGGCAGCTTCGAGCACGAGGAGGTCAGCGCGCTCGGGCTGTTCGCGGCCGCGCTGATCCCCACGCTGGTCGCGATCGCCGCGTTCCGCGCGATCTGAGACGCCCGGCGCCGGCCCCCCGGAAGGGGGGCCACGGCGCCCGTGTGCTGAAGCCCGCAGCGCCGCCGGCTCAGCCCTTCAGGCTGTCGACCAGCGCGATGTACTGCTTCATCGCGTCGTCGCGGCCGGTGCCCTTCAGCTCGTTCCAGGCGTCCCACTTGGCGCGGCCGACCATGTCGGTGAAGCCGGGGCGCTTGCCGTCGACGTCGCCGGCGGAGGCCTGCTTGTACAGCGCGTACAGCTTGAGCAGGGTCATGTTGTCGGGGCGCTCGGGCAGGTTCTTCGAGTCTGCCACCGCCTGTTCGAATTGCGAGCTCAGGTCGGCCATGATTCCTCCTCGGGTGGTTGGCCAAGTATGATAGCAACGCCCCAGCGGCCGATCCGCCGCGCGCACGGAGGAGCCATGGCCCGCGAAAGGATGTCGAGCGTCGATACCGCCTGGCTGCGCATGGACAGCTCGCGCAACCTGATGATGATCGTCGGCGTGTTCGTGTTCGCGCGGCGGGTGACGTGGGAGGAGATCGCGCAACTGCTCGAGGAGCGCCTGCTGAAGTTCGGGCGTTTCCGGCAGCGGATCGAATCCGACGCGGTGGGCCACTACTGGGTCGACGACGAAGACTTCGACATCCGGCGCCAC
Source organism: Burkholderiaceae bacterium (assembly GCA_019635275.1). Classification (GTDB taxonomy): domain Bacteria; phylum Pseudomonadota; class Gammaproteobacteria; order Burkholderiales; family Burkholderiaceae_E; genus Zeimonas. Next base: position 8,179 of record JAHBZV010000065.1, on the reverse strand, counting down.
GTCGAGCGGGTGCGGCTGCGCCGCGGCGGCGGCGACCGCGAACTGCAGCGCCTCACTGCGCGGCTCGCGGTGCAGCCGCTCGATCCCGCGCATCCGCTGTGGCAGTTCCACCTGGTCGAGAACTACGACGGCACCAGCGCGATGGTGACGCGCATGCATCACTGCATCGCCGACGGGATCGCCCTGGTTCGCGTGATGCTGTCGCTGACCGACGCCGTGGCCCCGGCGCAGGCTTCGGAGGCCGGGGACGATCCCGCCGATCTCGAGTCGAATCCCTGGGAGCCCTACCTGCAGCCGATCACCCGCGGAGCCGTCGCGGCGATCGACGCGACCGGCGCGCTGGTGACCCGGTCGCTCGACGTCGTCGCGCATCCCGACCGGCTGGTCGACTACGCACAGGTGGGCAGCCAGGTCGTCCGCGACACGCTCGCCATCCTGCTGATGTCCGACGACACGCACACCCGGCTCAAGGGTACGCCGAGCGGACGCAAGGCCTTCGCGTGGAACGATCCGCTGCCGCTCGACGAGGTCAAGGCGGTCTGCAGGGGGATGGGCGCGTCGGTCAACGACGTGCTGCTGTCCTGCGTCGCCGGCGCCCTGCGGCGCTACCTGCTGGGTCGCGGCGACGAGGTCGCCGACGACTGCGAGGTTCGCGCGATGGTGCCGGTGAACCTGCGGCCGCCGTCCGAGCCGATCGACGATCTCGGCAACCGCTTCGGGTTGGTGCCGCTGTGCCTGCCGGTGGGAATCGCCAATCCGATCGCCAGGGTGAGCGAGGTGCGCCGGCGCATGGCCGAACTGAAGGCGGGCTACCAGCCGATCGTCGCCTACGTGATGCTGGGGGCCGCCGGCGTCCTGCCGCACGCGCTGCAGACGCAGATCCTCGAGTACCTGGGCAACAAGGGCAGCGCGGTGATGACCAACGTTCCGGGGCCCACCGAGACGATCAACATGGCGGGCGTGCCGTTGTCGCGGATGATGTTCTGGGTCCCGCAGTCGGGCGATATCGGCATCGGCGTGTCGATCCTGTCCTATGCCGGCGGCGTCCAGTTCGGCGTGATGAGCGACGTCGCGCTGTGTCCCGATCCGCAGGCGATCATCGACGGTTTCGCTCCCGAATTCGAGCGGCTGGTGCTGGCGCTCGCGATGCTGCCCAACGGGTTCCTGCTCGGGCGCGAGCTGGCGCCCGGCGAGCTCGAGCACGCGCTGCTGCTGGAGGCCTCGTGCAGCTGAGCAGGGACGACGCGCAGGCGCAGCGCGTGCTGGCGTTCTGGTTCGACGGGCCCGATGGCGCGGCACGCGGGCGCGTGCGTGGCGAGTGGTTCGGCAAGGACCCGGCCTTCGACGACGCGATCCGCCGTGCGTTCGGCGCGCTGATCGAGCGCGCGCTCGCCGGCGAATGCGACCACTGGGCACTCGATGCCGGCACCGCGCCGGCGCTGGTGCTGGTCCTCGACCAGTTCACGCGCAATGCCTTTCGCGACACGCCGCGGATGTTCGCCGGCGACGCGAAGGCGCTCGCGACGGCGCGACGCATCGTGGCCGAAGGCTGGGACTGCGGCTACGATTCGCTGCGGCGCTGGTTCTGTTACCTGCCGTTCGAGCACTCCGAGTCGCTGGACGACCAGCGCGAATCGCTGCGCCTGTTCGGGCAGTTGCGCGACGACCCGCTGGCCGGCGGCGCCTGGCCGTGGGCCGTGCGCCACCACGAGGTCATCGAGCGCTTCGGCCGGTATCCGCACCGCAACGCCATTCTCGGGCGGCCGTCCACCGCCGAAGAAGAGGCGTTCCTGCGCGAGCCCGGCTCGCGCTTCTGAGTCGCCGGTGACGCGGGCGACCGTCATGCGCGCCTGAGCGGCCATGGCGCTGCGCATCCGATTCGACCACCGGGTCGACCGGCTCGCCGACGCGCTGCTCGACGCGCTCGAGCACGAGCCCGCGCCGGGCGCTGGCGATCCGCTCGCCGAGCGCACGGTGATCGTGCCCAGCGTCGGGGTCGGCCGATGGCTTCAACGCCGCGACGCCAGCCGACACGGGGTCAGCACGCGTTTGCGCCCCGAGTTCGCCGGCCGATGGCTGTGGCGCACGATGCGCGCGACGCTGCGCGACCTTCCGGAGCGATCGCCGTTCGAGCCCGAACGCGTGCGCTGGCTGCTGATGGAGCTGCTGGGCGAACTGCCGGACGCCCCGGAGTTCGCGCTGGTGCGCAAGCGGGTGCGCGAGGAGGGGTCCCTCGCGAGGCTGTCGCTCGCCGACGCGCTGGCGGCACGGTTCGACCGCTATCTCGCCTACCGGCGCGACTGGCTGGCGCGCTGGCAGCGCGGGCGGTGGGCGAGCGGCGATCGGCCGCTCGGCGCGCACGAGGCCTGGCAGCGCTGGATGTGGCAGCGCCTGCTCGAACGCCTGCCCGGGGTTCGCGACGAGCATCCATACGACCAGTTCGCGCGCCAGCTCGAGTCCGGCGGCGAATCGGTGCGGCGCGCGCTCGGCGGGACGCGCATCGCGCTGTTCGGCCGGATCGACCTCTCGCCCGAGCAGTTCGCCCTGTTCGGGCAGCTGTCGGCGTCGATCGACGTGTCGCTGTTCGCGCCGGATCCGTGCCGGGAACTGTGGACCGACATGCTCGATTCGCGGCGGCTCGCCGAGATCCGCGCGCAGCGGCCCGACGTCGCCTGGTTGTACGAAGGCGAGCCGACGCTGCTCGGCAACTGGGGAAGGGCGCAGCGCGACTTCGTCGCGCAGGTGCTGTCACTCGAGGAGCAGTTCGGGGCGCAGGCCGAAGCGCCCGGCCGCGACGAGGCCTGGCCGTTCGGCGCGCACGGCGACGCGCCGGCCAAGGGCACGCTGCAGGCGCTGCAGGCTGCGGTGTTCCTGCGCAGCGACGATCCGTGGCGCGCGCTCGACCGCGACGACGGCTCGATCGCCGTGCTGGGCGCGCACGGATTCGTCCGGCAGGCGGAGGTCCTGCACGAGCGCCTGCTCGAGTGCTTCGAGACGCTGCCGCAACTCGCACCGTCGGACGTCGTGGTCTACTGCGCCGACCTGGAGTCGGCGGCGGCCGCGATCGAGGGCGTCTTCGACAGCCAGCCCGCGGCGCGCCGGATTCCGTTCGCGATCAGCGGCCGCGCGCCGCGCGCCGATCCGCTGGTGGCCGCGGTCCAGGGGATGCTCGACATGACGCTGCAGCCGGTCTCCGCACGGTCGCTCGATGCGTGGCTGCGCAACCCCGCGGTGATGGAGGCGCTCGGGCTGGAGGCTGCCGAGGTCGAGCTGCTGGCGGGGTGGTTCGAGGCGGCGGGCGCGCGCCGCGGACTCGACGACGAGGACGGCTCGCCCAAGCACAGCCTGCGCGCGGCGATCGATCGGCTCCTGGCGGGTGCGGCGCTGGGCCAGTCGGCGGCCGTCGGAGACCTGCTGGCGATCCCGGGGGCGCAGGGCACGCGCGCGCGGATCCTCGAGGCCTGGCTCCCCGTTGGCGACGCGCTCGCGCAGCTGCGGCTCGCGGCGCGCTCGCCGCGACCGCTGTCCGAGTGGTGCACGGCGCTCGGCGACTCGGTCGAAGCGGTGTTCGCCGGCGTGCGGCAGCACGCGCCGGGGCTGCAGCGCGTGCGCGACGCGTTGTCCGACCTGCTGGCGAGCGCCTCCGACCTGCCGGCCGTTGCGCTCGATGCGGCCGCGTTCGAGCGCGCCCTCGCCGATGCGCTGACGCGTGGCGCCACCGCCGCCATGCCCGGCGGCGCGGTGACCGTGTGCCCGCTGGGCAGCCTTCCCGGCGTGCCGTTCCGCGTCGTCTGCCTGTTCGGCATGGACGAGGGGGCGTTTCCGCGCCAGGGCGCGCGCGACGAGCTCGACCTGATGCGCCGCGCACCGCGCTTCGGCGACCGGCTCTCGAGAATCGACGATCGGGGCACCTTCCTGGACGCGGTGCTCTCCGCGCGAGACCGGCTGCTCGTGTCGTGCCGCAGCCGCCATGCGCGCGACGACACGCCGCTCAATCCGTCGCCTCTGGTGGGCGAACTGCTGGCCTACCTGTCGGCGCAGCTCGACCCGGCGGCCGGCGCGTCGTTCGAGGCGAACCGCCGGCGGTATCCGCAATCGGCGGGCGTGCCGGCGCTCGTCGAGCATCCGCTTCATCCGTTCTCGACGCGCAACTTCGTCGCCGGCGCCAGCTACGCGCAGGAGTGGCTCGCCACCGCGCGCGAACTGGCCAGGCCGTTGCCCGATCGGGCGACCGGCATCGGCGCGCTGGTCGATCCGGCCGACATGCTCGGGCCAGGGCAGGGCGTGGGCGAGCAGCCGGGCGTCGCGACGATGCCGGTCGAGGCGCTGCGCGACGCGCTGGCCGATCCGTTGGCCACCTGGCTGCGCGATGCACTCGGACTGCGCCTGTTGCGCGAGCGGGCGCCGCCCGACGATGCCGAGCCGCTGTGGACCGACGAGGACGACCGTGGGCTGGTGCAGGCGTGTGTCGATCGGCTGCTGGCCGGCGAGGAAGACGGCCGCGTCGTCCGCGAGCTGTCGATCGCGCCGCAGACCGCCGCCGGCGCGCCGGGCCGCCTTCACGCGGAGTCGGCCGTGCGTCGCGCACGCGCGCTGGTCGCCGAAGCGACGACCGCCATCGGCGCATCGGCGGCGGGCGCGAAGGCGTTGCCGCTGGTGGCGGCGCTGGACGGCGTGCGCGTGTCGGCGCTGGTGCCGGTGCTCGGCGCAACCGCGCCCGTTTTCGTGACCGCGTTTCCGCTGGGCCCGCACGCGCTGATCGACGCCTGGCTGCGCGCCGCGGTCTGGCGCGCCGCGCGCGGCGACGGTCCGCCGGCGTGCCTGGTCTCGCCGGACTACCTCGTCGTGTTGCGCTGCCCCGATCCGCAGCGCAGCCTGCGGCATGCGCTGGACTGGGCCGCGCGCATCGGGCGTGAGCCGCTGGCGCTGTTTCCGCGCAGCTGGCTGCGCTACGCGCTGGTGCTCGCCAGGCGGCCGCCCACCGGTGCGGCCCAGTCTCCCGAGTCGCCAGAGTCGCGCCATGCGAGCGCCCGCGAGCGCGCGCGCGAGGTCCTGGCCGGGGGCGAGTTCGGCGGGCGCGCCCCCGAACTGGCGCGGCCCGCGGCGCAGGCGCTGTTCCGCGATGCGCAGCCCGACATCGATGCGGTGCTGGCGCTCGGCGAGCGCGTCTACCGGCCCGTGTTCGACGACGCGGTCGTCGAGCCCCGGCACGAGGAACGCGCGTGAACGCGAGCCTGTCCGCGCATCCGGTCTTCGACGCCGGCATCCTCGAGGGGCTGCACCTGCTCGAGGCCGACGCCGGCACGGGAAAGACCTGGACCATCGCGGGACTCGTCGTTCGCGCGCTGATCGAGCGCGAGCTCGGCATCGAGCAGTTGCTGGTCGTCACCTTCACCAACGCGGCCACCGCCGAGCTGGGCGCCCGCATCCGGCAGCGCATCGCGCAACTCGAGCGCCTGCTCGACGACCGGATCGAGGCGCGTGCCACGGCGGTCGACGAGCCCTTCTGCGTCGCCTTCGCGGCGGGCCTGGACGACACCGCGGCGCTGCGCGCGCGCTCGGCGCTGCGCATTGCGCTGGCCCGCGTCGACGAGATGGCCGTCCACACGATCCACGGCTTCTGCCAGCGCGTCGTCGACGAGCACGCGCTGTCGATCGGCGTACCGAGCGGCCTGCCGGTGAGCGCCGACAGCGCCGCGCCCGAACTCGACCGGCTGGCGGACTGGTGGCGCGCGCAGGCGCGCGAGGCCTCGCCCGCGCGGCTGCTCGCGTTCGGGCTGGCCGGCCTCACCCCCGACGCGCTGCACGCCGCGGTGAAGGCGCTTGCCGCGAATCCGCTGGCCCGGGTCGAGCCTGCCGCAGGCGACTGGCGGGCCGTCGAAGGAGAGCTGACCGCACTGCGCGACGAACTCGCCGCAGCGCTCGGGCGCGAAGGCGACGCGCTGCTCGACTGGATCGGCGTGAAGGGCAATGCCGACGGAAACCGGTTCCGGGTCGCGTGGGTGACGAAGTGGCTCGACGCGCTGAGGCGCTTCTGCGCCGATCCGCATCCCGCGGAGTTGCCCGACGCGATCGGGAAGCTCGCGGCGCCGCGCTTCGGCGATCGCCCGCCGCCGTCGACGATCCCCGCGATCTGCGAACGGCTCTCGACGCTCGCCGCATCGATCGCGCGACTTCCGGCCTGGATCGCGCAGGAGATCGCGGCGGTCGCGGCCGCCGAGCGCCGAGACGATCTCGCGAGGGCACAGTCGCTCGGCTTCGACGACCTGCTTCGCCTGGTGCACGACGCGCTCGCCGATCGCGAAGGGGGCGTGGCGTTGGCGACGGCGCTGCGCGAGCGCCATCCGTTGGCGCTGATCGACGAGTGCCAGGACACCGATCCGCTGCAGTGGGCGATCTTCAGGCGCATCTACGTCGACGATGCACCCTCCGGCTCCGGACAGGCGCCTCCCGCGCTGGTGCTGGTCGGCGACCCGAAGCAGGCGATCTACGCGTTTCGGGGCGCAGACGTCTACTCGTACCTCGACGCCCGCGACGCGGTGCGCCGCATCCATCGGCTCGGCGAGAACCAGCGCGCGAGCCGCGCGCTGGTTGCGGCAATCAATGCGATCTTCCGGCGCGAGCGGCCGTTCCTGGTCGACGAGATCGGGTTTTCCGAGGCCGGGGTCGGGGCGCGGCCGCGCCGGCCGCTGGAGGCGGGCGACGGCGCGAGCCGCGCCGCGCTCACCGTGGTGCGGCTGCAGGCCGATCCCGAATCGGGCTGGCTGGGCGCGTCCGCGGCTCGGCGCCAGGCGGTCGACGCGTGCGTGGCCGAGATCGGCAGGCTCCTCGGCAGCGGCGCACGGCTGGGCGATTCCGCGCTGCGCCCCGCCGACATCGCCGTTCTCGTCAACGCGCATTGGCAGGGCACCGAGATCAAGCGCGCGCTCGCCGCGGCGGGCATCGGCGCTGCCGAGGTGTCGCGCGACAGCGTGCTTGCGACGCTCGAGTGCAGCGAGTTGATGCGGATCGTCGCCGCGATCGCCGATCCCACCGATCCCGGCTTGCTGCGCGCGGCGCTGGCGACCACGTTGCTGGGCGAGGATGCACGCAGCCTGCGCGCGCTCGACTCCGACGCCGGGGGCGCACTGGTCACGGCCTCGCGCTTCGCCCGGGCGCGCGAAGACTGGCGGCGGCACGGCCCGATCGCGGCGCTGCGTCGCCTGATCCGCGACGAGGACGTCGGTGCGCGGCTGGCGGCGACGCGCGACGGCGATCGGCGCCTGACAAACCTTCTGCACCTGGTCGAGCTGCTGGGTGACGACGAGGAGGCCCGTCGCGGGCCGCAGCAGGCGTTGCACGCGTGGGTGCGGCGCCGACTGGCCGGCGAGGCGGACGAGCGCGAGACCGAGGAGCTGCGCCTGGAGAGCGACGAGGACCTCGTGCGCATCCTCACGGTTCACAAGAGCAAGGGGCTCGAGTTTCCCGTCGTGTTCCTGCCTTACGCGTGGTCGTCGAAATCTCCGCGCCTGGCGATTCCTCAGACCTGGCACGAGCGCGCGCCCGAGGGGCATTGGCGCGCGGTGCTCGATTTCGCGCCGACGCAGGAGACCACCCGGCAGTGCGCGTCCGAGTCGCATGCCGAGGCGCTGCGCGCGATGTACGTCGCGCTCACGCGCGCCGAGCAGCGGTGCTACCTGTTCTGGGGGGTCGCGGCGGGCGCGCAATACTCGCCGCTCGCCTGGCTGCTTGCCGGTGTCGACCCGTCCGTCCAGAAGGACTGGCGTCCCGGCTTCAAGGCGCCGCAGCCGCTGGACGTGCAGGCGGTCGACCGGGGGCTCGACGCCTGTCGCGAGCGCGCAAACGCGAGCGATCCCGCATCGGTGGTCGTCGTCGATGCGCCGGCGCTCGCGGCCGGTCTCGGCCCGACGCAGGCCGGCGAGGGCGCCGCCGGCGACGAGCGACACGCGCTCGCCGACGTGCGCCCCGAGGCGCTCACGGCGCGGCCCTGGCGTGCGACGATCGCAGCGCCGCTCGTGACGACCAGCTTCAGCGCCATCGTATCGGCACTGCACGCCGACGACGGCGGCGCGCGCGCGCAGGACGCGGTCGAGCGTCCCGACCACGACCAGTTCCCGGCGCCGCTCGACGAAGCGCCCGCAGCCGGCGAAGCGTCGATCCGGTTTCGCTTCCCGTCGGG
>JAHBZV010000064.1 GCA_019635275.1 Burkholderiaceae bacterium | reverse complement strand
GAGGCCGAGCGGCGCGGCCTGCGCGTGTTCGACGCGACCTGCCCGCTGGTGACCAAGGTGCACATCGAGGTCGCGAAGATGCGCCGCGACGGCCGCGAGCTGGTCATGATCGGACACGCCGGCCATCCCGAGGTGGAAGGCACGATGGGGCAGGCCGACGACGGCATCTACCTCGTCGAGAACGTCGACGACGTCGGGAAGCTTCAGGTGCGCGACCCGCAGCGGCTCGCCTACGTCACGCAGACCACGCTGTCGGTCGACGACTGCCGCGAGATCATCGCGGCGCTGAAGGCGCGATTCCCGGCGATCGCTGAGCCGAAGAAGCAGGACATCTGCTACGCGACGCAGAATCGCCAGGACGCGGTCAAGGCGATGGCGCCGCAGTGCGACCTGGTGCTGGTCATCGGTTCGCCCACCAGTTCCAACAGCAACCGCCTGCGCGAGGTCGCCGAGAAGATGGGCTGCGAGGCGCGGATGATCGGCTCGGCGGCCGAGCTCGATCCGGCGTGGCTTGCCGGCAAGCGCCGCGTCGGAGTCACTGCCGGCGCTTCCGCGCCCGAGCGGCTGGTCGAGGAGTTGCTGGCGCGGTTGCAGGCGCTGGGCGTCGACGGCGTGCACGCGCTCGAAGGCGTGCGCGAGAACATGACCTTCCCGCTGCCCAAGGGGCTGGCGCGGCCCCGGGACGAGGCGTCCCGGCAGTGAAAAAGGGGCCGGCAGCTTTCGCAGCCGACCCCCTGGGGATCATGGTGCCGATGGACGGACTCGAACTGTCGACCTTCGCATTACGAATGCGCTGCTCTACCAACTGAGCTACACCGGCGCATCCCGCACCCGCGCTGAGACGGGCGCCAGGACAGCCGAAAAGTATAGCAGAGCCCCGCGCGTATCGGAACGCGCGGAGTGCTAGAACCAGATCTCGGGGTACCGTCGCGTGCGCGGGATGTTGTTTACCAGCACCGCGACGACCAGCAGGATCAGCGGCGCGAGCGTCGCGGGCATCAGCACGTACACGAAGCCCAGCGCGTGGACGTCGGGCGACCCGACCACGGCGATCAGCGCCGTCGCCCCGCCCGGAGGGTGCAGCATGCGCACCGCGTGCATGACGGCGACCGCGGTCGACACCGCCAGCGCAGCGGCGAGCCACGGATGCGGGTGCAGCAGCTTCCAGCAGGCGACGCCGATCAGCGCCGACACCAGGTGCCCGCCGATGAGGTTGCGCGGCTGCGACAGCGGGCTTCGCGGCGCGCCGTACACCAGCACCGCCGAGGCGCCGATCGAGCCGATCAGCAGCGCCAGGTCGTGCCCGGCGAAGAGCAGCTGGCCGGCCCACCCGACCGCGGCGATGCCCGAGAACGCGCCGACCCACGACCAGAAGATCTCGGCGACGCTGACGCGCGGAGGCCTGCCGCGCGTCGTCCCGCGCATCCGGCCCAGGTAGTCGAGCAGGATCACAGCAGCTCTTCCCAATGCAGCGCGGCCATGAAGTCCTTGCGCAGCAGCAGCCCGCGCAGGTGCCCGTCGGCGTCGACGACCGGCGTGCCGCGCCCGGGGTGGCTGCGGAAGGCCTTCACCATGTCGCGGAAACCCGCGTCGGGGCCGAGCGTGACGGCCGGCGCCGTCATCGCCGCGCTGACCGGCGTCTCGTGGCAGCGGTGCTTGATGCCGCAGTTGTCGTCGAGCAGTCGCAGCAGCAGTTCCAGGAACGTGTCGGCCTGCAGCCGGCGCAGGTAGTCGGTTTCGGTCAGCATGCCGATCACGCGATGGTCGGCGTCGACCACCGGAAGGCCCTTGTAGCCGCTGCGCACCAGTCGGCGCGCCGCCTCGTCCAGAGGCATGTCGGGCGGCAGCGGCGTCACGTCGGCTCGCATCAGCGTGGCCGCGCGCAGGCTGCCCAGCAGCCGGTCGAGCGCGTGGCGGTGGGCGAGGTGGTACACCTCGCGAAAATCCTCGGTGGTGATGTCCAGGTAGCCGGGGATGTGCTGCATGGCATCGAGGATGTCCTCGTCGGAGAGGTCCACCTCGGGGATGTCGTCGGCGTCCGCGGCCGGGGGCACGATGGGGCGTTCGTCGTTCATACGGTGCCCAGTATCAACGATTTTCGCCGACCGGCGAAACGGGTGCGACGCCCGCAAGCGTCGCGTCGACGGTCGGCCAGCGCAATCGGAAGCGCAACTCGAGCGCGAGCCGCCGGTTGGCCAGTCGCCGCGATTCGCTCATGAACGACAGCATCGCCGGGCTGACCCGCCGGGCGACTTCGTCGCGCGAAAACCTCGGCGGTCGCGGCAGGCCCAGCGCGTCGGCGACCTTGTCGAAGTACGCGCCCATCTTCAGGTCGGTGTCGTCGACGGCGTGATAGACGCGTCCCGGCCGGCCGCGAAACAGCGCGAGCCAGGCGGCGCGCGCAAGGTCTTCCGCGTGGATGTGGTTGGTGAAGACGTCCTCGGCGTCGGCGAGCGCCGGCGTGCCGCGGCGCAGCCGCTCGATCGGCAAGCGGTCCTGCGCATAGATGCCCGGCGCGCGCAGGATCGGCACGCGCGCCGTGCCGCGCGCGGCCAGCGCGCGCATTCTCCGCTCGGCGGCCACGCGGCGGATCGCCCGCGCGCTGGCCGGCGCGACCGGCCGCGTCTCGTCGAACGCCGCGCCGCCGGTGTCGCCGTAGACGCCGGTGGTGCTGATGTAGGCCCAGCGCGCCACCGTGCCGCGGCTGCGGCGCCAGCGCAGCGCGGCGCTGCAGGCCGCGATCAGTCGCGCGGTGCGCGGATCGTCGGCGCCTTCGGCCGGAGGGGGGGCGAGGTCGATCGTCCAGCCGCAGAATGCGGCCAGCCGGCGCAGCGAGCGCCGGTCGTCGAGGTCGGCGCCGAGCGCGCGAGCGCCCAGTGCGCGCGCCGCCGCCTGCTGCTCGGGTCGCCGCGTCACCGCGACGGCGCCGAGTGTGTCACGCAGCCGCGGCGCGAGCTGGCGCAGCAGCCGCATGCCGACGTCGCCGCAGCCGACCACCAGCAGTCGCGGCCGGCGAAATCGCCTGGGCAGGGAGCGCGGCACGGCGCGCGAAGCGAAGCGGAATCTCATTGGCGTCAAGGTCGCGCGATGGCCTGCAGGCCATAATAGCGGCTTTGCGCGATCGCCCTCGGGCCAGCCATGAGCTTCAAGGTCACCGTCTCTCCCAGCGGCAGGCAGTTCGACGTCGACGACGACGAGTTCATCCTCGAAGCGGCCTTGCGGCAGGGGGTCGTGCTGCCCTACGGCTGCCGCAACGGCGCCTGCGGTTCGTGCAAGGCACGCGTTGTCGACGGCCGGATCGAGCAGGGGCCGCACGCCGACAAGGCGCTCGCGGCCGACGAGGCGGCACGCGGTTACGCGCTGCTGTGCTGCTCGCACGCGCAATCGGACCTGTCGGTCGAGTGCCGCGTCGTCGCGGCCGCCGGCGACATCCCGATCCGCAAGATGCCTTGCCGGATCGCCTCGATCGAGTTCCTCGCCCCCGACGTGGCGGCGCTGAAGTTGCAGTTGCCGGCCAACGAGCGGCTGCAGTACCTGGCCGGCCAGTACATCGAGCTGCTGCTGAAGGATGGCTCGCGGCGCAGCTACTCGATGGCCAGCGCGCCGCACCTGGCCGAGCAGCTCGAATTGCACGTGCGCCACATGCCGGGCGGGCGCTTCACCGATGCGCTGTTCGGCGCGACGCAACCGGCGGTCAAGGTGCGCGACATCCTGCGCTTCGAAGGGCCGATGGGCACCTTCTTCCTGCGCGAGGACAGCGACCGGCCGATCGTGCTGCTGGCGAGCGGCACCGGCTTCGCGCCGATCAAGGCGATCGTCGAGCACGCGCGCCACAAGGGCATCGCGCGCCCGATGGCGCTGTACTGGGGCGGCCGGCGTCCGCGCGACCTGTACCTGAACGCGCTGGCCGAACAGTGGGTCCGCGAGATCGACGGCTTCCGCTACGTGCCGGTGGTGTCCGACGCGCTGCCCGAAGACGGCTGGCGCGGGCGAACCGGCTTCGTGCATCGTGCGGTCATGGACGACCTTCCCGACCTGTCCGGGCACCAGGTCTATGCCTGCGGCGCGCCGGTCGTCGTCGATTGCGCGCGACGCGACTTCACCTCGGTCTGCCGGTTGCCGCAGGCCGAGTTCTTCGCGGACTCCTTCACGTCGGCGGCCGACCTGGCCAATGCCGGGTAGACGGGGGCGCGCGTGCGCGGCGACGCGGTCTTCCACGTGCACGGCGTCTCCAAGGTCTACCGGATGGGCGAGGTCGAGGTGCACGCGCTGCGCGAGGTCGACCTCGACCTCTACGAGGGGGAACTGGTCGTGCTGCTCGGCGCTTCGGGCAGCGGCAAGTCGACGCTGCTGAACATCCTGGGCGGGCTCGACCGCCCGACCCGGGGCGAAGTCTTCTATCGCGATCACCAGCTCACCGAGGCGAGCGACGCGCAGCTCACCGAGTTCCGGCGCGAGCACGTCGGCTTCGTGTTCCAGTTCTACAACCTGATTCCCAGCCTCACGGCACTCGAGAACGTGGCGCTGGTCACGCAGATCGCGGCGAACCCGATGGACCCGGCGCAGGCGCTCGAACTGGTCGGGCTGGGCGACCGGCGCAACCACTTTCCGGCGCAGCTCTCCGGCGGCGAGCAGCAGCGGGTCGCCATCGCGCGGGCGGTCGCCAAGCGCCCCGACGTGCTGCTGTGCGACGAGCCCACCGGCGCGCTCGACTACGCGACCGGCAAGCTCGTGCTCGAGGTGCTCGAGCGGGTGAACCGCGAACTCGGGACGATCACCGTGCTGATCACGCACAACGCGGCGATCGCCGCGATGGCCGACCGGGTGATCCGGATCGGCAGCGGCCGCATCGTCGGCATCGAGCGCAACGCGACGCGCGCGTCCCCGTCGGAGATCTCGTGGTGAGCCCGCTCGTGCGCATCATGCTGCGCGAGCTCTGGCACCTGCGCGGGCAGGTGATCGCGGCCGCGCTGGTCGTGGCCTGCGGCGTCGCGGCATTCGTCTCGATGCGCGGCACCTACCACTCGCTGGTCGTCGCCCAGGACGACTACTACGCGAGCTACCGTTTCGCCGACGTGTTCGCGAACCTGAAACGGGCGCCGGAGGCGCTGGCGCAGCGAATCCGCGCGATTCCCGGTGTCGCGACGGTCGACACGCGGGTCGTGGCCGACGTGACGCTCGACGTGCCCGGCCTGCCCGAGCCGGCCACCGGGCGTCTGGTGTCGATCCCGCCGCGGCGCGAGCCGATGCTCAACGACCTTGCATTGAGCGCCGGCCGCTACATCGAGGCCGGACGCAACGACGAGGCGATCGCCAGCCGGACCTTCGCCGAGGCCAACGGCCTGCGTGTCGGCGACTCGATCGGCGCGGTGCTCAACGGCCGCTGGACGAAGCTCACGATCGTCGGGCTCGCGCTGTCGCCCGAGTACGTCTACGAGGTCGGCTCGGGCGTCGTGTTTCCCGACAATCGCCACTTCGGCGTGCTGTGGGTGGGCCGCCCCGCGCTCGCCGCGGCGTTCCAGATGGACGGGGCCTTCAACGACGTGGCGCTGACGCTCGCGGCCGGCGCGGTGGCGCAGGACGTCGTCGATCGCCTCGACCGCCTGCTCGAGCCGTACGGCGGGCTGAGCGCCTATCCACGGCGCGACCAGGTCTCGCACCGATTCCTCTCCGACGAGTTCGGCGAGATCGAGATCACTTCCACCTGGATTCCGGCGCTGTTCCTGGCGGTGGCGGCCTTCCTCCTCTACACGGTGCTCTCGCGCCTGGTGAGCACGCAGCGCGCGCAGATCGGGCTGCTCAAGGCCTTCGGCTATTCCGACCTTGCCGTCGGGCTGCTCTACCTGTCGTTCGCGGTCGCGACGGTCACGATCGGGACGATCGTCGGAATGGCGGCAGGAATCTGGTTCGGCGGGCTGATGACCGGGCTCTACGGGGACTATTTCCACTTCCCGCGCCTTTCGTTCGAGGCGCCCGCGTCGGTGCTGCTCGAGACGGCGCTGATCGGGTTCGTCGCGGCCAGTGTCGGCGCACTGGGGGCGGCGCGCCGCGCCTCGTCGATGCCGCCGGCCGAAGCGATGCGCGCCGAGCCGCCGGCCAGCTTTCGCGCCGGGTTGATCGAGCGCAGCGGCGCCGCCGCGCTGCTGGCGCCGACGTTGCGGATGATCCTGCGCAACCTGGCGCGGCGCCCGTGGCGCGCGGCGCTGTCGATCCTCGGCGTCGCGATGGCGATCGGGCTCATGGTCGTGGGGCGCTTCGGGATCGACGCCTCGAGCCACCTGATGCACGTGCAGCTCGACGTCATCAAGCGCGACGACGTGACCGTGACCTTGCGCGAGCCGCGCGAGGCGTCGGCGCGCGAGGAGATCGCGCGGCTGCCCGGCGTGCTGCGCGCCGAGGGCTTTCGCGCGACGGCGGTGTGGCTGCGCCATGGCCACCGCGCGAAGAAGGTCGCGCTGGTGGGCATCGACCCGGACGACACGTTGCACAGGCTGGTCGACCGGCGCCTGCGGCGCGTCGACCTCCCGCCCGACGGGTTGGCGCTCGGCAGGAAGCTCGCCGGGATCCTCGGCGTCGGGGTCGGCGACACGGTCACCGTCGAGGTCATCGAGGGCGCCCGTCCGGTGCGCGAAGTGCCGGTCTCGGCAGTGGTGGACGAGTACCTGGGCCTGGGCGCGTACATGGACCGGCGCGCGCTCGCGCGGCTGCTGCGCGAGGACAGGCTCGTGTCGGGCGCACGGCTCAGGGTCGACCCGGCGCAGGCGCCGCGCCTGTACGCCGAGCTCAAGCAGATCCCGGCGGTGGCCGGTGTCGAGGTCAAGGAGTCGGTGCGCAAGGTGGTGCAGGACTCGCTCGACCGCGCGTTCGAGATGTTCAGCCGGATCATCGTCGTCTTCGCCGGCGTGATCGTCGCCGGCACGATCTACAACAGCGCGCGCATCGCGCTGTCGGAACGCGGCAACGAACTGGCCAGCCTGCGCGTGCTCGGCTTCCGGCAGCGCGAGATCGTCGCGATCCTTCTGGGCGAGCAGGCGCTGCTGGTGGCGGCCGCCATCCCGCTTGGCCTGGGGATCGGGTACGCGATCGCGGCAGCGCTGGTCCCGGTCTTCGACCGCGAGATGTTCCGCCTGCCGCTGGTGATCACGAACCTGACCTATGCTTGGGCGGCGCTGGCGGCTATCGTCGCGGCGCTGCTGTCGGGGGCCGTCGTCGCCAGGCGCATCGGGCGCCTCGACCTCGTCGCCGTGCTCAAGACCCGGGAATGACCCGACCGATGAAGACATCGTTGCGCACACTCGGATATGCGGCCGGCGCGCTCGCGATCGCCGCGCTGGTGGCCTGGGCGCTGCGCCCCGAGCCGCTCGAGGTCGAGATCGCCCATGTCTCGAGGGGCCCGATGGAGGTCACGGTCGAGGATCGTGGCGAGATGCGCAGTCACGACCGGTTCACGATCGTTGCGCCGGTCGCCGGCCGCCTGATGCGCATCGAAATCCACGACGGCGACCGCGTCGACGAGAACGAGGTGGTCGCGAACATCGCGCCGGCGCCGCTGGGCGCGCGCGAGCGCAGCGAGTGGAGCGCGCGGGTCGCCGCCGCCGAGGCGCTGCAGCGCGAGGCCGAGGAGCACGCCCGGCGCGCACACGAGGACCTCGCGCAGGCGCGGCGCGAGCGCGAGCGCGTCGAGCGACTGGCCGCCGACGGCTTCGTGTCGGCGCAGGCTGCCGACAAGGTGCGCAGCGACGAGGCCGCGGCGGCCAACGAGGCCGACGCGGCACGGTTCCGCGCGCGCTCGGCGGCCGCCGAGGTGCGGGTCGCGCGATCGGCGCTCATCGCGCAGGGGGCGGGCGGCGATGCGACGGCGCTGGTGCCGGTGCGCGCGCCGATTGCCGGGCGCGTGCTGCGCGTTCCCGACCAGAGCGAGCGCGTGGTGGCGGCCGGCACGCCGTTGATGACGATCGGCGACCAGTCGCGGCTCGAGGCGGTGATCGAGCTGCTGTCGTCGGAGGCGGTCAGGGTCGCGCCGGGCATGCCGGTGCGCATCGAGGGCTGGGGCGGGCCGGAGCCGCTGCGCGCGAGCGTCCGCCTGGTCGAGCCGTTCGCGTTCACGAAGGTTTCGGCGCTCGGCGTCGAGGAGAAGCGCACCAACGTGATCGCCGACCTGCTCGATCCGCCGGGGCCGCTCGGCGATGGCTACCGGATCGAGGCGCGCATCGTCGTCTGGAGCGCACCGGACGTGCTGCGTGCGCCGGCCAGCGCGGTCTATCGCTGTGCCGAGGGCTGGTGCGCGTTCGTCGTCGACGACGGCAGGGCGCGGCGTCGCGTCGTGAAGATCGGGCAGCGCAATTCGCTCGAGGTGCAGCTGATCGACGGCGTGACCGAAGGCGCGACGCTGGTGCGCCACCCCGGCAACGATCTCGAGGACGGCGCGCGCGTGGCCACGCGCTGAGCGCTCAGGACTCCTCGCCGAGGTACGCCTCGCGCACGCGCGGGTCGTCGAGCATCGCGCGTGCGTCGCCCGACATCGTCACCAGGCCCGAATCCATCACGTAGGCGCGCGACGCCGACTCGAGCGCCAGCCGCGCGTTCTGCTCGACCAGCAGGATCGTCGTCCCCTGCGCGGCCACGCTGCGCACCACTTCGAACACCCGCTCGACCATGATCGGGGACAGCCCCATCGACGGCTCGTCGAGCAGCAGCAGCCTGGGCGCGCTCATCAGCGCGCGCGCCATCGCCAGCATCTGCTGCTCGCCGCCCGACAACGTGCCGGCGAACTGGTCGGCGCGCTCGCGCAGCCTCGGGAAGGTCTCGAACATCCGCTCGAGGTCGCGGCGCACGCCGGCCGGATCGCGCCGCGTGTGCGCGCCCATCATCAGGTTCTCGGCGATCGTCATTCGCGCGAACACGCCGCGGCCTTCCGGCACCATCGCCAGCCCCCGCGCCACCAACTGGTGCGCGCCGATGTCCCGGATCGACCCGCCGAGGTACGACACGTCGCCCGACGACCATGGCTGGGTGCGGGTGATCGCCTTGAGCGTCGTGGTCTTGCCGGCACCGTTGGCGCCGATCAACGCGACCAGCTCGCCTTCGCGAACCTCCAGGTCGACGCCCTTGACCGCGCGGATGCCGCCATAGGCGACCTGCAGGCCGCTCACGACGAGGATCGGTGTCGACATGCGCGCGTGCCAGCCGTCAGTGCGCGGCGCTCGCGCCGAGGTACGCCTCGATCACCGCGGGGTCGCGCTGCACGTGCCCTGGCGTTCCCTCGGCGATGACCTTGCCGTAGTCGAGCACGGTCACGCGGTCGCACAGGCCCATCACCAGCTTCACGTCGTGCTCGATCAGCAGGATCGTTCGACCGTCGCTGCGAATGTGCGACAGCAGGTCGCGCAGCGTGAGCTTCTCGGTCGCGTTCATCCCGGCAGCGGGCTCGTCGAGCGCCAGCAGCTTCGGGTCGGTGGCGAGCGCGCGCGCGATCTCGAGGCGGCGCTGGTCGCCGTACGACAGCGTGCGCGCCTGGAAGTCCGCATAGCGCGCGATGCCGACGTAGTCGAGCAGCTCGAGCGCGCGCGCACGGATCTGCGCCTCTTCCCGGCGCTGGCCGACGGTGCGCAACACCGCGCCGAGTACGCCGGCGCGGGTGCGGACGTGGCGGCCGACCATCACGTTCTCCAGCGCGGTCATCTCGCCGAACAGGCGGATGTTCTGGAACGTGCGGGCGATGCCGGCCGCGGCGACGCGGTGCACGGCGCTCGGCTCGTAGGGCGCGCCGTCGAGCACGAACCGGCCCGCGTCGGGCGTATACAGCCCGGTGACGACGTTGAAGAACGTCGTCTTGCCGGCGCCGTTGGGGCCGATCAGCCCGTAGATCTCGCCCTGCCGGATCTCCAGGCCGACGTCCGACAGCGCCTGCAGGCCGCCGAAGCGCTTGTCGACGCCGGACACCGACAACAGCGTGCGGGCCTCGTCCATCGCGCTCAGCCCCCGCCTGCCGCAGCCGCGTCGGGCGCGCCGGACCGCTTGCGCTGCACCGGGTTGACACCGTGCTTCGGCGCCGGCCACAGGCCGGTGGGTCGATAGAGCATGATCAGCACCAGCGACAGCCCGAACAGCAGCATCCGCAGCGCCTCGGGCGCCACCAGCTCGGTGCCGAACACCGCCAGCTGGACCGGCCGCGCGATCTCGCGCAGCGTCTCGGGGATCGCGTACAGCAGCACGGCGCCGAGGACCACGCCCGGCACGTGCCCCATGCCGCCGAGCACGACCATCGCGACGATGACGATCGACTCCATCAGGATGAAGCTCTCGGGCGACACGAACCCCTGGAACGACGCGAACATCGCCCCCGATACGCCGCCGAACGACGCGCCCATCGCGAACGCGAGCAGCTTGACGTTGCGGGTGTTGATGCCCATCGCCTTGGCGGCGATCTCGTCCTCGCGGATCGCCATCCACGCGCGGCCGATCCGCGAGTCCTGAAGCCGGATCGACACCAGGATCACGGCGATCGCGAGCGAGAGGAACAGGTAGTAGTACAGCGTGACCGACGGGACCCGCAGGCTGCCCAGCTCGATCGTCTTCGAGAAATCGAGCCCGGCGATGCGCACCGGGTCGATGTTGCTGATTCCCTGCGGCCCGTTCGTGATGTTCAGCGGCGCGTTCAGGTTGTTCAGGAAGATGCGGATGATCTCGCCGAAGCCGAGCGTGACGATCGCGAGGTAGTCGCCGCGCAGCCGAAGCACCGGCGCGCCGAGGATCACTCCGAAGAACGCGGCGAGCAGCGCCCCGAGCGGCACGACCAGCCAGATCGAGTTGTGCAGGCCGTCGGGAAAGGCCGCGGCGATCCACTCGAAATTCTCCATCAGGTGCGGCGAGGCGAGCAGCGCATACATGTACGCGCCCACCGCGTAGAACGCGACGTAGCCGAGGTCGAGCAGGCCGGCGTAGCCGACCACGATGTTCAGCCCGAGCGCGAGCATCACGTAGAGCAGCGCGAAATCGGCCAGCCGCACCCATCGGTTGCCGCCCATGCCGAGGACGAACGGCAGCGCGGCGAGCGCGACCGCGACGGCGACGGTGGCCGCGAGCGCCGCCCCGGGCCGGTCGCGCAGCGAGGGGAAGAAGGTCGTGATCATCCGTGCGTGGCTTCCCGCCTCAGGCCCGATCGGCGACGCGCTCGCCCATGATGCCGGAGGGCCGGAACAGCAGCACGAGGATCAGCACCGCGAACGCGAAGATGTCCTGGTAATGGCTGCCGAGGAACCCGCCCGTGAGGTCGCCGATATAGCCGGCGCCCAGGCTCTCGATGATGCCCAGCAGCAGGCCACCGAGCATCGCGCCGGTGATGTTGCCGATGCCGCCGAGCACCGCGGCCGTGAACGCCTTGAGCCCCGGGATGAAGCCCATCGAGAAATGCGCGATGTTGTAGTTCAGCGCCACCAGCACGCCGGCGACCGCAGCGAGCGCGGCGCCGATCGCGAACGTGGCGGCGATCACGCGGTTGGCGTCGACGCCCATCAGGCTGGCGATCCGCGGGCTCTCGGCGGTGGCACGCATTGCGCGTCCGAGCTTCGTGCGGTTCACCAGCAGCAGCAAGCCGGCCATCATCACCGCGGCGACGACGAGGATCAGGATCTGCTTGGGTGCCAGGATCGCGCCGAAGACCGGCACCGGGTCGGTCGGCAGCAGGTCGGGAAAGACGATCGGATTGGGCTTCCAGATCATCATCGCCACCGTCTGCAGGACGATCGAGACGCCGATCGCGGTGATCAGCGGTGCGAGGCGCGGCGCGTTGCGCAGCGGTCGGTACGCGATGCGCTCGATCGCGACCGACAGCGCCATGCACACCGGGATGGCGGCCAGCACGACGACCAGCAGCGCCACCGGCGCCGGCACGCCGGCGGCCAGCAGCTTCGGCACCAGCCAGGCGGCGACCATCGCACCCATCATCAGGACTTCGCCGTGCGCGAAGTTGATCAACTGCAGGATGCCGTAGACCATCGTGTAGCCCAGCGCGATCAGCGCGTAGACCGAGCCGAGCACGAGGCCGTTCAGGATCTGCTGCAGCAGGATGTCGAAGTCGAACAAGCCGGCCCCTTCCGCTGGCGAGCGCGGGCGAGAAACCGCGCGAATATAAGCGAAATGGCGGGCGCGCGGCACCGCGGGGCGCGTGTGCGGGGGTTATCCCGGAAAAAAAGTGCCCCGGACGAACCGGGGCAAACCAGCCAGGGAGGAAAAAATCGTTGCGCGGCTGGGAGAGGAGGCCTGACGCAGGACGCAAGCCGCGCCCCGCGATCCCAATGTAGCCGGGCGGCACGCAGCGGGCGTCGGGTCGGCGATTGACGGCCCGCGCGGGCGGACGGACGGGCCGGCGCAAAACGACGAGGGGCGCCCGCAGGCGCCCCTCGTCCCGGAAGCGATGGCCGCTTACTTGTGCGACAGCACCCACTTCACCAGGGTCGTGGCCTCGTCGGCCGACACCTGCGGGTTCGCGGGCATGGGGATCTGCCCCCAGACGCCCGAACCGCCTTCGCGCACCTTCTTCGTGAGCTTGGCCACGGCGTCCTTGTCGTTGGCGTACTTCGCCGCGACGTCCTTGTAGGCCGGGCCGATCAGCTTCTTGTCGACCGCGTGGCAGGCCGTGCAGTTCTTGGCCTTGGCCAGGTCGGCGCTGGCCATGGCGGCCCCGGAGGCGCAGGCGAGGGCGGCGGCGAGAGTCAGGGTGGAAATCCGCTTCATGGAGGCTCCGCTGGAGTAGGTGCCGGTCGGCACGTCGGTTTTCATGCGTCATTAACGCGCCGGCGCCGCCACCGTTGACACCCCGTCGTCGGCCGCCCGGCCGGCGGGCACAGACGCACGTGCCGTGCTGCGGCACATTGGGTGCTCCGACTGCAACCGCCGTACCTCATGCCGTTCGTCTGGATTGGAGCCCTGCTGATTGTCCTGAAGTGGCTGGAGATCGGCCCGATCGGCCAATGGTCGTGGTGGTGGGTGCTGGTCCCGCTGGCGCTCGCGTTCGCCTGGTTCGAGCTGATCGAGCCGCTGTTCGGATTCGATCGTCGCAAGCAGGTCGAGGACAACTACGCCAAGCTGCGCAAGCAGCGCGTCGAAGCCCAGTTTCCGGCGCGATCCGGCACCGGCTCGTCCAGGCACAGCGGCCCGCGCGCCTGAACGGGCGGGGCGCCGGCCCCGCGCGCTTCGAACCCCCGCCGCATCGCGCGCCCACAGGCTCAGCGCATCTTCAGAAATCGTCGAGCACCGCTCCGCGGCTCGCACTGGACGCGAGCTTGTAGAACTTCGCGAGCACGCCGCGCGTGTAGCGGGGCGCCGGCTGCTTCCAGGCCGCCTTGCGGCGCGCGAGCTCCGCGTCGTCGACGTTCAGCTGCAGCACGAGCCGGTGCGCGTCGATGGTGATCGTGTCGCCTTCGCGCACCAGCGCGATCGGGCCGCCGGCCGCCGCTTCGGGTGCGACGTGGCCGACGACCATGCCCCACGTTCCGCCCGAGAAGCGCCCGTCGGTGACCAGCCCGACCGATTCGCCGAGCCCCGCGCCGATGATGGCCGACGTCGGCGCGAGCATCTCGGGCATGCCGGGCGCGCCGCGCGGGCCGAGGTAGCGCAGCACCATCACGTCTCCGGCGACGATCCGCCCCTCGAGGATCGCGGCGAGCGCGCTCTGCTCGTCGTCGAACACGCGCGCGGGGCCCGTAATGACCGGGTTCTTCAGGCCGGTGATCTTCGCGACGCTGCCCTCGGGGGACAGGTTGCCCTTCAGGATCGCGAGATGGCCCTGCGCGTAGAGCGCCTTGTCGATCGGGAAGATCACGTCCTGGTCGGCGCGCGGGGTCGCGGGCACGTCCTTCAGCTCTTCGGCCAGCGTGCGCCCGGTGATCGTCATGCAGTCGCCGTGGATCAGGCCGGCTTCGAGCAGGATCTTCAGCACCTGCGGAATGCCGCCCGCGCGATGCAGGTCGGTGGCCAGGTACTTGCCCGAAGGCTTGAGGTCGCAGATCACGGGCACGCGCTTGCGCACGCGCTCGAAGTCGTCGATCGTCCACTGCACATCGGCGGCGTGCGCGATCGCCAGGTAGTGCAGCACGGCGTTGGTCGAGCCGCCTACCGCCATGATCAGCGCGACCGCGTTCTCGATCGACTTGCGCGTGACGATGTCGCGCGGCTTCAGGTCGTTCTGCACCGCACGGATCAGCACCCGCGCCGACTCGGCGGTCGACTCGGCCTTCTCGGCGTCGGGGTTGGCCATCGTCGAGGAGCCCAGCAGGCTCATGCCGAGCGCCTCGAACGACGACGACATCGTGTTGGCGGTGTACATGCCGCCGCACGAACCGGTGCCGGGGATCGCGTTCTCCTCGATCCCGCAGAAGTCCTCCTCGCTCATCCGGCCGTGCGAGAACTCGCCGACCGCCTCGAACACCGAGACGATGTTCAGGTCCTTGCCCTTCCAGTGGCCGGCCTTGATCGTGCCGCCGTAGACGTAGATCGACGGGACGTTGGCACGCAGCATGCCCATCATGCCGCCGGGCATGTTCTTGTCGCAGCCGCCGATGACGAGCACGCCGTCCATCCACTGGCCCTGCACCGCGGTCTCGACGCAATCGGAGATGACTTCACGCGACACCAGCGAGTACTTCATGCCTTCGGTGCCCATCGCCATGCCGTCGGAGATCGTCGGCGTGCCGAAGACCTGCGGGTTCGCGCCTGCCGCGCTGATCGCCGCGACCGCCGCATCGGCCAGCACCTGCAGCCCGGAGTTGCACGGCGTGATCGTGCTGTGGCCGTTGGCGACGCCGATCATCGGGTTGGCGAAGTCGCTGCGCTTGTACCCCATCGCGTAGTACATCGAGCGGTTCGGGGCGCGGGCGACGCCTTCGGTGATGTTGCGGCTGCGGCGGTTGGCGGTCATGGCGATCGGGAGCGCGCTTGCGCGCGAAAGGCGGGTTGGGGAGGGGCCGAGTGTAGCAAACGGGCCGACCGGAGGCGCGAAATTCCGCATCGCGATACCGGAATGGGG
>JAHBZV010000063.1 GCA_019635275.1 Burkholderiaceae bacterium | reverse complement strand
ATCGGCGACACGATCCGCGTCTCGCTCACGCCCGAGCCGGGCGGCGAACGCACCCGCGAGGTCGTGGTCGCGCAGGAAATCCTGCAGACGATGGGCCTGCGCGCGTTCACGCCGATGGTCGTCGCGTGCCCCGGATGCGGGCGCACCAGCAGCACGTTCTTCCAGGAGCTCGCTGCGAAAATCCAGGGCTGGCTGCGCGAGCAGATGCCGGCCTGGAAGGAGCGCTACCCCGGCGTCGAGTCGATGCAGGTCGCGGTGATGGGGTGCGTGGTGAACGGGCCGGGCGAGAGCCGGCACGCCGACATCGGCATCTCGCTGCCCGGTGCGGACGAGGCGCCGGTGGCGCCGGTGTTCGTCGACGGCCAGCGCACCGTGACGCTCAAGGGAGATCGCATCGCCGAAGAGTTCCAGGCGATCGTCGACGACTACGTCAGGCGCCGCTACGGCGCCGCCGAACCACGACAACGCGAGGCGTCGCCCGGCGTCGCCTGACGCCGCGCGGCCAACGCGCCGACCAGCATGGATCGAACGACCCAGACGAAGAAGACCCAGCCCGAAAGGCTCAACGGCGTGCGCGGCATGAACGACGTGCTGCCCGCCGACGAGCCGCTGTGGCGGCGCTTCGAGGACGCGGTGGCCGGCACCATGCGCGCCTACGGCTACAGCCAGATCCGCACGCCGATCGTCGAGCACACGCGGCTCTTCGTGCGCGGCATCGGCGAGGTGACCGACATCGTCGAGAAGGAGATGTACTCGTTCACCGACTCGCTCAACGGCGAGGATCTCACGCTGCGCCCGGAGAACACTGCCGGCGTCGTGCGCGCGGTGATCGAGCACAGCCTGCTCTACGACGGTCCGAAGCGCCTGTGGTACGCCGGCCCGATGTTCCGACACGAGCGACCGCAGAAGGGCCGCTACCGGCAGTTCCACCAGGTCGGCGCCGAGGCACTCGGGATGGCCGGGCCGGATGCGGACGCCGAGGTCATCCTGCTGTGCCAGCGGCTCTGGGACGAACTGGGGCTCGAGGGCGTGCGGCTCGAGATCAACTCGCTGGGCGCGTCGCACGAGCGGCGAGCGCACCGCGAGGCGCTGATCGGCTACTTCGAGGCGCACCGCGATGCGCTCGACGCCGAAGCGCAGCGGCGCCTGCACAGCAATCCGCTGCGCATCCTCGACACCAAGAACCCCGCGATGCAGGCGCTGGCCGAGCAGGCGCCGCGCCTGATCGACTACCTCGGGCCGGAGTCGCTCGCGCATTTCGAGCGCTTGCAGGGCCTGTTGCGCTCGCAGAACCTGCCGTTCCGCATCAATCCTCGCCTGGTGCGAGGGCTCGACTACTACAACCTGACCGTGTTCGAATGGGTCGCCGACGTCGGCGGCACGGCACTCACGGTCTGCGGCGGCGGTCGCTACGATCCGCTGGTCGAGATGCTGGGCGGAAAGCCCGCTCCGGCCTGCGGATTCGCGATCGGCGTCGAGCGGGTGCTCGAACTGATGCGCGCGCGCGGCGACGCGGCGGCGCAGCCTCAGTGCGACGTCTACGTCGTGCACCAGGGCGACGAGACGCTCGATTCGGCCTTGCAGGCGGCCGAGCGGCTCCGCGACGCGGGGCTCGACGTGATCCTGCACTGCGGCGGAGGCAGCTTCAAGTCGCAGTTCAAGCGTGCCGACACGAGCGGCGCGCAACTGGCGGTGATCGTCGGCGCCGACGAGCTCGCGCGGGGCGAGGCGTCGGTGAAGTGGCTTCGCTCCGGCCAGGCCGGGGTCGCGGGCCCGCAGCAATCGGTGGCGATCGATCGACTGGCCGAGGTGGTCGTCGAAGCGATCGTGGCGAACCAGGACAATCCGGAAGATCCGGGGCAATAGGGACAGGGACCGGCGATGGCCTACAACCTCGAAGAGCAGGAACAGCTCGAGAACCTGAAGGCGTTCTGGAAGCATTACGGCAACTTCATCGTCACCGTGATCGCGGTCGCGGCGCTGGCGGTGGCGGGCTGGCGCGGCTGGGGTTGGTACCAAGTGCGCGAGGCAGCCCAGGCGTCGGCGGTCTACGAGCAGTTGCGCGAGGCGGCGTCGGCGAAGGACGTCGACAAGGTGCGCGCGGCGGCGGGCACGCTGTTCGAGCAGTACGGCGGCACCGCCTACGGCGAGATGGCGGCGCTGGTCGCGGCGCGTGCCTACGTCGAGGCCGGCGACCCCAAGGCTGCGAAGGTCACGCTCGAGTGGGCCGTCTCCAACGCGAAGGACGACGAGTTCCGGCACGCCGCGCGCTTGCGGCTCGCGGCGCTGCTCATCGACGAGAAAGCCTACGACGAGGCCGGCAAGCTGCTCGCCGCGCAAGCGCCCGGACGCTTCGGCGGCGAATACGCCGATCGCCGCGGCGACCTGCTGGTCGCGCAGGGCAAGACCGCCGAGGCGCGCGCGGCCTACCGCGAGGCGCTCGAGGCGCTGGCGCCCGACAGCCCGATGCGCCGCCTGGTGCAACTCAAGCTCGACTCGCTGGGCACGGAGGGCGACCGATGAGCCCGGCCAACGTTCCGACGCGTCGCCGCGTGCTCGTGCTGGCCGGCGCCGTGGCGCTGGCCTCGCTCGGCGGCTGCGGCATCTGGCCCTGGTCGGCCTCGAAGCCGCCGCTGCCCGATCTGCCCCCGGTGACCGCGCCGGCGAGCGCGCGCATCGCCTGGTCGCTGTCCCTCCCGGGGGCCGGCGTCGGCTTCCAGCCGGTGGTGGCCGGCGGCAGCCTGTTCGCCGCGGCGCGCGACGGCACCGTCGTGCGCGTCGACCCCTCCAATGGGCGGGTGCAGTGGCGATCGAACGCCGGGCAAGCGCTGATCACCGGCGTGGGCAGCGACGGCGAAACCGTCGTGGTGGCCGGGCAGGATGGCTCGCTGATCGCGCTCGACCGAGACGGCCGACCGAAGTGGAGCGTGCAGACCGGGGCCGAAGTGGTGACCGTTCCGAGCGTCGCGCTCGGCCTGGTGCTGGTGCGCACCAGCGACAACCGGGTCGCCGCGTTCGAGACCGACACCGGCAAGCGACGCTGGACCTTCCAGCGGCAGAACCCGCCACTCGTGCTGCGGCAGACCTCCCTCATCGCGATGGACACCGGATCGGCCTACGTCGGGCTGCCCGGCGGCCGGCTGGTGTCGCTGTCGCTCGAGACCGGCGCGATGCACTGGGAGGCCGCGGTCGCGATCCCGCGCGGCTCCAACGAGATCGAGCGCATCGCCGACGTGGTCGGCTCGCCGCTCGTGAGCGGTCGCGAGATCTGCGCCGCGACGTTCCAGGGCCGCGTGGGGTGCTTCGACGCGTCGTCGGGGCGGGCGCGCTGGGCGCGCGACCTGTCGTCGCCGTCCGGGCTGGACCTCGACGGCAGCCTGGTGGTCGTGCCCGACGAGCGCGGCGACGTGCATGCCTTCTCGCGTAGCGGCGCAAGCGTCTGGCGGCAGGACAAGCTGCGCCGGCGCGGGCTCGCCGCTCCGCTGCTGACGCCGCGATTCGTGCTGCTCGGCGACAGCACCGGGCTGGTCCACGGCCTGTCGCGTGACGACGGCGCCATTGCGGCGCGCCTGGCGACCGATGGCTCGGCGATCGTCACGGCGCCGGTCGCGGCCTCGGGCCTGGCCGTCGTGCAGACGAGCGCCGGCGCGCTGTACGCGCTCGGCGTGGACTAGCCCGCCATGGCGCGCTTGCCGGTGCTGGCGCTGGTCGGCCGGCCCAACGTCGGCAAGTCGACGCTGTTCAACCGGCTCACGCGCAGCCGCACCGCGTTGGTGGCCGACGTGCCCGGCCTGACGCGCGACCGGCAATACGGGCGCGGGCGCCTGGGCGACCACCCGTTCATCGTCATCGACAGCGGCGGCTTCGAGCCGGTGGCGAAGTCCGGCATCGCTGCCGAGATGGCCCGGCAGACCCGGCAGGCCGTGGTCGAGGCCGACGTCGTCGTGTTCGTCGTCGACGGGCGCGAAGGGATGTCGCCGCGCGACCAGGAGATCGCTGCCGAGTTGCGCCGCACCGCACAGCGCGTGCTCCTCGCCGTCAACAAGACCGAGGGCATGCCGCGCGAGCAGGTTGCCGCCGAGTTCCACGCGCTCGGGCTCGGCGAGCCGCTGGCGATCTCGGCCGCGCACGGCGACGGCGTGCGCGAGCTGGTCGAGACCGCGCTCGCCCCGTTCGAGCCGGTCGCGCCGGCGCAGGCCGAAGAGGCCGGGGAGGCCGAAGAAGCCGGGGAGGCCGCGCCGGCGGGCGAAGCGGGGCCGCGACGCGTGAAGGTCGCGGTCGTCGGCCGCCCCAACGCGGGAAAGTCCACGCTGATCAACGCGCTGCTCGGCGAGGAGCGCCTGATCGCCTTCGACCAGCCCGGAACCACCCGCGACGCGGTGGCAGTCGATTTCGAGCGCGGCGGCCGGCCCTACACGCTGATCGACACGGCCGGGCTGCGCCGCCGCGGCAAGGTGACCGACACGGTCGAGAAGTTCTCGGTGGTCAAGACGCTGCAGGCGATCGAGGACTGCAATGTCTGCGTGCTGCTGCTCGACGCGGGCGAGCAGGTGTCCGACCAGGACGCCACGATCGCCGGATACATCCTCGAGGCGGGCCGCGCGCTGGTGGTGGGCGTCAACAAGTGGGACCAGGCCGACGCCGCGGCCCGCCAGCGCATCAAGTCAGACCTGGACCGCAAGCTCTACTTCCTGCGTTTCGCCAGGCTGCACTTCATCTCGGCGCGCGAAGGGTTCGGGATCGGCGCGCTGATGCGCTCGGTCGACGAGGCCTATGCGGCGGCGATGAGCAAGCTGTCCACGCCCAAGCTCACCCGCGCGCTGCACGAGGCGGTCGAGCGGCAGGCGCCGCCGCGCCGCGGCCCGATCAGGCCGAAACTGCGCTATGCGCACCAGGGCGGGCAGAATCCGCCGATCGTCGTGATCCACGGCACCTCGCTCGACAGCGTGCCGGACGCGTATCGGCGGTACCTCGAGTCCTGGTTCCGCGAGCGCTTCGCCCTGCTCGGCACGCCGTTGCGCATCGAGTTCCGCTCCGCGGCCAACCCCTACGCGCCGCGCGATTGACGCCCGTCCGGGACCCTCCCGGGCCGGCGTGGGCCCGGCCTTGAACCGGCGACGGTCGCCCTCAAATTGCGATAGAGTTGCCGAGGCGGGCAAAGACCCCCGGCCGACCAAACCACAACAACCGGAGTCGCCATGAGCAACAAAGGGCAGCTGCTACAAGACCCGTTCCTGAACCTCCTGCGCAAGGAGCACGTTCCGGTGTCGATCTATCTGGTCAACGGCATCAAGCTGCAAGGCCAGATCGAATCGTTCGACCAGTACGTCGTGCTGTTGCGCAACACGGTGACGCAGATGGTCTACAAGCATGCGATCTCGACGGTCGTGCCGGGTCGCGCCGTGAACTTCCATCAAGAAGGTCCAGAAACCTGAACGCTCCAGACAAGCCCCTTTCCTGCGTTCTCGTCGGCGTCGCCTTCAGCGGCGCCGCCCGCTCCGACGACTCGCTCGACGAACTCGCGGCCCTCGCCGTATCCGCCGGCCTGTCACCCGTGGACAGGATCACGGTGCGTCGTTCCCGTCCCGACGCCGCGCTGTTCATCGGCTCGGGCAAGGCCGAGGAAATCGGCGCCCGGCTGGTGGAGGCCGGCGCCGCGCTGGTGCTCTTCGACCACGAACTGTCTCCGATCCAGCAGCGCAACCTGACCCGCCTCTGGGAGCTGCCGGTGATGGATCGCACCGAGCTGATCCTCGACATCTTCGCGCGCCGGGCGCGCAGCCACGAGGGCAAGCTCCAGGTCGAGCTGGCCAGGCTCGAGCACCTGTCGGCGCGACTGGTGCGGGGCTGGACCCACCTCGAGCGGCAGCGCGGCGGCATCGGCGTGCGCGGCGGCCCGGGCGAGACGCAGCTCGAGCTCGACCGCCGGATGCTGTCGATCCGGGTCAAGCGGCTGCGTGCGCAGCTCGAGCAGTTGCGCAAGCAGCGCCGGACTCGCCGGCGTGCGCGCGATCGCCGCCCGGCCTTCGCCGTCTCGATCGTCGGCTACACCAACGCGGGCAAGTCGACGCTGTTCAATGCGCTGACCGGCGCCGGCACGTACGCCGCCGACCAGTTGTTCGCGACGCTGGACACGCTGACGCGGCGCCTGCGGCTGCCTTCGGGTGCCGAGGCGGTGGTCTCGGATACGGTGGGGTTCGTGCGCGACCTGCCGCACCAGCTCGTCGAGGCGTTCACCGCGACGCTCGAGGAGACGGCGCAGGCCGACCTGCTGCTGCACGTGGTCGACGCATCGGCGCCCGACCGCGACGAGCAGATCGCGCAGATCGATCGGGTCCTCGACGAGATCGGCGCCACCGACGTGCCGCGCATCCTGGTGCACAACAAGATCGACCGCACCGGACGGGTGCCGGAAGTCGCGCTGGATCGCTATGGTAGGATCGACCGCGTCTGGACGAGCGCGGCTACCGGTGAAGGGCTCGACCTGCTGCGGGAGGCGATCGACCAGCAGGTGGCCGTGTGGCGCGAGGCGCGTCGGCACGGGGCGGCCGACGCAACCGAAGCCGGACCGGCCGATGTCGCCCCCGATGCAGCCGCCCCTCGCGAAAACCCAGTGCATCGGGCCGCCTGAACCCATCCTCTCCTTGTCCGTTCCCCGACCATGTGGAAGTCAGTCCGCTCGATCTTTTCGCTCAACGATCCCGGCTGGGGGCGCGGTGGCGGCGGTGGCGATCAGCGCCCGCCGCAGCGACCCAACAGCGACGGCCCCCCCGACCTCGACGAGCTCTGGCGCGATTTCAATCGCCGCCTCGGGGGCATGTTCCGGCGTGGGGGCGGGCGTCCGCCCGGCGGCGGTGACCGCGAAGGCCCGTCGCTGAAGGGGGCGGGCGCCGGAATCGGGCTGCTGGCGCTGGTTGGGCTGTTGCTGTGGCTGGCCAGCGGCTTCTACATCGTCCAGGAAGGCCAGGCGTCGGTGGTGCTTCGCTTCGGCGAGTACAAGCACATGGTCGACCGGGCCGGGTTCACGTGGCGCATGCCGTACCCGATCGAGAGCAACGAGATCGTCAACGTGCAGCAGCTTCGCACCGTCGAGGTCGGCTACCGCAACGGCGTGCGCAACAAGACGCTGCGCGAGTCGCTGATGCTCACGCAGGACCAGAGCATCGTCGACATGCAGTTCACGGTGCAGTACCGGATCGGCGACGCCAAGGACTACCTGTTCAACAACGACTTCGGCCCGGTGCCCGAGGAAATCGTCCGCCAGGCCGCCGAGACCGCGATGCGCGAGGTGGTCGGCCGCACCGGCGTCGACCAGGTGCTCTACGAAGAGAAGGAGCAGGTCGCCCAGGGCGCGCGCAAGATGATCCAGGGGCTGGTCGACCGCTACAAGGCAGGCATCTCGATCGTCGACGTGACGATCCAGCAGGTGCAGCCGCCCGAGCAGGTGCAGGCCGCGTTCGAGGACGCCAACAAGGCGGCGCAGGACCGCGAGCGCCTGATCAACGAGGGCCGCGCCTACGCCAACGACGTCATCCCGAAGGCGCGCGGCACGGCGGCGCGGCTGATGCAGGAGGCCGAAGGCTACCGCCAGCGCGTCATCGCGTCGGCCGAGGGCGACACGAGCCGCTTCCGACAGGTGCTCGCCGAGTACGCCAAGGCGCCCCAGGTCACGCGCGATCGCATGTACATCGAGACGATGCAGGAGATCTTCGCCAACACCAGCAAGGTCTATCTCGATTCGCGCGCCGGCGGCAACCTGCTGTACCTGCCGCTGGACCGCCTGATCCAGCAGTCCGCCGCGGAGACCGCGCGCGGCTCCCAGTCCGCCCCTGCGGCCGCGACGCCTCCGGCGGCCGAGACGCCGGCCACCTCTCGCGCCAACGGCTTGCGAAGCCGCGATCGCGACAGCCGCTGACGCGACCGACCGGAGCCCGAGATGAACAAGATCGTCCCCACGCTGATCGGCGCGCTGGTTGCGCTGGTGGTGTTCATGTCCTGCGTGTTCATCGTCGACCAGCGACAGTTCGCGGTCGTCTACGCGCTCGGCGAGATCCGCCAGGTGATCGACAAGCCCGGCCTGTACTTCAAGCTGCCGCCGCCGTTCCAGAACGTCGTCTACTACGACAAGCGCATCCTCACGATCGACACCGCCGAGAGCGACCGCTTCATCACGTCCGAGAAGCTCAACGTGATGATCGACACGTTCGTGAAGTGGCGCATCGTCGACCCCCGCGCGTTCATCCGCTCGGTGTCGGGCAGCGAGCAGGTCGCGGTGGATCGCATCAACCGCAGCCTGCGCGATGCGCTGAACAACGAGGTCGCGCGGCGCACCGTCGCCGACATGATCTCGGGCGAGCGCGAGAAGGTGGTCGAGAACGTCCGCGCGAAGGTCGACGAGGACTCGCGGCAGATCGGCGCCGAGATCATCGACGTGCGCCTGAAGCGGGTCGACTTCGCCCCCGAGGTCTCCGAGCGCGTGTTCGCGCGGATGGAGTCCGAGCGCAAGCAGGTCGCCAACGAGCGGCGCGCCACCGGCGCCGCCGAGTCCGAGAAGATCCGGGCCGACGCCGACCGGCAGCGCGAGGTCATCCTGGCCGAGGCCTATCGCGACGCCCAGCGCATCAAGGGCGAAGGCGACGCGAAGTCCGCCGGGCTGTTCGCTTCGGCGTTCGGCCAGAACCCGGAGTTCGCGAGCTTCTATCGCAGCCTCGAGGCGTATCGCGCGTCGTTCCGCACCCGCAGCGACCTGATGGTCGTCGACCCCTCGTCCGACTTCTTCCGCTACTTCAAGGCGCCGGGCGACCGGACGCGCTGAGCGCGCGGAGACGCTCGACGTGACGCTTCACGACTGGCTGCGCGCGATCGGGCTGGTGCTGGTCATCGAGGGGCTGATGCCGCTGCTCGCGCCGGCTCGCTGGCGCGAAGTGTTCATGCAGGTGGCCCGCCTGCGCGACGGGCAGATCCGCTTCGTCGGGTTCGGGTCGGCGCTGGCGGGCGTGGTCCTGCTGCTGATGTCCTGAGCGGGGCCGGGGTCCCGGCCCGGGCCGACTGGCCCTACAATAACGAGTTTTGCCGACCGCGCCCCACCGCCGCTTCGCGCCGGGCGCCGGCTCCCGACCGAGCCTGTGAGATTGCCCATGTTGCGCTGGCTGCTGCCCGAGAACATCGCCGACGTCCTGCCGTCGGAGGCGCGCCGCATCGAGGAGCTGCGCCGGCGCCTGCTCGACCTGTACCGCTCGTACGGCTACGAGCTCGTGATGCCGCCGCTGATCGAGCACCTCGATTCGCTGCTCACCGGCTCGGGGGCCGACCTCGGACTGCGCACCTTCCAGCTGGTCGACCAGCTGTCGGGGCGCACCCTCGGCGTGCGCGCCGACATGACGCCTCAGGTCGCGCGCATCGACGCGCACCTGCTCAACCGCGACGGCATCACGCGCCTGTGCTACGCCGGGTCGGTGCTGCACACCCGCCCGCAAGGGCTGTTCGCCACCCGCGAGCCGATCCACGCCGGCGCGGAGTTGTACGGCCACGCGGGCATCGAGGCCGATCTCGAGGCCATCGAGTTGCTGGTGCGCTCGCTCGATTCGGCCGGCGTCGCGAAGGTGCGCATCGACTTGTGTCACGCGGCGATCGTGCCGGCGCTGCTCGAGCTCGATGGCGCAAGTGACGAACGCGACGTCGAGGCGCTGTACGCGCTGCTGCGCGGCAAGGACGTGCCCGGGCTCGACGAATGGCTGCACGGGGCGTCCCCGTCCTTGCGGGCGGCGTTGCGCGCGCTGCCCGGCCTGCACGGCCGCGTTACGGCCGGATCGGCCCGATCGCTCGAAGCGGCCGGCGGGGCAGGGGGCGCCGGTGCGGCCGGCTCGCCGCTGGCCAGGGCGCGCGCCGCGCTGCCGCCGGCGGCGCCGATCGCGGCGGCGCTCGAGCAGCTCGAGCGCCTGTGCGCGTCGCCGCTGTGGCAGCGCTGGCCCGCGGTGGAGCTGTCGGTCGACCTGGCCGACCTGCGTGGCTACCGCTATCACAACGGGATCACGTTCGCGGCCTACGTCGAGGGGCTGCCGTATGCGATCGCCCGCGGCGGTCGCTACGACAACGTCGGCCGCGCGTTCGGGCGAGCGCGGCCCGCCACCGGCTTCTCGATCGAGTTGCGCGCGCTGGCGGGGCTCGGCACGGTGGCCGAACCCGTGTCCGCGATCCGGGCGCCCTGGTCCGACGACGCGGCGCTGATCGAGAAGGTGGCTGCGCTGCGCGCAGCCGGCGAGATCGTGATCCAGGTGCTGCCGGGTCACGAGCAGGAACAACAGGAGTTCGCCTGCGACCGCGAACTGGTGATGCAGGCTGGCCGCTGGAACGTGCGCCGCCTCGACCAGGCGTGAGCAGGCGGGACCGAACCCACATCATCGAGGCAAGATCGAGTCATGGCAAAGAACGTGGTCATCATCGGGACCCAGTGGGGCGACGAGGGCAAGGGCAAGGTCGTCGACTGGCTGACCGACACCGCGCGCGGCGTGGTGCGATTCCAGGGCGGCCACAACGCCGGCCACACGCTCGTGATCGGCGGGCGCAAGCAGGTGCTGCGCCTCATCCCGTCCGGCATCCTGCGTGAAGGCGTCGTCTGCTATATCGGCAACGGTGTGGTCGTCTCGCCGTCGGCGCTGCTGCAGGAGATCGACGAGCTCGAGGCGGCCGGCGTGTCGGTGCGCGCGCGGCTGCGCATCAGCGAGGCCTGCGCCCTCATCCTTCCGCATCACGTTGCGCTCGACCACGCGCGCGAGGCGCGCCGCGGCGACTCGAAGATCGGCACGACCGGCCGCGGCATCGGCCCGGCCTACGAGGACAAGGTGGCGCGTCGCGCGCTGCGCATCCGCGACCTGGCCGACCCGGTGCGGTTCCGCGCGCGGCTCGACGAGGTGCTCGACCTTCACAACTTCACTTTGAAGCACTACCTCGGCGCCCAGCCGGTCGACGGCGCGCGCGTCGCCGACGAGGCGCTGGCGCTGGGCGAGCGAATCGCGCCGATGGTCGCGGACGTGCCGGCGCTGCTCGCGCAGGCGATGGCCCGTGACGAGTCGCTGCTGTTCGAGGGCGCGCAGGGCGCTTTGCTCGACGTCGACCACGGTACCTATCCGTTCGTCACCAGCAGCAACTGCGTCGCCGGCTATGCGGCGGCAGGCGCGGGCGTCGGGCCGCAATCGCTGCACTACGTGCTGGGCATCGTGAAGGCCTACACGACGCGCGTGGGCTCGGGGCCGTTCCCGACCGAGCTGCACGACGAGGTCGGCAAGCACCTCGCCACGGTCGGCAAGGAGTTCGGCTCGGTCACCGGCCGCGCGCGCCGCTGCGGCTGGTTCGACGCACCGGCGCTCAAGCGCTCGATCCAGCTCAACGGCATCTCGGGGCTGGTCGTCACCAAGCTCGACGTGCTCGACGGCCTGCCTACCGTGAAGTTGTGCACCGCCTATCGCAGCGGCGGGCGCACGCTCGAACTGCTGCCGTTCGGCGCAGACGCGGTCGGCGACTGCGAGCCGGTCTACGAGGAGATGCCCGGCTGGACGCAGAGCACCGTGGGCGTTCGCGACTGGCAGGCGCTGCCGGCCAACGCCAAGCGCTATCTCGAGCGGCTCGCCGAGGTCGCCGGCGCGCCGATCGACATCGTGTCGACCGGCCCCGATCGCGACGAGACGATCCTGCTGCGCCATCCGTTTCACTGAACGCGTGTCGGCGCCCGGCGATGAAGGACCTGCACGTCTCGTGGGACGAGTACAACCGGCTCGTCGAGAAGCTGGCACTCGAGGTCTGGAAGTCGGGGTGGAACTTCGAGGCGATCGTCTGCCTGGCGCGCGGCGGCCTGCGCATCGGCGACGTGTTCTCGCGGCTGTTCGACAAGCCGCTCGGCGTGCTGTTCACGAGTTCTTACCGCGACGACGCCGGCATGACGCAGGGACGGTTGCTGGTCGGCGAGCAGCTGAGCTCGGCGCAGCCGCTGCCGGGGCCGCGCTGGTTGCTGGTCGACGACCTCGTCGACACCGGCGAGACGCTGGTGCAGGTCGTGCCGATCCTGCGCGAGCGCTACCCGCAGGTTCACGAGATCCGCTCGGCGGTACTATGGCGCAAGGGCGCCTCGGTGGCGCAGCCCGACTACTACATCGAACACCTGCCGACCAATCCGTGGATCCATCAGCCGTTCGAGGAATACGACCACATGCGGCCGGGCGACCTGAAGGCGCGCTGGGGCTGAGATTGAAAAGCCCGCTCGCGCGGGCTTTGTCGATGGTGCCCAGAAGAGGACTCGAACCTCCACAGTGTTGCCACCGCCAGGACCTGAACCTGGTGCGTCTACCAATTCCGCCATCTGGGCGATGGGCCTTTCGGACGATTTCCGAAGGCGGCGACGGGTCGATGCCTGCCGCGAGTAGAGCCCGGCAGTTTAATCGACCGGCGCGATTTGTCAAATTACCGGTGAACTCGTGACCCGACGCCCGACCTCCACGACCTGGTTTGCTCCGACGCGCGAAGCGATCCTCGAGTGCCTGCGCGCCGCCGACGTGCCGATGACGCCGGTCGAGCTCGCCGAGCGGCTCGAGGTGCCGTCGACGCACTTCGACAACCTGAATCGGCGGCTGCTCGCGATGGAGCGCGACGGGCAGCTGCTGCCCAACCGCAAGGGCGTGCTGCTGCTGGCCAGCAAGCTCGACCTGACCGCGGGCCGGGTGCAGGGCCATCGCGACGGCTTCGGTTTCCTGATCCCCGACGCCGGGGGCCCGGACGTGTTCCTGTCGCCGCGCGAGATGCAGAAGGTGATGCACGGCGACCGCGCGCTGGTCAAGCGCACCGGCTACGACTCGCGCGGACGGCCCGAGGGCCGCATCGTCGAGGTGACCGAGCGCGCGCACCGGCGCCTGGTCGGGCGCTTCCTCAACGAGCGCGGCGTGCACATCGTCGTCCCCGAAGACCAGCGCATCAAGCACGACATCCTGATCCCGCCCGGTGACACCCACCATGCGCAGCAGGGGCAGGTGGTGACCGTCGAGATCGTCGATCCGCCGTCGGGGCAGGCGCCGCCGATCGGGCGCGTCGTCGAGGTGCTCGGCGAGATCGGCGATCCCGGGATGGAGATCGAGATCGCGGTACGCAAGTTCGACGTCCCGCACCAGTTCGGCGAGGCGGCGGTCGCGCAGGCCGCGAAGCTGCCGGTCGCGGTGCGCCCGGCCGACCTGAAGGGGCGCGTCGACCTGCGCGACGTGCCGCTGGTCACGATCGACGGCGAGGACGCGCGCGACTTCGACGACGCCGTCTACTGCGAGCCGATCGAGTCGATTGCGGCGCGCGGCGAGTCGATCGGCGCGGCGCACGCGGCCGACGACGACGCGCCTGCCGCCGGCGGGCGAGCACGGCGCGCGAACGGCTTTCGCCTCATCGTGGCGATCGCCGACGTCGCGCACTACGTGAAGCCGGGCGACCCGCTCGACGTCGACGCGTTCGAGCGCAGCACCTCGGTCTACTTCCCGCGGCGCGTGATCCCGATGCTGCCCGAG
The DNA here is from genome assembly GCA_019635275.1 of Burkholderiaceae bacterium. GTDB lineage: Bacteria > Pseudomonadota > Gammaproteobacteria > Burkholderiales > Burkholderiaceae_E > Zeimonas. The sequence goes on along the minus strand of JAHBZV010000063.1, from coordinate 1,786 downwards.
AAGCTGTCCAACGGCCTGTGCTCGCTCAATCCGCAGGTCGATCGACTGGTGCTGGTCTGCGACATGGTGATCGGGGCGCGCGGGCAGCTGCGTGCCTACCAGTTCTACGAGGCGGTGATGCACTCCGCAGCGCGCCTGACCTACGACGAGGTCTGGTCGATGCTGTCGGGCGGCGCGGCGCTGGCGCCGCCGCCCGCGCGCGCGGCGCTGCTGCCGATGCTGCGCAACCTGCACGACCTGTATCGCGCGCTCGCGACCGCCCGGCAGGCGCGCGGCGCGATCGATTTCGAGACGGTCGAGACGAAGATCGTCTGCGATCCCGCGGGCCGCATCGAGCGGATCGTTCCCAGCCAGCGCAACGACGCGCACCGGCTGATCGAGGAATGCATGCTGGCGGCCAACGTCTGCACCGCCGACTTCATGCGCCGGAGCAAGCACCCCGGGCTGTTCCGCGTGCACGAGGGACCGACGCCCGAGCGGTTGCAGTTGCTGCGGGAGTTCCTGCGCAGCGTCGGCCTGTCGCTGGGCGGCGGCGACGAGCCGTCGCCGCGCGACTATGCCGAGCTCGCCGCGCAGGTCCGCGCGCGCCCGGACTCGGCGTTGCTGCAGACGATGCTGTTGCGCTCGATGCAGCAGGCGATCTACTCGCCCGACAACTCCGGGCACTTCGGGCTCGCCTACGACGCGTACACGCATTTCACGTCGCCGATCCGCCGCTACCCGGACCTGCTGACGCACCGGGTGATCAAGGCGCTGCTCGCGGGCACCCGCTACCGGCCGGCCGTCGCGCTCGACGCCGGCGAGCGCGACGAGCCCCCCGGGGGCGGCGTCGAACGGCGCAGTGCGCGCGGCCGCAACGGCACCGCCGCGAGGGCCGAGGACGCCACGGCGCAGGCGCTGGCGCGCCAGCAGGAACACGAGAACTGGCAGATGCTCGGTGCGACCTGCTCGGCCAACGAGCGACGCGCCGACGAGGCATCGCGCGACGTCGAGGCGTGGCTGAAGTGCATGTACGTGCGCGAGCGTGTCGGCGAGCAGTTCGCGGGACGCGTCACCGGTGTCGCGCCGTTCGGCGTGTTCGTCACGCTCAACGACCTCTACGTCGAGGGGCTGGTGCACGTCTCCGAGCTGGGCGGCGAGTACTTCCAGTACAACGAGACGACCCACGAGCTGCGGGGCGAGCGCACGGGGCGGCGCTTTCGCCTCACCGACGAGCTCGACGTGCAGGTCTCGCGCGTCGACCTCGAGGCGCGCCGCATCGATTTCCGGCTGGTCGAGCGCACGGACTTCCGCACCATCAGCCGGATCCGGCGCCGCGAGGGCGCCGAAGACGGCACGTTGCGCCCGGACGCGGCCAGTGCCGTGACACCGCCACCCGAGGACATCGCCGCGCCGCCGCCGGCCAAAGCCGCTCGCGGCCGGGCGCAGCCGTCGAAGGCCGGCTCGAAGGCCGCCGGCGGCAAGGCGCGCAAGGCCGCCAAGCCCAAGAGCGACAAGGTCAAGCGCGCGCGCGCCGAGCGCCTCGCGGCCCGCGGGCGCGGCGCCGCGCCCGCGGCGGCGGCCGGCGCGCGGCGCAAGCGTCGCCGCTGACACCAGGAGCGATCGTGCTGATCCACGGCTTTCACTCGGTGCTGGCTCGATTGCGACGCGCGCCCGAAGGCGTTCGCGAGCTCTACGTCGACGCCTCGCGCGAGGACGCGCGCGTGCGTGACCTCGTCAAGGTCGCCAACCAGGCCGGGCTCAGGCCGCACTTCGTCGACGGCGCGCGCATCGCGAAGATGTGTCC
>JAHBZV010000062.1 GCA_019635275.1 Burkholderiaceae bacterium | reverse complement strand
CGCATCGACAGGACGCTGGACGCGCTGCGCGGCGAGTTGCCGCCCGGCTACCGGATCGAAGCCGGCGGTCCGTTCGAGGAGAACGCCAAGGCGCAGGCGTCGATCAACGCCGGGATGCCGATGCTGGCTGCGGCGGTGCTGGCGCTGCTGATGATCCAGCTGCGCAGCTTCTCGCTCACCGCGATGGTGCTGCTCACCGCGCCGCTGGGTGTCGTCGGCATCGCGGCGGCGCTGCTGCTGTTCGCCAAGCCGTTCGGCTTCGTCGCCATGCTCGGCATGATCGCTCTGGGCGGCATGATCATGCGCAACACGGTGATCCTGGTCGACCAGATCCGCCAGGACGTGGACGCCGGGCTGACCCGCTGGGACGCGGTTCGCGAGTCGGCGGTGCGTCGCTTTCGCCCGATCACGCTGACTGCCGCCGCAGCGGTGCTGGCGATGATCCCGCTGTCGCGCGACGTGCTGTGGGGGCCGATGGCCTTCGCGATCATGGGCGGGCTGATCGTGGCCACTGCGCTCACCTTGCTGTTCGTGCCGGCGCTGTACGTGGCCTGGTACCGGCTCGCGCCTGCGTCGCGCTGACCGGTCGCGCGAGCGTGCCCGCACGGCTCGCAGCGTCGATCGGCGGCGCGTCGGTGGCGTTCGCCCGGCCCGGCCAGGGGCCGAGCGGCCGCCCGCGCGAACGACGCGGCCCGCTGCGCGGGCTGCCCTCCCTCCCTACGAAGGTTGCCGCGCCACGCGGCAACCTTCTCGTCCGGTCGGCGCGTCCCACGCGCGGGTGGCCGCTCGGCCCCTGGCCGGGCCTCGAGGTCGCGGTGTGCGCGGACGACGCCGCGGTCCGTGCGGGCACGCTCGCGCGATCGGTCGGCGCGACGGTGCTCTTGCGACTGAATGGGGCGGAGGGCGCCTGCGCGCTTCGTTTAGAATGGCGCGTTTTCGCGGCCGTGGCGGAATTGGTAGACGCACCAGGTTTAGGTCCTGGCGCTGCAAGGCGTGAAGGTTCGAGTCCTTTCGGCCGCACCACGGCACCCCGCGATCGCCGCGGAACGCTTCCACATTCGAGACCTGGATGACCCGAGATGGCAACGCAACTTGAAACGACCGGCGCGCTCGAGCGCAAGCTGGCCATGGCCGTGCCGGTGGCCGAGATCAACCGGCAGGTCGTCGAGCGCCTGCGCAAGCTTTCGCGCAACGTCAAGATGCCCGGCTTCCGGCCAGGCAAGGTGCCGATGAAGATGATCGAGCAGTCCTACGGGCCGCAGGTGCACGCCGAAGTGCTCGGCGACGCGGTCTCGAAGGCGTTCAGCGACGCGGTCGACGAGCACAAGCTGCGCGTCGCCGGCCAGCCGCGGATCGAGTCGCGTGAGGGCGCCGCCGAGCACGAGCTCGGCTTCACTGCCACGTTCGAGGTCTACCCGGAAGTGGCGCTGGGCGATCCGGCCACGCTCGAGCTCGAGCGGGTGTCGTGCCAGGTGGGCGACGCCGAGGTCGACAAGACGGTCGAGATCCTTCGCAAGCAGCGCGTCACCTGGGCGGCGGCGGATCGGGCCGCACAGGACGGCGATCGCGTGACGATCGATTTCGTCGGCACGCTCGACGGCGTGGCCTTCGAGGGCGGCTCGGCCACCGAGTTTCCGTTCGTGCTCGGCGAAGGGCGCATGCTGCCCGATTTCGAGGCGGGCGTGCGCGGCGCCGGCACCGGCGAGAAGAAGACCTTCCCGGTCGCCTTCCCGGCGGAGTACGGCTCGGTCGAACTGGCGGGCAAGACCGCGCAGTTCGAGGTCACGATCCGCAAGGTCGAGGCGCCGCAGCTTCCGCAGGTCGACGACGCGTTCGCCCGCCAGCTCGGCGTTCCCGACGGCGACCTGGCGCGGATGCGCGCCGACATCCGCGCGAACCTCGAGCGCGAGGTCGGCCAGCGCGTGCGCTCGCGCAACAAGGCTGCGGTCATGGAGGCGCTGACGAAGCTCGCCGCGTTCGAGCTGCCCAAGGCGCTCGTCGAGGCCGAGAGCAAGGCGCTCGGCGAGCGCGCGATGGAAGACCTGCGGCAGCGCGGGATCGACCCGAAGAACATGCCGCCAATTCCGCCCGACACCTTCCGCGAGCAGGCCGAACGGCGAGTCCGCCTGGGCCTGATCGTCGCCGAGATCGTCCGCGAGCATGGGCTGCAGGCCAAGCCCGACCAGATCCGCAAGCAGATCGAGGAGTTCGCGCAGGCCTACGAGAACCCGGGCGAAGTGGTGCGCCACTACTTCAGCGACCGCAATCGCCTGGCCGAGGTCGAGGCGATCGTCGTCGAGCAGAACGTCGTCGACTGGGCGCTGTCGAAGGCGCGCGTCACCGACCGGGCGCTGCCCTTCGACGAACTGATGTCGGCAGGCTGAGGCGCGGCGGACACGGAACTTCAACGGAGCGAGACATGACCTTCAACAGCATGGTCGAAGACCTGGTCAATGCGCACCTGGCGCAGCGCCAGGAGACGCAAGGGCTGGGCATGGTCCCGATCGTCATCGAGCAGAGCGGCCGGGGCGAGCGCGCCTACGACATCTATTCGCGGCTGCTGCGCGAGCACGTGATCTTCCTGGTCGGGCCGGTGATGGACCAGTCTGCGAACCTGATCGTCGCGCAACTGCTGTTCCTGGAGTCCGAGAACCCCGACAAGGACATCTCGTTCTACATCAACTCGCCCGGCGGGTCGGTGTCGGCGGGACTGGCCATCTACGACACGATGCAGTTCATCAAGCCGGCGGTCAGCACGTTGTGCCTGGGCATCGCCGCGAGCATGGGCGCGTTCCTGCTCGCCGCCGGCACCAAGGGCAAGCGCTTCGCGCTCCCGAACGCGCGCATCATGATCCACCAGCCCTCGGGCGGCGCGCAGGGGCAGGCCTCCGACATCGAGATCCACGCGCGCGAGATCCTCTATACGCGCGAGCGGCTCAATCGCATCCTCGCAGACAAGACCGGGCAGCCGATCGAGCGCATCGCGGCCGACACCGACCGGGACAACTTCATGTCCTCGGAAGATGCGGTAAGCTACGGACTGATCGACAAGGTGTTGTCAAGTCGAGGCGAAGGTGCCTGATCCGGGGCACCCATCCGGGCACGGCGGGTCGCGGCGCGCCCGGCCGTCCGGCAGGCCGGAGCGAACATGACGGACAAGAAGGGATCCACCGAGAAACTGCTGTACTGCTCCTTCTGCGGCAAGAGCCAGCACGAGGTGCGCAAGCTGATCGCGGGCCCGTCGGTGTTCATCTGCGACGAATGCATCGAGCTGTGCAACGACATCATCCGTGACGAGACGCAGGCCGAGGGCGCAGCGGGCGCCCAGAAGGGTGGCCTGCCGACGCCGGCCGAGATCTGCGGCATCCTCGACCAGTACGTGATCGGACAGGAGAGCGCCAAGAAGATCCTCTCGGTCGCGGTCTACAACCACTACAAGCGGCTGCGCCACAAGGGCAAGAAGGACGAGGTCGAGCTCGCCAAGAGCAACATCCTGCTGGTGGGCCCCACCGGCTCGGGCAAGACGCTGCTGGCGCAGACGCTGGCGCGCCTGCTCAACGTGCCCTTCGTGATCGCCGACGCGACGACGCTCACCGAAGCCGGCTACGTCGGCGAGGACGTCGAGAACATCATCCAGAAGCTGCTGCAGAACTGCAACTACGAGGTCGAGAAGGCGCAGAGCGGCATCGTCTACATCGACGAGATCGACAAGATCTCGCGCAAGTCCGACAACCCGTCGATCACGCGCGACGTGTCGGGCGAAGGCGTGCAGCAGGCGCTGCTCAAGCTGATCGAGGGCACCGTGGCGTCGGTGCCGCCGCAGGGCGGGCGCAAGCACCCCAACCAGGATTTCGTCCAGATCGACACGACGAACATCCTGTTCATCTGCGGCGGCGCGTTCGACGGACTCGAGAAGGTCATCCGCAGCCGCTCCGAGCGCTCCGGAATCGGCTTCGGCGCCGAGGTTCGCAGCGCCAACGAGCGCGCCGTGGGCGAAGTGCTGCGCGAGGTCGAGCCCGAGGACCTGGTCAAGTTCGGCCTCATTCCCGAACTGGTCGGCCGGCTGCCGGTGGTGGCCACGCTCGACGAACTCAACGCCGACGCGCTGGTGCAGATCCTCATCGAGCCGAAGAACGCGCTGGTCAAGCAGTACCAGCGGCTGTTCTCGATGGAAGGCGTCGACCTCGAAGTGCGGCCTGCCGCGCTGCAGGCGATCGCCCGCAAGGCGCTCAAGCGCAAGACGGGCGCGCGCGGGCTGCGTTCGATTCTCGAGCAGACGCTGCTCGACATCATGTTCGACCTGCCCAGCCTGCAGAACGTCCAGAAGGTGGTCGTCGACGAGAACGCCATCGAGGGCGACGGCAAGCCGCTGGTGATCTACGCCGACACCCCCAGGGTTTCCGGGTCGAACTGACCGTCATCGGCCCGCAACGGGCCTGATCGGCGTCTATCGTCTCGCTTCCGCCCCTTTGGCCGCGGTCGGCCGCCCCCGATTGGGCGCGAAAGGCGCGGTCGGCCCCGCCGACCGTTGCGAATTGACCCCATCGGGGGGCCCCCACGGGGGGCCGGCGGGTCGAATCGTCGTATCCTCGACCGCGAATGCTTGAAATCTCCGCCGGCGGCGCCACATCGCCCGGGAGGTCCACATGGAGAACCCAATGTCCGAAGAGCAGGTCCCCGCCATCCAGTCGCTGCCGCTGCTGCCGCTGCGCGACGTGGTGGTGTTTCCCCACATGGTGATCCCGCTGTTCGTCGGCCGGCCCAAGTCCATCAAGGCGCTCGAGGCCGCGATGGAAGTCGGCAAGAGCATCATGCTGGTCGCCCAGCGCAACGCCTCGAAGGACGAGCCGGTCGCCGACGACATCTACGAGATCGGCTGCGTCTCGAACATCCTGCAGATGCTCAAGCTGCCCGACGGCACCGTGAAGGTGCTGGTCGAAGGCGTGCGTCGCGCGCGCATCCTGGGCATCGACGACAGCGGCGCGCACTTCACCTGCGAGCTGGCGCCGATCGAGCCGCCCACGGCCGAGAGCCCCGAGACCGAGGCGCTGCGCCGCGCAATCCTCGCGCAGTTCGACCAGTACGTGAAGCTGAACAAGAAGGTGCCGCCCGAGATCCTGGCGTCGCTCGCCGGCATCGACGATGCCGGCCGGCTGGCCGACACGATCGCCGCGCACCTGCCGATCAAGATCGAGCAGAAGCAGAACATCCTCGAGACCAACGAGGTGTCCGAGCGGCTCGAGAAGCTGCTCACGCAGATCGAGACCGAGCTCGACATCCTGCAGGTCGAGAAGCGCATCCGCGGGCGCGTCAAGCGCCAGATGGAGAAGAGCCAGCGCGAGTACTACCTGAACGAGCAGGTCAAGGCGATCCAGAAGGAGCTCGGCGAGGGCGAGGACGGCGCCGACATGGACGAGCTCGAGAAGAAGGTCAAGGCCGCGCGGATGCCCAAGGAGGCGCTGAAGAAGGCCGAGGCCGAGCTCAAGAAGCTCAAGCTGATGTCGCCGATGTCGGCCGAGGCGACCGTCGTGCGCAACTACATCGACACGCTGGTCGGCCTGCCGTGGCGCAAGAAGAGCAAGATCAACAACGACCTGGCCAACGCCGAGAAGGTGCTCAACGAGGACCACTGGGGCCTGGAGCGGGTCAAGGACCGCATCCTCGAGTACCTGGCCGTGCAGCAGCGGGTCGAGAAGGTGAAGGCTCCGATCCTGTGCCTGGTCGGGCCCCCGGGGGTCGGCAAGACTTCGCTCGGGCAGTCGATCGCGCGTGCCACGAACCGCAAGTTCGTGCGCATGGCGCTGGGCGGCGTGCGCGACGAGGCCGAGATCCGCGGCCACCGCCGCACCTACATCGGGTCGATGCCGGGCAAGATCCTGCAGAACCTCGCGAAGATCGGCGTGCGCAATCCGCTCTACCTGCTCGACGAAGTCGACAAGATGGGGATGGACTTCCGCGGCGATCCTTCGTCGGCGCTGCTCGAGGTGCTCGATCCGGAGCAGAACTCGACCTTCGTCGACCACTACGTCGAGGTCGAATACGACCTGTCCGACGTGATGTTCGTGGCCACGGCCAACACGCTGAACATCCCGCCGGCGCTGCTCGACCGGATGGAGGTCATCCGCCTGTCCGGCTACACCGAGGACGAGAAGGTCAACATCGCCCAGCGCTACCTGCTTCCCAAGCAGATGAAGAACACGGGCCTGAAGGCGACCGAGGTCTCGATCGCCGAGAGCGCGCTGCGCGACATCGTTCGGTACTACACGCGCGAGGCCGGCGTGCGCTCGCTCGAGCGCGAGATCAGCAAGATCTGCCGCAAGGTCGTCAAGATGCTGCTGCTGAAGAAGCAGGAGAAGAGGATCAGCGTCACGAACAAGAACCTCGACAAGTTCCTGGGCGTGCGGCGCTACAGCTTCGGCATCGCCGAGAAGGAGAACCAGGTCGGGCAAGTCACCGGGCTCGCCTGGACCGAGGTCGGCGGCGAGCTGCTGACGATCGAGGCGGTGGCGATCCCCGGCAAGGGAAAGACCACCTTCACCGGCAAGCTCGGCGACGTGATGCAGGAGTCGATCAAGGCGGCGATGACGGTGGTGCGCCGTCGCGCCCGGCGCCTGGGCATCAAGGACGACTTCTACGAGAAGAGCGACATCCACATCCACGTGCCCGAGGGCGCGACACCCAAGGACGGGCCGAGCGCAGGCATCGCGATGACGACGGCGCTCGTGTCGGTGCTCAGCGGCATCCCGGTGCGCGCCGACGTCGCGATGACCGGCGAGATCACGCTGCGCGGCGAGGTGCTCGCGATCGGCGGCCTGAAGGAGAAGCTGCTCGCGGCGCATCGCGGCGGCATCCGCACGGTGCTGATCCCCGAGGAGAACGTGAAGGACCTCGCCGAGATTCCCGACAACGTGAAGAACAAGCTCGAGATCGTGCCGGTGAAGTGGATCGATCGCGTGCTCGAGATCGCGCTGGAGCGACAGCCGCAGCCGCTGGCCGAAGAGGCTCCCGCCTCGAGCAGCGCGGCGGTCGCCGCAGCGCCGACGGGTACCGGCGGAGACGTCGTCACGCACTGAGCGCCGGGGCGACATTTCAGAGGGAAAGGGGCCTGTTTGATCGCCCCGGCTCGGCTTGACACTGGCCGGGCCGGGCGATTTAATACGGCTCCGCTTTCCCGCGTCATCCGCTGCCTCCAGGCAGCATCATCTCGAAGCGCGCAGTGCCACGAGCGCTCGTCCAACACGATTCCGGAGTGAGGGGGTTTTCAGTGAACAAGACCGAATTGATCGACCACATCGCGAAGCAGGCCGACATCTCGAAGGCCGCTGCGGGTCGGGCGCTCGAAGCGCTGGTCGGGGCGGTTCGCACGACGCTGCGCAAGGGCGGCACGGTGACGCTGGTCGGGTTCGGCACGTTCGCGGTCGGCAAGCGCGCGGCGCGAAGCGGACGCAATCCGCGCACCGGCGCGACGATCAAGATCAAGGCCGCCAAGGTACCGAAGTTCCGCCCTGGGAAGGCGCTGAAGGACGCGATCAACTAGGCACCGGAACGGCGGCGGGTTGATCGGCCGCCAGCGGTTCATATATAATCGCCGACTTCGCTGCGCATCGCGCGATGCGGGTCGCCAAGCCTCGGCTTCGTCGGGGTGCGAAGGCCCGCACGATGCCCTGATCGGGGGTGCTTAGCTCAGCTGGTAGAGCGGCGCCCTTACAAGGCGTAGGTCGGGAGTTCGAACCTCTCAGCACCCACCAGCCGCCGGGCAACGCGAGGCGAGCGGGCGAACAAGAAATGCAAGCCATGCATCGAAGGAGTGGTAGTTCAGTCGGTTAGAATACCGGCCTGTCACGCCGGGGGTCGCGGGTTCGAGTCCCGTCCACTCCGCCAACACCCGAAGGGCGAACGAGAGTTCGCCCTTTTTTTTCCATCCGGCTTCCAACTGGCAGGGTCGCATGTTCGATACGGTCAGGAAACACCAACGGCTGATGCAGTTCGTGCTGCTCGTGCTGATCTTCCCGGCGTTCGCGTTCTTCGGGATCCAGGGCTACGAGAAGTTCTTCTCCGACGAGGGGACCGTAGCCAAGGTGGGGTCGAGCAAGATCAGCCGGCAGGAGTTCGATCTCGCGCATCGTCGGCAGATCGAGCAGCTGCGCCAGATGCTCGGCGAGCGCTTCGATTCGTCGCTGGTCGACAACGACGCCGCCCGCGGGCAGGTGCTCGACGGCCTGATCGCGCAGCGGGCGCTGCTCGCCGAGGCGCTCGACAAGCACATCGCCGTGCCCGACGAGCAGCTGCGCCGCGCGATCGCGGCGATCCCGGGCCTTACCGGCAGTGATGGCAAGTTCGACATCGAGCGCTATCGCCAGTTGCTGCGGGCGCAGGGCAAGAACGAGCAGATCTTCGAGGGCGAGATGCGCAGCGACCTGGCGCTGCAGGCGCTGCCCGAGGCGATCTCGCAGACGGCCTTCGTGCCCGCCTCGCTGGTCGATCGCATGATCGCGCTCGGCGAGCAGACGCGCGAGGTTCGCGAGCTGCTGTTCAAGCCGGAAGACTTCGCCGCGAAGGTGAACCCGACCGATGCGCAACTCTCGGCCTTCTACGAGCGCAACGCGCAGGCGTTCGAGGTACCCGAGAACGCCCGCGTCGAGTACCTGGTGCTGTCGGGCGACGCGGTCGCGAAGCAGATCAAGGTCTCCGAGCAGGATGCCCGCGCGTACTACGAGCAGAACAAGGCGCGCTACACCACGCCCGAGCAGCGACGCGCGAGCCACATCCTGGTCAAGGTCGAGCCGGGCGCGAGCGACGCGCAGAAGAAGGCGGCCCGCGCGAAGGCCGAGGACATCCTGGCCAGGCTGAAGGCAGGTGCCGATTTCGCTGCTCTGGCGAAGGCCGAATCGCAGGACCCGGGCTCGGCGGCGTCGGGCGGCGACCTCGGTTTCTTCACGCGCGACACGATGGTCAAGCCGTTCGCCGACGCTGCGTTCGCGCTCGGCAAGGGCGAGACGAGCGGCGTGGTCGAGTCCGAGTTCGGCTACCACGTCATCCGGGTCACCGAGATCCGGCCGGCGACGCAGCGCGATTTCGAGGCGGTGCGCGCCTCGATCGAGGCGGAGATCCGCGCGCAGCAGGTCAGCTCGCGTTTCGCCGAGGCGGCCGAAACCTTCAGCAACCTGGTCTACGAGCAGGCCGACTCGCTGGCCCCGGCCGCGCAGCGCTTCGGCCTGCAGGTGCAGACGGCCGACGAGGTCGGTCGCGCGAACACGCCGGGTCTGCCGCGCGAACATCCGCTGAACAACCCGCGCGTGCTGGCGGCGCTGTTCAGCGCCGACTCGATCGCCAGCAAGCGCAATACCGAGGCCATCGACGTCGGCAACAACACGCTGGTCTCGGCGCGAATCGTCGAGCACCGGCCGGCGCAGCGCAAGCCGTTCGACGCGGTGAAGGAGCAGGTGCGGCAACTGGCCGTGCGCGAGGAGTCGCACAAGCTCGCCGTGCAGGCGGGCGAGGCGAGGCTGAAGGCGCTGCGTGCCGGCGAGGCTGCGGCCGGCCTGTCGGCGCCGCGGACCGTGACGCGCGCGCCGGGGCCGCAGATGCCGGCCCAGGCCATCGAGGCCGTGTTCGGAGCGCCTTCGGAGCCGCTGCCGGCGTTCGTCGGCACAGATCTCGGCCCGCAGGGCTACGCGATCTACCAGGTGACGAAGGTGACCCTGCCGGACGCCAAGCGCGTCGAGGAGCGGCGCGCCACTTATCGCCAGCAACTGCAGCAGGTCTACGCGCAGCAGGCGCTCAGCGACTACCTGGAGTCGGTGAAGGCGCGCTCGAAGATCGTGCGCTACCCCGAGCGCCTGGCCAGCGGCGACGGACGCTAGGTTACGTTCACGCCGCGATCCGTCGCGCGGCGTCGGTCACCGCGCCGGAATCGGCGGCGCGCAGCTCGACGACGGGCGCCTCGTCGACCCGAAGGTAGTTGCGCTTCATCGACCGGTCGTAGGCCGGGTCGTAGTGCAGCGCGAGCATCGACTCGACGAACGCCTCCCACTGGCCGGCCGCCGCCATCGCGCGCCACGCCTCGACCTGCCGATGGCCGTGCAGCGGCACGAGGCGCTCGAGGCGCTCGTAGAGCAGCGCCGGGTCGGCGGTGAAGTGGCGGTACTCGCGAAGCAGCAGTGCGGCGCGCACCGGAACGCTGGCTTCGATCCGCGTGCACGGCGCCGCGCGCATTGCCGCGATCAGCGCGTCGGGGACATGACAGCGGCCGACGCGACGGCTCTCGGACTCGACGAACACCGGGCGCTCGGGATCGAAGCGTCGCATCGCGTCCCAGAGGCCGGTCTCGAAGCCCTTCTGCGTCGGTTGCCGCGCCTGCGGCATCAGGCCGAGCACCGAGCCCCGATGGCAGGCGATCGCCTCGAGGTCGAGGACCTGCGCGCCGTCGGCCGCGAGATGCTGCAGGATCAGGCTCTTGCCGGTCCCGGTGCGTCCGGCGAGCACGTGAAGACGAAGGCCGGCAGGCCAGCGGGCGAGATCCTCGAGCGCTCGGCGGCGAAACGCACGGTAGCCGCCTTCGATGACGGCCGTGCGCCAGCCGATCCGCGCGAACACGGTGGCCAGCGCACCGGAGCGGTTCCCGCCGCGCCAGCAGTAGACGAGCGGCCGCCAGTCGTGCGGCCGGTCGCCGAACAGCCGATCGATCAGCGTGCCGACGTTGCGGGCGACGATCGCTGCGCCGGTGCGGCGCGCCTCGAATGCCGACTGCTGCTTGTGGATCGTGCCGACGAGCGCGCGCTCGGCATCGTCGAGCACCGGCGCACTGATCGCGCCCGGCAGGTGGTCTTCGGCGAACTCGGACGGGCTGCGCGCGTCGACGATCGCGTCGAAGGCGTCGAGCCGCGCGACGGCCTCGTCGATCGGGATCACCTGGGGGTCTTTCATGGAAGCGGCGCGGATGTCCGGGGCAGGCCCCGGCCGGTGGCGGCAGGCCCGGGCGATTCTATCAGCGCCGTTGCGGGCCCGAGGGGGGGAAAGGGCGCGAAGCCGCGCGCCTGCACGTACAATGCAGGACGGGGAACGCAACGTGAAAGTATTCAATCTCTCCTGCGAGCACGACCACCGGTTCGAGGGCTGGTTCGGATCGGCGCAGGCTTTCGACGAACAGCGCGAGCGCGGGCTCGTCGAGTGCCCGGTGTGCGCCAGCAAGTCGGTGCGCAAGATGCCCAGCGCGCCGCGGCTGAACCTCTCCTCGGGCCACGAGCCTGCGCCCGAGGCCGGACAGTCCGGCCGTGGCCAGCTGGCCGCGGCGATGCCGACGCCGCAACAATTGCAGGCGCTGTGGATGAAGATGGCGCGCCACCTCGCCGAGCACACCGAGGACGTCGGCGAGCGCTTCGCCGAGGAGGCGCGGCGCATCCACTACAACGAAGCGCCCGAGCGCGGCATCCGGGGCGTGGCCACGCCCGAACAGCGGGCCGAGCTCGAGGACGAGGGCATCGAGGTGCTCTCGTTTCCGCTGCCGGCGGCGGCGAAAGAGCCGCTGCAGTAGAGGGCCGCTGCAGCACGAATGCTGCTGCAGCGGGCGCGCTCAGCGTCGCGCGTACTGCGTGGCGCCGAACAGGATCTCGCGCGCCTTCTCGTCGATCGGCTTGCGCTGGTCGGCGAGCACGGTGATCGCGCGGGCCACCGCCGGGCGCGCCGCGATCGTCTCGAACCACCGTTTCACCTGCGGGTAGTCGGCGAGGTCGACGCCCTGGTTGGCGTGCGAGCGTATCCACGGCCAGGTGGCGATGTCGGCGATCGAGTACTGGCGCCCGCCCAGGTACGCGTCGGTGACTTCGAGCCGCCGGTCGAGCACGCGGTACAGGCGCCTGGCCTCGTTGGTGTAGCGGTCGATCGCGTAGGCGATGGTCTCGGGCGCGTACATGCGGAAGTGATGCGTCTGGCCCAGCATCGGGCCGACGCCGCCCATCTGGAACATCAGCCACTGCAGCACCTCGTACTTGCCTCGCGTGCTGCGCGGCATGAACTTGCCGGTCTTCGCCGCGAGGTAGACGAGGATCGCCCCGGACTCGAACAGCGAGATCGGCTTGCCGTCCGGGCCGTCGCTGTCGACGATCGCCGGGATCTTGTTGTTCGGGCTGATCGCGAGGAACGCGGGGTCGAACTGGTCGCCGGCGCGGATGTCGATCGGGTGCACGGCGTAGGGAAGGCCGCACTCCTCGAGCATGATGTGCACCTTGTGGCCGTTGGGCGTGGGCCAGGAGTAGACGTCGATCACGGTGCCTCCGCTCAGGCGCCGCGGGTGATCGGCATCTGCACCCTGTCGGCGCCGCCGGGAACGGGCAGGTGCCTGGCGAGTTCGAGCTTGGCGATCGCGTTGCGGTGGACCTCGTCCGGGCCGTCGGCAAGTCGCAGCGTGCGCTGGTGCGCATAGAGCGAGGCGAGCGGGAAGTCGTCGCTGACGCCCGCGCCGCCGTGCGCCTGGATCGCCCAGTCGAGGATCTGGCAGGCGATGTTGGGCGCGACCACCTTGATCATCGCGATCTCGGCCTTGGCGACCTTGTTGCCGACCGTGTCCATCATGTAGGCGGCCTTCAGCGTGAGCAGACGCGCCTGGTCGATCATGCAGCGCGCGTCGGCGATGCGCTCGTGCCAGACGTTGTGCGCGGAGATCGGCTTGCCGAACGCGACGCGCGAGGACAGCCGCTTGCACATGTACTCGAGCGCCCGTTCGGCCACGCCGATCGAGCGCATGCAGTGGTGGATGCGCCCCGGGCCGAGGCGGCCCTGCGCGATCTCGAAGCCGCGCCCCTCGCCGAGCAGGACGTTGTCGACCGGCACCCGGACGTTCTCGAACGACACCTCGCAATGGCCGTGCGGCGCGTCGTCGTAGCCGAACACGTTGAGCGGGCGGACCACGGTGATCCCGGGGGTGTCGGCCGGCACGACGATCATCGACTGCTGCTCGTGGCGGCCTGCGTCGGGGTTGGTCTTGCCCATGAAGATGTAGACCTTGCAGCGCGGATCGCCCGCGCCCGAGGTCCACCACTTGCGGCCGTTGATCAGGTAGTGGTCGCCCTGGCGCTCGATGCGCGCCTGGATGTTGGTCGCGTCGGACGAGGCGACCGCCGGCTCGGTCATCGCGAACGCCGAGCGGATCTCGCCGGCGAGCAGCGGGTCGAGCCACGCGCGCTTGATCGGCTCGCTCGCGTAGCGCTCGAGCGTCTCCATGTTGCCGGTGTCGGGCGCGTTGCAGTTGAAGACCTCGGGCGCCCAGGTGACGCGCCCCATGATCTCGCACAGCGGCGCGTAGTCGAGGTTGGACAGCCCCTCGGGCACCCGCGTCGACTTGGGCAGGAACAGGTTCCACAGGCCCGCCGCGCGCGCCTTGGGCTTGAGCTCCTCGACGATCTTCGTAGGGATCCACGCGTTGCCGGCGCGGCGGTTCGCCGACACCTCCTCGTAGAAGCGGCGCTCGTTCGGGTAGACGTGCTCGTCCATGAACGCCAGCAGGCGCTGGCGCAGTTCGATGCATCGTGCCGAGTATTCGAATTCCATCGCGTTCTCCTGTGGACGGATCCCGGCGGTCCGGGGGTGTCGGTGTCCGGGGCTGCGCGCGCGGCGTCAGCGTACGCGCTGCGCGATCTCCCAGCCCATTTCGGCGAGCGGCCGCGCGCGGCGCCCCGCCTCGAGTGCCTGCGCGCTCGAGGCCGTGCCGTCGACCGCGCGCTTCATGATTCCCTGCAGGATCGCCGCGAGCCGGAACATGTTGTAGGCGAGGAAGAAATCCCAGTTCGCCAGCGTCTGCGCGGGATCGCGCCCGGTGCGCCGGCAGTAGGCCTGCACGTACTCGCGCTCCGACGGGATGCCGAGCGCCGCATGATCGAGCCCGGCGATGCCGCGGAACTGTCCCGGGGCGATGTGCCAGGCCATGCAGTGGTACGAGAAGTCGGCGAGCGGGTGGCCCAGCGTCGAGAGTTCCCAGTCGAGGATCGCGCGGATGCGCGGCTGCGCGCGATCGAAGATCAGGTTGTCCAGCCGGAAGTCGCCGTGCACGATCGAGGTCTCGTCGCCCGCGGGCACGTGCTGCGGCAGCCACTCGATCAGGCGGTTCATCGCGTCGATCGGCTCGGTTTCCGACGCCTGGTACTGCTTGCTCCAGCGGCCGATCTGGCGCGCGAAGTAGTTGCCCGGCTTGCCGAAGTCGCCCAGCCCGATCGCCTCGTAGTCGACCGAGTGCAGCGCGGCGATCACCCGGTTCATCTCGTCGTAGATCGAGGTGCGCTCCGCATTGGACAGGCCCGGCAGCGATTGCTCCCAGAGCACGCGGCCGTCGACGTACTCCATCACGTAGAACGCGCGGCCGATCACCGACTCGTCCTCGCACAGCGCGTAGACGCGCGCGACCGGGATGCCGGTGCCCGCCAGCGCCGACAGCACGCGGTACTCGCGCTCGATCGCGTGCGCCGACGGCAGCAGCTTCGCAACCGGGCCGGGCTTGGCGCGCATCACGTAGGCGGCGCGCGGCGTCGACAGCCGGTAGGTCGGGTTCGACTGGCCGCCCTTGAACAGCTCGATCGCGAGCGGCCCGGAGAAGTCGGGCACCCGATCGCGCAGCCAGGCCGAGAGCGCCTCCGCGTCGACGCGATGGCGATCGGGGACGGCGATCGTGCCGCTGTAGGCGGCATCCTGGGCGGCGGCAGCGTTGCCGCCAGGCGAATCAGCCACGGCTCCTCCGTGCGATCGGGGGGCGGACTCGGCGGCGCATTCAGTGCCCGCCGGGTTCGCGGTTGAAGCGCGGCGGGCGCCTGGCGAGGAACGCGTCGATGCCTTCGCCCCCGTCGTCGTGGAACAGCGCGGCGACGAAATTGTCGCGCTCGCGAACCAGCTGGTGGGCCAGCGCCTCGCGCTCGTGTGCGGACAACAGGCTCTTGATGCGGCCGAGCGCGAATGCCGGGCCGTCGGCGAGCTCGGCGGCGCGGGCCAGGGCGGCCGCCACCGCCTCGCCGCGCGAGGCCAGCGCGTTGACCAGCCCCAGCGCGTGCAGCCTGGGCGCGCCGATCGGCTGTCCGCCGGCCAGCAGCTCGTAGGCGAGCGGGTAGGGCAGGCGCGCGGCGAGGAAGTGGCTGGCGCCGCCGTCGCAGGTCAGCCCGACCTTCGCGTAGGACATGACGAAGCGCGCGTCCTCGGCGGCGAACACCAGGTCGCAGGCGAGGACCAGCGAGAACCCCGCGCCGGCGGCGGCCCCCTCGACCGCGGCGATCACCGGTTTCGGGCAGTCGCGGATCGCCGCGATCCACTCGCCGAGCAGGTCGATCGAGGCGGCCTGCACCGAGGGATCCTGCGCGCGGTTCTCGCGCAACCGGTTGAGGTTGCCGCCGGCGCAGAAGTGCTCGCCCTCGCCGGCGAGCACGATGGCGCGCACGCCGTGGTCTTCGGCAGCCGCGCGCAAGGCCGCTGCGCCGTCGCGGTAGACGTCGGGGTGCAGCGCGTTGCGCGCCTCGGGGTTCGAAATGCGCAGCAGCAGCACCGCGCCGTGGCGTTCGGACAGCAGCCGCGCGCCCATCGGCTCAATCCTCGTGGAGCAGCGACAACCCCAGCTGCGCGCGCCGCCGCAGCCAGCCACCCGGGCGATAGCGCGGATCGCCGGTGAGGCGGTGCAGGTTCTCGAGGATCTCGAGCACGGTCGGCGGCCCGAGCGCGTCGCCCATCGCCAGGGGACCGAGCGGATAGCCCAGGCCGATGCGCACCGCGGCGTCGATGTCGGCGGGCGAGGCGATGCGCTGTTGCGCGATCTCGGTGCCGATCGAGACGATCATCGCCAGCACGCGCTGCGCGACGAAGCCCGGGCTGTCGCGCAGCATCGACACCGGCACGCCGTCGGTCGCGAACA